>CABSIM010000017.1 GCA_902477765.1 uncultured Clostridiaceae bacterium | reverse complement strand
TCGCCCTTATAGTCCATCAGCATGTTGTAAATCTGAGCTGCCGCCACACAGTCACCGCCCGGACTATTGATCCAGACCGTGATGTTTCCTGTTCCGGCATTCAGCTCTTCTTTAAAAAGAGCCGGTGTGACATCATCGTCAAACCAGCTCTCTTCTGCTATGGTTCCATTCAGGAAAAGCACTCTCTCATTGACCTCTTCGTCTGAAGCCTGGTCTCTGATCTTCCTGCTTTTCCAGTTCCAAAACTTCTTCATCGGAATCTCCTTCCTCCTTTCCGTTGTTGCCTGCCGCAAATATCCCGGCATCCTCCAGCTTCGTCATATTTCCATTGATCAGGTACAGATCACCGCCCTGTTCCGCCGGGATCCTGTCCAGGTTCTCCAGCTCTCGGATATCGTTTGCGGACATCCAGCCGTTCTGTCTGGCTGTCGCATAGCCGTTCATCCTGCTCTGGTAATCTCCACGGAGCAAACCGTCCACATTGAATTTGAAGAAGTATTTCTTCTTCTCATCCGGAGTGAGCAAAGCTCTCACCATTGCCTGCTCCCATCGGCTCACCCAGGGATCCAGCGTGTATTTCACAAACTCCAGCGACTGCTGCTCAATGTTATTAAAGCTGGACTTCTCCAAGTCACCGATCATATGAGGCGGCACACGGAAGATCCTCGCAATCTCATCGATCTGGAACTTCCTTGTCTCCAGGAACTGAGCCTGCTCCGGTGAAATGGAAATCGGCGTGTACTTCATGCCCTCTTCCAAAACAGCAATCTTATTCGCATTGCCGCTTCCTCCGAAGGTAGCCTGCCAACTTTCCCTCACCTTGCTCGGATCCTTAATGGTTCCCGGATGCTCCAGCACGCCGGAAGGAGCAGCGCCGTTTGCAAAGAACTTACTGCCGTATTCTTCCGTAGCGATTGCCAGGCCGATCGCATTCTTCGCCATTGCAATCGGTGAATAGCCAACCAGACCGTCAAAGCCAAGCCCCGGAATATGCAGCACATCATGAGGCTGGAGCCTTACTGTCCTTCCAACCTTGTTGGTGCCCTTCCTGCCGTCCACATCGTCCGAATCATAAACGGTGTATTCGTAATAAAGCCTTCCGTGTTCATCACGATCCACCTTCATCCGATCCGGCATCAGCGGATACAAAGCCACAACTTCACCCTTGCCATTGCGGATGATCTGTGAATACGCATTCCCCCACAAAAGCAGGTGCGTCATCAATGTCTCCCTGAATATGAAGGAAGTCATCTCCGGATTCGGCTCATCATGGAGCAAAAAATAAAGCGGATGTTCCACCGCTTTCTCCTTACCGCCATCATCGGTATATCTGTAAAATTGTAATGGCAAGCTCGCCACCGCCTCCGACAGGATCCTCACGCAGCAGTACACCGCCGTCATCTGCATCGCAGATCTCTCAGTTACGTACTTGCCAGAAGCCGTCCCGCCTAAGAAGAACGAATACGAACTTCCTGCCGTCCTGTCCGTGGGCTTATCCCTGCTCCGAAATAAACCGCTCAGTATTCCCATCGCAATTCCCTCCTTCGTCAAAATACAAGTAATCCGCGCTCATCATAAACACTCCCCTGCGGCTCCGTCTGATTGCGGATGCACCGGTCAAGAGCCATGATTGCAGCCACAATGCCGTCGATCTTCTCTTTCGATTTTGCCTTCGTCACCTTGATGTTTCCGGCAGGATCCGTATCTACTACTACGTTCCCTGCCATCCACCTGAGAACCGGATGCCCTCCGTGAATGATCTGGCCTTCCATGAGCAGACGATAAAAATCTTTCGTCGGTCCGGACATCGAAGCAAAGCCCTGTCCGAACGGAACCATCGTGAAGCCGTCACCTTCAAGGTTCTGAATCATCTGCGTCGCGTTCCACCTATCCACTGCGATTTCACAAATGTGGTACTTTTCCGCCAGATCATTGATGAACTTCTCAATGAAGTCATAGTGGATCACGTTGCCTTCCGTCGATAACAGGAATCCTTGTTTCTCCCAGATATCATAAGGAACAGAAGCAGCCTTTACCCTCTGCGGTATCGTCTCTTCCGGTACCCAGAAAAAAGGAAGCAAGATATACTTCTCATCCTCATCCCGCGGTGGAAACATCAGAACCAGAGCCGTGATATCTCCGGTGCTGGATAAGTCCAGCCCGCCGTAACAGTCTCTGCCTTCCAGAGCAGCCAGGTCGATCTCTTCATTTCCCTTCATGAATATCGCATCAGGTATCCATGCAACCGTACTTGAAACCCACATGTTCAGCCTCAGCCACTTGAAGGTCACTTCGTCTGCCGGATTCTGTTTTGCTTCCCGGTAGGCATCCCTGAGCCTTTCGATATCGACCGTATATCCCAGGGAAGGATTGACCTTGTACCAGTTCGCTTCATCCTCCCAGTCCTCATCGTCCTTCAGTCCGTAGACCACCGGATAGAAAGTCGGATCCACACGCCGGCCTTCCAGAATATCCACCGCCTTCGTATGAAGCTCATACGCAATGGAATGTCTGTCCGTGCCTGCCGTGGTGATAATGAAATGCAGCGGATTCTGTCTGGCATCCGAAGATCCCTTTGTCAGAACGTCATACAGCTGCCTGTTCGGCTGCGTATGAATCTCATCAAATACCAATCCGCTGACTGAAAATCCATGCTTACCCCCGACCTCTGCACTGAGCACCTGGTAATATCCTGAATTTCCATAATTCACGATTCTCTTTGTTGCCATCATCAGCTTCGATCGCTTCAGAAGCGCCGGCGACATCTCCACCATCTGCCTTGCCACATCGAAAACGATGCTGGCCTGCTGCCGGTCAGCCGCAGCACCATAGACTTCAGCAGAAGGTTCATTATCTGCATATAAAAGATAAAGAGCGACGGCTGCTGCCAATTCGCTCTTACCTACCTTCTTGCATATTTCCACAAAAGCTGTCCGGAACTGCCGGTACCCGTCAGGTTTGACGATTCCGAAGATATCCCGGATCAATTGCTCCTGCCAGGGAAGCAGCCAGAATCGCTTGCCAGCCCATTTCCCTTTGGTATGGCACAGATTCTCGATGAACTTCACTGCCCTGTCAGCCTTCGCTTTATCATAATGAGATGTCGGAAGCATAAATCTTGACGGCTTATAGTTCTTCAGCTTCGGATAACCCGCAGGTCTTCTCTCCGCCATTAAGCCTCACCCCCAAGTAATGCCTCCATCTCATCTTCTTCGTCCTTGCCGACACCGGATGCCGCCATGATCCTCGATCTGGCAGATGGAGTCAGACCAAACTCAGATGCTGCCTGCATCATCAGTCGCTGCTCCGTGTTACAGATTGCAACCCACGGATTTGGTCTCTGCATACCATTCTCCGTTTCATAGGTAGCACCCTCGAAATTGATATGCTCCTGAGCCTCTTTCCATCTGGCATAGGACTGACAATAGGCTGCAAATGCAGACCGATCGATTTCCGTCAGCACTCCCATCTGATTCAGTTTCTCCGATAACCGGATCCATTCTGTCTTGGCTTCCGGCAATAACCATGTAGGGCAGTCGGGCATTCCCTTTCCCGGATTCGGTTCTTTTGTGTTCAGTTTTCTCTTTCCCGGATTGCCTTCCAGCTTTTTCACCGCTGTAGGCTTCGGCTTTCTTCCAGCCATAGAGCATCGCCCTCCTTCCTTCCAAATTTCACTTTTCATTTCGCGATTTTGCACGCGTGACCCCCGCGCCGTTCCCTAAGAGCCATACCTGTAGAGATTCGCACCGCCCCTACCCACGATGGTTTCCCCAGTAGTCCCCTCTCTTCGCGTGTATGGTTGAGTGACACGACTTGCACAGCGCGATCAGATTACTTCGATCGTGTGTACCACCTTCACTCAAAGGCAGCTTGTGGTGGATCTCTTCAGTCGGCACAATAATTCCACGTTCAAAACACAGCTCACAGAACGGATGCTCCGCAGCATACTTGTCACGGATCCTCTTCCATGCACGACCGTATCTCTTCTTCGTAGACTTATCCCTACCGTACCTCTCATAGTTGCTATTACTCAGCTTCTCATGCTCTTCACAGAACCTTTTGTCTGTCAGCTTCGGGCATCCGGGATAAGAGCATGGATGCTTCTGTTTCCTTGGCATCATTCCACCTTCTTTCCCATAGAAAAAGCCGCCACGGTATTTTGCTCCGTAACGGCTCTCTCATCTTTCGCTTTTGCCAGTTTAACATTATCACATAGGCTTACTGTATCGAACTTGATTTTACTGTATTGTTTCCGGAATCGTTATTTCATCCAGAGCATTCCTGTGAAGGCGGAATACATTATCGATACCGTACCCAAGCTCAATGGCGATCTCTTCCCATCTCATATAGGACAAGTACCGCAGTTCCAGTATCGTCTGAAGCTCTGCACTCTCCACTGCTTTGATCCTGCGGATGATATCCTTCTTCAGTTCCACAAGCTTCATCATATCCTGATTGATCTCGTTCTCCAGGTCGATGATCTTGATAATGGCATCTTCCATTCTGGAGCCATCCCTGTTCGGGCTCTTCGGCATATCCGAATATGTCACCGTTGCTTTGGTTGCTAGGTCATGAAGATCCTCGATCTGCCCCAGCTTACTCTCGATCCGCTGGTTCAGTCCGAAGGCCTGTGATAAATATTTCTTGGCTTCCTGCTGATGTCTGTTCATAAGCTACCTCCGATTGGATTTATTTTTTCTCCCTCGGATTGACTCTGATTGTCTCACTTCGTCCTGAAGCCTTTTGATCAGGTATTCCCCGTCCACGCTTGTCAGCTGGCTGTACCAGCCGGAACGAAAGAACCTCTCGATCTCCAGGGCCTCATCTATTGCTTTTCGATCCTTCGGATGTGCCTTGATCTTCTTAAGCGCCACCCTGTAATCAGCGACTGCCTGCAGAATGATTGCATTTGCTAATCGCTCATATGGATCTTCTGCCAGATTTTTATTTCCTGCCATAGGCACTTACCTCCGCTTTCACGGCATCGATCAGTCTGGCCTGTGTATTGCCCTTTGCGTGAAGTGCCTTCATGATTCGTTCATCAATCGAATCGGCCGTAATAATATGCTGCACCACGACTGTCCCGGATTCCTGTCCCTGTCTCCAAAGCCTGGCCAC
This sequence comes from uncultured Clostridiaceae bacterium, assembly GCA_902477765.1. Classification (GTDB taxonomy): domain Bacteria; phylum Bacillota; class Clostridia; order Lachnospirales; family Lachnospiraceae; genus CABSIM01. Next base: position 44,160 of record CABSIM010000017.1, on the reverse strand, counting down.
CGTCTGCTGGTAAAGTTCCAGGCTCCATATCATCCCGAACCACACCAAAGTATTACCGCCGCTCTGAAGATTCAGTCCGTGTCCTGCAGAAGCCGGATGTATCAGTCCCACCTCCAGTCTTCCTGCATTCCAATCCTCAATGCTCTGATCCGAATCCAGCTTTCCGTACTTCACACTCAGGGCTTCCAACCTGTCGATGATCCTTGTCAGATCATGCTTGTACCAATACGCCACCAGAATGCTCTTTCCATTTGCAGCCTCGATGATATCCTCCAAAGCATCCAGCTTCTTATCGTGAATGAACTCGATACCGCCGGCATCAGAATAGACAGCACCGTTGGCCATCTGTGTCAGCTTTCCGGAAAGCGTTGCAGCATTGGCAGCCGTCACTTCACCGCCCGGAAGATTGATCACCAGGTCGCTCGCCATCGCCTCATACTTCTCACGTTCATCCGCGTCCAGATATACCGGATATTCAGAGTTGATCAGTTCCGGCATCTGCAGGTGATCGGTTCCCTTCATGGAAATCGTGATATCGGAGATTCTGTCATAAATCCTCTTATCAGCACCCTTCCTGAGCCTGTAGCTGTATACGATCGGACCGTTTGTCTGATCCGGTACAAAGTACTCGACTCTGTACTGGCTGATAAACCTTCCAAGTCTCTCTCCCATATCCAAAACCTTGTATTCTGCAAAGAGATCCATCAAACCATTGCTGGAAGGAGTGCCGGTCAAGCCCACAATCCTTTTCACTCTCGGCCTTACCTTCATCAGTGCCTTGAACCTCTTCGCCTGCCAGTTTTTAAAGGATGACAGCTCATCGATCACCACCATATCGTAGTCAAAGGACAATCCGCTCTTTTCGATCAGCCAGGGAACGTTCTCCCTGTTGATGATGTAAATATCCGCATCTGCCTGAAGCGCTTTCATCCTCTCTGCCGCCGTACCGACTGCTATGGAATATCGAAGCCCCCGCAGCTGATCCCATTTCTGTATTTCCGCTGACCAGGTATGCTTCGCAACTCGAAGCGGCGCGATAATCAGTACCTTCGTTACCTCGAAGCTGTCAAACATCAGGTCATTCAGTGCTGCCAGCACGATACTGGTCTTGCCCATACCCATGTCCAGCAGGATCGCCGCTATGGGATGTTCCTTTATGAAATTGATCGCATATTTCTGATAATCATGTGGATTGTATTTCATCCAGTATTCCTCCAATCTGCTCCGGATCGTCCAGTACATAAACCCGGAAGCCTAATCTCATCAGAAGCCGGTGCCGTGAAACCTGCAGCGGTCTCGGACGTTCACCCGGAGCCTTGACCTCCACCAGTCCGAAGCGCCTTCCCGGCAGTAAGACGATCCGGTCGGGCATCCCATCAAATCCTGGGGACACCCACTTCGGACAGATACCGCCGCGCTTTTTCACCTCAGCGACCAGCTTCTGCTCTATGACTTTTTCACGCATCGCTAACCTCCATCAAAGTTTTCAGGTGTGCAGGTCGTGAAAGTCGTCCCGTAAACTCCCTTTAAGGCATTTTCAAAAAACTCTCTTATACGACTTTTAGTAGTAGACCTTCACGACCTGCACAATGGCTTAAAATCAACGTTTCTGAAATGTCACCATTCTGAAAACAGTTACTCTATCGACCTGCATGACCTGCGCATCAGTCTAGGAAGTCCTGTCCTTCCTTCAGGCTCAGACCATGAACCATGATTCCAGAGCGCGTCTTGCGTCTGACAAAACCTGCCTTTTCGATCGCTGAATAGAAGTCCGTCGTGCTTCTGGTAAATTCACCATTCTGCAGGCAGTACGCCCTGTATGCCTGATACAGTTCCCCGGACTTCTCCGAAGCATCCTTATCAACGTCACAGCAGTCAGCCAGGAAATGTCCCATCCAGTCGTTGTCCTCGCGATATGCCTCAATCGCATCCTCCACGACCTTCGGCAGCGGTACCTTGAAATCCATCTCCACTGCCTTCTTCGCCCCTTCGATGATCCAGCTCATAATGAAGGAACCGGCGTGGTCGTACAGGTAATCCGCATAGTTCTTGATATCGTTTTTCCCGGTGATCTTCGCATTGAAGGGAATCACGATCAGCCTTCTCCAGATACCGTCATCATTGGCACCGACCTTCGGCAGGTGATTCGTGTACAGCACCAGCGTATGTGACGGAACAAAGTGGAACGGAGCCTTATACTTCTTCTCCGCTTGGATCTCATCCGTAGAGCAAAGCTGCTTTACCGTCGCTGTATTCAGCCTCATGCCTTCCTCCATCTCGGAAGAAATGATGAGCCTGCGGCCTTTCAGCTCCGCCATCTCCGGCTTGATATTCCTCTTGCAGTTCATGGTCAGGGCTTCTGCAGACAGCTTCCCGGCGTAATCGCCCAGGACCCGGAAGATCGTGTTCCAGAATGTCGATTTACCGTTGGCACCGCCGCCATAGGCAATGATCATGTGCTCCTGATAGACTTTCCCGATCGCCGCCATTCCGACCACCAGCTGCACATAATCGATCAGCTGCTGATCCTTGCAGAAGAAAAGTTCCAAGGCATCCAGCCACAACTGCTTACCGCCCTCACCCGGAGCACAGGTCGTGATCTTCGTGATCAAATCTCTCGGATCATGCGGCTGCTCTCCGGTCAGTCCCTTCTTCAGGTCATAGGTGGCAACCGGCGTATTGATCAGGAACTCATTCTTGTCCAGGTCGTTCACGTCGATCCCGATCATCGGCTTCGCAGCATTCCCGGTGGAAATGATGTACTTGTAATCACGCCTCTTCAGCACAAACTTCAGATAAGTCTCCGCTGCCATGAGCGCATACAGAAGCGGCATCTGATCCGGCGTGACTTCCTTGGCCACAGCTTTCGATCCGTTCTTTACGATCGGTTCCGGTATTCCGGCATCGACCAAAGCCTTTTCCGCATCTTCCTTATCCTGCTGAGCATCGACCAGCTGCAGATCAAGGAATTCTTCAATCGCACCGATGGCCAGCTGCACATCCTCCACCCAGCGTTCACCGTCATATCTGAGATAATCCGTGGCTGCTGAGAACCTGAGCTCACTGCCGTATTCCTGCACCAGCACCTTCGCCTGCCCGATATCCGAATAGTCCTCCGGCTTCAACGATGCATCACTGAAATCAGCATTGTACTGATCCGGCGGCACATACCCGTCAGAGGAAGAAATCTTCTTATTGAAGAACCTCACGGCACTATTCCAGATGGTGTTCAGCTCTGCCTCCGGAAGCGGCGGATCACATTTCTCCGCATGCTCCATGAATGCCACATGAGCTTTTTCCGTGTCGCCGTACCTCTTCAGGATCCTGGACGCGAACCGGCTCATGGTGTTATTGCGGCTTCCCTGAAGAATCGGACCGGAGCTCGTGCCCTCCTGCTTCTCAGGCTCATCTGTCTCCACGACCGGGCTGATCTCTTCATCGATCGTCATCCAGCCTTCATGCCAGATCACTTCTCCGGTATCCGCACCGAAGATAAACCTTGCCGCATCCAGCGCATTATCATCGAAAAATGTGTACTGCTTCTGGATGGCGATCTTCAGGCCGGCGTATACCTTCTCATCTGTAATCTCTTCGATCTGGAAATAAACATGGAACCTTGGTCTTTCGGATTTGCCGTCCTTCACCTTCATGTGGTTGCGGCTGAATGCTATTGCATAGGAAAAATCCCCGAACAGTTCTTCCATCTTCTCCGGCGTGATCCACTCTTCCGGATCCTCGGAGTGATCGTTGTCACAGTCCATGACCGCCACATTGGAACGGATGAAGTTTTCTTTGCTGCGGTAGTTCTTCTTATATTCACCGCACACATGGTCCTTCTTGATGGCTTCCTGCAGTTCCGCCGCGTTCCCCGCTTCCACCCGGTTCGGGTACAGGCAGTTCTTCGCGTCAGAGACCACATTGGCCGTCTGCAAAACTAATCGCATCGCTTTACCTCGCTTTCTAAAAATGTGAAGACATACTTCTTCCAGCTTGGTAAGGACAGTTTTCTTTCAAATGACCGGATACTCTGGCAACTTTCTTTTGCTTCCTTTTATTAAGCGAAAACCAAGTCTTTTTTTTCATCCGGTCATTTCACATCGAACTGTCCATACATAGCTGGGAAGGAAAACCGGGCAACGAAAAAAAAGCAAAAAGATATTCCGGTCAAATCCCAGGCAACTGTCCTTACATAGCTGGAAAGGGAGAACCCTTTCGGAAAGGAAGGTGCTGCAGATGCAGAAAGAATCCATTGAAAAAACCGCCGGACTCGACGGAACGGACGAAGAACTCATCGATGTTCTGATCGCCATCAGCGTCGTAGCCAAGCGGCTCGCAAGAAAACTACAGAATGAACAGAAGGGAGAAAGCCAACATGAGCAAAATGAGTGAACTCTCCGCCATGATCGACAACCTGATCAGCTGCGGAGAAATCCTGGCAGAGACCGGCAGAGCTTTGAAGAAATTCTATTCAGGAACCGAAGAGGCAACCCCGGCAAAGCCTGAGAAGAAGACCAAGAAACAGGAGCCCGCTCCTGCGGAAGCACCTGCCGAAAAGCAGTATTCCAAGGAAGAAGTCAGAGACATCCTGGCAAAGAAAGCAAACGAAGCAGAAGGCCGCTTCAAAGCAGATGTCAAAGCGATCGTTCAGAAGTACGGCAACGGAGGCAGCCTTACCAATGTGGATCCGAAGGACTACGCGGCGCTTGTCAGAGAGGTGGAAGGATTAACTGATGCCTAAGCATGCGTATCTTTCCGCCTCCGCAAGCCACAGATGGCTCGCCTGCCCGCCCAGCGCAAAGCTGTGTGCCGGCATCAATGACAGCGGCAGTCCATATGCCCAGCAGGGAACCGATGCACACGCACTCTGCGAATACAAGGTGGAGAAGCTTCTGGGAAGGAGTCCTGAGGATCCGACTGAGAACCTGACCTGGTTCGATACGGAGATGGACGACTGTACCGATCAGTATGCAGCCTACGTCGCAGAGCAGATTGAAGAAGCAAAGACACACTGCTCCGACCCGCTGATCCTGATTGAGGAAAAGCTGGACTTCTCCAAGTGGGTACCGGAAGGCTTCGGAACCGGCGACTGCGTGATCATTGCGGACGATGTGCTGCATATCATCGATTTCAAATACGGTCTCGGTGTCCTGGTGGATGCCGAAGAGAATCCGCAGATGATGTGTTACGCCTTAGGCGCTCTGGATACCTACGAATATCTCTACAGCATCCAGACCATCCGCATGACGATCTTCCAGCCCCGCCGGGACAACATCAGTACCTATGAGATCAGCGGAGACGATCTGATGAAATGGGCAGAGGAAACCTTAAAGCCCACCGCTACTCTGGCTTACAACGGCGAAGGCGAATTCAACGCCGGAGACCACTGCCAGTTCTGCAAAGCAAAGGCAACCTGTCGTAAGCGTGCCGAACACAACCTGGAGCTTGCACAGTATGACTTCGAGATGCCGCCCAATCTGGATGAAGCAGAAATCGCTGCCATCCTTCCCCGGATCGATGATCTGGTCGCCTGGGCAAATGACATCAAGGAATACGCACTCCAGCAGGCTCTCAGCGGCGTAGAGTATCCCGGCTTCAAAGTCGTAGAAGGCAAATCGAACCGCAAATACTCCGATGAGAATGCAGTCGCATCCACGGTGGAGGCTGCCGGCTTCAATCCTTATGAAAAGAAGCTTCTGGGAATCACAGCAATGACTTCTCTTCTCGGTAAGAAGAAGTTCAACGAACTCCTGTCCGGCTTCATCACAAAGCCGCAGGGCAAACCGACACTTGTGCCGGAGTCAGACAAACGACCGGCACTGAACACAGCCAAAGATGATTTTAGCGAAGAATAAGGAGGAAAAAATCATGGCAAACAAAGTAACAATTCCGACAAAGGTAATCACAGGCGTAAACACCAGATGGAGCTATGCGAATGTCTGGGATCCGAAGAGCATCAACGGCGGCGCTCCGAAGTACAGCGTATCACTCATCATTCCGAAGTCCGATACCGCTACAGTTGCCAAGATCAAGGCAGCCATTCAGGCAGCTTATGAGGAAGGCCAGAGTAAGCTGAAGGGCAACGGCAAGTCCGTTCCTGCTCTCTCTGCCATCAAGACACCTCTCCGTGACGGTGATCTGGAGAGACCGGATGATGAGGCTTACAAGAATGCATACTTCATCAACGCCAACAGTGCAACGGCTCCCGGCATCGTGGATGCGGACAGACAGCCGATTCTGGAACGCTCCGAAGTATACTCCGGCGTGTACGGCAGAGCCAGCATCAACCTGTACGCCTTCAACAGCAACGGCAACAAGGGTATCGCCTGCGGTCTGAACAATCTTCAGAAGATCCGCGACGGTGAACCTCTCGGAGGCAAGTCCAGAGCTGAGGATGACTTTGCAACGGCAGACGATGAGGATGATTTCCTCGACTAACCTGACAACCAATGCAGGTGGCGGCAATACCGCCGCTGCCTGCGGCAATCTAAAGAAAGAATGAGGTAATAATCATGGAATTTGCAAACAGTGTAGTAACTCTTATCGGTAACATCTTCAGCTGCGGCCTTATCCTGGCTTTCCTGATCGGCGTTATCTACGGCATCCGCTTTATGCTTCAGATAAAGCAGCAGGACAAAGAAGAATATGAACGCAAGAAGGCAAAGGATGAGCTGGAACGCAAGGAAACAGAGCTCAGATACCAGAAGATGTTGGAAGATAGAAGTTAAACAGACGGGAGGCGGCAGGCATGTTCTGCCGCTTCTCTTTTCATAGAAAGGACAATGATGATGAAAGAAATGTCAATCGACTTAGAGACTTACAGCGACGTGAATATCACCAAATGCGGTGCTTACAAGTACGCTGAGTCTGAAGGATTTGAGATACTGCTCTTCGGAGTCTCTGTGGATGGTGGCCCCGTCACGGTATACGACCTTGCCTGCGGCGACACCATTCCGGAATGGATCCTTGCAGCATTATCTGATGAAAATGTAACCAAGTGGGCTTTCAACGCTTCCTTTGAGCGCATCTGTCTCTCCAACTGGCTGAGGAAGCATCACCCGGAATACTTCACCGGCTACAGTATCCCGGAGGATCCTGCCGGTCAGTATCTGGATCCGGCATCCTGGAAATGCACCATGATCTGGTCAGCCTATATGGGACTTCCGCTCTCACTGGAAGGTGTCGGAGCCGTCCTGAAGCTGCAGGATCAGAAGCTGAAGGAAGGCAAAGACCTGATCCGCTACTTCTGCAGTCCCTGCAAACCGACCAAAAGCAATGGCGGACGCACGCGGAACCTTCCTGAGCATGATCCAGAGAAGTGGTCACTTTTCAAATCCTACAATAAACGAGATGTGGAAGTAGAAATGGCGATACATAAGCGCCTGTCGAAATACCCTGTCCCGGACTTTATCTGGGATGAATATCATCTCGATCAGGAGATCAACGACAGAGGTATCGCCCTGGATATGGACGTGGTGGAAAACGCCATCACCTTTGATGAACGTTCAAAGGCTACCCTATCTGAAACCATGCAAGATATCACCGGTGTAGAGAACCCGAACAGCGTGATACAGATGAAGGCCTGGCTCTCTGAGAACGGTGTGGAAGCAGAATCCCTCGGAAAGAAGGATGTGGCAAAGCTAATTGATGATACTGACGGCCAGGTAGAAGAAGCCCTCCGGCTCCGCTTGCAGCTTGCAAAATCTTCCGTGAAGAAATATCAGGCCATGCAGAATGCTGTCTGCAAGGATGGTAGAGCCCACGGCATGTTTCAGTTCTACGGAGCCAACCGCTCCGGCAGATGGGCAGGTAGACTGATCCAGTTGCAGAACCTTCCGCAGAATCACATGCCAGATCTTGCAGAGGCCAGAGCAATTGTAAAAGCCAGCGATTATGATACTCTCCAGCTGCTCTATGACGATATCCCGGACACGCTGTCACAGCTGATCCGTACAGCCTTCGTGCCCCGTCCCGGATATAAGTTCATTGTCAGCGACTTCTCCGCCATCGAAGCCAGAGTGCTGGCATTCCTTGCCGGTGAGACCTGGCGCTCTAAAGTATTTGCTGAAGGCAAGGACATCTACTGTGCCTCGGCCAGTCAGATGTTCGGTGTTCCGGTCGAAAAGCACGGCATCAACGGACATCTCCGTCAGAAGGGCAAGATCGCAGAATTGGCTCTCGGATACGGCGGCAGCGTCGGAGCACTGAAATCAATGGGAGCCTTGGAAATGGGACTGACCGAAGAAGAACTGCAGCCGCTGGTCAACTCCTGGCGGAGCTCAAATCCGATGATCACTGCCTTCTGGTGGGACATCGACCGTGCCGTCAAGACCACCATCACACAGCGCATCCAGACCGAAGTGCGCAGGATCCGCCTCTTCTATAAAAGCGGTATGCTCTTCATCAAACTTCCCTCAGGCCGCCTGCTCTCCTACGTGAAGCCACGCATCGGAGAAAACCAGTATGGCGGCGAATCTGTAACCTATGAAGGAGTTGGCTCTACAAAAAAGTGGGAACGTATCGAATCCTACGGTCCGAAGTTCGTAGAAAATATCGTCCAGGCCGTCAGCCGCGACATCCTCTGTTACGCCATGAAAACTCTCAGGCACTGTTTTATCGTCGGTCACGTTCATGACGAGCTGATCATCGAATGCAGCCCTGATGTTGACCTAAATGTGGTCTGTAAGCAGATGGGCAGATCTCCGGAATGGTTGCCGGACATCCTGCTCCGCGCCGATGGCTACGAGACCAATTTTTACAAAAAAGACTGACATGAAAATAGCGGCCAACCGGTTCACATCGCCGGTGGCCGCTATCTATCTTAAAGCTTAGCAAATTCCCTGAAAATCTTTTTAAGTTCTGACCAATACGGAGGATAATCGTTACTTCCATAGTAATGACGAACTCTTCTGTTAGTAAGCTTGATATCAAGCTCCCATTGCGTTCCGTCTAGTACGCAAGGATCAACAAATTCTTTTTTCCATTCGTGGAGATACAGGTGACCATATAATGTGTTGACGATTTTATTCCATTTTGCAGGTGTGATCTGCCGATCATCCGGAGCTTTAATTCCGTATGGAAACTGCATTACCTTAACAACTGCTCCCTCATCATTTTTTGAAATTGTAACCTCAGTATTACCTTCAAAGAATCCGCCAACTGAGAACTTGATGGATGTAACAATATCTCTATAATCCTCAGCCAAATCCTTCTTCGGCGTAATGAGTATCGGTGCCGAAGCAAAATCCTTCTTGCACTTATTACAGTGCCTTGCCGGCATCGTCCGAACTGGGACGCCATTAACATCAACAGAACTGATGCAACATCCACCAAGGACCCATTTCCCCTCATCCAGCCTCTTTTGCATCTCTTCACTGAATGCAGGATAGCCATAAATATATCTTGCTGTATCCGTACTGCCACACCGTGGACATTTAATCTGAGCCTTCTTATTTTTCACAACAAACGTCAGATTGAACGGAAGTCCTTCTACCTTGCCCTCGTGTTCAGACATATCCAGTGTTATCTTATTTGCCTTCGCAGCACGGAATAGTGCATCGTGTAAATCAAACAGATCGAAGGTCTCCATGTCGTCATAGCCATAATCTCGCGCTAATCTACCCGTTGTAGTAATCGTTCCATCCTCACATTCCCGGAGGTCCTCGATCATATCTTCTGCTATATGCCGCAGATCAGCTTTAGAATATTTTTCACTCATTGTCTGGCACCTCCTGCTCAAAATTTGATTTCATCCCGGCAATGACATCAAACAACTCTTTAGGAATAATAAACGGTTCTGAGAAAGCATTGATTACAATTCCCTTCACGTTCTTCTCATTGTTCCTTGCTAGATTTGCCGCTTCAAGAAAATGTCTCTGAACCTTAGAAAACTGCTGTCCATATTCCCCCATCTCTTCATCGGATGAAAATACCGGAAAGAAGAAATCGTCACCGTTTTGAAGAATATCAGGAACCATACGTACTACATCCTGGCTTGTAAAGGTATGTCCAACCAAAGAATCCAGGTCGTTATTATCCGCTGCTTCCAGCACCACCTTATTCATAGCCTCTGTGTCCGCCTCGCTGAAAATTGCGGTACATGGAACCCACACCCAACTGTCCCGGAGTATCCTTGCCAGCTTTATCAGATTTAGTTGTGTCCGGTTTCTGTTACAGATTTCCGTCGCTCTTTTCAGAAATGTGCCGTCTTCCAATAGCTCAGGTGTAATAGGATCATCCGGTACAGAGTACTCAACATCACCATCTGCTTTGAAGATCATCTCAATTAGTTCCTTTGCCAGCATAAATGACTGTCCCCAAGGATTGATGATAAATCCTTCTGTTTCTGATTCCAGGCAGAACTTCATTGAACTATCTATAAAATTCGATATGACCCTGCTCGGTGCCCCTTTCTCAAACTCAGCCTGCGATGTGAATGCAGCATTCCAGAGTTTCCCGTCTTTTGTCTGGATAGCCTGGAAGGAAAACCTGTTTTCATCTTCTTCATCCATGATCACAGGGAATATGAAATGCCCATCTGCGTGCATCCGCTGTCTGATCACGTCCAGTACTGCAATCAGATTATCCTTGCTTCCATCCGCATAGAATCTTTCAATAGCCTCATCAATCAGCTCATTTCCATCAAGAAACGAATCATGAAATGGCGGATTCTTATCGGCTATCATCTGTTCAAAATTGTCAAGAACTGTAAGCATATCCTCAGGGAGTCTCTTCCGGCACTCTTCCTTCATATTTTCAGGAACTCCATAAAACGCTTCTGCTATTGCTCCTGATATACAGGTCAGAGTATCACAATCACCGCCAAGAGATACCGCCGTCCGGATGACATCCTCAAAATCATTTCCTTCCATGAATGCCGTAATTGCCTCCGGAACTGTCTCCTGACAACTTTCCACATGATGATATTCCGGTCGGATCTCATCGCAGGTTCTCGACAGGTCATAACCAAATTCCTGAATGATATACTCTCTAATCTCATCTTTTGCCGCACCGGTTCTCGCCATAAAAATTGCACTGGCCGTCGCTTCAGCACCTTTGATACCTTCCGGATGATTATGCGTAACTTCTGCCGTCAGCTTAGCGAACCTTCTGATCTCTTCAATCGTATCATAAAGCCATCCCACAGAAGACACTCTCATAGCAGAGCCATTTCCCCAGCTACCATAAGGCTTCGGCTGCCAGTGAGTAAACAGCCAGTCTCTGAACCTTCCGCCGTAACCCGCATCCGGATAATTTCTCCCCCAAATTCTCATTGCTTTAGATACAGCATGATGAACCGCTTCATCATCCGCTTCTCCGTTAAGGCTCATCAATGCCTCAGCCACGGCTATTGTCATCACAGAATCATCTGTAAACTGTGTTCCTCTGCTGAAAAGTGGAAAATCTTTTGTTTTATTTCCTCTGTCAAACTCATAGGGTGCACCAATCATGTCACCTAAAATTGCTCCATACATATCTGCATCCTCCTTTGCTCTCTTGATGATGCAAGTATATCGAAAAAAGAAAACGGAGTGGTCGTTTGCCGCGCGACAAATTCCACTCCGCTAAATCACTCACCAAGGATTGGTTGCCCATATTTGAATAATGCTGCATTTATCTCGTAAATATCGTAAACCTTATTCGTTATAAAGTAAGTGATGATCAGATCAAATTTATTGCTTGGCGAAAACGCAATCTCCGCCCTGGATAACAAATCCAACATCGTCGGCATATCCAGTTGCAACGCTATGGCAAATGCCACCGCAGTCTTTTTCTTGGGCTTATAATCTTCTTTACACCGGATTCTTGAAAATACCTTGCGATCGATGTTTGCCTTCTTATAGACTGTCACATCGTCCATTCCACTTTCATCAATCAGCTTAAACAACCTCTGCTGGAAAGTATCCTCGGAACTGTCAAGGACCTCATCCAGACTCATACCGGATACATCCGGAAATGAGGGTGCAGCCGCTTCGGCATAAATGATCCGACTCTCTGACTCATCCTCTTCAGGCTCGTCCTCATCATAAGTATCCGGCATGATCGCCGAATGCAAGGACTCCAATCTTTCCAGGCGTTCACGTCGTGTGTTACCATAGCGACCGCCATATTCAGCATCCCAAATCTCATCTGCCGAATGTTCGTCAATATATTCTTCAATATCATCGACCAGCTTGCCAGATAGCTCAAAAGCCTTCCGGTCAAACACAACCAGGATAACCCTCATATCATGCGACAGAAGGAACTTATTAATCTCAGCCAAAGCAATCTGAAGAGCCTCATCCTTAGGAAATCCGTATACACCGGTAGCAATCAGCGGAAAAGCTATGCTCTTACATTCAAGTTCCGCTGCCAGATTAAGCGACTTCTCATAGCAGGAATGCAGAATCTCCCGCTCATTATGATTACCATCAATCCATGATGGTCCGATGGTATGAATGATGTATTTCGCATCAAGATTAAAAGCAGGCGTATATGCTACCTCGCCGGGCATCATTATACCGATCTTCTTACGCTCAGCCAGAAGTTCTTTCTCTCCGGCGGCATGGTATATTGCACTGTCCGTACCGCTCCCGACAACAACATTCGGATTTGCCGTATTCACGATAGCGTCCGCTTTTACCTTTGTAATATCGTTTCTGATAATCTGAAACGGCATCCGAATCACTCTCCTTTACCGCGGAATCCGACAGACTCCATTCTGTCCCCACGTACCATTCTCCATCTCCGTAAATGCTGCGCAGATCCTCTTATAATGCACATCCGATACAGGAACCGCCAGATAATCTCTGACGGAACATCTCGGAAATGTAATTTTCAATATCCTCGATTCTGGCACCCCGGTTATTCCTCCAAGCTTTTCGCTGAGCTCACGGAAGTAAGCATCTTCCTGTTTTCTGCTCCGATGGTTATATATCAAAACGCTTTGCTTCTGTCTTATATAATCCGCCACCTCTTCATAAAATGTATACTTTATACTCTTAGCCGATCTTTTTCCTACCGACTTTACAAGCATACCGTTGTCCGGATCCATAAAGACAATATCCAACCCCTTTAATAAAACCAGAGCTCTCTTATGCCATTCATCGCGTCCGACAACAGTAACCGGTTCACTGTAATACCTTGCATTAGGAATGAAATCTCCTTTTTCCAAGCTCTTGATGGAGCGATTATTCGACTTTGCGATCTTTGTCAGCTGCTCTGCCAGTGAAGCATCGCATACCTGTAACTTTTCAGGGATTAGATATTTCCCATCTTCCTGCTTATATGTGCCATCCTCTTTTTTCTCTGTATCCATCGGTTCGACACGGTACCAATTCACCCCGACAGATAATTCCTGAGTCTGCAAAGCTTTGAGCAACCCAATCTTTCCAAAATCGCCGATGTCACCAGCATATCTATCCTGCATACAATCACCTACGCAGCTTCCCCGAAGAATTTCTCCGCAATCTCATTCAATTGGCTTTTGATCATATCGAAATCTCCGTCCAAATTCAACGTTCTCACTCCAATCTGATTTCCGCTCATACGGTATTCTTTCTCAGGATAGATTTCCTCATCCGTCCTTGCATACAGAAGCATCCCTGCGACCTTGTGTGGCTGATCTGCCAGCTCTGCTTCTTTGTTCTTTACATAGGTGAATATCTGATACAGGTTTCCGGAATGAAGTGTGTTTTTATCATACTGACGTTGTGTCGTATGTGCATAATACTTCGCGTCAATAATCAGAGTTTTTTCTTCCTTTGTCAGCATTATGTCTGTCTGCATAACCGGAAGCATGTCTCCAAAATCATCATCAAGTTGCCACGGGATCTGAGATGCATTAGCGGTCAGCTCCGGATGCTCTTTTCGATAATATTCCAAAATAAATTTCTCATACAGGCGGTGCATTCTTTGCTCATCTAGGAAATCCACCAGCTTCGTTGTACCATCGGATTGAGTCTGCAACAAACCCTTAAATACAAGATAACAGATGGAAATCAGCATACGGTATGTCTGATTATTACGGTTATACTGCATATTCCAATTCACAGAATAAAGATCAATAACATCCACGTCCTCAAAGAAAACCATCAGTTTCCTCAGTTCCTTTTTCCTTGATTTGGATATGTCTCCTTTTAACAGAATAATAACAGTGGATTTAATGATCCGATTCATAACAGAATTGACGGAAAAATCATCATACGAACAGATCATCTGCTTCTTCAAAAACGTTTGTGTTTTGATAGATTCAGAAATATCTAGTTTTCCCCGAAGTGATGATAAGGCCTCCGTTTGAGGTATGTATTCCTTCCCAAGGCCACGCTTCACCTGAGTGCTGATTCCTCTTGCAAGGATTGCAGCACACAGCTCAGCAGTATTATCAAATTCTTCTGTTGCTATATTCTTGTAGCCCTGCTCATTCAGAACCTGAAAAGCATAAGCAAGCATATAGTATATGTTCTGAATTCTTATCACTTAACAGCACTCCTTAGGTTGTCGCTCCATTCTTTGACCTTCAGTGGTTCATCAAACCAATACTCCTTCAGCATCGGGATCAGTTCGTATTCAACAATGCTCTGAAGCTTCTCATCAGTCACTTCATCTGGTTCTATATTACAGAAATAGCTATGACCAATGCAGAAGCCTTCACCCAGCGACTCATCCGCTGCGATCTTCTCGTTAAGGCTCTGTACACACCCGACAAGTGCCTCAAACTTTTTATTGTCGAGACCATCCCTATAAGCACGGAATCCTTCTGTCGTAAATCCCGGCTTCAAATCAAAGAATGCAAATCTTCTGCGTAAAGCGTAATCCAGCATTGCAAGACTTCGATCTGCTGTATTCATCATTCCTATAATGTAAACATTCTCCGGCACGTAGAACATTTCATCACGATACAATAGCTGCAGCTTGTTCTTGCTTCCGCGCTTATCGTTCTCAATCAGCATAAAGAGCTCACCGAAAATCTTGCTCAGATTTCCACGGTTGATTTCATCGATGATGAAGAAATACTTATTATCACCGTCTCTCTCAGCCTTCTTACAGAAGTTATAGAAAGCGCCGGTCTTTATATCAAATCCGTCAGCAGAAGGTCTGAACCCCATGATGAAATCCTCATAAGAATAACTCTGGTGAAACTGAACCATCATAACGCGGTCTACATCCTTCACTCCCATAATAGAATATGCAAGACGTTTTGCCACAAAGGTTTTACCCACACCAGGTGCTCCCTGAAGAATGATATTCAGCTTACTGTCAAGTACTCCGACGAGTTTGTAGTAGGACTCTTCATCCATATATACTTCATTCAGGAAGTCTTCAACAGAATACGCCGGATAATCGATAACCTTTGTATCCTCTTCTTCATCCTCAATACCGTCCTCGAAGAATCCTGATATTTTATTCGTAAAATCAGTGTAGTTTGTGACATCTGTCAGAGTCTTCATGGCAAACATTTCATCGCTCTGCCAACTACCTTTATGAGTCCACTTCACCTTGCGAATATTCGGATATTCTCCATCATGATTATCATCATACTCATAATCCGATTCTACGACTCCGCGTCCAAGGATCTCACTGCGACCACGCTTAGCAAAAATCACATCTCCAGGCTTAATATCATGAACAAACTGCCACACAGCATGTGCAGAATTCTTATATGATGAATCTCCACCATGAATATCTCTCAGCTTCTGAGCCATTTCATCCTTGCTGGCATATGTATTCAGATCACCAAGCTCATCCCAGCCAAGTCCCATAATTCCAGCGGAATAAAAATCTTCCCACATGGAAGCGCCCTCTCCCGGAGCATAAAGCCAATAGTGAACTGTCGCCACATCAGCGTCGCCAAGGGAATTCTTTTCTTTACTCTTCGCTGCATTATCCGCCACGCCGTTCTTGAATATCTCGGAGGCAAGTTCATCCGTCATCTCTACAGTCTGCCCCTTATCCGTCAACGTCCAGATACCATAAACCTTGTTATCTATATAGCCGGCCTTGACCAAATAACTCCTGGCAAAAGCCACCTCATTTTCAAACTTATTGACATTATTCTTACCGCGTGTTGCTTTTACTTCCTCATCCGAAAGGTTCTCATTCTCTATAATTCTCTTTCTTGTATCTTCAGGTGTAGCCGATCCTCCCAAATCACGCAAAGCCTGAATGACTGGCCTGAACCATCTTAAGAAAGCTGCGTTGGACTTCCCTGCCTTAGCTTCTTTTTCCATTTCACCGTTTTCAACGGATACAACCCACGCTTTGTAAGAAAGCTCAGGGAACGATGAATAGCCATACTCTCCAGAGTCTATTGCAGCTTGGCACTTGTCACGAATAGAAAGATATTTTTCAGCAGCAGGAACTGATTTCAGGCTTTTCATTTCCGCAACAACATTGGCAGATATATTATCCGGATTACTCATAAATTCTCTGTTTCGGGAATCAAGATTGATGAAAGTGTATGGACGGATCCAGTACAGCCCCATCGTAAGATTCCACCGAACAGCAAACTGAGACTTAACCTGATCATAGGCTGAAATAAATGCAGCTCTGCTCTCTTCAGAATCGCTCTCCGCTAGTTTGATGGCAGTTTCAAATGCAGTCCAAAGATTGTCTATATCGTCATCCTTGCGACGATCATCACCCTCAAACGCATAAAATGTAGCCATCATATTGTTCAGAACAGGAATTCCAGAAAAATCATCCGGACCCTCTGCTGCAATATTGAATTCAGCCTTGATTCCGCCAAGGATGCTTACACGGTTCACGTCGGTGATGCCCTTATTAAACAATCCAAAGATGGTAAAAGGATCAATATCCTTTGGAATATTATCCTTTTCAAGCTTCGGAAGCTTCATTCCAATGTCGGAATACACTTTCTGAAGCTTCTCAATCAGAGAACCTCTGTCTGTTTTGTATTCCAATAGTTTTGTTGCAAACTCCATATAGAAGCTCACCCATTTGAATTGTTCTGCCATAATACCAGCCTCCTGTTATCTTTCTTACGCCGCCTGCTTATAGTGCGTATAAATATGTTCGTATATAGCCTTCCGGTATGCTTCCAGCCGATCAAACATACTGTCCGGAATCTCTTCATAAAGCACATTTCTGATCAGAACATCAACTGCTGCCCTGGTCTCCTGCTTATCTGTCCAGTGATCCATACCGGCGATTCTCTCTTTTATTTTCTGAAGCAGGTCTTTGGACATCTTCTTGATCTTATCTATATCGCTCTTCGACAGATTCTCTGAGAAAAGCAGGTCATAAATCGACAGCTCCTCATCACTGGAGAACCCTTCACGGGCATATCTCTGCTCTTCCTCTGACATACTCTTTGCCAGATCCATCAGCTCCATAAAGGTCTTCTCTATGGTTGTCCGATCCTGCTCCGCATTATAAGTCTCGATGATTCCCATATAGCGGACATAATAATCAACGCGTGAAGGATTCACCGCCATCATCTTTGAT
This sequence comes from uncultured Clostridiaceae bacterium, assembly GCA_902477765.1. Taxonomy (GTDB): domain Bacteria; phylum Bacillota; class Clostridia; order Lachnospirales; family Lachnospiraceae; genus CABSIM01. Next base: position 26,718 of record CABSIM010000017.1, on the reverse strand, counting down.
AAGCGCTCCTGCACCAGATCATTTAGGTCTTTAATCATCAGATTCTTTCTCTTCACCTTTGCGAACTCTGCTGCCAGCAGATCAAAATCAATCTGACTTATATCAAAGCGGCGGGATTCCACCAGGCCTTCGCCCTCCTGATGCTCGATCTCCACATTTTCATTGATGATGTGGTTGATTTCCACCATCAGATCTGTCGTATCAATATGTTTGCGCTTCTTCTGCATCTCCCGGAAAATAGCGCAGATAGCATCCGTCTGATCACGGACATCCTGAGTAACATCATTACGATCAAGATACTTAACAAGTCTGCTGATCTCATTCGCGTATGTATCAAATGATTTCTTAGTCTCCGGATCAGAGCACATTGCTTCTGCCCCATCCTTAAGCAAAGCCATTTTCTTAAAATTCTCAGCCTTGATCAGCGCATCCAGGTCAAAATCATGCCCTGCCAGCAGTTGCTTTGCATCTGCGGCAGCTCTTATGATTTGCTGAATCAGTTCTTCTTTATTGACGGTCGGATCGATTGCGTTCCGCCCGTTCTTATTTGCTGTATAATCATTCAGCGCCTTCTTCAAGGCTCCGACAATACCTATATAATCGATGATGAGACCGTTGCTCTTGCCGGCTGCGACACGGTTTGCTCTGGCGATTGTCTGCATCAATGTATGTGCCTTCAGAGGCTTATCCAGATAAAGACAAGACAATGACTTAACATCAAAACCGGTCAGCCACATCGCACAAACGAAAACAACACGGAAATTGCTGTCGGAATCCTTGAATTCCTTATCAAGTTCCCGCTTCTCCATTTTTGTCCTATGCGGCAGAATATCCAGATCCCACTTCTTAAAGGTCTGGATCTCATTCTGCTCCTGACTTATGACCACACACATTTCGGTGTCTTTCATCCATTTCAGCTTCCTGGACAGTTCCATCTGCTCCTGATCAGAAACGGTACTTGCAATCTTCTGTTCAAGTGCTTTGATTTCCTCCTGCCAGTATTCCTGTACGAAGTTGTACATACGGACACACGTGACCTTATTCAGGCAGACGAACATAGCCTTTCCTGTAGTCCACAGATCACTGTAATGCCCGACAAAATCCTTTGCGATTGCCCGCAGACGTGGCTCTGCTGTCAGAAGATGTACTTCCTTCTCAAATTCGTGCATTACCTTTTCAGCCTGATCCGGATTCAGATCGGCTTCTTCAATGGCATCCAGAATCTTATCCGTGATGTCCGGATTCTTGATCTCCTTTATCTTATCGCCACGGTTTTCGTAATAAAGCGGAACCGTAGCCTTATCTTCTACAGCGCGCTTAAAGTCGTATACGGAAATATAGCCACCGAATGTCCTGGCCGTAATCTCATTGGAGGATAACAGCGGTGTTCCGGTAAATCCGATGCGAGATGCTGTAGGAAGCAGCTTTTCAATATTATCAGCGAATACGCCATACTGGCTACGGTGGGCCTCATCCGAAATGATGAGGATATCATGATCGGGATAGATCGGCGGCTCATCCGGCTTATTAAACTTCTGGATCAGTGTGAATATAAAGCTCGGATTGCCCTTCAGTTTATTAACAAGATCCGTTCCGCTTGTCGCCATAAATTTCTTGCCTTCTGTCTTACCAAGAAGACCGCAAGCCTCAAAGGTACCGCAGATCTGCTTGTTCAGCTCATCACGGTCTGTCAATACAACAATCGTCGGAGATCCAGGGAATTTCCTGCGGATCTTCTGTGAAAGGAACAGCATAGAATAGCTCTTGCCCGATCCCTGCGTGTGCCAGAAAACGCCCAGCTTACCTTCACGAAGCTGGCGTTCTCCATATGCCTTCACTGCTTCATTTACTCCCAGATACTGATGGTTCCTTGCCAGAATCTTTACAGTCTTTCCATCGGAATGATCATAAAGAATAAAGTTCTCATACAGATCAAGGAAATTCTCCTTCTTGCAAATACCACGGAGCATGGTTTCCAGCGCCACGCTACCTTCATCGTCCTCGGACAGACGCTTCCACTCATGAAAGAATTCATATTTGCTGCCTAGTGTTCCAACCTTCGCCTCCATACCGTTGGAAAGCATAAGGAAGGCGTTATAATAGAACAGAAACGGGATGGTATCTTGGTAATCTGTGTAGTTATCTGTATAAGCATTCTCCACATCAACATCATTCCGCTTCAGTTCTATGAACAAAAGCGGCAGGCCATTTACAAAGCCAACGATATCTGTCCGTCTACGGTAAAGATCTCCGTGAATCTTCAGTTCCTTAACAGCAAGGAAATGATTATTATCAGGATCATTAAAGTCGATTACAATGGCCTTCTTTTCTTCTGTCTTTCCGTTTGGCTTCTTAACTGTTACAGGAATACCATCACGGATCATGAAATACTTCTCTTCGTTGATCTGAAGCAATGATGCTGACGATAGGTATGACGAAAGCGTTTGCCTTGCCTCTGTGATCTGTGCATCCGTAATCCACGGATTCAGTTTTTTCAGAGCCTGGTTAAAATATCTCCACAGAATAATTTCATGATAATCCTTCCTGCCAAGAGTACCGTTCTCCCCCAACACTTCCTGATTATAGGCAAAGACGACATCCCACCCCAGCTCATCATGCATAAGAGCTGCCGCGCTGTCCTGGACTAAAACATTTTCGGAGTATTCATATTTCATAAGGGATGCCCTCCTTGTAATCGTTTCTGAGGATTATACTGACCTCACAGTTTTATTTCTCCTGACATCAACTTTGGAAGAAGACGGTCTCGGGCTTCGGTAGCTCTGTTAATAGAATCTTTTAAACATTCTATCTTTCTCTGAACCGCTTCTGCGTTATTATTATATTTTTTGAGTAACTGTTCGTCAGGAATATATACAACAATATCTTCAAGCATACGTTTTGTAAGGAACTTGATTGTTGATCCGCTCGCCCCTTGAAATAACTGACGCATATTCTCCCTTACAGCATGATACAACAAGTATAAATGTCCACTATCAAACGGACTGAATACATATGTTCTCTGGTAAGCTTCAAATTTTCCACGATATAGCTTTACATTAAAATCTCCATTACCCGCAAGGATGACTGCATCACAGTCAAACGAATATGAAGGTGCTTTTATCGGTTCCTGAGCGCATGTAAAAAACAGATATTTCCCATCTTCTGTACCGAAGTTTGCATCCTTTTTTCCTGTGAGAATAGGTGCAATTTCGCTTAATCCTTGTTTCTTCCACCTCACAGGTAATCCATCAACTATCTCTGTATCTTCATGTCCAGGAAAACGAAGATCCACAAACCATTCTTTATACAGCCTCTGTGCCGCTTCTTCCAGCAATTTGATTTGCTTTTGATTGTTTTCAATTAAATCGTCATATACTGATAAAGTATCGGCTATCTTTTTCTGCGCAGACAAATCCGGTAATGTGATAGGAAACTCTGGAAATTTCGCTATTGGTATCCTATCTACCGTTGAGCCCGCAATAGTGTTCTCAGCAATGGTTGCTCTCCACTCATCTGAATAAAAATAGTAATACAGATATTTCCCCAGAGCCTTTGATTCATCGGGGCGGATAAGCGCCATCCTTCTGCCAAGGCATCCCCAAAATCCCTCCGGAATAATTGCATATAAATTTAGCGTGGCTTCATATGAGAAAACAATATCGCCGCCTTTTGGTGTTACTCTTTTTGTCCACTTAGGCAAATCAATCTCATTAATATACCTGATATCCGAATAATCAATATGACCATCGGGGGTGATATTGGAAATACCAAGAAAGACTGCTCCGCTATCACTTACTGGAGGTGTGGCATGCGGGCCATCATATAATCCCTCGTATATCTCTTGCATTTTATATTTTTGTTTCTTCATATTCCCATCTCCTTCATGTTCTGTGAGATGGTATCCATCAGTCGGTTACTCTCCTCCTGAAGCTTCAATAATTCTTCATGGATCTCGCCCATACGCTCATAAAAATCAACGCCATCATCTTCTACTGGAGCAACTCCAACATACGCTCCCGGAGTCAATGACCAACCCTTTTCCTCAATCTCACTCCGGCTAGCAATCTTGCAAAAGCCCGGAATATCTTGATACTCTCCATCACCGAATTTGCTGTAAAGCCATACGGCCTCTTTAGCTATCGTGTGCTGTTCTTCCTGTTCAGCAATCTTCTCATCAAACTCAGCCTGGATCCTTTTCTTGTCCTTCTTTGCAGCAGAGTCTGCAGCTTCCTTAGCTTCACTTCTCAGCTCTTTAATACAATCCTCCTGAGCATGAAGGATCTCCTCAAAATCACCTTCTCCCAGAACAGAATGGTATTCCCCAATAAGCTGCTGGTACTTGTCAGTTTCTCCACGATACAGCCACACAATGGCATTCATGTTTTTCAGCTGCCAGTCACTCCATTCATTAAGGGTACGATCTACGACAGTGAAATAATTCCTGGCATCGATAAACAGCACCTTGTCTTTAAGGTCTTCTGCTTTTCCCTTGTCGAAGAACCACAGACTACAAGGCAAGCTCTTTGTGTAAAAGAAATTATTACCAACGCTGATCATGACATCTACATGACCGGTCTTGACCAGCTGCTCTCTGATATCCTTGTCCTTTCCCTGACTATCTGTTGCCGAAGATGCCATAACAAAACCTGCTCTTCCGGTCTCGTTTAGATAGGCATAGAAATAAGAAATCCACAGATAGTTTGCATTGCCGATTTCATTCGCTTTGTTCACGCCTGGCAACCCAAACGGTAATCTTCCCGCATTCTGGGCAGCCTCCGCTTTTACCTTGTCCACATTGAACGGTGGATTTGCCATCACGTAGTCACAGCATCCTGCAAGATTATGGGCGTCATTATAGAAAGTGTTGGCTTCATTTCCGGACTTAATTACACCGGTCAACCCATGAACTGCCATATTCATAAGGCAGAGCTGAGCATTATACTCTACCTTCTCTTGCCCATAAAATGTCATTGCTTTATTAGCAGACATCCCCTTACTGTTGACAAAATCACCTGACTGAACAAACATACCGCCGCTGCCGCACGCGATATCCGCCAGTACTCCGGAAGTCGGTTCCAGAATGTTTACGATCATTTTTACCAGTGACTTCGGTGTGAAAAACACACCGTCATCAGACGCCACCGCTGGAGCAAACTTACTGAGGAAATATTCATAGATGCGCCCAATCACATCGCCGCCCACATCATCAAGAGCATTATTGTTAAAGATACGCAGTAACTCTGCCAGCAGATCATCAGCAAAATTGGTATATTCTTTTGGAAGAACACCGGCCAACTGTTCAGACTGAGCCTCAACCAGCTCCATCGCATGGTTCACGACCTCTCCCAGGCTGTTCATCTGCTGCCCGTTCTCCGCCACTATATTCGCAGCCTTGATATCCTCTGGCAGATTCACAAGGTATGAATACTGTGCTTCCTTCGGAAGATACAGAGCGCTCTTCTCCGCGAAGTCAGATGATTCTACAGGCATCACACGACCATTCCTGACTGGTCTGTCCTTCAGGATCTCTTCCTCCACCTTCTTAAATCTGCTATATGCATATCTCAGGAACAGCAAACCCAGTACCGGCATACAGTACTGCTGAGAAGTCAGTTTGGATCCTTGTCTTAACAGATCCGCCGCCTCCCACAGGTCAGCTTCCAGTTTTTTGATGCTCTTGTTGTCCATTATCTTTCCTCCAACTGTTTGTCTCTGCGGAGTTTACACTCCTTCATTGTCATTCTATTCTATACGCTATCCCAAAAAGCGGACTCATTTCGGTTCTTTAAGATATAATTCCGGCATGCTGATTTCTATTAGCTGAGCCTCCCTCTGAACCGTCGTCTTTTCACAATCCAGAAGGGACCTCCTTAGTCGCTGGCCATCCAGTGTATCCCTGACGTATTTGTTTCTATTCTCCGTAATGTATGTCGCTGCCTCTCTGGAAAAGCCGTTCCGCTGCAGCATAATTGTCAGCGGATTCACAGAACCATATTCAACGAATTCATACCAGTCATTTCCAAAGGCCTCCTGGTTGATGTAATCCTTATAGGCTGATGAGAATGCCATAAAGTAGTTTGAAAAGCTGAACAGGATCACATCATTGATTTCGCCAAGTACATCAGCAGCAATCTGGTTATTATGCTCAGGGCAGTCTCTGTAATCCTCGCGGGAATGATCCGGCATATAAACCTTCTGACCACTTGTCTTTTTATATTCTATTGAATCCCGGATCATCTCCTGAATGCTCATTCCCTTGAACCACTTGGACAATGAGACTGCATGGCGTTTCAGGATAGGATGTTCTCCATGTTCATCTTTATTTCCAACCAGGGATCGCTCATATTTCTCCCAGTTAAAAATCTCGCAAAGTTTTTCAAGGAATTCCATCAGCTCGGTATTGGAGACATAGCCATAAACATTCACTTTGGGATATCGAAGTCCTTCTTTTATAGCCAGATAAAGTCGTTCTGACTGATCAAGTGTTACATTGAGATCCTCTAGGGACTGCTCTTTCCCTTCGAAGGCAATCTTAATCTTGCCAACCGCTTCTTCCGTCAGATAATCGCTAAACTCTTTTCGGATCCTGCTATCCTTGTTATTCAAAATGCTCCTGAGTAGCATGACAGCAATCTTGCGCATCAAGGAATACTCGTTCATATTTTGAGTACTGGTTTTATCAAGCTCCATATTCCCTTGGATCAGGCTCTCGACGATCTTCTTTTTCTGATGCTTTGTTAAAGCTCTGCTGACGGATAGTTCCTGGTCTGGAACCGTCTTCTGAAGCATTTCCACATATTTCTGTGAATCAGCTCCCTTCTCCATAGTCATCAGGTATACATTGCCGTACAAGTTATACTGGATCCTTCCTACGCGCCCCAGCAAGTTCTTGAAAGAAACCTCATCCAGTTCGTTTCTTCCGTTCATATAGTGCGTTACGAACAAATTGTCTGCAGGCAGGTTCACTCCCTCCAAAAGAGTACTTGTGCATACTATGGTATGGATTTTTCCCTCCTGCCGGAACAGCTCTTCTACCCGGAGTCTCAACGCCGCAGGCAGGTATCCCATATGATAGGCAATACCCTTTTTTATGGTCTTAGCCAGATAGTAATCGTCATACACCACATCCTTGATTTCTTCAGACAATGCATCCAGATCCGGATCATTCATTGGTGGCATCATATCCGCCAACTTCTCTGCATACTCTGTCACTCTTGCCTTGGAGTGGCAGTAGATCAGATTCTTTGAATCTCTTCCCAGTTTTCTGATAAGACCATAAAAGTCATCGTTTCCATCCAGTTTTGCCGCATAAGTCAGGCATCTACGAATTGAATCATAATACTTGACTTCGCCCCTATGGATATCCACCAGTATCTTCATCTGGCTCACCGGTGTGTAGTTGGTAGAGAGATTATTCTTTTCCACTTCTACGCTGTCCGGGATTAACTGAAGATAGATTTCCGGGTTTGGTATGTTTGGCGAAGCAAAGATAAACTTCGGCTTCGTTTGCCTTGCGCTCAGTTTTTCCACTACTGAATAGTAGAAGGCACTTCTTGAATCCTTAGAGGATATCTTATGCGCTTCATCTATGAATATGTAGTCTAGAGGCATGTTACTGTATAGTGTCAGCAGATATGCCATCCGCTCTGGTGTCATGATAAAAATGAAATGATGGTAATCTTTCAAAACCACGGCACCTGCGGAAGTGACTATCCTGTAATCCTTTTCCGTAAAGAAGCCCTTCAGAGCTTTGGTCAGCTCGCCCGTCACTTCATTGATCAAAGCCTTGGTCGGCACCAATATCGCAAAATTACAGCCCTTATCAGCCATAACCTGATTGCGGATAAAAGTCTGCATCACAAAGGACTTTCCCATTGATGTCGGACCCGAATAACTGAAGCTTTGGTCGTTAAAATGGTCATACACCATCTTCTGCGATCTGAAGAAATGCTTTTCCTCATCTCCCGGTACTTCAAGATATTCCTTCATCAACTCTGAATACAGTCTCTCAAACAAGGAACCTCCTCTGTAATCCGGAGATAAAATATCTCTTCCTCGAAAGTTCGCCGTATTCGTAAGCACCGATCCGGCATAAAAAGAAACATCCTCATCATCCGGAAACAGATAATCCAATATAGTTACAATTTCCTGTGCCAAAGATTTGTGAATCTCTGTATCATCAGAAAACACCGATTTAGATAGGATATCCGCAAACCTCAGTGCATCTATTTTTTCTGTTTCCGTAGGGATATCCTGACCTTTCCCAAACCGCCTGATTGTATAGCAGCGTAGAATCTTATCATACAGTTCTTTCAGGTAGTCATTGTCCAGGATGTCCTTGTATATTGCATCTGCTAACCGCAGTGGCTTATCTGCTTCTATAATATCCGGCATCAGTCGTCACCTCCAAGCAGCCTGTCCATGATCTCTTTCTTGTCTTCCAATGCCTTATTTAACGGCAGCACATACACATAGAAAGAGCTGCGGCTCAGGTTTAAGCTGTTGATTTTGTCCACGATATACTGAACATGGTTCTGTATATCGAGAACCATCTTATCCTGAACTGCTTTTCGGTACTGATCATTCGTGTATTGATTAGGATCCAGACCTATGGTGTATCCGATAAACATTCCATAGGCGTTATCCACTGGTATTCTCGTTTTGCTGGGGAGCAGTATTTCTTTCAACCTCGCAGTAGTATCTTCATCAAAAGAGCGTCCCATCACAGTGCTGTCTACGACCTGCCGTTCTTTTCTCTGGCCATTAGACACTGCTGCAATTTCTTCAAAAGCCTTATCAATAGCATCCTGAATATCATCTATAATACCGGATGCACCATATACCAGCTGATACGCAGGGGTCCCAGCACTTCCAACGGATAAAAGATGTACCCCTTCGCTTTGTGCTTTGTAGGTACCTCTGGCTGTTACCTGCTCATACTTACTCAAAATCTTTGGAGCTTCCAGAACGTGTTCAAAGAAGCAATAGTCAAGGATTTCTCCAAGTTCACTTCCGGTTCCCTTTTCTCCTGGATTGCCAGTCTTTATCAGTTTTCTTACTGCCTTAAGCGCGACCGTCCTGTCTTTTCCGGCATCGACCAGCTCATCCAGCTCAGCTCTCGAAAATACATACATCCCCAGATTATCTTCCAGGAATTCCACAAGCGGATCGTAATTAAACTGATTTGTTTCAATATCAAGGCAGAACAACTTAAGGTCATTACGATTCAAGAGATTCAGTGTCTCCTGATGGGTGACCTCTTCAAAAACGGTATCAAATTTTTGGTTTAAAGTTCGACTTAAAACCTGATCCGCCATTGCAATTCTCCGCCTTTCACATTAATCTTCTACACTCGAATTATTATCGGCAGCCTCTCCGGATTTTACCCATTCATCTACTTCCGACAACTTGAATTTCCATAGCCTCCCCATCTTATAAGCAGGCATATTCTTTTTAGCAATCCACTGTAGGATGGTTTCTCTCCCTACGCCCAGATGCTCCTGAACTTCTTTCAGTGTTGACCATTTTTCAATTGTGTTGTCACTCATCACTATGCCTCCGTTGACTCCCGTGACTTATTAACTACTGTAACTGTAAATTCAAACAACCATTTCTCACTCGGAAAACAATCATTCCCCGATGAATCTTCCATTTTCCACGTACTTGTAAAAGTGTTCTCGTTTCCTCTTGCGTCAACCTGTATTATGACTTCTGCCGTTTCACCAGGATCGGTATCTGGTACATCTATCTCATACACATCTGTCTTAATAGACTGGCTCTCTTTCGTCAGACATACAAGCCGTCGATCCCTCCAAGGTACTTTTCCGTCATTTCTTATCAGCCACACATGATCAAACTTTTCGTAAAACCCCTTGTCATAGTGCCGGGATCTCTGCCCATTCACTATCCACGCTCGGTCTCCCGAATGATACGGTGCTGCTATAACAGTCTTGATGTCAGCTCCATCTCTAAGTTTCCTATATGACGATGCAACAATATCATCCGCCGCATGATCCGCACCTCCGACCTCAACCAAACCGAAAAACTGGGCAGCCAGAGCTTTACACAAGCAGTCCAAATCTATTGATTTGTCAGCAACTTTGAAGGCATTCGCAATGGTTGATACCTTCTTTTTATCTATATGGGTTAAAAAATAATTTGCAAGCTCTTCAATCCGATATGGTCTGGGAAAGCCATCAATCATGTCATCTGTAATAGGCTTCGATCCATTGCATATTTTCTTCGCATAATCCTCATCTGATGAACTTGGAAAACGATCATATCCAGAAGCTTTAAATACCTCTCTCATGAACCGCCCCTGACTCATAGATGACCCAAAGCTCTTTTTTACCGTATCAGAATAGGCTTTTATCACAATCACATTACTCATCTCCGAAAAGTCCCTTTTTCAGTCCCAAAAGTCCCTTTATTTCAAGGCTTTGCCCCGCTGAAAGTCCCTTTTTGGCTTGGTATCCTTAAACCATCAGATGAAAAGAGGGAAGGATAAGCGAAAGGGTACAAAAACTCAAAATATATTTTACCATAATCGCTTCCATAAATCAATGTTTTTGGCGGTATTTGGTTATAAATCGACTCAAACAGACTTTTCATTTGAAATCGTCTGCTAACGTTGGGCCCAGCAGATTGAGCGGACAGAATTTGGAGGTAAAGTACATGTTCTGTTCTCACGAAGATTTGCTCATCAGCATTCAGGATGCAGCCAATCAAGTCGTAAACGAATACGGAGAAGATGTAGCAAAATCCGTATTCCAGAGATTCGAAGCCACTTGTGCAGAAGATCTTAATCCAAGCGACTATGAAGCAGCTTTCAGCGAACTGTACCTGATAGCAAACGACAACTAAGTCAAGCAGGAAGACATTCCTGTAAGTCACAGTCCTGAGCATGACAGAATAAAGGCTCTTCACACTGAAAACGCTACCTTTAGCGCTGAAGGAGGTTCTGCCGGTTTCAGTGTGAAGTAACAAGTAAACACCAGCCTTAAGCAGAACAGCTGGCTATTCAAGCAAAACAGGAGGAATACCTGTATGAATGGCCGACTGATTAAGACAACAGAATATCGCCATGCGGTTTCCTCCGCGTCAAACAGGAGGAAATCTCATGACGAACAAAGACAAAGATCAAGTATTAATTCCGATGGTCACCACCATCGAAGCCGCACTGGATTATGGATACTCAATGAAGGATATCCGTCTGTGGAGAATTGGTAACCGTATGTGTACCGTCATCCTCGTTCCCGGAACCAAGGAACAGTACGATTCATATCTCAGCTCTTTCTCCAAGGAATTCAAGGCTGAGGATCGTGATAAGCGCTGCCAGATCAGTGACGGCAAAGGGCATGCCATCCGCTGCCCCGAAAGCAATAAGTGCAAGGACTGCCCTTTCTATCATTCTCTTGACAAGAAATGCTACGGAACTCTGACCTTTAGCGATCTGACCTGGACAAATGAAGACGGCATCGAAGAAGCTTATGAGCCGGTTGCACCCGAAGGTTATGGCAGTGCCGAACGTTACCTGGAACTTCTCCAGGAGCTCATGGGCTATGTCGGAGCAATCCGTCCGGAATATGCACCGGTAGTCAAGCTTCTCTCATACGGTCTCTCACGCCGCGAAATCGCCAAGGAGCTCGGAGTGCCGAAGTCCACAGTAATTGACTGGGTAAAGAAGATTCAGGAGCTTACACTCAAATTTATGGAGGATATCATCTAAACTCATCCTCTGACAAAAAGACAGGGAGCACATTACCAAGATTGGTAGTGCGCTCCCCTATTTTACTTGTGGCCTCTTACAGTGATCTGATAGACATCATGATTCTTGATAGACTTGACCGCCTGTCGCAATGTCCGTGCCCGTCCATGCTGATGATACGGATGCTGATAGCGGTGTTTGTGAAAGATAATGCACGACCCATCACTCGGATAACCGGTGCTATGTAAATACCAATAGTGACCAGTGCATTTTGACTGGATCGTAAGATCATACGGATCCATAACAATCATTCTAAAATATTCAGTGTCGATCGCTTGAAGCTCTTCAGCGGTAAACATCTTTACCACCTCGCTCCCTGCTCTGCCACCATCTGAGCCCGGATTTTGGCTTTTTCCGTCTCGTAGCGCTTCTGTAAGGCTTTCATCTCCCTTTCCATGAACTCAGCCTCTGCAGCCTTCACAGCGGCCCTCTCGACCTCCTGGGCGATGACTATCTTACCATCCTCGCAGGTGACGGAAATATAATCCCCAATGTCAAAGCCTGCCTCCTTCAGCCACATGCCCTTCAGCATGATTGTCGGTGTCTCCCGGTACTTGTATCCGCTCTGCCCATAAACCTTAATGCTTCTTTTCTTCGACATAATGATTTCCTCCTTCGGTTTACTCTGGTTTTTCGATTTAGTACTCTGTTTACCCGCCATATTCAGATCACTCTCATACGCACCACCGCCTTTCCTGCTCCGGAGAAAAAGAAAAGAGCTACCAATGCGTTTTCGCATCAGTAGCTCTTACTGTTAGTTCCGTATGATATTATGATGGTTATTTCTTGTCCTGCTCTTTCTGGGCATCCTTGATTCTGTAGTAGTCTTCCATCTTCAGATTCAGGTGCACATATGAGTCAGGTTTTCGGTTGCTCAAGAGGCATACAGTCTCCACATGGCCGGTCATTCCGAACATATCCACAGTCCGGACGCGTCTGGTCTCATAACCGTTTTCCTCCAGATACTTCACGTCTCTGGCCAGAGTCGAGGAATCGCAGCTCACATACACCACTTTTTCCGGGGCCATCCGGATGATGGTGTCCAGGCATACGGAATCGCAGCCCTTTCTGGGCGGATCCACGACGATCACATCGGCGCGGATATGATGCTTTTCATACTGCTCCGGCAGTACCTCCTCTGCCTTTCCCACATAAAATTCCACATTATCCAGTCCGTTTCTTTCCGCATTCTTTCTGGCATCCTCAATGGCCTGGGGAATGATCTCCACTCCGTAAACCTTTTTCGCTTTCCGGGCCAGAAAGGAAGAAATGGTTCCGATGCCGCAGTAAAGATCCCAGACCGTTTCCCTGCCTGTCAGTCCGGCAAACTCCAGCGCCGTTCCATAAAGTTTTTCCGTCTGGACCGGATTCACCTGATAAAAGGAGAGAGGTGAAATCCGGTATTCCACATCTCCTATGGAATCTGTAATATATCCGGGTCCCAGAAGACTGATGATCCGGCTCCCCATGATCACATTGGTCTTTTCCTTATTGACCGACAGGGACACGCTCTGTACACCCAGGGCCTCCAGCCGCCGGGCAAGCACATCGCCATGGGGCAGGGAATCCCCGTTGATCACCAGGCATACCATCAGCTGGCCGCTGGCAAATCCCTTCCGCAAAAGGGCGTGGCGCACCAGACCGCTGTGAGATTCTTCTTCATAGGGCCGGATTCCGAATTCCTTCATGAATTCCAGAATGGCTTTCAGAAGAAGCCGGTTTTCTTCACACCCCAGCAGACAGTCCTGATGGGGTATGGGAATCAGGGAGTGGGTCCTTCCTGCATAAAATCCGGCCGTCAGTTCCCCGTTCCGGTCCCGTCCGATGGGATACTGGGCCTTGTTTCTGTATCTCCAGGGATCTTCCATTCCCACAATGGGTTCCATGACAACGGCTCCCGGCACCTTTGCCGCTTCCTCTTCCTGTCCGGGCAGGAAAAGCCGTTCCAGACCTCCGATGCGCCTCAGATGGTTCCACACCTTTCTCTCCTTGAATTTCAGCTGTTCTCCATAGGAAAGCTCCTGAAGCTGGCATCCTCCGCACTGCCTTGCCACCGGACATCTGGCCTCCACGCGTCCGGGCGCCGGTTCCAGAATCCGCACCAGTCTGGCAAATCCATAATTTTTCTTCTGTTTCATGACAGAGACTTCTGCCACATCCCCGATCAGGGCATCTTTCACAAACCAGATATAACCGTCCAGTTTCCCGATCCCGGCTCCGTCCTCTCCCATATCCTCAATTTTCAGTACAAATTTATCATTTTTCTTCATTTCCATCTGTTCACTCCGCTCCGGGATCCTGGTCTCCCTTCTTTCCCCGTCCGGAAATCCGCCCGGATTCCTGTTATAAAAAGGCATCATACCGCAAGGATACGATGCCCTGTCTGTTTCTCTTTTCCGTTCTATGATTCGCCGGTTTTTCTGATATTGCTTTCCATGAACCGGTTGTATCCCAGCCAGCCGTTATTGTCTCCGGCTCCCTTCAGGATCTCGGACATGGTTTCCAGCTTGGCATCGGCATTGTCCGCCAGGTTCAGGGCCAGCGCCTCGATCAGAGCCGGCTTCTTGGGTGATCCGTATTCCAGCTCACCGTGATGGGCCAGAATACAGTGAACCAGTTCGCTTTCCAGCTTTTCCGGGAATCCGGGCATGGCGGCAATCCTCTCTTCCACCATCCGGACGCCGATGATGATATGGCCGATGAGCTGTCCCTCGTCCGTATAATCATTTTCCGGAAATACGGAAAGTTCCTTTGTTTTTCCGATGTCATGGAACATGGCGGCCGTAAGAAGCAGGTCTCTGTTTAAAAGAGGATACTGTCTGCAGAAATAGTCACAGAGCTTCACCACTCCCAGCGTATGTTCCAGAAGTCCGCCCACAAAACTGTGGTGAACGCTTTTGGCTGCGGAATGACTGCAGAATGTTTTTGCAAACGCCGTATCGCTGACAAAAAATCCGGACGCAAGTTTTCTCAGATGTTCATTCCGGATGGTGGTAATGTACTGGGTCAGTTCATGATACATCTGCCCCACATCTTTGGAAGTCACAGGGAGATAATCCGCCGGATGGTATTCCCCTTCATCTGCTTTGCGGATTCTTTTCACATTCAGCTGAATGGATCCCTGGAACATCGTCACATCCGCCTCCACGCACACGTAATCCAGCGCGCTGAATTCGCTGATTCCCGGGGAACTCAGCTCCCAGATCTTGGCATCCGCTGTTCCGGTCTTATCCTGCAGTGTCAGGGAACCGTATTCCTTTCCGTTCTTTGTCAGTGCGATCTGTTTGGTTTTACAGAGATAAACGCCGGAAACATGCATCCCTTCACGGAATGTTTCTATAAATTTCATATGAATCTCCCTTCAGGATCTGAGCCAGGCGGATTACCTGGCTCCTATTGTCACGTAATATTCTATTTCTTTATACTCGTCAATGCCTTTTCTCTCAATGGTGACCGTCACCTGGGTTCCGCTGGCGATCCCCTCCAGGCAGTTCTGGAAATCCTGCAGGGAACTGATCTCCTCTCCCTGAATCTCTGTGAGGATATCTCCGTTCTGGATCCCGGCACTGTATGCCGGCCCGTCGGCAATGGATTCCGTAATATAAATTCCCTGCGGCATTCCTTCCGCCTGCATGGTCTCATTCACATCCTGTCCCATGATCCCGAAATACGGCATGGGAATCCCGTTGATCAGCTTCTGAAGAATTCCCTTGTATTCGGAAATGGACATGATCATGGTGGAATCCGGATTTTCTTCACTCTGATATTTTCCTGTGGCCCACCCGATCAGCTGGCCGGACAGGTTCAGAAGAAAGGTTCCTCTCTGGGTGTTGCAGCCGAAATCCGTGTACAGAATTCTGGTCTGGCCGTCTGCCACCTGGACTCCCTTGGCCACGTATGAAATATATCCGTTTTTCATGGAATGCACCCGTCCTGCCGGACACCCTACGGCCACTACCATGTCGCCGGAACGGACAGAATAGGAATTTCCCAGTTCCACAGGACGGATCCAGTTTTTGGTGGAATCCGCAAGATCAGATGCGGCAACGCTCAGAGTGGCCATATTTTCCACCGTATCCCTCTGCTTCACCTGTCCGGTGGCAACGCTGCCGTCCCCGAAAATAATCCGCAGGGAATCCGCTCCGTCCAGTGCGTCCGTGCCTGTCAGGACCACCACCTCACCGGGATTCACCGCCAGGATAATTCCCGCATACTGGCCCGCGCTCTCCACAGGGTTGTCAAACCAGTCCACCTGGGTCTTTACAGGAGAAACCGTAACAATGCATTTATCGGCGCCCTGTCCGATTTCCCGCAGCACCTGATTCATCTTCTCCAGGTCTTTCTGCGTCCACGGGTAATTTTCCACTGCCTCCTGCACCAGCTCTTCCACTTCAGCAGACGTCTCGAAAGGAGCCTCTTCCGACGGAGACATGCTCTCCGTAGGCGCAGGCACCGTGGGCTCGTCGTCTTTTTCTATGGTGATGGGAATGCTGGGGTCAGGCGGCTCCTTTCCCAGAACTTTTTCCGCAAACGGTCTGGAAACCACAAAACTTACAGCAGCCACGGCCCCGAAAATCACGGCAGCCAGCAGAAGTCCCAGAAAACGTCTGACAGCCAGCTTTCTGTCTGCCGGCGGTTTTACAATCTTTTCCCGCATGAATTTTTTTTCATTGGGTGAATCTGTCATGTTCCTTCTCCTTCGGACGGCGTTAAGAACATACATCCCTGCCGTTTCCGGATCGGATCCGGGGTCCGCCGGGAAGGCAGACTGCGGCCGGCAGGGCCGGTAACTATCCTTTATTATAAAGTCACGGGAGACTTTATGCAACAAAAATATGGCTATGATATTCGTTCCGGATGTGATATACTTTTTCTTATACTGGAGAAGTACTGCACAGCAGAAAGGATTTTTCATGAATCAGAAAGTATTGAAAACTCTTGAATTTTACAAAATCATAGATACACTCACGGAATATGCCCATTCAGAGCCCGGCAAACAGCTCTGCCGCAGCCTGATGCCCTCCTGTGATCTGCAGGAAATCCGTACCGCGCTTCAGGAAACCACGGATGCTGCTGCCAGAGTCCGCCAGAAAGGAAGCCTTTCCTTTGCCGGAGTCCGGGACGTCCGTGATTCCCTGAAACGGCTGGAAATCGGAAGTTCTCTGAGCATTCATGAACTTCTCTCCGTCAGCGGTCTTCTTACCTGTGCCGCCAGAGCCAGGAACTACGGGCGGCATCAGGAGTCTGAACTGCCGGATGATTCCCTGGACGCCATGTTCCGTATGCTGGAGCCTCTGACCAATGTCAACGGGGAAATCACCAGATGCATCCTTTCAGAAGAAGAAATTGCCGATGACGCCAGTCCGGGTCTTCGCCACGTGCGGCGTCAGATGAAAATCACTGCGGACCGTGTCCACAGTCAGCTGAACGCCATCCTGAATTCCAGCAGAACGCTGCTTCAGGATGCTGTCATTACCATGCGCGACGGCCGTTACTGTCTCCCGGTCAAGGCAGAGCATAAGAGCCAGTTTCCCGGTATGATCCATGATCAGTCCGCCACCGGCTCCACCCTGTTTATCGAGCCCATGGCTGTCGTAAAACTCAACAACGAGCTGCGTGAACTGGAGATCAGGGAACAGAAGGAAATTGAAATGGTTCTCACAGCCCTCAGCGTGTCTCTGGTTCCCTACACGGAGACCATCCTCACAGACCTGCAGGTTCTGTCCAGGCTGGATTTTATTTTCGCCAAGGCTGCTCTGTCCAGACATTACGGCTGCAGCGAGCCCCGTTTCAATGACAGAGGCTATATCAACATCAAAGACGGGCGCCACCCCCTTCTGGATCCTTCCAGAGTGGTTCCCATCAATATTTATCTGGGAAAGGATTTTGACCTGCTGATTGTCACCGGTCCCAACACCGGCGGAAAGACCGTATCCTTAAAAACCGTGGGACTGTTTACCCTGATGGGGCAGTCCGGCCTTCATATACCGGCTTTTGACGGTTCCGAGCTGGCTGTTTTCGATGAAGTCTTTGCAGATATCGGCGATGAACAGAGCATTGAGCAGAGTCTCAGTACCTTTTCCGCCCATATGACCAACATTGTGTCCATTCTGGAAAAGGCCGACAGCCGTTCTCTCTGTCTTTTTGATGAGCTGGGCGCCGGAACAGATCCCACCGAAGGCGCCGCACTGGCCATTGCCATTCTCTCCTTCCTTCACAACATGAAGTGCAGAACCATGGCAACCACCCATTACAGTGAACTGAAGGTATTCGCTCTGACCACGGACGGAGTGGAAAATGCCTGCTGTGAATTTAACGTGGAAACCCTTCGTCCCACTTATCGTCTTCTGATCGGTATTCCCGGAAAAAGCAATGCCTTTGCCATTTCAAAAAAACTGGGACTTCCCGATTACATCATCGAAGATGCCAGAACACATCTGGAGGCAGGTGATGAGGCATTTGAAGACCTGCTGGCCAATCTGGAAGCCAGCCGCGTCACTATAGAAAAAGAGCGGGAAGAAATTGAGCGCTACAAACAGGAGATCAACGGGCTGAAAAAACGGCTGGAGCAGAAGGAAGAACGGCTGGATGAGCGGAAAGAAAAAATGCTGCGGAATGCCGGAGAGGAAGCGCAGCGGATCCTGCGGGAAGCCAAGGAGACCGCCGACCAGACCATCCGCAACATCAACCGGCTGGCTCAGGGCTCCGGTTCCGGAAAGGAACTGGAGGCGGAGCGGAAAAAACTCCGGGATCAGCTGGAAAAGGTGGATAAAACCCTCAGCCTGAAAAATGAAAAAGGGCCCAAAAAGACCATTTCTCCCAAAAAGATCAAAATCGGAGACGGCGTCCGTGTGCTTTCCATGAATCTGAAAGGCACTGTCAGCACACTTCCCAATGCCAAGGGGGATCTGTATGTACAGATGGGAATTCTCCGCTCTCTTGTGAACATCAGAGATCTGGAGCTTCTGGATGAACCCTCTGTCTCCGGTCCCGGACTGGACACCGGAAAAAAGAACACGGGAAGCGGAAAGATCAAGATGTCCAAGTCGTTCTCGGTTTCCCCTGAGATCAATCTCATCGGCATGACCGTGGATGAAGCCATCCCGGTTCTGGACAAATATCTGGATGACGCCTATCTGGCCCATCTGCCCAGCGTCCGTGTGGTTCATGGCCGCGGCACCGGCGCTCTGAAGGCGGGTGTCCACAGACATCTGAAAAAGCTGAAATACATCCGGGAATTCCGGCTTGGTGACTTCGGAGAAGGCGATACCGGAGTGACCATCGTGACATTTAAATAATGTGTTCTTAGCAACCACGCTCAACCGGCTGCTTCCGGACGGCTGTATTTCCGCAGCTTCTTCCGGACGCCATTTTCTAAGACAGGAGGTTTTACCCATGGCTGACAAACAGAGAATCCTGATTGTGGATGATGACGCCAACATCGCAGAGCTGATTTCCCTGTATCTCATCAAGGAATGTTATGACACAAAAATCGTCGGGGACGGTGAGGCGGCGCTGAAAGAGTTCGCTTCCTTCCGGCCCAATCTGATTCTTCTGGATCTGATGCTGCCGGGAATGGACGGCTATCAGGTCTGCCGGGAAATCCGGACCTCCTCCCAGGTTCCCATTATCATGCTGTCCGCCAAAGGAGAAATTTTTGACAAGGTGCTGGGACTGGAACTGGGCGCTGACGATTACATGATCAAGCCCTTTGACTCCAAGGAGCTGGTGGCCCGTGTCAAAGCGGTTCTGCGCAGATACCAGGCGGGTCCGGCTTCCGCAGCTGCGGCTGCGGCCGAAAAACAGCAGGGAGAATATGTGGAATATCCGGATCTGGTTGTGAACCTGACCAATTATTCGGTACTTTATAAAGGCCATTCGGTGGAGATGCCTCCCAAAGAACTGGAACTCCTGTATTTCCTGGCCTCTTCTCCCAATCAGGTCTTTACCAGGGAACAGCTTCTGGATCACATCTGGGGCTATGAATACGTGGGAGACACCAGAACCGTGGATGTCCACATCAAGCGTCTCCGCGAAAAAATCAAGGACCATGAGGGCTGGGCCCTGACCACCGTATGGGGCATCGGCTACAAATTTGAGGTAAAACGATGACGCACTCTCTTTACAGCAAGTTCCTTCTGGGATACCTTCTGTTCGGGCTTCTGGGTTTTATCCTGATTGCCACCTTCTCATCACACATGACCTACCGGTATCTCATCGAAGACCGTGCAGATGCCCTGTATGACGAAGCAAACCTTCTGGCCTCCGCATACAGCGACATCTATCAGGGAAAGGATATCGATCTGTCCACCGCCAACCCCCAGCTGGAGGCTGTGGCTGCTTTCCTGCGGGCGCAGGTTCTGGTTCTGGACCGTACAGGCTCCGTGGTGGCGGAAACGTCCCCCTCTTCCCATGTGGGTACGGTGATCCAGGGTTTTGATCCCACGGCTGCAGGCAACCATTCCTATATGACCGGACGGTTCTTCAATACTTTCAGTGAAGACATGCTGTCCGTCATTGCCCCCATTACCGGAAATTTCAACACCTACGGCTACGTGGCAATCCATATGCCCATCCGGGCAGTCCAGCAGGGAAAAGACCAGATTCTGAATATTGTGTATCTGACTTCCGCCATTATCTTTTTCCTGTCTCTGATCATTCTTCTGGTGTTTACCAAAACGGTCTATATTCCGCTGAAAAAAATCACGGCCGGCGCCAACGAATATGCCTCAGGGAACCTGACCTATACCATCAGAACGGAAACCTCGGATGAAATGGGATATCTGGCCAATACGCTGAATTACATGTCCAGCGAGCTCAACAAAATGGAGGAATATCAGAAATCCTTTATCGCCAATGTGTCCCATGATTTCCGCTCTCCCCTGACTTCCATCAAGGGATATCTGGAAGCCATTCTGGACGGCACGATTCCGCCGGAGCTGCACGAAAAATATTTCAATATCGTCATTTCCGAAACGGAGCGGCTCAACAAGTTGACCCAGGGCATGCTGACTCTCAACTCCCTGGACAGCAAAGGGTTTCTTACCCGCAGCAATTTTGACATCAACCGGGTCATCAAGGACACCGCTGCCGCCTTTGAAGGCACCTGCAA
The DNA here is from genome assembly GCA_902477765.1 of uncultured Clostridiaceae bacterium. Lineage (GTDB taxonomy): Bacteria > Bacillota > Clostridia > Lachnospirales > Lachnospiraceae > CABSIM01. Next base: position 5,839 of record CABSIM010000017.1, on the reverse strand, counting down.
CGCCAAGAACATTGTTCTGGATCTGACTTTTGCCGATGATATCCAGATGGTCCATGCGGATCTCGGCAAGATTCAGCAGGTTCTTTACAATCTCATTGACAACGCGGTCAAGTTCAGTCACGAAAACTCGGTCATCTATATCCAGACACTGCCCCGTTATGAAAAAATTTTCGTTTCCATCAAGGATACGGGTGTGGGAATTCCCAAAGACAGCATTAAAAAGATCTGGGACCGTTTTTACAAATCCGATACTTCCAGAGGAAAAGACAAAAAGGGCACCGGTCTGGGACTTGCCATTGTGAAGGAAATCATCCAGGCCCACGGAGAGAACATCGACGTCATCAGCACCGTGGGAGTAGGTTCTGAGTTTATCTTTACTCTTCCCAGGGCATCCAGCCAGCCGTAGTATATTCTGCATATGCAAACAGGACAGGGATTTTTCCCTGTCCTGTTTTTTATCTGCTTTCTGTCTGCGTTCTGTTTTTCCGGCTTCCCGTCTTCCTGTCCGGATCAGACGGCACTCTCTGCGATATCATAAATCAGCCGTTCGGATTCCTCCCAGCCAAGGCAGGGATCCGTAATGGATTTTCCGTAAATGTGTTCTCCGATTTTCTGGCTTCCCGGTTCCAGATAGCTCTCCACCATGACGCCCTTGACAAAATTCCGGATATCCGCGGAATGACGGCGGCTGTGGAGCACTTCTTTCACGATTCTTACCTGTTCTTCATACCGTTTGTTGGAGTTGGAATGGTTGGCATCCACAATGCAGGCCGGATTCTTCAGATCTCTTTCCGCATACAGTCTGTGAAGCAGCTCCAGATCCTCATAATGGTAGTTGGGAATGCACTGTCCGTGTTTGTTCACCGCCCCCCGGAGAATACAGTGGGTCAGGGGATTTCCCGTGGTCTGCACTTCCCATGTCCGGAAAATAAAGTCATGGCCGTGCTGGGCCGCATATACGGCATTCAGCATTACGCTCAGATCGCCGCTGGTGGGGTTTTTCATGCCCACCGGAACGTCCACACCGCTGGAGGCCAGTCTGTGCTGCTGGTTTTCCACGGATCTGGCTCCTATGGCAATATAGGAAAGCACATCAGAAAGATAGCTGAGGTTTTCAGGATAAAGCATCTCGTCGGCAGTGGTAAATCCTGTCTCCTGCATCACTTTGATATGAAGCTTCCGGATTGCCACAAGACCTTCATACATATTCGGTTTCTTTTCCGGATCCGGCTGATGGAGCATACCCTTGTAACCGCCTCCGGTGGTCCGCGGTTTGTTGGTGTAAACACGCGGTATCAGGATCAGACGGTCCTTTACTTTTTCCTGAACCTCTGCAAGCCTGGACGCATATTCACAGACCGCGTCCTCCCTGTCCGCAGAGCAGGGACCGATGATCACCAGAAATTTATCATTTTCTCCCGTGAACACACCGGCAATTTCTCTGTCTTTTTCGGCCTTCATCCGGACCGCTTCCGGGCTCAGCGGGAATTCCTCTTTTATTTCCTCCGGAGTCGGAAGAAGACTCTTAAATTCAAATGCCATGTTGTTCCTCCCAAAATCGTAAATTATCATTAAGGTTTCTTAAATTGTTTTCTTCATCGCTGTACATTATAATATAGAACCATCGAGACTTCAATAGTTTGAAATAAGGAGAATGTTGATATGATGAAAAGAAATTTTGCCGCATTTGGACTTGCCTCTGTTCTTTCCCTGTCCGCCCTGACCGGATGCTCCTCCGGAAACGGAACGCCTTCGGCTGCGGAAACCCAGACCTCTGCGGAATCTTCCGCCCAGGATACGGAATCTTCCGCCGGCACCTCCTCAGAAACCAGCCAGGACCAGACGGAAACCTCCCAGGAAGAAGACAGCGCATCCCAGTCTGGGGAAAGCGAAGCTTCCCAGTCTTCGGAAACCCTGGACTCCATCCTGAACAGCATCAAGGAGGCATACGGCGATACCTACGCTCCCAATATGCAGATGGACTCCCAGATGCTGGAAGACCTGACCGGCATCACCCCGGATCAGTATACTGCCTTTGTGGCGGAAATGCCCATGATCAGCACTTTTGTAGAGACTTTTATCGGGGTAGAGGCCACGGAAGAATCCGCTGATGCCGTGGAAGAAGCACTCAATTCCTACCGTGACAGCCTCCTTGAAGATACCATGCAGTATCCCATGAGCATTCCCAAGATCCAGGCTTCCCAGGTGGTCCGCCATGGCAGCTATGTCTTCTTTGTCATGCTGGGAGCTGCCGATGACGCTGCCCTGGAACAGGGAGAAGAAAAAGCCCTGGAATCTGCCCGTGAAAACAATCAGAAGGCCATTGACATCATCAATGAGGCCTTTGAATAAACCATGGTTTTCAGCAGTCTGTTGTTTTTATTCCGGTTCCTTCCGGTTTTTCTGGTTCTGTATTTTCTGGCACCGGAAAAATACCGCAACGGGATCCTGTTTCTGGCCAGCCTGATCTTCTACGGCTGGGGAGAGCCGGTCTACATCGTTCTCCTGCTGTTTTCCACCCTTGTGGACTTCTGGCACGGGAAACTGGCCGGCCGCTTCCGGGACGAAGGAAGGCTCAGAGCTGCCGGATGCGCCGTGGCTTCTTCGGTTTTTCTGAATCTGGGCCTTCTGATAATATTCAAGTATACGGATTTTATCCTCGGCACCATAAACGGACTGACCGGCAGCCGGATTCCCCTTCCGGGTCTTGCGCTCCCCATCGGAATTTCCTTCTATACCTTCCAGACCATGTCCTATACCATAGATGTTTACCGCGGTGAAGCTCCGGTACAGAAAAATCTGATTTCATTCGGAGCTTATGTCTCCATGTTTCCGCAGCTGATTGCCGGCCCCATTGTCCGCTATCAGACCATTGCAGAAGAGCTTGACCGCCGTGAAACATCCGCAGGACTTTTTGCTTCCGGCGTGCGGCGCTTTCTCACAGGGCTTGGAAAAAAAGTGCTGCTGGCCAACCAGGCCGGCGCCCTGTGGACGTCCATCGGCAGCATTCTGCCGGGAGACCGCAGCATTATCATGGTCTGGATGGGGATTCTGGCTTTTGCCTTCCAGATTTACTTTGACTTCTCCGGCTATTCGGACATGGCCATAGGACTCGGACGGATGCTGGGGTTCCATTTCCCGGAAAACTTCCGCTATCCTTATATTTCCGCAAGTATTACGGAATTCTGGAGACGGTGGCATATTTCTCTTGGAACCTGGTTCAGGGAATATGTCTATATTCCCCTTGGAGGGAATCAGCGGGGAATCCGCATCCAGATACGGAACATCCTGGCAGTATGGCTTCTGACCGGAATCTGGCATGGCGCCAGCCTGAATTTTCTTCTCTGGGGCGGATATTTCGGTCTCCTCCTTCTGCTGGAAAAGCTGGTGCTGAACCGGCTTCTTTCCGGAGTACCCATGGTGCTGCGCCGTATTTTTACCTTTTTTCTGGTTCTGCTGGGCTGGGTCCTGTTTGCATTCGAGGATATGAATGCCGGTGCGGAATATCTGCTGCAGATGGCGGGCTTGCGCGGCCTTCCCCTTCTGAATTCCAGAACTCTGTTTCTTCTTAAAGGAAATCTGGTTCTCCTGGCTGCCGCCTTTCTCGGCTCCACGCCATGGCCTGCCCGGATTGCCGGCCGCATACCGGCACGTCTGGAGAATCAGGGACGCTGGCCTGCCGTTTTCCGTGCTCTGCCGGAGCTCTGTTTTCTGGCTGCGCTGTTTATTCTGTCCACCGCCTGTCTTGTGGACGACACCTATAACCCGTTTCTGTATTTCCGGTTCTGACGGAGAACTTTCAGGAGGTATCTGTTTTGGAACATAAAAATTTATATTCCGCAGTTATATGTATCTTTTTCTGCTGCCTTGCGGGAGGCGGCTGTCTGTTGTCTCTCCTGTGGCCCCGGAAAACATTTTCTCCCTCGGAAAACCGGTATCTGGCAGAACGGCCGGATTTCAGCTGGGACACCTTCCTGGACGGCACATTCGGCCGCAGATATGAAACATGGCTCAGCGATCAGTTTCCTTTCCGCGATCAGTGGATCGGCATCAAAACCCGGGCAGAACAGGCTGTTCTCCGGGACGAAATCAATCATGTGTTCATCGGGAAAGACGATTATCTGATGAATGCCCTTTATCCGGAAGACCTGGATGCCGAACTGTACCACAGGAATCTGGACCGCCTCCGTACCTTTTCCGGGTACGCCTGTGAACTTCTGGGAAAAGAGCATGTGCGCCTCATGCTGGCGCCTTCCGCGTCTCAGGTCCTGCCGGACCGGCTTCCGCCGTTTGCCTCCCCCTTTGACCAGAGTGTCGTATATGAGGATCTGGCTGCTCTGCTGCCGGAAAATGGCAGCACTCTGATGGTGCCGGTTCTGGATGCACTTCTTCAGGCGCCTGCCCTTTCCCTTTCGGATCAGGAAATGCCTCTGGAAGCATATTACCGCACGGATCATCACTGGACCTCTTACGGAGCCTATACGGCCTACCGGGCATGGGCAGAGTCGCTGGGGATCACCCCTCTGAAAACCGGGGATTTTTCCATCCGGACTGCAGACACGGATTTTCTCGGCACGGTCAGTTCCAGGCTCAATATTCCCGTAAAGCCGGATTCCATCCACCTGTTCCTTCCCCTTGAGGAACAGGATTATGAAGTTTCCTATGACGGAAGTAAGGAAACCTTTTCGTCTCTTTATACGCCGGAAGCCCTGAATACCAGGGACAAATACCGGGTGTTTCTGGACGGCAACCACGGCTGGACAAAGATCATCAACCACAGCCTTCCCCAGGACCGGAAACTTCTGATCATCAAGGATTCCTATGCACATTCCTTCGCGCCGTTTGCCTCCCTGCACTTCGGTCAGGTCCATATGATCGACCTGCGCTACTATAACGGAAAGGTCAGCGATTTCATGGAGCAGCAGGGCATTACCGATGTTCTGGTGCTGTATCAGATCCCCGGCTTTCTGGAAGATGTGAATCTGGGAAAACTGGTGCGTTTCTGAAAGGGGCGGCCGGCCATGACCCGGTACTTTTTCGGATATATTTTTCAGACAAAAACAACCGGAGAGAAACGGAAGTTTCCGTTTCTCTCCGGTATTTTCATGTTTTCCTGTCTTCTGCGGCTCTTTATCTGTCTCCGGAACGGTACCGTGCCAGAAGCTTGTTGATTCTCTTGGTGGGATTCAGCAGGTCGCTCAGAGATGAATCATGATTCAGATTGTCAATGATCAGAGCGATATACTTGCTCATGTCCACGTCGATGTAATAGGGTTTCGACAGAAGTTCCGGTGTCTGATAAACCAGATTGGTGGTCAGCACCCGGTCAATGAGACCGTTTTCGTAATACTCGTCAAATTTGTCCAGGCCGTTGGTAAAGAGGCCGAATGTGGCGCATGCAAAGACCTTGTGTGCCTTTCTCCGTTTCAGCTCCTTGGCCACATCCAGCAGGCTCTCGCCGGAAGAAATCATGTCATCGACGATGATGACGTCCTTTCCTTCCACGCTGGATCCCAGGAATTCATGGGCCACAATGGGATTGCGTCCATTGACGATTCTGGTATAGTCACGGCGTTTATAGAACATGCCCAGATCCAGTCCCAGAACGTTGGCAAAGAAAACCGCCCGGTTCATGCCGCCTTCATCAGGGCTGATGACCATCATATGGTCGCTGTCAATCTGAAGCTCCTTTTCGTGTCTCAGCAGATGTTTGATAAACTGGTATGTGGGCTGTACGGTTTCAAATCCCTTTAACGGAATGGCATTCTGCACCCGGGGGTCATGGGCGTCAAAGGTAATGATGTTTTCCACTCCCAGGGCTGCCAGTTCCTCCAGGGCC
>CABSIM010000016.1 GCA_902477765.1 uncultured Clostridiaceae bacterium | reverse complement strand
CTGCGGCTGCCCAGGATTATTAGGGCTTTTATGAAAAAGAGTTCCTTTACCGCAGAATGATGGGATATCCGCCGGCCGTGGGACTTCTGGAGATCCGTATGATATGTCCTGTCCCGGATTTTCTGGAAAAAGCGGCAGGAGAGCTCAGAGAAGAGATCAGCAGGAACTTTTCCTTCTGCGGCCTTTCATGTATCGGGCCCGTGGATGCCGTACCGTATAAAGTTAATGATATTTACAGAAAAATTTTATATATTAAGCATGAAAACTGTGATATACTATTAAAAATCAGGGCATTTGCCGAATCATGGGAAAAAAGCCCTTCTGTGTCCGGAAACGTGACACTGCAGTATGATCTTTAGAAAGGATAAGTAACATGGCAATCAGACAGGTAAGAACCATCGGAGATGAAATTCTGACAAAGGAGTGCAAGCCGGTCAGGGAAATGACGGAGCATACCCGGGAACTGATCGAGGACATGTTTGAAACAATGTATGAGAATAACGGCTGCGGCCTGGCGGCACCTCAGGTGGGAATCCGCAGGCAGATCGTGGTCATTGATGTGGATGACGGAAATCAGTATGTACTGATCAATCCGGAAATCATAGAGACTGACGGAAGTCAGACCGGACCGGAAGGATGCCTGAGCGTACCGGGAAAAAGCGGACAGGTGACCCGGCCGGAGCGAGTGAAAGTAAAGGCATTCAATGAGAACATGGAAGAATATGTGCTGGAAGGAACAGAACTTCTGGCCAGATGCATCTGCCATGAATGTGATCACCTGAAAGGCCGTCTGTACACGGAACTGGTGGAAGGCGATCTGGTGGATGTGAATGCCGGAGAGGAAGAAGAATAACATGAGAATTGTTTTTATGGGAACCCCCGACTTTGCGGTGCCCACACTGGAAGCACTGGTAAACGGAGGGCACAGGGTTCTGGCGGCTGTCACACAGCCTGACCGGCCGAAAGGACGCGGAAAAGCGGTCCAGATGCCTCCGGTAAAGGAAAAAGCCCTGGAATATTCCATCCCGGTGCTGCAGCCTGAAAAGGCCAGAGATCCGGAATTTGCCGAAACACTCAGGAAACTGGAACCGGAAGCGATTGTGGTGGTGGCTTTCGGACAGATTCTGCCAGGGGCGATTCTGGACATTCCGAAATACGGATGCATCAATGTGCATGCTTCCCTGCTTCCCAAATACCGCGGAGCCGCGCCTATTCAGTGGGCAGTCATCAACGGTGAAAAGGAAAGCGGCGTGACAACCATGCTGATGAATGAAGGACTGGATACCGGGGACATTCTGGAAACAGCTGTCGTTCCGCTTGATGCAAAAGAAACAGGAGGCAGCCTGTTTGACAAACTGAGCCGTCTGGGCGGCGAACTGATTCTGAGCACACTGAAAGGGCTGGAAGAAGGAACGGTTTCCCGGAAGGAACAGGGAGAAGCGACGACTCCCTATGCCAGAATGCTGACAAAGTCCATGGGTGAGATTGACTGGAGCATGGAAGCAGAGCAGATTGAGCGGCTGATCCGCGGACTGAATCCATGGCCCAGTGCCTATACCTGGTTCGGCGGAAAAACACTGAAAATCTGGTCTGCCGATGTACTGGAGGGCGGTATTTCAGAACAGCCCGGACTGGTGCATGCGGAAAAGGACCGTCTTCTGGTGGAGACCGGAAAGGGAATTCTTTCCATTTCAGAGCTCCAGCTGGAAGGAAAAAAGAGAATGGATGCTGCAGCTTTTCTGAGGGGATTTCAGATTCCCGGAGGAAGCAGATTCGAAGCCCGGAAATAACGGATTCGGGCTTTATTTTTGTACCGGCGGGCATCAGAAATCAGCTGCCGGTCAGATGAGAGGAGAAATGCGTATATGTATGGTTATGGATATGGCATGTATCCGATGTTTTTCGATCCCACGATCATTCTTGTGCTGATCGGAGTCGGTCTGTCCCTGTGGGCTCAGAGCCGGGTGACAGGCGCTTTTAACAGGTATTCCCGTGTGGGAAGCAGAACCGGCATGACCGGTGCTCAGGCGGCAAAGCGCCTTCTGGAATCCCAGGGAATTTATGATGTGACGGTGCGTCAGGTACCCGGGAATCTTACGGATCATTATGATCCGCGTACCAAGACGGTGAATCTGTCCCAGTCCGTTTACGGTTCCACTTCCGTGGCAGCCATCGGAGTGGCGGCCCATGAATGCGGCCATGCCATGCAGGACAATGAATCCTATGCACCGCTGCGGTTCAGAAGCGCACTGGTTCCGGTGGCAAATTTCGGTTCCCAGCTTTCCTGGCCCCTGATTCTGCTGGGCGTGATTTTCGGAGGCCTGGGCTCTCCGCTGGTACAGATCGGCATTCTGATGTTTACGCTTGCGGTCCTGTTCCAGCTTGTGACTCTTCCGGTGGAATTCAATGCGTCTTCCAGAGCTGTGAAACTTCTGGATTCCCAGGGAATCCTGTACGGAGATGAAGTAGCCGGCACCAGATCCGTGCTGAAGGCGGCGGCCCTTACCTATGTGGCAGCGGCGGCAGGCTCCATTCTTCAGCTGCTGCGTCTTCTGATTCTGTTTGGAGGCCGGGACAGACGTGACTAATGAAACAAATATCCGTGAGATTATTCTGGACATTCTGACAGAGATCCTGGAAAAGGGAAATTACAGTCATCTGGTGCTTTCACGGGCACTGGATAAATACCGGTATCTGGAAAGACAGGACCGGGCATTGATCACCCGGGTCACGGAAGGAACCGTGGAATATCTGATCCGGCTGGATGCGGTCATAGACCGGTATTCAAAAGTCAAAGTAAAAAAAATGAAGCCTGCCGTACGGACCATTCTCAGAATGTCGGTGTATCAGATTCTGTATCTGGACCGGGTCCCGGATTCCGCCGTCTGCAACGAGGCGGTGAAACTTGCAAAAAAAAGGCGGCTTGAGGGACTTTCCGGCTTTGTCAACGGAGTTCTCAGAACCATTGCAAGGGAAAAGGACTCCATCACGTTTTCCGGCGCGGAAGAAAAATATCTTCTTCCGCAGTGGATTCTTTCCATGTGGGAAAAGGAGTACGGGACAGAGACGGCGCAGCAGACGGCACTGGCTTTTCTGGAACAGCGTCCCCTGTCCGTCAGAATGAATCTGAGCCTGTGCTCCAAAGAGGACATTCTTGAAAGCCTTAAAGCCGAGGGGATCAAGGCATCCCCGGCTCCGGGAACGGAAAACATCCTGTTTCTGGAAAATTATGATTCCCCGGATCTGACAGAGGCCTTCTGCAGAGGATGGATTACCGTTCAGGACCTGAGTTCTTCCCTGGTGGGAAGAATCGCATCACCGGAAAAAGGATGCATGGTTATGGATGTATGCAGTGCCCCGGGAGGAAAGACCCTTGACATGGCGGACCGGCTTTCCGGAACAGGCATGGTGGAGGCAAGAGACCTTACGGAGTACAAAATAGCCCTGGTGGAGCAGAATGTGGCACGGTGCGGTTTTGACAATGTCACAGCCCGGGTGATGGATGCCAGGAAGGAAGATCCGTCCATGTGGGAAAAGGCGGATATCGTACTGGCAGACCTTCCGTGTTCAGGGCTTGGAATTATCGGAAAGAAACCGGACATCCGCTTCCGGATCAGAAAAGAGGATCTGGAACAGCTGGCGTCCCTTCAGAGGGAAATTCTGTCCGTGGTGTGGAAATATGTAAAGCCGGGGGGAAAGCTGATTTACAGTACCTGTACCATAGACCGGCTTGAAAATGAGGAAAATGCGGAATGGATCCTTGAAAATCTGCCGTTCAGACCTCTGCCCCTGGAAACACTGGTTCCCGGAGAAATGAAGAAGGACTGCCGGAACAATCAGATCCAGCTTCTTCCGGGCAGACATCCCTGCGACGGATTTTTTATCGCTGCATTTGAACGAATCAGACAGGAATAGAGTATGGAAAAAACAGATATCAAATCCATGACTTTGGAAGAACTCATGGAATTCATAAAAGGCCTGGGAGAAAAACCGTTCCGGGCCAGACAGATTTATCAGTGGATGCATGGGAAACTGGCTCCGTCCCTGGATGATATGACGGATATCTCCAGGCCGCTCAGGGAAAAACTGGGGGAGATCTGTTCCTATACGTCCCTGAAGACAGTGGGAATGCTCACATCAAAAATCGACGGAACCAGGAAATACCTGTTCGGTCTGGAAGACGGCAATGTGATCGAGAGTGTGCTGATGAGGTATCATCACGGCAATTCCGTCTGTATTTCTTCGCAGGTGGGATGCCGCATGGGATGCCGGTTCTGTGCCTCCACCCTGGACGGTCTTACCAGAAATCTGAAACCGTCTGAGATGCTGGACCAGATTTACAGAATTCAGGCTTCTCTGGGGGAACGGGTTTCCAACGTGGTGGTCATGGGAAGCGGAGAACCCATGGATAACTATGATAATCTGGTGCGGTTCATACGGCTTCTCAGCAGTGCGGACGGATTACATATCAGCCAGAGAAACATTACGGTCTCCACCTGCGGTCTGGTGCCGCAGATGAGGCGTCTTGCGGATGAGGGGCTTCAGATCACGCTGGCTCTGTCTCTTCATGCCCCCACAGATGAGATCCGGAAGACTCTGATGCCTGTGGCCAACAGCTACAGGCTGGCGGATGTTCTGGATGCATGCAGATATTATTTTGAAAAAACAGGGCGCCGTGTGACATTTGAATACAGCCTGGTGCGCGGCGTCAATGACAATCTGAAGGAAGCTGCCATGCTGACGGAACTGATCCGGGATCAGCATGGTCATGTGAACCTGATTCCGGTGAATCCCATTAAAGAACGGGATTACAGGGAGTCCGGCAAAGAAGCGGTGGAGGCGTTCAGGAGTTATCTGGAACGGCACCGGATTGCCGTAACGGTCCGCCGGGAAATGGGACGGGATATCGGCGGCGCCTGCGGACAGCTGAGAAAAAGTTATATGGAACAGAAAGAAAGGGAGGTATAGCCCATGAGAGCATATGCACAGACGGACAGCGGAAAAGTCCGTAAGGTCAATCAGGACTCTGTTTTTGCTTCCGTGGACCCGGTGGGTCCCCTTTCCAATCTCTTTATGGTGGCTGACGGCATGGGAGGGCATAAGGCCGGTGACTATGCATCGCGGTTCGTGGTGGAGACCATGGTCCGCCTTCTGAAAGAATCTGGAAAAAAGGAGGCCGTCTCTGTGCTGCGGGAGGCAGTGGAAGAGACCAACCGTCTGCTGTTTGAAGAGGCATCCCGGGATACGGAACGGACGGGAATGGGGTCGACCCTTGTGGCAGCTACGGTCCTGAACGGCACCCTGTATGTGGCCAATGTGGGAGACAGCCGGCTTTACCTTCTTCAGGACAGACTGGAACAGATCACCAGGGATCACTCGCTGGTGGAAGAAATGGCGGCGCTGGGGAAAATCCGCCGGGACAGTGAGGCCTATAAAAATCAGAAAAATATCATTACCAGGGCCATGGGAATTGCAGCAACGGTGGATGCGGATCTGTTTGAGATCCCTGTCAGGGAAAATGACTGCATTCTCCTCTGTTCTGACGGACTGACCAATATGGTGGAAGATGGGGAGATTGAAACGATTCTCAGAACTCCGGCCACGCTTGAAGAAAAAACGGGTGCGCTCATCAAAGCCGCCAATGACAACGGAGGCAGGGATAACATTGCCGTGATCCTTGCAGAACCTCAGACAAGTGAGGTGATCGTATGCTGATGACCGGAATGATGCTCCAGGACCGGTATGAGATCCTGGAAAAAATAGGATCCGGAGGCATGTCGGATGTATACAAGGCCAGATGTCATAAGCTCAACCGGCTGGTGGCCATCAAGGTGCTGAAAGCGGAATTCACATCCGATGCCGGATTTGTAAGCAAATTTAAAATGGAGGCACAGGCGGCAGCGGGACTTTCCCATCCCAATATTGTCAATGTCTATGACGTGGTGGACGAAGGCGAACTCCACTATATTGTCATGGAACTGATCGAGGGAATCACCCTGAAGAGCTATATTACCAAAAAAGGCCATCTGGATGTGAAGGAGTCCATCGGCATTGCCATTCAGGTGGCTCAGGGAATTGAGGCTGCCCACGAACAGCATATTATCCACCGGGATATCAAACCTCAGAATATGCTGATTTCCCGGGACGGAAAGGTCAAGGTGGCAGATTTCGGCATTGCCAGGGCAGTGTCTTCCCAGACCATGAATGCCACGGTGGTGGGATCCGTGCACTATATATCCCCGGAACAGGCCCGGGGCGGCTACAGCGATGAACGGAGCGACATTTATTCTCTGGGAATCACCATGTATGAAATGGTGACCGGCCGGGTTCCCTTTGAGGGGGAGAACACGGTAACTGTGGCCCTGGCCCATCTGGAGGAGCCCATTGCCCCTCCCAGCATCTATAATCCGGAAGTTTCCGGAGGACTGGAAAAAATCATTCTGAAATGTACGGAAAAACGGCCTGAAAACCGGTATCCCAATGTGGCAGCTGTCATCAGTGACCTCAGGAGGACGCTGATCAATCCGGAAGACACCGGCGTGGCAAAGGATGAAGGCAGACCGGAAAACAATTCTCAGACCATCACCATAAGTCCGAAGGAACTGGATGTCATCAAGACCCACAGCAGTTCCAGAACGGCAAATGAGAGCCGAGATGGCGGAGATGTCCATGAATCCAGAAATGCGGAACGGAGAGACCGGGAACTCCGAGAGAGGGATGTCAGGCGGCCGGCCGCAAAGACGGAAGACAGGACGGGAAAAGCGAGGAAGCAGAATCATGATGAAACCACACAGCTGGAAAAAGTTCTCACAACGCTGGGAGTCATTGTGGCCATCATTGTTGTGGCTGTGGTCATCGTGTTTATCGTAAAACTCGGCGGCGTATTCAACCGGGGCAGTTCCCCGTCAGAAACGGAAGCGCAGACAGAAACCTCAACGGAAGAAAACAGTGAGGAGTCATCCAGCCTCAGCCAGAAGGAAGTGCTGATGCCCTATGTGGTAGGAGATACCCAGGATGAGGCGGAGAAGAAACTGGCAGATGTGGACCTGGAAATGAAAGTGACCCAGCAGAATTCCGACGATGTGGAAAAGGGCGTGGTTATTTCCCAGGAAAAAGAAGCCGGTTCCGTGGTCCAGAGATATTCAGAAGTAAATCTGGTGGTCAGCGCCGGCTCCGATAAGATTGAACTCAGTTCTCTGGGCATTACGGAAATGACTCTGGATACCGCAGTAAGACTTCTGGAAGGAAAAGGACTCAAGGCCTCCATTATGGAAGAAGCCAGTGATACGGTGGAAAAAGGCAATATCATCCGCATGGATCCGTCCGACCGGGCTGCCTACGGCGATACGGTGACGCTCTATGTCAGTACGGGGCCGGCCGTGGAAACCGTGGCCGTACCGGAACTGGAGGGAAAAACAGAGGAAGAGGCACTGAAGCTTCTGGAAGAAGCGGGACTTCTGGCAGGAAAGGTTACAGAAGAACATGACGGAAAGGTTCCGGAAGGAAGCATTGTGAGTCAGGGAATCGAAAGCGGGGAAGAAGTGGAAAAAGGCACGGCAGTGGATTATGTGGTCAGTCTGGGAGCGTCAGCGCCAAAGACCCAGTTTTTGGCTTCGCTGGAAACCAGTTATCCCCTGATGGTATCCTATGGACCGGGTGCCGCTTCTTCGGAAATCACCATCATGATCCGGCTGAAACAGACGGTCAATGGAGAAGATGTATATACAAAACTTACAGATCCCAAGACATACAGCGTGGACACCACGCTGGACATCCGGTTCACCAATATCCGGGGAGCTGACGGGGTCCTTACAGGTGAGGTCCAGATCGTGGACATCACCAACAACAAAATTCTGAATTCATATAATGTGAATTTCGTGGAATTTGAGGTCGATGGATGACAGGAAAGATAATCAAAGGAATCGCCGGCTTTTATTATGTTCATGACGGGGTTTCCAGAGTGTATGAATGCAGGGCCAAGGGAATCTTCAGAAACCGCAGGATTCGTCCCCTGACAGGAGACAATGTGGAATTTGAGATTCTGGATGCGTCAGAGCAGACCGGAAACATCACGGAAATTCTGCCCCGCAGCAATGAACTGGTCCGTCCGGCTGTTGCCAACATTGATCAGGCGATGATCGTTTTTGCCGCGGCAGAGCCGGATCCCAATCTGAATCTTCTGGACCGGTTTCTGGTGTCCATGGAATGCCGGAACGTGCCGGTTCTGATCTGCTTTAATAAAAAGGACCTGGCGGATGAGGAAAAGATCCGCAAGCTGATGGAAATCTATGAGGGAGCCGGATATCCGGTACGTCTCACCAGCGCTGCCGGGGGAGAAGGCCTGGAAGAACTCAGGTCACTTCTGCGGGGAAAGACCACGGCTTTCGCTGGCCCGTCCGGTGTCGGAAAATCTTCTCTGACCAACCTGATTCATCCGGAGGCAGCCATGGAAACCGGGGCGGTCAGTGAAAAAATCAAGCGGGGACGTCATACCACCCGCCATTCGGAACTGTTTTTTGTGGAAAAGGATACCTATGTGATGGATACCCCCGGATTCAGTTCCATTTATGTGGAGGATCTCCTGCCGGAGCAGCTGGCATCCTGCTTTCCGGAGTTTGAGGCATTTGTACCGGACTGCCGGTTTCTGGGATGCGTCCACATGGGAGAGCGGGACTGCGGAGTCAAGAAGGCCGTGCAGGAAATGAAAATTCCTGCTTCCCGATATGAAAATTACAGGCTGATTTATGAAGAATTAAAAAGCAAAAGGAGATATTGATATGCTGATTTTAGCGCCTTCTGTTCTTGCAGCTGATTTTGCCCGGCTGGGCGAGGAAGTAAGGAAAGTGGATGAAGCCGGAGCCGGTTATATCCATCTGGATGTGATGGACGGGGCCTTCGTTCCCAGTATTTCTTTCGGAATGCCTGTGATAGAAAAACTGCGGCCTGTGACCGGCAAAGTGTTTGACGTGCACATGATGGTGGAGGAACCGGGCCGCTACGTGGAAGACATGAAAAAAGCCGGTGCGGATATTTTATGTGTTCATGCGGAGGCATGCCGCCATCTGGACAGGACCATTCATCAGATCCGGGAATGCGGCATGAGGCCGGCGGTGGCCCTGAATCCTGCCACGCCTGTGTCAGCCGTGTCCTGTGTCCTGGGTGAAGCGGATATGTTCCTGATCATGTCAGTGAATCCCGGGTTCGGAGGCCAGAAGTTCATTCCGTATACGCTGAATAAGATCAGGGAACTCCGTAGCATGCTGAATGAGGCCGGACTTGACACGGATATCGAGGTGGACGGAGGCATTTCCGCAGCCAATGCCAGAGAGGTGATTGAAGCCGGCGCAAATGTTCTGGTGGCAGGCTCGGCCGTATTCCGGAATGACAGCGCTGCCAATGTACGGGAGTTTCTCCGGCTGTTTCAGGAATGCGGATCATGAAGCGGTGCCTGATGATCACAGGGGGAAAACTGTCCCTGGAATTTGCGGAAAAATTTCTGGAAGGCCGCAGCTATGAATTTGTGATTGCCGCAGATGCCGGACTGGCGTCTGCGGATGCGCTGGGAATCCGGCCTGATGTGGCCGTGGGAGACTTTGATACGCTGGGAAAGACCAGACTTCAGGAATACAGAAGCGCCCATTCTGTTCCCCTGGATATTCACAGGCCGGAAAAAGACGAAACCGACACGGAACTGGCATTCCTTACGGCATTCCGGCATGGCTGTACTTCCATGGATATTCTTGGTGCCACCGGAGGAAGGCTGGACCACGAAATTTCCAACATCCATCTTCTGGCGATGGGACTCCGTCACGGGGTCTCTGCGTCAATCTATGATCAGCAGAACAGGATTTACCTGCTGGATGCCGCAGTCTGCGGCAGGAAGAAGTTCCGGAAAGAAGAGATGTACGGTTCCTATATTTCATTTCTTCCCTTTACGGAAAGCGTAAAGGGAATCACCCTGACAGGATTCCGGTATCCTCTTTGTGACAAAGACATTTCCGTTTTTGAGAACCCCAGCCTCTGTGTCAGCAATGAGCTGGCCGCAGATGAAGCAACGCTGGAATTTCGTGAGGGAATGCTTCTCTGTGTGGAATCGGGAGATCTTGCGGAGAAGCAGGAGTTATCTGGACTGGACAAAAAAAATTAAACTGGATATTCAGACCAATCCACCCCGGTGCTAAGATAGGGAAAAGAACGGAATTACAGGACGGGGAGATGGATGATCAATGACAAAAGAAAATGAAAAACTGCAGAGAATCACTCAGGCGGGGCTGATGGCCGCCCTCTGTTATATCGGATATGCAGTCTTTCCTGCCATTACTGCCACCGGTACCAAGATCCATATCGGCAACGCGTTTGTTGTCCTGGGATCGTACCTTCTGGGCGGCACCTACGGGGGACTTGCAGGGGCAGTGGGTCTTTCCATTGCGGATCTTACAGGCGGATATGCAGAGTCGGCACCCAGAACATTTCTGACCAAACTTATGATCGGAATCGTGACGGGATTTGTTGCACACAGAATTGCCGGGATTTCTGAAGAGCGGCCCAGAGGCTATGTGTTCAGATGGTCAGCTGCCGCCGCGGTCTGCGGCCTGGGCTTCAACTGCTTTTTTGAGCCTGCACTGAAATACGCCTGGTATACATTCCTGACACCCAATGCGGAAAAAGCCGCTTCCGCCATCAAAGCCCTGATGGCGGTGACCACGTACGCCACTGTGATCAATGCAGTCATCAATTCGGCCGTTGCGGTGGTTCTCTATATGGCTCTGCGGCCGGCGTTAAGAAAAACCGGGCTGCTGCTGCCGGTGGGAAGGAAAAAGGGGTAAGATCATGGGAAATGACAGACAGAAAAAAATAGCAATGATCAACGATTTATCCGGGTATGGCCGCTGTTCTCTGACAGTGGCTATTCCCATTTTATCGGCCATGGGGATCCAGTGCTGTCCGGTGCCCACAGCCATTCTGTCCAATCATACGGCGTTTCCTGTTTATTTTTTTGACGATTACACGGATAAAATGGAAGCCTACGCGGAAAAATGGATGGAACTGGGACTTTCTTTTGACGGAATCGCCACAGGGTTTCTGGGCTCCAGACGTCAGATTGACATTGTGATGGATCTGGTGGAACGCCTCAGAAAGGAAAACACCAAAGTGATTGTGGACCCGGTTATGGGAGATGACGGCGTTCCCTATGCCACATACACGGAAGAGATGTGCGAGGAAATGAAGCGGCTGGTCTGCATGGGAGATGTGGTGACGCCCAATGTGACGGAAGCCTGTATCCTCACGGGAACGTCCTATAAAGAAACGGGATGGACCAGACGGGAACTTTTGAACATGGCCATGATGCTGCGTCTGATGGGAGCCAGATCCGTGGTGATCACCGGGGTGAGAGAAGGCGGTTTTCTCACAAACGTGGTTCTGGAACAGGGACGGCAGGAGGCGGAGTTCGTGAAGGTGAAGCGCACGGGAACCGAGCGGCCGGGAACCGGGGATGTATTTTCCTCGGTGGTGGCCGGTGCGGTGCTGAACGGAGAGCCTCTGAAGCATGCGGTGTCCCGGGCTTCCAGATTCGTCAAGGACTGCATCCGCAGGTCTGATGAACTGGAGATTCCGGTGAGCAACGGCGTGTGCTTTGAGGAACTTCTGGGCTGCCTTCTGAAAAAATAAGGAAAGTCCTTTTCTTTCTTAAGGAAATGTGATATATTTTTATCTAAGTTTACCGCATAAATAAAGGTGCCGATTTCAAGAGCACCAGAGACAGAAGGAGACTGGTTATCATGTTAGATTTGAAGTTTGTAAGAGAAAATCCCGAGATTGTGAAGCAGAATATCAGAAATAAATTTCAGGACAGCAAGCTTCCGCTGGTGGATGAAGTGATTGCCCTGGATGAGGAAAACCGCAGGGTGAAAAAGGAAGCGGATGATCTGAGAGCAGACAGAAACAGGATTTCCAAGCAGATCGGTGCCCTGATGGGACAGGGAAAGAAGGACGAGGCGGAAGAAGCAAAGAAACAGGTGACGGCCGCATCGGACCATCTGGCAGAACTGGAAGAAAAGGAAAGGGATCTGGACGCCAGGATCAGAAAGATCATGATGACCATCCCCAACATCATTGATCCGTCTGTGCCCATCGGAAAAGATGACAGTGAAAATGTGGAAGTGGAAAAATTCGGAGAACCGGTGGTTCCGGATTTTGAGATTCCCTATCATACAGAGATCATGGAAAAGTTCCATGGACTGGATCTGGATTCAGCCAGAAAAGTTGCCGGCAACGGTTTTTACTATCTGATGGGAGATATTGCGAGACTTCATTCCGCTGTGATTTCCTATGCCAGAGATTTCATGATTGACCGGGGATTCACCTACTGCGTTCCGCCGTTCATGATCCGCAGTGATGTGGTGACCGGAGTCATGAGCTTTGCGGAAATGGACGCCATGATGTACAAGATCGAAGGAGAGGACCTGTATCTGATCGGTACCAGCGAGCACTCCATGATCGGAAAATTCATTGACACCATCATTCCGGAGGAGGAACTTCCCAAGACTCTGACCAGCTATTCCCCCTGCTTCCGTAAGGAAAAAGGTGCCCACGGAATCGAGGAGCGCGGTGTCTACAGAATCCATCAGTTTGAAAAGCAGGAAATGATCGTGGTCTGCAGACCGGAGGAATCTCCTGTCTGGTTTGACCGCCTGTGGCAGAACACCGTAGATCTGTTCCGCTCCCTGGATATTCCGGTGAGAACACTGGAATGCTGCTCCGGTGACCTGGCTGATCTGAAGGTGAAGTCCGTGGATGTGGAAGCA
Source organism: uncultured Clostridiaceae bacterium (assembly GCA_902477765.1). Lineage (GTDB taxonomy): Bacteria > Bacillota > Clostridia > Lachnospirales > Lachnospiraceae > CABSIM01. Next base: position 37,136 of record CABSIM010000016.1, on the reverse strand, counting down.
TGGTCACCCAGACAGAAAAAGTATTTTGAAGTGGGCAGCTGCTCCAACCTGGGCGATGCACAGGCAAGACGTCTGAGAATCCGTGTCAACGGTCAGGACGGCAAGAAGTATTTTGCCCATACCCTCAACAACACGGTTGTGGCACCTCCCAGAATGCTGATCGCCTTCCTTGAAAACAATCTTCAGGCTGACGGTACTGTGAAGATTCCGGAAGTTCTGAGACCGTACATGGGCGGCAAGGAAGTAATTAAATAAGGAATTTCATAAAGCTGTGGCAGGTGTTTTGTCACAGCTCTTTTCTTTCAGTCAGAAACGGCACAGGGTGAGACATAAGACAGGGGGAATGAACGATGCCGGCGGCATTTGCACATGATCTGTACGGACGAAGGGTATACAGGAAACTGAGACCGGAAATCCGGGCATTCATCAAAAAAGAGAGAGACTGTTTCTATCTCGGCCTTCATGGGCCGGACATTCTGTTTTTTTACTATCCGCTCGGGGAAAATGCGGTGGTCCGGGAAGGATACCGTCTTCATGATGAAGCGGCACGGAAGTTTTTTCTGGAGAGTATCGAAAAAATAAAAAAAACAGACAGTCCCGTGGAACGGAATGCAAAAAAAGCATATCTTCTTGGGTTTGCCTGTCATTTTGCACTGGACAGCAGCCTGCACGGATACATAAACAGAAAAGACAAGTACACTTCCTATTCCCATGCGGAGATCGAAACGGAGCTGGACCGGAGACTGATGATCCGGGAAGGTATGAGGCCCCTCTGGACGGACCGAACCAGCCACATCAGAAACACGGGGACGGTGTGCCGTTCTGCAGGAGATATTCTGGGGGTCAGTGAACGGGTGATTTCCAGAGCCATTGACACGATCCGGCTGGTCAACCGGCTGTTTGTCAACTCCCCGGAGATGGTTAAGGGAATGATCTGTCTGTTTCTGAAAATCAGAGGGAAATACGGTGCGATCCACGGGATGCTGATGCGCAGGGAGCCGGTGCGGGGCTGCCGGGAGATGACGGATTATCTGGAGCTGGAGTTTTTTGAAGCCGTCCCGCTGGGAGCAGAGCTGGTGACTGCAGTCTGGGATGCCGAAAGCAGGGGAATTCCGCTGCCCATAAGATTCTGCCGAAATTACCAGTAAACCGTGCGGACAGGTGAAAACAAAAAACGCCTCCGCGGGCATCATTGATAAAGGAGATTGACAGAATATATGACAGGAAAAATTTACGGAGTGGGTGTCGGTCCGGGGGATCCGGAACTTCTGACCCTGAAGGCACAGCGGCTGATGCGCAGTGCAGATGTGATTGCGATTCCGGGGAAAGATCCCGGGAGCTGTACCGCGTACAAAATCGCTGTTCAGGCGGTCCCGGAAATCAGAGAGAAAAAAACTGTACCGGTGGTTTTTCCGATGACAAAGGATGAGAGGATTCTTGAAAAAAGTCATGAGGAAGGAGCGGAAAGGATCGCATCGTTTCTTTCTGAAGGAAAGGACGTGGTGTTCCTGACTCTTGGGGATCCCACCGTCTATTCCACCTATCTGTATTTACATAAAAAACTGAAAAGCAGGGGATTCCAGTCGGAAATTGTCAGCGGAGTCCCTTCGTTCTGCGCGGCTGCGGCCAGACTCGGAATCAGTCTGGGAGAAAAGTCAGATTCCATTCATATCCTTCCGGGCTCCTATCCGGATACCGAGGGAGCTGCTCTTTCCGGCACGAAAATCTTCATGAAATCAGGGAGCCAGATCGGAGCCGTAAAGAAGGCTCTTCTGGAGCAGGGACTTCATGCGGTGATGGTGGAAAACTGCGGCATGGAAGGAGAACGGATTTTTTCCGGTACGGAAACAATCCCGGAAGAGGCCGGATATTATTCCCTGATCATTGCCAGGGAACATGAGGAGGCGTGACATGGAGACAGAATCAGGAAGCCGTGTGATCCGGATCGGTACCAGGAAAAGCAGACTGGCCATGGCACAGGCCATGCTGGCGGCAGATGCGCTGAAACAGGCGGATCCGGAAATCAGGACAGAGATTGTTCCGCTGACGACTCAGGGAGACCGGATTCTGGACCGGTCACTGGTGGAATTCGGCGGAAAAGGTGTGTTTGTCAGTGAATTTGAACAGGCCATTGCGGACGGAAGCATTGATCTGGCAGTGCACAGTGCCAAAGACATGCCGATGGATCTGATGGACGGACTTAAAGTCTGTGCCGTCCTGAAACGGGAAGATCCCAGGGATGTCTTTGTTTCCGTACAGGGAAGGGAAGCAGTGCATTCTCCCATGATCATAGGAACAGGAAGCCTGCGGCGGCAGATTCAGATCATGGAAAGAAAACATGCAGTATGCAGGCTTCTGCGGGGAAATGTCAACACAAGACTGGAAAAACTCCTTGCGGGGGAATATGACGGCATTCTCCTGGCAGCGGCCGGACTCAAAAGGCTGGGACTTCTGGAAGACCCGCGGTTCTGGTATGAATTTCTGCCGGAAACAGAATTTGTTCCTGCAGGCGGACAGGGGATCATTGCCCTGGAAGGCCGTCAGGATTCGCCGTGGATGTCTCTTCTTGAAAAAATCAATGACCGGGAGGCAGAAGATTCTCTGATGGCGGAAAGAAAGGTGCTGCGGCTGATGGAAGCCGGATGCCATTCCGCTGTCGGCGTATACAGCTGGAGAGATGGAGATACGTTTCATATCCGGCTCATGAAGGAGTCCGGAGGCCGGCCTGTATACGGAGAAATTTCCGGCCCCCGGGAAACCTATGAGGATCTGGCCGGGAAACTGGTGAAACAGATGGAGGAAGTATGAAAGAACAGAAGGGAATGGTCTATCTGGTGGGCGCAGGTCCGGGAGATCCGGGACTGATTACCGTAAGGGGCCGTCAGCTGGTATCCCAGGCAGAAGTCCTGGTGTATGACCGGCTGGCTTCAGAAGAGTTTCTGAACTGCGTGCCTGAAGACTGTGAAAAAATATACGTGGGAAAGAAGCCGGGGGGCCACAGCATGAAACAGGAGGAAATCAGTCGCCTTCTGACGGATAAGGCCATGGAAGGAAAAATGGTGGTGCGCCTGAAAGGCGGGGATCCTTTTGTATTCGGCCGCGGAGGAGAAGAAATTCTGGAACTTTCCGCTCACGGAATCCCCTATGAAGTGGTGCCGGGAGTGACATCGGCCATTGCGGCGCCGGCACATGCGGGAATTCCCGTAACCCACAGACTCGTAAGCCAGAGCTTCCATGTCATCACCGGTCATACAGCCCTGAGCGGAGACACACTGACCGGCGGGTTCAGAGAGTACGCAAAGCTTCCGGGCACACTGGTGTTTCTCATGGGACTTTCCAATCTGGAGCAGATCGTGCGGCAGCTGATTCACAACGGAAAATCCCCGGATACGCCGGCTGCGGTGGTGACAGACGGAACCATGCCTCAGGAACGCTGCGTGAGAGCGCCGCTTTCAGAACTGCCTGCGGCTGTCAGGAAAGCAGGTCTCCGGTCTCCGGGAGTCATTGTGATCGGCCCCACGGCATCCTTTGAGATGAACTGCCGCGGTGAACGGCTTCTGTCAGGGATTTCCATCGGGATCACAGGCACCGATGCCATCTTTGAAAAGCTGTCGGTGAAGCTTGCGGCTCTGGGTGCAAAAGTGGTGCGCGCATCCGTATCCCGTGTGGTGCCGGAGCAGGAAGAACGATTAAGGCAGACCGTCAGGGAGCTGTCCGCATGGGACTGGGCCGTCTTTACCAGCAGAAATGCGGTATCCCTGTTTTTCCGGGCCATAAAGGATACAGAGACAGATTTCAGGACGCTGGCGCATCTGAAGTTTGCCGTTGTGGGGAAAGGAACAGGGGATTACCTGAAGACATTCGGGTTCTGTCCTGATTATATGCCGGATACATATACCACGGAAGCTCTGGCTGCGGGCCTTGTTCAGACGGCGGCACCGGAAGAAAGGGTTCTCATTCCCCGGGCCAGACAGGGATCAAAAGTGCTCACGGATGTTCTGGAAGCACATGGCCGGGAGTTCCTGGACCTTTCTGTTTACGATATCCGGACGGAAGACGTGCCGGAAGACGTGCTTGAAGGGCTGGACTACATTACGTTTGAAAGCGGTTCCGGGGTGCGCGGCTTTTTCAGAGAAAATCCGGAAGCAGGGAGAAAACTGTTTGAAACCGTATGCCCTGTCTGCATCGGCCAGGTGACGGCAGACGCGCTGCGATCCATGGGTGTGGATCATGCCGTTGTGGCACGGACCTATACGGCGGACGGCATCATTCAGGCAATTCTGCAGGAGAAGGAACATGGAAGAATACCGGTATAAAGACGGAAGCATGCTGAGAAAAGGATATACCACCGGCACATGTGCGGCGCTGGCAGCCAGAGCCGCGGTTATGGGACTCCTTTCCGGCAGCTGCCCGCCGCGGATATCCCTGAGAGTTCCTGCAGGAATTACAGTAAGCGCCTGCACCGAAGAACCTGAGTCCGGAACAGGTGTGTCAGGAAGCCGTTTCTTTCAGTGCGCAGTCAGGAAAGATGCCGGTGATGATCCGGATGTGACAGATGGGCTTCTGATTTTCTGCAGGGCAGAATTCTCAGAAACAGGAACTGGTGAGGAGGCTGTGACAATCCGGGGAGGCACCGGTGTGGGCCGTGTGACCAGAAAGGGGCTGGACCAGCCTGTGGGAGAAGCCGCCATCAATTCTGTGCCCCGTGCCATGATCCGTCAGGCAGTGGAGGATCTTCTTGGGGAAACCGGGGAAGAAAGGGCGCTGATTCTGACCATATCCGTTCCGGAAGGGGAGAAAACCGCGGAAAAGACTTTCAATCCGCTTCTGGGAATACAGGGCGGAATTTCCATTCTGGGAACCACGGGAATTGTGGAACCCATGAGCGAAGAGGCACTTCTGGAGACCATACGTGCCCAGCTTCAGATGCTGCGCGCCCAGGGACGTTCCTGGATTGCCGCAGCCCTGGGAAATATGGGGGCGATGTGTGCAGGGGAGTATCTGAAGCACACAACAGAGGGCTCCACGGTGATCTGCAGCAATTATATCGGACGTACCATTGATATGGCAGCGGAGCTGGGATTTTCCGGACTTCTTCTGTTCGGGCATCTGGGAAAGCTGGTCAAACTGGGCAACGGAATCATGAATACCCATTCCAGAGAGGGAGACGGGAGGATGGATACCATGCTTTCCTGCGCACTGGAGGCCGGAGCCGGTCTGGAGCTGCTGAAAAGAATCCGGCTGGCCAATACGTCGGAAGAAGCGCTGGAAATCCTTTCGGCAGCCGGGCTGGGCGAAGCATCCATGGGAATTCTTCTGAAACGGATCCGGTTCCATCTGAACCGGCGCACAGCCGGCACCATGGAAACCGGAGTCTTTTTATTTTCTCAGGAAACCGGTCTGATCGGGAAAACAGAGGGGGCCGACGCGCTGGCTGACCGGATTTCCCGGGAACAGGAAACAACAGAGGGAATCCGGTGAGGGAATTTCAGTGGAGGAATCCGGGACCAGAGCCATGGAACATTTGGATAAAAAGGATGGCGGAGAAGAAAACCGGCTGAAACCGGCAGGACAGGGAAAGGAAAATACGGAAAAGGAAAACATGGAGAAGGAGAATATGGAGAGACAGAATATGGAAACACAGGACAGACAGAAAACAGATTACGGACTGCTCTGCCGTCAGATGGAAGCACTGGCGGAAGGAGTCTCCTGGGACATGACGAACCTGTCCAACGGAGCAGCCTTGCTTTATGATTCCCTTTCCTGCATTAACTGGGCGGGATTTTATCTGTTCCGGGAAGGCCGGCTGATGCTGGGACCGTTTCAGGGAAAACCTGCCTGCACGGAGATCAGCATGGGCAAGGGTGTCTGCGGTACGGCAGCAGCGGAGGACAGAACGGTCCTTGTGGAAGATGTGCATCTGTTTCCGGGACATATCGCCTGTGACAGTGCATCCCGGTCAGAAATTGTGGTGCCGCTTCATAAAAACGGTGCCCTGTACGGAGTACTGGATCTGGACAGCCCTGTGACGTTCGGATTTTCCGAAAGAGACCGGCAAGGACTGGAACAGTTTGCAGCCATATTGGAACAGTATATCTGACGGGGAGGAAGTTATGGTACATTTTGTCGGAGCAGGATGCGGGGCTCCGGATCTGATCACGGTCCGGGGCCAGAAGCTTCTGAGGGAAGCCGATGTGATCATTTATGCGGGCTCTCTGGTAAATCCGGAGCTTCTTAAGGAAGCGGGGCCGGACTGCCGGATCTGGGACAGTTCGAAAATGACGCTGGAAGAAGTGCTGGCAGTAATGGAAGCAGCGGAAAAAGAGGGAAAAACCACGGTGCGGCTCCATACGGGAGACCCCTGCCTGTACGGGGCTATCCGGGAGCAGATGGATGCACTGGAGGACCTTGGAGTTGCCTTTGATGTGTGTCCGGGAGTCAGTTCTTTTGCAGGAGCTGCTGCCTGTCTGAAAGCGGAACTGACATTGCCGGACGTGTCACAGACCGTGATTCTCACCAGAATGGCAGGGCGTACTGCAGTCCCGGATAAGGAATCTTTCCGGAGTCTGGCTTCACACCGGTCCACCATGGCTGTATTCTTAAGCGCCGGAATGCTGAAAGAGATGGAGCAGGAACTGAAGGCAGCCGGATGGAGCAAGGATGCGCCGGCAGCCATTGTCTATAAGGCCACCTGGCCGGAAGAAAAGATCCTGCGGTGCACGGTGTCGGAACTGGCGGAAACCGCAGAGAAGGCCGGAATCCGAAATACGGCCATGATTCTTCTGGGAGATGTGCTGGGGGACGGCAGCTATGAGAGGTCGAGGCTTTATGCCGCAGATTTCACCACAGGATACAGAAAGGGGAAACAGCCATGAAAAAAGTATATGTGACGGGAATCGGCCCCGGGGATCATGATTCCATGACATTCCGGGCGGAACGGGTTCTGGAAGCCTGTGATGTGATTGTGGGATATACCGTGTATGTGGAACTGGTGAAAAAATCGTTTCCCGGCAAAAAATTTCTGACAACGCCCATGAAACAGGAAAAGGAAAGGTGCATTCTGGCGTTTTCCGAAGCCATGAAGGACCGGCAGGTGGCCATGATCTGCAGCGGAGATGCCGGTGTATACGGCATGGCGGGTCTGGTATATGAAATCGGCCGGGATTTTCCGGAAGTGGAAGTGGAGATCATCCCGGGCATTACGGCGGCTCTATCGGGAGCAGCCCTTCTGGGAGCGCCTCTGATGCATGATTTTGCCGTTATCAGTCTCAGCGATCTGCTGACTCCGTGGGAAACCATTGAAAAACGTCTTCGTATGGCGGCAGAAGGAGATTTTTCCATATGTCTCTACAATCCGTCCAGCAGGAAGCGGGCGGATTATCTGAAGAAGGCCTGCATGATCCTTATGGAGTCCAGGCCGGAAGATACAGTCTGCGGTGTGGTGAAAAACGCGGGCAGAGACGGAGAGTTTAAAACCATCATGACACTGAAGGAACTGGCCGGGTATGAGGCAGATATGTTTACCACGGTATTTGTGGGGAACAGCTGTACCATGAAACTGCAGAGCGGTACGCCGTCACGCCCTGTCATGGTGACGCCGAGGGGATACCGCCTATGAAAGAGAGCAGAAAGCTGTGCCTGTTTGCCGGGACCACTGAAGGAAGGCGGCTGGCGGAGATTCTCGAGACATCCGGAATCAGGACGGATGTCTATGTGGCCACGGAATACGGCAGAGAAGAGATTCCCGACGGGGTATTTATCAGAACCAGAGCCGGGAGACTGGATGCCGGAGAGATGGAGGCCTGCTTTAAGGAAAAGAAATATGATCTGGTGCTGGATGCCACACATCCTTTTGCCAGGCAGGTATCCGAAAACATCCGTCTGGCCTGTGAGGCGGCAGGAACAGAACGGATCCGTGTCCTCCGGGCATTTCCGGCTGCCGGCAATGCTGCAAAAGAGGATTCTTTCAGAAACGGGAGGGCCGGGGAGGAAAATGCCGGTGTTCCCTCCGGTTCCTGTGTGACGTTTTCCACTTTGGAAGAGGCAGCGGCCTTCCTGGGAAAAACCAGGGGAAATATCCTGGCGGCCACGGGCAGCCGGGAACTGGCAGCATACAAAACGATTCCTGACTGGGAAGAACGTGTTTATGCCAGAGTCCTCTCTCTGCCGGAAGTTGTGGAGGCATGCGGAAAAATGGGATTCCGCGGCAGACACCTGATGGCAATGCAGGGACCGTTTTCCGTGGAAATGAACCTGGCCATGCTTAACAGCGTGGAGGCTTCCTGGCTGGTGACCAAGGAATCAGGGCCTGCCGGAGGATTTTATGAAAAAGCGGAAGCCGCAAGACTTGCCGGAGCAGGACTTGTGGTCATAGGAAAACCGGCGGAAGAGGGGCTTTCTGTTGCGGAAACGGTCCGCTGGCTGAAGATACGGCTGGGACTTCCGGTAAAAGAGCCGCTGAGAATGGTACGTCTGGTGGGTGCGGGACCGGGAGACCCGGAATTTCTCACGGGAAAAGCCAGGAAGGTCCTGATGGAAAGCCAGCTTATCGCAGGAGCCGGGAGACTTGTGGACTCTCTTGGCTTTGCCGGGAAACCGGTCCTCAGGGAATACCGCCCTGAAAAGGTACTGGAATTTCTGGACAGACATCCGGAATATGAAAAAATCGCCGTGGTATTTTCCGGCGATCCGGGATTTTACAGCGGTGCGGGCGGATTCAGAAAAGCACTGAAAGACCGGCCGGAATTTGGGGTGGAGACTGTGCCGGGAATTTCTTCGGTCAGCAGTTTTTTTGCAGCGCTGGGGGACTCTTACGAAAATGTGTGTCTGGCCAGTCTTCACGGACGGCCTGATGATATTCTGGCGGCAGCAGCACGACAGAAACGACTGTTCCTTCTGGCAGGGGAAGCGGATACGCTGAAAAAAATCTGCGGCCTTCTTCTGGCGGCGGGACTCAATCAGGTGAGGATGACGGTAGGGGAAAATCTTTCCCTTCCGTCAGAAAGACTGTTTTCCGGGACTCCGGAAGAACTGAAAAACACGGAGATTTCCCCGCTGTCCGTAATTTATCTGGAAAATCCGGCGGCGCCGGAGACCCGGATAACACCTGGTTTTCCGGACAGTGATTTCCTGCGGGGGGAGGTTCCCATGACAAAGCAGGAAGTCCGGGCCGTATCTCTTGCAAAGCTGGGGCTCCGGGAGGGCGCTGTTGTGTACGATATCGGGGCCGGCACCGGATCCGTGGCAGCGGAATGCGCACGTGTTTCGGAATCCATACGGGTTTATGCGGTGGAACGGAAACCGGAAGCTCTGGAACTGCTGGAAAAAAACCGGAAACATTTTCTGCTTCCGAATCTGACCATTGTTCCGGGAGAGGCACCGGAAGCCCTCAGGGGGCTGCCGGCTCCCACCCATGTGTTCATAGGCGGAAGCGGAGGGAAGCTGAAGGAAATTCTGACAGAACTTCTCAGCAGAAACAGAAAAGTCAGAATCGTTCTCAATGTTATCACCCTGGAATCTCTGGCAGTGGTGTCGGAATTTTTGAAAAGCGGAGCTGCGGAGGATGCGGAGATTGTTCAGATTTCGGTTTCCAGGTCCAGAAAAGCGGGCAGCAGCCATCTGATGACAGGGCAGAATCCGGTCTGGATCATTTCGTTTTCAGGGACCGGAACCGGGGAGGAGCAGAATGCAACATGAAAAAAGTACGGAATTTCCCAGATTCATGATCGCCGCTCCCGGAAGCGGCCAGGGAAAGACCATGATAACCTGCGCCGTTCTGTCCCTGCTTTCCGCATGCGGGAAGGAACCCTGCGCATTCAAATGCGGACCGGATTATATTGATCCCATGTTTCATAAAAAGGTACTGGGTATTCCTTCCTACAACCTGGACCGGTTTCTGATGGATGAAAATACACTGAAATATCTTCTGGGGCGCCATGGAGACGGCGGGAAACGGATCGGTGTGCTGGAAGGTGTCATGGGATTTTATGACGGCCTCGGAGGCCTGTCGGATTTTGCCAGCTCCTGGCATGTGTCGCAGATTACCGGAACGCCGGTGATTCTTGTAATGGATGCGTCCGGAAGAGGCCTTTCGGTTCTGGCTTCCCTCAAAGGATTTCTGGAATTCCGGAAGGAGAACCGGATTCGCGGGGTGATTTTCAACCGGCTGTCTCCGTCTCTGTATCCGGAACTGAAAAAAAAGACAGAAGAAGAGCTGGGCGTCCGGGTTCTGGGATATCTGCCTTCTTTTCGGGATTTTTCCTGGGAAAGCAGACATCTGGGACTGATACGTCCGGAAGAAGTGGATGGTTTCAGACAGCAGACGGAACTTCTGGCAGAAAGAGCCGGAAAGACCCTGGATCTGGAAGGAATTGCAAAGCTTGCCGCCAATGCGGAACCCATACAGTTCCGGCCGGCGGAAACGGAAAGACTGCCTGTCTGCAAGGAAGAGGAAAAGCCGCTGATTGCAGTTGCCATGGATGAGGCGTTCTGTTTTTATTATCAGGATAACCTGGAACTTCTGGAGGCCATGGGGGCAGAACTCTGCTTTTTTTCCCCGATCCGGGACAGCCGCATCCCTGCCGGGGCGGATGGCCTGTATCTGGGCGGAGGATACCCGGAGCTTTACGCAGAACAACTTTCCGGGAATATCTCCATGCGCACGGACATCCGGGAACAGCTGGAGGACGGACTGCCCTGCATTGCCGAATGCGGAGGCTTTCTGTATCTTCAGAAAGAACTGGAAGATGCCGGCGGAAGGGTGTTTCCCATGGCCGGATTTCTGCCCGGCCGCGGATCAAATTCCGGGAAACTTCGGAGATTCGGCTATGTGACCATGACCGGAAAGCGGGAAGATATGCTCTTTTCAGGAACCGTGCCGGCACATGAATTCCATTACTGGGATACCACGGAAAATGGGAATGAATATGTGGCCTGCAAGAAATCATCCGGGAAAAAATGGGAGTGTGCCTTTGGAAAACCATATTTTTATGCCGGATTTCCCCACTTTCACTTCTACAGCTGTCCTCCCCGCGGATTTGTGGAAGGCGCTTTTTTGAGAAGAAGGAAAAAGAAGGAAGAGGCACATCGGAAGCAGGAAGGAAACAGAATATGATGCATGAAAACGGAACAGAAGAAAAAACAGGGATCGGACCAAAGCGGACAGGGAAAGAAAAGCAGGAACTGATGACACTGCTTTCCGGAGTCCGCCCCCTGAATCATGAGGCCATGGAGGAAGCGGGACGTCGTCTGAACGCCATTGCAAAACCCATCGGGAGTCTGGGACTTCTGGAAACCTATCTTATAAGAATCGCCGGTATCCGGGAAGACGCGGGCCCCTTTTTTCCTGAACGGTCCGCTCTGGCAGTGATGTGCGGGGATCATGGCGTTGTGGAGGAAGGCGTGACTCAGACAGGGCAGGAAGTAACAGGCATTGTGGCGGAAAACTTCACATCGGGGCAGACCTCCGTGGCTGTCATGTGCCGGATTTCCGGAACGGATCTGTTTCCGGTGGATATGGGAATGATCGGAGAACGAAGAGGAGTTCCCGATCCGGTTCCTTTCCGGATTCTGGACCGGAAGATTCAGAAAGGCACCAAAAATCTGGCAAAGGAACCGGCCATGACGGAAGAAGACTGTATCCGGGCGCTGTCCGCCGGCATCAGCCTGGCAGGTGATCTGAAGGCCATGGGATATCAGATTCTGGCCACCGGGGAAATGGGAATCGGAAATACCACCCCCAGCAGTGCCTTGGCATCGGTCTTTCTGGGTCTGTCTCCGGAAGAGGCCACCGGCCGAGGAGCGGGGCTGTCTGATGAGGGGCTCCTGAGAAAACGCCGTGTCGTAAAACAGGCAATGGAACGGTTTTTCACAGCACATCCGGAATTCGGAAAGGAAACGGCTTCTCCGGAAGACGCGGTATGCCTGATGGCGGAGCTTGGGGGATTTGACCTCGCCGGAATGACCGGGCTGTTTCTGGGAGGTGCTCTGCACCGGATTCCTGTGGTGATGGATGGTTTTATTTCCGCAGTATCCGCACTGACGGCGGTCCGTATCTGTCCGGCGGCCCGGGATTTTATTCTGGCGTCGCACACTTCATCAGAACCGGCAGCCATCCGGGTTATGGAAGCGCTGGAAATGAAAGCACCTATGGATTTCGGCATGCACCTGGGGGAGGGAAGCGGAGCCGTGGCCCTGCTTCCGGTTCTTTCCATGGCGGCGGCAGTTTACCGGGACATGAGCACTTTCGGAGATATTCAGGTGGAACCATATAAAGATTATGAAGGAGAAAAGAAGTGAAAGCCCTGGCCATTGCATTTTCCCTGTATTCCCGCATACCCATGCCGGTGTTTCCATGGGAAGAAAAAGATAAAAAGTATGCCATCTGCTGGTTCCCTGCCGTGGGAATTCCCGTGGGAATCCTGTTTTTCCTGGCGTTCTGTGTTGTGGAGGCCTGGAAGGTGCCGTCTGTTCTGAAGGGTGCAGTCCTGACAGCGGTGCCGGTATTTGTGACCGGAGGAATCCATATGGACGGTTTTCTGGATACCTGTGATGCCAGGGCTTCTTTCGGGAGCAGAGAGAAAAAACTGGAGATCCTCAAGGATTCCCATACGGGTGCCTTTGCGGTTATTTACGGCTGCCTGTATCTGCTGTTTCTCTTTTCCTTCTATTCCATTCTGACACGACGGGGGGCAGTCCTGACATCCGTGGGATTTGTGGTTTCCCGTTCACTCAGCGGACTGGCTTCTGCCGTTCTTCCCAATGCCAGGACTTCCGGAATGCTTGCGGACCTTACCAGAGGAAGTGAAAGGCGCGTGACCATGCTGTTCATGGCAGGATTTCTTTTCTTTTCCGGCGGATGGCTTCTGACTGCAGGAGCTGCCGGCGGACTGGTGCTTCTGGCGTCTGCCGCGGTCTGGTTTTGGTTCCGAAGGATGGCCATAAAAGAATTCGGCGGCATTACCGGGGATCTGGCCGGGTATTTCCTTCAGGTATGCGAACTGGCCATGGCGGCAGCGCTTTCTGCGCTGTTCTGAGGTGAGAAAGAGGAGGAGACAGAATGGAGCTTTTTCTGATCCGTCATGGAATGACCGGAGGAAATCTGGAACACCGGTATGTGGGGAGAACAGATGAACCTCTGACGGACGAATGCAGGAAGAAACTTTCAGAAGAGAAGGTATGCCGCCGCATGAAGGCGGCGTCAGAGTTTCCGGTACAGGCCGTGTGCATGAGCCCCATGCGCAGGTGCCTGGAAACCGCAGAGCTTCTGTTTCCGGAAGCAGAATACCCGAAAATCAGGCGGATTGTGATACCGGAACTGACAGAATGTGATTTCGGTGAATTCGAATATAAAACCTTTCAGGAGCTTTGCGGACATCCTGTTTATGACCGGTTTCTTGCCAGCGGATGGCTTCCGGGATTTCCGGGAGGGGAGACCACGGAAGAATTCCGGTCAAGATGCCGGAAGGGATTTTCCATGGCGCTGGAGCAGGTCCTGGGAAATAGAAAAACAGAACCGGACGGCGCAGTGGTTTTTGTGGTCCACGGAGGCACCATCATGTCGGTGATGGAAGCGTTTGCGGTTCCGCACAGGGATTATTTTTCATGGCAGGCGGGAAATCTGGAAGGATTCCGCATGCAGTTCAGGAAAGACGGAACCCATGGGGAGCGGGGCTTTTGTCTGACAGATGTTGCCAGATTCGGAATTTTATAGTATACTGTTACCAGCAACGGCAGCCTTTTTCAGGTATGGGATGTATGGAAAAGGCGGCGTCAGATTCTGACAGAAAAGGACGTGGAAGTATGATCGTATTGTTTTTTATGCTGTTAAGTATTATTTTCCTGATTTACGGTGCCCTTGTGACCACCGGAAAATTTGTGCCGCCAACTTCAAAACTCCTGATTGAGGATGAGGAACGGGCAGCCTGGTGCAAAACAGAGGGACTTACCAAGATTTTCTGGGGACTGGACATGGCGTTTCTTTCCATTTACCTGTACGGAGCGTTTCTCCCGGTTCTCTGGCTGGGACTTTTTCTGGTTTTTACGGTTTACATCATCATTACCACCTATAAAAATAATCAGAAATATATGAAGTAAGGTTTGGAGGAGAATCCATGACGGGCGGATATGAACTTGCAGCTGCGATTCTTCTGGGATACCTGATGGATCTGGTCCTTGGTGATCCCCGCTGGCTTTACCATCCGGTCAGGCTGATGGGACGGATGATCACCGGAACGGAACAAGTGATACGCCGCCTCTGCGGGAAGAGTGAAAAGGCTCTTCTGACAGGCGGCTTTTTTCTGGTGGTTTTTGTGCTGCTGGAGACCGCCGTGTTTTTCGGCGGAATTCTGTGGGCAGCCCGCCGGATTTCCGTTCAGGCGGAGTTTGTGGTTTCCGTTCTGATGTGCTGGATGCTGCTGGCGGTAAAATCCCTGAAGACAGAAAGCATGAATGTATATGAGAAGCTGACAGGCGGAACACTGGAAGAAGCCAGGAATGCGGTTTCCAGGATTGTGGGAAGAGATACGGGACGCCTGTCTGCGGAGCAGGTGGCAAAAGCCGCGGTGGAGACAGTGGCGGAAAACACTTCCGACGGAATCACGGCTCCGCTGTTTTATCTGGCACTGGGAGGACCGCTCCTGGGATTTTTGTATAAGGCGGTCAACACCATGGATTCCATGGTGGGCTATAAAAATGACAGATATCTGTACTTCGGCAGGGCCGCCGCAAAGATGGATGACCTGTGGAATTTTCTTCCCTCCCGGATTGCCGCGGTCTTCATGGTGGCGGCAGCCTGGCTGTCCGGCATGGACGGCCGGCAGGCCTGGCGGATTTTCAGACGGGACCGGTTCTGCCATGCAAGTCCCAATTCCGCCCAGACGGAATCGGTCTGTGCCGGTGCTCTTGGGGTGCAGCTGGCCGGTGATGCCTGGTATTTCGGAAAACGGTATGAAAAACCGTTTATCGGGGATCCGGGACGTCCTGTAACCGCAGAAGACATCAGAAAAGCCTGCAGGCTGATGTATGTGACTGCCTTCCTTTCGGCGGCAGCGGCATCGGGCATCCGTCTTCTGGCTGCAGTTTTGTGAGAGGTGGCAGTATGACAAAAACGATTATGATACAGGGAACCATGTCCAACGCGGGGAAAAGCCTTCTGACCGCGGGACTGTGCAGGATATTCCGGCAGGACGGGCTGGCGGCAGCTCCGTTCAAGTCCCAGAATATGGCCCTGAATTCCTATATTACCAGAGATGGACTGGAAATGGGAAGAGCCCAGGTGATGCAGGCGGAAGCCGCCGGCGTGGAACCGGAAGCGGCCATGAACCCGGTCCTTTTAAAACCGACTTCATCCATGGGCTCCCAGGTGATTGTCAACGGAACCGTATGGGGAAATTATTCCGCGGCGGAATATTTCCGGATGAAGAAAACACTGGTTCCATATATTATGGAAGCATATCATTCTCTGGCCTCCCGGTTTGATGTGATTGTGGCAGAAGGGGCGGGAAGTCCGGCGGAAATCAATCTCAGGGAAAATGATATTGTAAACATGGGGCTTGCCGAACGGATAAACGCTCCCGTGATTCTGGTGGGAGATATTGACAGAGGCGGTGTTTTTGCCCAGCTTTACGGCACGGCTGCGCTGCTGAATGAGCAGGAGCGCAGCAGAATCCGAGCCTTCGTTATCAATAAATTCCGCGGAGACAAAGAACTCCTGAAGCCGGGCATCCGGATGCTTTATGAAAGAATCCCCATTCCTGTGGCAGGAGTGGTTCCCTGGATGGATGTGGATGTGGATGATGAAGACAGTCTGTCTGACCGTCTGGAAAACCGCAGGAGACAGGAGCAGGAATCCTGCGGTTTCCGGATCACGGTGGTCCGGCTGCCGCGGATTTCCAATTTCACGGATTTCAACGGTCTGGAACGTCTTTTCGGAGTCTCCCTTTCCTATGTGTCCAGGCCGGAGGAACTGACACAGGCGGATCTGATCATTCTTCCCGGTACCAAGAATACCATGGGAGATCTGATATGGCTCAGAAAGACCGGGCTGGAAGACAGGATCAGAAAATGTTCGGAACAGGGGATTCCTGTTTTCGGTATCTGCGGCGGATTCCAGATGCTGGGCAGAAGGCTTTCGGACCCGGAAGGAGCAGAAGAGGGCGGTTCTCTTTCCGGTATCGGACTTCTTCCCGTGGATACGGTATTCCGGAAAGAAAAGACCACCACGAGAGTGGAAGGCATGACAGAAGGACTGGGAAGTCCTGCAAAGCTGGAAGGATATGAGATCCATATGGGGGAGACAGGACGCTTCGGAGGAAAGCCTTTTTCCAGAATCAGGACGTTGTTCTCTCCGTCGCAGGAATTCCGGGAGGACGGCTGTATACTGGGAAATGTATTCGGCACCTATGTGCACGGAGTCTTTGATTCCCCGGAGATCAGAAGACAGCTTTGGCATATGATGGCAGAACGCAGGGGAATTTCCATGGAAGCTTACGAACACTGGGAAAAGGAATGTGTTTCCGGGCAGTCTTATAAAGAGCAGCAGTATGACAAACTTGCGGACTGTCTGCGTTCCAGTCTGGATATGGATATGATTTACAGGATATTGAATGAAAGGTGACGCATGATGGGCGACTGGAAAGAGGAACTGGAAAAAAGGACAGGGATCCGGTTCCAGACAACGGAACCGAAGGAAATTGAAAAAAGAAGTTTTGAGATCATAAAAGGAGAACTGGGGGAAGAATTTCTGGCTTCCTATCCGGAAGACCGTCTTCCCGTGCTGATCCGGGTGATTCATACCACAGCAGATTTTTCCTACCGGGACAGACTGTATTTTTCAGATGACGCCATGGAAGCGGCGGAACATGCCATAAGACGGGGATGTCCCGTGGTTACGGATACCACCATGGCGGCTTCAGGCATCAATAAGGCTGCGGCCGGCCGGTGCGGTATGGAGATTCGCTGTTTTATCGGAGATGAAGATGTAAAAAAAGCGGCGGAAGCCCAGGGAATCACCCGTTCCGCCGCCAGCGTGGACAAGGCGGCAAGGCTCTGTCCCGGCTGTATTTATGTGGTGGGAAACGCGCCCACTGCCCTGATGAGACTCTGCCAGCTGATGGACGAAGGAAGAATACGGCCTTCTCTTGTTATCGGACTTCCGGTGGGCTTCGTCAATGTGGAAGAAGCCAAGGAACTGCTGATCCGGTCCGGAATTCCGTGTATTGTGGGCAGGGGAAGAAAAGGCGGCAGCAATGTGGCCGCCGCCGTCTGCAACGCGCTTCTGTACAGAATCAGCCGTTCCGGCTGACAGGAAGCGTCATGGTGAAGACAGATCCTTCTCCCTCCGTACTTTCTGCCTGAATGGAACCGTGATGGACATCCAGAATCCATTTGACCATGGAAAGTCCAAGCCCGGTGCCGGAACGTCCCATGGAGCTGGAAGCGCGGTAGAAGCGGTTCCAGATGAGCGGAAGTTCCTCCCGGGGAATTCCAAGCCCCGTGTCTGCCACGCGGACGGTACAGACGTCACCTTCTCTGCAAAGACTCAGGGAAACCGTGCCTGCTTCCCGGTTATAATGAACCGCATTCTGAAGAAGATTGTCCAGAGCCCTCATCAGCAGAGACTGGTCAGCGGTAATGACCACGCCGGGCTGAATATCGGTGAAAATCCGGATGCCGGAAGCTTCTGCCTGAACTTCCGTTTCTTCTGCCACCATGGCACAAAGCTCACTGAGATCCACCTGCTCCCATTCCGGTGAAATTTTTCCGTTATCTGCCCTGGCCAGCCTGAGAAGCTGGGAGATCAGCCCTGACATCCTTCTGGACTGCCGGAGGATGGTTTCCAGGGCTTCTTTTGTTTCGGCCGGATCGTCTGTATGTTCCAGGGCATATTCCGCCTGGGAAATGATAATTGCAGCAGGAGTGCGCAGTTCGTGTGAGGCATCGGAAGTAAACTGCTTTTCTGTGTCAAAAGAACGCTGGAGCCGGCCAAACATCCGGTTGAACGTGGCAGCCAGCTGTGAAACCTCGTCCCGGGAATCCGGAAACGTATCAATTCTTCTGGAAAGGTCTCCGCCGTCGCTGATGGCATCCGCAGTCTGCCGGATCTGTTCAATGGGACGGAAGGCGCGTCTGGTGATGAGATATCCGCCGCCGGCAGATGCCAGAAGAAAAAGCGGAACGGATAGCAGGGCGGAAAAACGGATCATCCGGAAGGTGCCGTATACATTGGAAATCAGACACGAACCCCGGAACCAGACAGGGATTCCTCCGACTTCCCGGTACAGATCATATACCATCCAGGATTCCCCTGCTTCTTCGACAACTTTGATTTCTCCGGATTCCAGAAGTGCATTTACATATCCGCGCACACTGTTTCTGGGAGCGATGATGCGCCCGTCCTCGTCGTAAAGGAACACGGAGACCTCATTTTTATAAAACGGCACCTTGTCTGTGTCCAGCTCGCCGTCATCGTACCGGATCTGCTGAACGGCTTCTTCAACCACTGACCGGAGAACCGTCCGGTATCGCTGAAGCAGCATCCGGTCGGATACCATGAAAATACAGGCCAGGCCTGCAGCCAGCAGTATGGTCATCAGAGCCGTATACCACAGAGTAACCCTGGTTTTTATGGACAAGGACTTTATCGATGGAACTTTACGGAACATGTTCCGGGAAGACGGATGATTCAAATCAGCTTTCCTCCTTGATGGTATAGCCGATGCCCCGGACCGTGTGAATCAGCTTTTTCTGAAACGGAGCATCGATTTTTTTTCTGAGATACCGCATATATACGTCCACCACATTGGAGCCGCCGTCAAAATCGTAATTCCATACATGTTCTTCGATGCGGCTTCTGGAAAGAACCGTACCCTTGTTCCGCAGCATGTATTCCAGAATCGCATATTCTTTTGCGGAAAGCACGATTTCCGTGTCCTGACGGGTGACCCTGTGGGCGGAAAGGTCCATCCTGAGGTCTCCCAGGGACAGCAGATTGGTGGTTTCACCGGATTTCCTCCTCAGCAGGACCCGGATTCTGGCCAGAAGTTCATCAAAGGCAAAGGGCTTCGTCAGATAGTCATCGGCCCCTGTGTCCAGACCGGTCACCCGGTCTTCAATGCTGTCTCTGGCGGTAAGCAGAAGAACGGGTGTGTGGATCCCTTTTTTCCGGATGTTTTTTAAAACCGTGATGCCGTCAGCTCCGGGAAGCATCACATCAAGGATCACCAGGTCGTAGGATGTGTTTTCAATATAGTACTGCGCGTCTGTGCCTGTGGAACAGGTATCCACCCCGTATCCTTCCGCTTTCAGCCGCTTTGCAGTGATGTCTCTTAAATCAGGTTCGTCTTCCACTGTAAGAATTCTCATGGCGTCTCCTTTCTGCCGCCGGTCTGAATGGCAGGCTTTAAAGCCCGGATCCGACCGCATGCGGTGTCAGCCGGTATGGCCGATATCAGATATTGTAACATATTTTTTCCGCTCCTGCGAGAGGGCGGCCGGATTTTCCGGAAATCTCCCGGAAACAGAACCGGAAAGAAACCCGGAGAAAACAGAAAAGATTCTGAAACAATATTTTTAATGTTATTTTCATATTTCCGTATTATACTGACAGCAGAATAAAAAAGAAAGGACAGATCACACAATGAAGGTATATGATAAACGCAGAACGAAGAATCTTGGGAAACTGGCCGCCGCCGCGGCTGCGGTGATGCTTGTTCTTGCGGGATGCCGGGAAGGCAGTCCGGAAAACTCCGTCATGCCCCAGAATGTTCCCTCTGATATCCGGGCGGTCCAGGATTCAGATACGCAGAGCGGAACGGCTGCGGAAACGGCAGAGGCTGCAGGTACGGAGGGAGAAACCGGTGCGGATCAGAAGGGAACTGCCGCAGACGGAGTTTCGGACGTTTCCCGGGCTTCTTCAGCCGCGGAAGCAGAAACCCAGGCAGGACAGAGTTCCGCAGAAGAACTTCTGGACGCACTTTATACGGCCAAGGCGGAAATGGAAGCTCTGGACGTGGATGAGGATATTCTGGAAGCGGAAGTAAGAACCGGAAAGATTACGAGGGAAGAGTTTGAAAGCCGGGAAAAGGATCGGAACGCTCAGGAAGAACAGATGGAACAGGAGGAAGAACGGCTGGAACGGGAACTGAAAAACATGGGATTCCGTGACAGGGATCTGCTCCCGGAAGAATTTGTATCGCCGCTTGCATCCATGGAACTTCAGGAACTCCTCACGCTGCTCAATGAGAACGAAACAGAAAAAGACCTTCTGGAAGCGGAAGAGGAACGGCTGGAGAGACAGTATCTCAACAACGAGATTACAAGAGATGAGTTTGTGCTCCGGCAGGCTGAGCATGAACGGAATGCCGAACTTTATGATGCCCGGGAAGATATGGTGGAATATTATCTGGAACTTCTGGGATGGGACGACTAGCCTGCACCGGAAAAGGTTCCCGGAAGAATTGACTTTTCACGGGGAACGTGTTATTTTTCACAGGAGAGATATGCATGCCTGCTGCCGCGGCAGCGGGCATGTGTCATGAAGATATGAGGAGGCAGAATATGAAGACTGCATTGACCATTGCCGGATCTGACTGCAGCGGAGGCGCGGGGATCCAGGCAGACATCAAAACCATGTCGGCCATCGGCGTATTCGGAATGAGCGTGATTGTTTCCGTGGTTGCGGAAAATACCCAGAGGGTGATTTCCATTGAAAACATTTCTCCGGAAGTGATTGCAGACCAGATGGATGCGGTGTTTGAGGATATTCATGTGGACGCAGTCAAAATCGGAATGCTTCCTACTCCGGCCTGCATGGAAACTGTGGCTGCCGGAATCAGAAAATACCGCCCGGAGCATGTGGTGGTCGATCCCGTCATGTATGCCAAGGGAGGCTGTCCTCTGATGGAAGAGAGCTCCATCGATACCCTGATCCGGACCGTGATTCCTGAGGCCACGCTTCTGACTCCCAACATTCCCGAAGCAGAACGCATTTGCGGGTTCAGGATCCGGACAGAAGAAGATATGAAACATGCAGCTGCCGGAATCGCCTCCATGGGTGCCGGAGCAGTCCTGTTAAAGGGAGGACATTTTGACGGAGACGCGATGGACATTCTCTATGACGGGAAAGGATACCGTACCTATATTCATGAGCGTATCCATACAAAAAACACCCACGGAACCGGATGCACCCTTTCCAGCGCCATTGCGTCCTACCTGGCTCTGGGAGAAGATCTGGGAACTGCCGTGGAAAAAGGAAAGGCATATGTGACCGGAGCCATCGAACATGCCCTGGATCTGGGAAAAGGGCATGGTCCCACCAATCATTTTTTCATGTACCATCCATGATATAAATCCGGAGCAGAGCCGGAATACAACGGGAGGAAGAGATGGATATTGTCAGGAGATTAAGGGAAAAAAGGCCGCTGGTTCACTGCATCACCAATTATGTGACCGCCAATGATGTGGCCAACGCCATTCTGGCCTGCGGAGGATCTCCGGTGATGGCCGACTCGCCGGAAGAAGCGGCAGAGATCACTTCCGCCGGCGATGTGCTGGTTCTGAACACGGGAACACTGGGCAGAGACAGGGCAGAAGCCATGATGAAATCAGCAGAGGCTGCTGTCCGGAAAGGAATTCCCGTGATCCTGGACCCGGCCGGTGTCGGCGCATCGGAATTCAGAAGAGCATTCGTAAGCAGACTGCTGTCAGCGGTGAGGATTTCCGTCATACGGGGAAATCTTTCGGAGATCTGCTGTGTGGCAGGACACCATGTGCGGGAAAAGGGCGTGGACAGCAGTGCGGAAGAAAAGGAAGACATTGTCAGGACTGCCGCGCTCTGTGCAGCGGACAGATACCGGTGCCTGGTGACGGTTACAGGGGCAGAAGACCTGGTGACCGACGGAAGCAGAATCGCGGTCATAAGAAACGGATCCCCGGTGATGGGAAAGATCACCGGAACCGGCTGCATGCTGTCAGGAATTCTGGGGGCATATGCCGCAGCGGAAGAGGATCTGTTTTTCGCGGCGGTTTCTGCGGCGGTTTCCATGGGAATTGCCGGTGAGGAGGCGGAAGCACGGTACGGGGCAGCCGGAACGGGAAGCATGCGGATGGGAATCATCGATGCCCTCAGCCGGATGGACGATGAGATGCTGGAAAAAAAAGGACGGGTGTTTCTGAATGTTCTGTGAAGACCGGTTTCAAAGGCCTTATGCAGATGTGCCGAAAAGACGGCACGGAAGCATAAGGCCTTTTTCAATATACAGGAAACTCCGTTCCATACATAATGAAATGCTCTGCACGGAGCGCACTGCGGCAGAAAGTACCGCTGTTTATTTCACTTCCTGCAGATCCAGCCGGGGAGAAGCCACAAGAGAATAATTGGAATGATAGATCACGAATCCGGGGGCGGCTCCGGGAACCTTTTTAAGGAATTTTCTCTGGATGTAATCAATTTCCACCTTATCTGCAGAACGGCCTTTGGAGTAATAGGCGGCCAGAGCACCTGCCTCCTCAAAGGTACGGTCAGGAAGTTCCTTCCCTTCGGTTTTTACAATGACATGGGAACCGGGAATTCCCTTGGCATGAAACCACCAGTCCCCTCCGTTTGCCAGCCGGAAGGTCAGTTCCTCATTCTGATAATTGTTTTTCCCCACATAAATGTGAAATCCGTCGGAGGAAAGATAGTGGAAGGGACGGCTGGTAATCCTGGGCTTTTTTCCGCCGGAATATTTCCGCCTGATGTATCCATACTCGGCCAGCTCTTCCCGGATCTGCACCAGGTCATCCTCATAAAGGGCAATATCCAGAGAAGAACTGATGGATTCCAGGTGGGCGATTTCCGATTCGGTCTGTTTCAGCTGTTCCGATACGGCTTCGAAGGTACGCTTCTGCTTGCCGTACTTGTCAAAATATTTCTTTGCATTTTCCTGTGCAGTCAACGTGGGATCCAGAGGAATCTGGATTTCCGTATTGTCATAATAATTGAGGCAGGTAATGGATTTTTCCCCTCCGGAAAGACCATAGCCGTAAGTGTTCAGAAGTTCCCCCCATATCCGGAACTTTTCACGTTTTTCCGTATCCCTCAGCTGTTTTTTCTGAAGATCCAGTTTTTTATAATTGCGTTCCAGGGCATTGGATACGATTTTTCTGAGATCGGTGGATTTCTGATGGATCCGGGAAATGGTATTTTTTTCCGCATAGTATGTTTCCAGAAGACTGCTGACGGAATCAAAGGAAACGGTGCGGTATCCGTCGCCTTCCATCATGGTCAGCGGAACAGAAGAAAACTCCACAGGAGAGTCACCGCGGTAAACAATCACCGGGGAAAAGTTTCCTTCCCGCACGTCATCCATGATCCATGTAAATGCATGGTAGAGGTGAGTCAGCTCCGCATCAGGATATTCTCCGGCAGGGAGATCCCCGTCCAGGGATGCCAGATGGCAGATTTCCGCTGCCGATACAGGGCTGATGCCGGTCAGAGTCATATAAATGGCTTTGGACAGAGGCTGAGGAGTGGACCGGAGCGTCCGGATGAAGTCCTCTTCGGTGATTTCCAGAGGATTCTGTTTTTCTCCTGCGTGGGGAATAAAGTAGGTACGGCCCGGGAGTACCTCACGCACGGAACTGACCTGTGCGGAAATATGCTTGATACTGTCCAGGATCATATCGTTTTCATCACAGAAAATGATGTTGCTGTGTTTTCCCATAAGCTCCGCCACAAGAAATTTTCTCCGGAGATCTCCCATTTCATCCAGATGTTCCACTTCAATGCGGATGATCCGCTCCAGACCGGGCTGGGTAATGGAGACGATCCGCCCGTTGGCGATATGTTTTCTTAACAGCATGCAGAAATTGGGTGCCGTCATGGGACTGGGCTTTCCGGTCTCCGTAAAATAAAGGAGAGGGAGACTGGCATTGGCGGAGATCAGCAGACGCTGATTTCCTTCCGTGCCCTTGATTGTAAGGAGAAGCTCGTCTTTTTCCGGCTGGGCGATTTTTGAGATTCTGCCGGACAGGATCTTTTGATTGAGTTCATGTACAAGATTTGCGATTACGATTCCGTCAAATGCCATGATGGATAAGTCCTTTCTTTGGGGTTAAGGCTCCTGATTCCCGGAACGTGTTTTCTTTTCCAGGGAGTTTTTCAGAAGTTCCAGAAATTCTTTCATATATCCGGTAAGATACAGGTCTTTCCGGTAACATACATAGAAGTGTCTCGGGGCTGCCACGCCCAGAAGCGGATACACATACAGGGAATCTGCCCCATGTTCTTCCAGAATATAGGAATCCGGACAGATCATGACGGCTTTTCCGGAAGCCACCACCCGTTTTCCCACTTCAATGCTGATGGTTTCCAGGCCGATTCGGGGAGTCATTTCCCTGGAAGCAAACAGAGAATTCTGAAGGGCTCTGACTGAATGACCGGGCCTGCTGCAGATAAAGGTTTCATGTTCCGCTTCCAGAATGTCAATGGGGGTTCCGGGGGGAATCCGTCGGGCCAGATCACATTGCCGGTTCACCAGAAGCACCGGCTTTTCTTCTTCCAGAAGTTCGTAATGAAGCTCTTCCCGTCTCGGGGAAGTGGTCATACATGCAATGGTCACGTTTCCCTCCAGAACACTTCGCTCCAGATCCGCGGACCCCTGTTCGGAAAGCTCCAGGGACACATGGGGAAAACGTTCCGTGAACCGGGGATAGACGTCCGGAAGGATTTCCATGGCTCTCTGGACAGAAATTCCGAACCGGATCGTGCCGGATGCTTCATGCTTCAGTTCTTCCACCTGGCCGGCCAGATTCCTGTTTATGGCGGAAATCTGCCTGGCCGCTTCCACATAGAGGCGGCCGGCAGGCGTCAGGGTCATGGGATCGGCAGTCCGGTCAAAAATCGGTGCGCCGAGGCCTGTCTCGGCCGCCTTGATGGCCTGGCTCAGGGATGGCTGGGAAATATAGAGTTTTTTTGCAGCCCCGGTCATACTGCCTTCGCTGAGGACTGCCAGGACATACTGCAGATGCTTTTCGTTCATATGGAAACCTTCTTCCGGAAAGATGGATTTGGCCATATGTTAGCATAAAATTGCCGGAAATTCAATCCGGGAACCGGTTTCGGGAGAATGCGGCACAGATTTATAGGAATTTCCCTATGGATCTCATAGCCGGATAAGTATTGGAGAAACCTGCGCTGCGGTGGTATAGTAAAAACAGAGAAAATCCATATGTTGAACAGCGGAAGGAGGAACAACATGGAAGTAATGAAAACTGCCATGGCCGGCACACTGGAATCCAGCGATGCCCAGGTGACCATTGAACCGGCGGAAAACGGAATTGAGATTCTTCTGGAGAGCAGCGTCATCAAACAGTACGGAAGACATATTAAAGCTGTGATTCTGGAAACGCTGGACCGCCTGGAAGTAAAAAATGCAAGGGTAGCAGTCATTGACAAAGGCGCTCTGGACTGTACCATCAAGGCCAGAGTGGAATGCGCCGTATACCGCTCCTGCGGCGCAACGGAAAATCTGCCGTGGGGAGGTGCAATACGATGAGACATCCCAACAAGAAAAGACTGAGACGCTCCATGATGTTCCTGAACTGCCAGAAACCGGGACTCATCAAGGACCCTTATATCTATAAGCCTGATTCCATCATGCTGGATCTGGAAGACGCAGTGGCCGAAAACCAGAAAGATGCGGCGCGCTTTTCCCTTTATCATGCTCTGAAAGAGATTGATTATCACGGTGTGGAACGTGTGGTCCGCATCAACGGACTGGATACGCCTCACTGGAAGGAAGACATCCGGGTATGTGTGGCCGGAGGTGCCGATGTGATCCGGATCGCCAAGACGGAAACCGCCGCAGACGTAAAACTGGTGGAGGAACATGTGCTGGCGGCAGAACGGGAATTCGGAAGACCGGAAGGCAGTACGCTTCTTATGGCAGCACTGGAATCCTGCCGCGGTGTCCTGAATGCACTGGAAGTTTCGGAATCTTCCGAACGTCTCATCGGAATCGCCCTGTCCGGCGGTGATTACACCAAGGATCTTCAGACCCGCATTACCGGTACCGGTGTGGAACTGCAGGGAGCCAGGCAGCATATGATCATTGCAGCCAGGGCCGCCGGTGTTCAGTGCTGGGATACGGTATTTACAAACCTGGACGACATGGAAGGATTTGAACGGGAAACGGAGATGATCAGGATGATGGGATTTGACGGAAAATCCCTGATCAATCCGCGCCAGATCGCCATTGTACATAAAGTCTTCACGCCCACGGAAAAGGAAATCATTTTTGCGGAAAAAGTAGTCCGGGAAATCGATGAGAAAAAGGCGAAGGGCATCGGTGTTTTCACCGTGGACGGAAAAATGATCGATATCGCATTCTATGACGGTGCCAGAAGGACTCTGGACATGGCCAGGGCTGCCGGCGTTTATCCGGCACCGCAGCATATGGCATAAAGGGGGATTGGAAATGATCAATGCAGCAGGAAGAGAAATCCCGGAAGAAATTCTCAAAGAGACAGGAAAAATGGCTTTTCAGGGCGCGTTTGCCCTGGATGGATATGAATATGTGAAAGCGGCTCCCAGAGTGAGAGCCGTATCAGACCCGAAACGGAGCAAGCAGGTGGCTTCCATTCACGAGGCCCTTCTGAAGTGCGGTCTGCGGGACGGCATGACCCTGTCGTTCCACCACCATTTCCGGGAGGGAGATTATGTGGTGAACATGGTCATGGAAGAAGTACATAACATGGGAATCAGAGATATCACCATCTGCGCCAGTTCCCTGGGAAAGGCCAATGACGCCATTGTACCCTATATCGAAGACGGCACCATTACGGGGATCCAGTCCTCCGGTGTCCGCGGAAAAATCGGTGAGGCCATTTCCGGAGGAAAGCTGAAAAACCTGGCGGTGATGCGTTCCCACGGCGGACGGGTCCGGGCCATTGAAACCGGGGAAGTTCATATTGACATCGCCTTTATCGGAGCCCCCACCTGTGACGAATATGGAAACTGCAGGGCCAACGGCGGAAAAAGTGACTGCGGCGTTCTGTCCTATGCCATGGCCGATGCCCGTTACGCGGATCATGTGGTGGCGGTGACGGACTGTCTGGTACCGTTTCCCAATGTGCCTGCCAGCATTTCCATGTGCGATGTGGACTATGTGTGCGTGGTGGACGCCATAGGAAATCCTGAAAAGATCGCCACGGGAGCAGCAAAGCCCACCACGGACGTGAGAAAAATCATGATGGCAGACTACTGTACAGAATTTGTGATCAACACTCCGTATTTCAAAGACGGATTTTCCTATCAGACCGGCGTCGGCGGTGCCTCCATTGCCTCCACCATCTCCCTGGGAAAGATCATGGAAGAGCGCGGAATCAAAATGGGATTCGGTGTCGGCGGAATCACCACCCCCATGTGCGAGCTTCTGGAAAAAGGCCTGATCCGCACGCTGGTGGATACGCAGGATTTTGACCTGGGAGCCATCGAATCCATAAAGAAGAATCCAAACCATGTGGAGATTTCCGCGTCAGAGTATGCCAATCCCATGAACAAAGGTGCCTATGTGAACCGGCTGGATTTTGTGATCCTGGCATCTCTGGAAGTGGATGTGAACTTCAACTGCAACGTGGTGGTGGGATCCGACGGAGTGATTACGGGAGCTCAGGGCGGTCATCCGGATACGGCTGCCGGGGCCAAATGCACCATCGTCATTGTTCCGATTCTTCAGGGCAGGATTCCGGCAGTACGTACCAGCGTAACCACTGTGACAACGCCCGGCGAAACGGTGGACGTGGTGATCACGGACTACGGAATTGCCATCAATCCAAGAAGGCAGGATCTGATCGATTGTATGAAGGGAGTAAATCTGCCGTTCTGTACCATTGAAGAACTCCGCGACAAGGCTTATGCCATAGCGGGAGAACCGGACGATGTGGAATTTGAAGACCGCGTTGTGGGCATCATCGAGAGCAGAGACGGTACGATTCTGGACGTGGTGCGTCAGATAAAAGATTACGAGATCTGATGAAAAAACCGGCATGATCCGGTTTTTACGGAAGATCCGGCAGAACTGCCGGCAGTTTCCGCGGCTTTCCGCAGATGCTGCCGGTCTTTTCTGTTTCTGGTTGACTAGATTTTCCATTTGACGTATAATAGGCATATCTATGTGAAAGTGAGGCAGCTTCAGGATGATAAAGAGTATGACCGGCTTCGGCCGCAGTGAAGTTGTGACAGATGAGTGCAGAATCTCTGTGGAGATCAAGGCAGTCAACCACCGGTATCTGGACCTGGCAGTCAAGATGCCGAAAAAATTCAATTATTTCGAAGCGGCAATGCGGACACTTCTGAAGGATTATATCCAGAGGGGAAAAGTGGACGTATTTGTTGTGTATGAAGATTATACAGAAGAGAAGGTATGCCTGAAATACAACAGCTCTCTGGCGGCGGAGTATATGGAAACCTTCGGCCGCATGGCGGAACAGTTCGGGATCGAAAATGACGTGAAAGTGTCGGAACTGTCCAGATATCCGGAAGTGCTTACCATGGAGCAGGTACCCGAGGATGAGGAACAGATGTGGGCTCTTCTGGAAAAAGTGCTGAGGGAGGCCGCAGAAAGCTTTGTGAAAGCACGTGTGCTGGAAGGAGAAAACCTCAGAACGGACCTTCTGGGCAAACTGGATCATATGCTGGAACTGGTGGCATCCATTGAGGAACGGTCTCCGAAAGTTGTGGAAGAATACCGTCAGAAGCTGACGGACAAGATCCGGGAGCTGCTTCAGAGCGCTTCTGTGGATGAAGCCCGTATTCTGACAGAAGTAACGATTTTTGCTGACAAGATCTGTGTGGATGAGGAAACGGTGCGGCTCAGGAGCCATATCGAGGGCATGGAGAAGGAACTTCAGGCAGGAGGAAGCGTCGGAAGGAAGCTGGATTTCATTGCCCAGGAAATGAACCGGGAATCCAACACCATTCTTTCCAAATCAAGTGATCTGGAAATTTCGGATCAGGCGATTATTCTGAAAACAGAGATCGAAAAGGTCCGGGAACAGATACAGAATATTGAATAACTGGAGTGAGAAAACATGAATCAGCACGGAGTTCTGGCTGTGGTATCGGGATTTTCCGGTGCCGGCAAGGGAACGATTATGAAGGCCCTGCTTGAAAAGTATGATAACTATGCCCTGTCAGTTTCAGCCACCACCAGGTCACCGAGACCGGGGGAAGAAAACGGAAGGGAATATTTCTTTGTATCGGAAGAGCGTTTTGAGGAAATGATCGCCGCCAATGAGCTGATCGAATACGCCCGGTATGTGAACCATTATTACGGAACGCCCAGGACCTACGTGGAATCCAGACTGGCGGAAGGCAAGGATGTGATCCTGGAGATTGAAATCCAGGGCGCGCTGAGGGTAAAGGAAATGTTCCCTGACGCACTGCTGATTTTTGTGGTTCCGCCCACCGCCAAGGAACTGAAAAGCCGTCTCACGGGAAGGGGCACGGAGACCCCGGAAGTCATTGAAAAACGTCTGGAGAGAGCAAGAGAAGAGTCCGATACCATGGATTCTTATGACTATATTCTTGTAAATGACAGGGTGGATGAATGCGTGGAGGAACTTCACGGACTCATCCGGTCCCAGCACCTCAGGATTTCCTGCAACCGGGAACTGGTGGCCAGAATGAAAGAGGAACTGAACGAACTTTGCCCAAGGCCGTAATCAGGCCGGCGGGAAATTTCCGTAAATCTGAAAGGAGTCAATATCATATGTTACATCCGTCTTATTCTGATCTGATTGATGCAGTAAACAGCTCTGTGGAACCGGGAGAGGAGCCGGTGGTTCAGAGCCGCTATTCCATTGTGATTGCCGCCGCAAAACGTGCGAGACAGCTGATCGACGGTGACGATGCGCTGGTGGCCGGTGCTGCCGGAAAGAAACCGCTTTCCGTAGCTGTGGAAGAACTTTATCAGCAGAAGGTGAAGATCGTAAACGATGAAACACCTGCCGAAGAAGAGGCTGAAGAGGAAAACGAAATCAGTGAATAACGCTGGGAGGGGAGGAAATGAAGGCTTATGGCTCCGTTTCCTCTTTTTTTAAATGAAAAATACAAATCAAAAACATAGAGTAGGAGACTGACCTGATGAATTTGCTTTTCATATCACTGGGATGTGACAAGAACCTGGTGGATACGGAAAAAATGCTGAGTCTTCTGGGAAAAGAAGGGTATTCTTTCGTGGATGACGAAACCCTGGCAGATGTGATTGTCATCAATACCTGCTGCTTCATCGGAGATGCAAAAGAGGAAAGCGTCAATACCATCCTGGAGATGGTCCGGCTGAAGGAAAACGGAAGGCTGAAAGCACTGATTGTTACCGGCTGCCTGGCGCAGCGTTACAAGGAAGAGATCACCACGGAAATTCCGGAGGTGGATGCGGTGCTGGGAACCACGTCCTATGAAGCCGTGGCAGAAGCCGTGAAAGAAGCCCTGAAGGGACATCATACGGCTGTTTTCCGGAGCATAGACGATCCTGTGGGCACTGCCACGGAGCGTATGGTGACCACCGGAGGCCATTATGCATTTCTGAAGATTGCAGAAGGATGTGACAAACGCTGCACCTACTGCATTATCCCGTATCTCAGAGGAAAATACAGAAGTGTTCCCATGGAACAGCTGGTGAAGGAAGCGGAAGAACTGGCGGAAAAGGGAGTAAAGGAACTGATTCTGGTGGCACAGGAAACCACCCTGTACGGAAAGGATCTGTACGGACGGAAAATGCTGCCGGAGCTTCTGAAACGGCTTGCTGCGGTTGACGGTATCCAGTGGATCCGTCTTCAGTACTGCTATCCGGAGGAAATCACGGAGGAACTGATTCAGGTAATGCGTACAGAAGAGAAAATCTGCCATTATCTGGATATTCCGATCCAGCATGCCAGCGACAGAGTCCTGAAACGGATGGGAAGAAAAACAAGCAACGGGGAAATCCGCCAGCTGATTGCAGAGCTCAGACAGGAAATTCCGGACATTGCCCTCAGGACAACCCTGATCTCCGGTTTCCCGGGAGAGACGGAAGAAGACCATGAAATCCTCATGGAGTTTGTGGATGACATGGAGTTCGAGCGCCTCGGCGTTTTTGCCTATTCTCCGGAGGAGGATACACCGGCCTTCGGATTCCCGGACCAGGTGCCGGATTCCGTAAAAGAAGAGCGGCGGGCGGAGATTATGGAACTGCAGCAGGACATTGCCTTTGACAAGTCAGAACAGATGAAAGGCAGAGTGCTGGAAGTGATGATTGAGGGAAAAGTTGCTGACGAAAATGCCTATGTGGGCAGAACCTATATGGACAGTCCCGGTGTGGACGGACTGATTTTCGTCAATACGGACCTGGAACTGATGTCCGGTGATTTTGTCCGTGTCCGGGTGACAGGCGCGCTGGAGTATGATCTGATCGGGGAGGTAGAAAATGAATTTACCAAATAAACTTACGGTTCTCCGTGTTATTATGATTCCGTTTTTTGTGGCGTTTCTCCTGATGGACGGAGGCACCAATGCTGTGTACCGGTATATTGCGGCTGCGATTTTCATCATAGCCAGCCTTACGGATATGCTGGACGGAAAAATTGCAAGGAAATATAATCTGGTGACAAATTTCGGGAAATTCATGGATCCTCTGGCGGACAAGCTGCTGGTATGTTCCGCTCTGATCTGCATGATCGAACTGGGACAGCTTCCGGCATGGGTGGTTATCATTATCATCAGCCGTGAATTCATCATCAGCGGCTTCCGGCTGGTGGCTTCCGATAACGGGGTCGTGATTGCGGCCAGCTACTGGGGAAAATTCAAGACCACATTCCAGATGATTGCTGTGGTGCTTCTGATTTTCAACATCCCTGCGCTTTCCATGGTCACCACTGCCGTGGTGTGGATTGCAGTGGCTCTGACGGTGATCTCCCTGGTGGACTATATTGTGAAAAATGCCGGAGTTCTGAAAGAAGGTAAGATGTAATGGTAAAGACAGAGCATGGATATCTACAGATGTATAAAGTCTTCGGAAAAAGCGAGACGGAAATCAAGGAACGGCTCAGCGGACTTTTGTCCGGAGACGGTGTCCCGGCCGTAACCGTACGCAGAAGGTCCAGAGAAGTTCAGATTCTGGTGGAATCTCCGGAAACGGATGAGGAAACCGCAAAACAGCAGATCAAGCCGACGGGAAAAGAGATTAAAAGGCTGCTGGGGGACATGATTTATTCCACCAGGGAAAATGAAACCATGGAAGAAGCGGCGGTCAGGCTGCTGTCCAGATACGGACTGACTGTGACAACGGCAGAGTCCTGCACGGGAGGAATGATGGCTTCCAGAATCGTCAATATTCCCGGCGCATCCGAAGTTTTCAACGAAGGATTCATCACATATTCCAACAAGGCCAAGAGAAAGCTTCTGGGGGTATCCAAGTCCACCCTGAAAAAATACGGTGCCGTCAGTGAACAGACCGCCAGGGAAATGGCGGAGGGAGGCGTCCGGAAAGCAGACGCGGATGCGTGCATCGCGGTTACGGGGATTGCCGGGCCGGACGGAGGCACCGATGAAAAACCGGTGGGTCTCGTTTATGTGGGCTGCTGTCTGAAAGATGAAGTGACTGTGGAAGAATGCCATTTCCGGGGAACCCGGGGTGAGATACGCGAACAGTCTGCGGTATGGGGGCTGGATCTTCTGAGGCGCTCCATTCTGAAACACTACCGATAGGCGGCGAGAATATGCGATGGTACGAAAAGCTGTATGTGGGTGAAAAAGCCAGGGACCGCAGATTTTCCATCATACAGTCCATACGGCATGGAAAGGCGTCCGGATATTACGTTCTGACGCCTCCTTCCAACAGCGGGAATCTGCTGGACATGTATCCGGCCTATACCCTGACACAGCCTTATTATCAAAAGCAGGATCTGCTGATCATCGGCGTGGCCGCGGATTTTGAGGATGCCGCGGAGCTTGCAGGCAGGATTCTGCAGGATCTATATCGTAAGACAGGAGGATTTGATCTGTCTGCTCTTACGGAGGGAAATCTATTCAGGGAGTGAGTGTATGCTCCATATTATATTGCTGATTCTGAAAATTCTGGGCATCCTTATTCTGACGATCCTCGGATTTCTGCTGCTTTGCCTGGGAATGGTGCTTCTGGTGCCGCTGCGGTATCGCGGAATGGTCCGCAGGCAGGATGAATTACAGGCGCATGCCGCCGTCTCCTGGCTTTTCAGGGCATTCCGACTGGATTTCAGCTATGAAAAGAAAGCCGTGATCTCGTTCCGGATTCTCTGGTTCAATGTTTTTTCCAGACAGCTGTTTCCGGCGGAGGAAGCCGCAGAGACAGCCCGGGACGGAGAAATACGGATGGTGCGTGCGGCCGGTCTGGAACACGGGAAACCGGACACTGACGCTAAAAATCCCGGAAAAACACAGGATAAGGCCCGTGAATCGGCCCCGGAACCTGCGGACATGTACACGAAAGCGGATCGTCCGGAAGAGAACCGTATCCCGGACACTGCCGGAAAACGCTCCGGTCCGGGACATGCTGCCCGGGAAGAGACTGCACGGATTCCGGAATCCCGGGAAGAGACGGAAGAAGAGAAGGAGCGCGGAGACAGACCTTCGCAGGACAGTCTTGTAAAAAAACTCGGGAAGCTGTGCAGAGAACGGCTGGCAGAAAAAATCCGCGGGTTCGTCCGCCGGCTTCAGAATTCTGTGTCAGAAATAAAAAAGAAGAAAGAAATCCTGGGAAAAAAGTACAGGAAGGTCAGGGATTTTCTGGAGGATCCGGAAAATCAGAAAACATTCCGCCTGCTGCTGAGACAGACGGGAAAAGCATTCCGCCATCTGTTTCCGCGCAGAATCCGGGGGCATGTCCGGTTTGGCCTGGAGGATCCGTATCTGGTGGGCAGAATCCTGTGTGCCGTGAGTCCTTTCTACGGATTTTACGGCAGCTCTCTTTCTCTGGAGCCTGTGTTTGATGAAAAGGTTCTGCAGGGAGAGGCGGAGTTTCGCGGACATATCCGTCTGTTTACTTTGCTCTGCATTGTGCTGCGGGTGTTTGCCAATAAGAATTTCCGTATTTTGATGAAAAAATGGAGAACTTAAGAAGGAGGAATCATATATGGCTGAAAATCAGTTCCCTTCAACGGTTGAGGCCCTGTTCAAGGGCATGGACCATTTTGTGACCACGAAGACTGTGGTGGGAGAGGCGGTCAAGGTGGATGATACCATTATTCTTCCGCTGGTGGACGTGACCTGTGGAATGGCTGCAGGATCCTTTGCCCAGAATTCCAAGACCAACGGCGGAGGCGGAATGAGCGCGAAGATGAGTCCCAGCGCTGTTCTGGTGATTCAGAACGGGGCAGTGCGCCTGGTCAACATCAAACATCAGGATGCAGTGACCAAAGTCCTGGATATGGTGCCGGATCTGGTGGACCGGTTTGTGGGAGGCCGGGATGTTTCCCCCGACGCCATGGAGAGAGCGGAAGAAACTGCCAGAGATCTGGCGGGTCAGGAAGAAAAATAAGATTTTCGAATGCATCGGCATAAGGCCGCATATGATGTATCATAGAATCCTGCAGGGAGGAATGTATGAGACGTCTGTGCGGCCTTATGCTGTTCTGTGTCGGGATCGGTATGACATGGGTTCTGATCATCCCCAAATCATTTCTCCTGGTGATGATTGCCGTGGGACTTCTGATTCTGGGATATAATCTGTTCTGCTGCTGAAGCAGGGTGCCGGAGTATCCCGGAATGTCAGAAAGGCATACAGACGGTTCCGGACAGGAGCCGGTCATGAAATCCGGAATGAAAAAAGGGCATCCTTTCTGTATGAAACAGAAAAGACACCCTTTTGTTTTTTGCTGCAGAAAACCTGTATCGGAGGAGTTATGCTCTTTCAACGAGACCGGATCTTAAGCAGGCAGTACATACGTACATTTTCCGTGCTCCGCCGTTAACCTTAACCTTTACAGATTTCACGTTTGCGTTCCAGATTCTGTTGGATCTTCTATGGGAATGGCTTACTCCATTACCAAAGTGAGCAGCTTTTTCACAAATAGCGCATTTTGCCATGGTCGCACCTCCTTAACAGTTCTTTGGACTCTTAAGTAAAAATCCATAACAAATGTATGATAGCAGATTGAATGGAATTTTGCAAGCAGATTTTTAAAAATTCTCATAATTTCTCATAAAAAACTCGGAATTTGAATGGACAGGCGCAGGGGGATATGATATATTATTTAACAGATAAGCCGGTTGAAACGGGACGCGGCATCGCAAACTCAGCGGAAACGGAGGCAAAAGTATGAAGGGATGCATCAATAACAAAATGGGACAGATTCAGATTGATACCGACGTGATCGCCTTCTATGCAGGTACGACGGCGGTGGAGTGCTTCGGAATTGTGGGTATGGCGGCTGTCAGCATGAAGGACGGACTTGTGAAGCTTCTCAAAAGAGAAAGCCTGACTCATGGGATCAATGTGTCACTCAATGACAATGCCATCAGCATCGATTTTCATGTCATTGTGTCGTATGGTGTCAGCATCTCTACGGTAGCGGATAACCTGATTGAAAATGTGAAATACAAGGTGGAAGAATTTACTGGAATGCCGGTGGAGAAAATCAATATCTACGTCGAAGGCGTGAGAGTGATAGATTAAGGAGGAACTAATTCATGGAATTAAAGTCCATAGATGCCGCGCTGATGAAGGCAGCGGTTCTGGCTGCTGCAAAAAATCTGGAGGCAAAAAAAGAATGGATTAATGAATTGAATGTATTCCCGGTGCCGGACGGCGATACGGGTACCAATATGACAATGACCATCATGGCAGCAGCAAAGGAAGTGGCTGCACTTGAAGAGCCGACAACGAAGGCCATTGCCAAAGCCCTTTCCTCCGGATCCCTCCGGGGTGCCCGGGGCAACTCCGGCGTTATCCTCTCTCAGCTGTTCAGAGGATTTGCAAAAGAGATTGTTGAGACAGACGACATTACGGTTACAGTGCTGGCCGACGCATTTAACAGAGGAATGGAAACTGCCTACAAGGCAGTCATGAAGCCCAAGGAGGGAACCATTCTGACGGTTGCCCGCGGAATGGCGGAGCGTTCCACGGAACTTGCGGCCCAGACGGATGATATCATTGAATTCCTGGAAAAAGTCATTGATCAGGGAGATTATGTGCTGAGCCAGACACCGGAGATGCTGCCGGTGCTGAAACAGGCAGGCGTGGTGGATTCCGGCGGACAGGGCCTGATGCAGGTGATGAAGGGCGCGCTGGATGGCCTTCTGGGAAGGGGAATTCCTTTTGATGCCGAAGTTTCCAGAGAAGATTCAGGCAGAACGGCGGCCGTCCGCCCGGAACTGGAAACAGACGATATCCGTTTTGGCTACTGCACGGAATTCATCATCAATACGGAAAAACCTTTCGGAGAATCCGAGGAAATGAAGCTGAAGGCCTATCTGGAGTCCATCGGGGATTCCATTGTGGTGGTTTCGGACGATGACGTGGTGAAGGTTCATGTCCATACCAACCATCCGGGTCTTGCATTTGAAAAAGCCCTGACATACGGTTCCCTTTCCAGAATGAAAGTGGACAATATGCGTGAAGAGCACAATGAACGTCTGAACCTTTCCGGAACAGCTGCTGTTCCGGAAGAAAAGAAGGAAGAACCCAGAAAGGAATACGGCTTCATTGCAGTTTCCATGGGAGAAGGACTGGGAGAGATCTTCCGCGGAATCGGAGCCGATTATCTGATTGAAGGCGGGCAGACCATGAATCCCAGTACGGAAGACATGCTGAATGCCATCGATCAGGTCAATGCAGACGTGATTTATATTCTTCCCAACAACAAAAATATCATCCTTGCGGCAGAGCAGGCCAGAAGCCTGGTGGAAGATAAAACCGTCTATGTGGTGCCGTCCCGGACAGTTCCCCAGGGAATTGCGGCTCTGATCAATTTCCTTCCGGATGCGTCTCCTGAAGAGAACATGGAGACCATGAAAGAGGAGATGGCGCGGGTTCATACTCTGCAGGTTACCTATGCAGTCCGCAGCACATCCATTGACGGCATGGAAATCGCAGAGGGAGACATCATGAGATCGGAAGAGCGTCGTGTAGGGAAAGAGTGTA
>CABSIM010000015.1 GCA_902477765.1 uncultured Clostridiaceae bacterium | reverse complement strand
ATTATAAATTTGATTATATGACAAAAATATGCTATCTTCAATAGCAGAATACAGAAGGGGAGAAATAAGTATGAGTTACACAACCATTTTGCTGATCATCTGTCCCATTTTCTTCATTTCCGGGATTATTGATTCCATTGGAGGCGGAGGAGGACTGATCGCACTGCCTACCTATCTGATGATCGGACTGCCCATCAGAACGGCATACGGATGCAACAAACTGCAGGCAGGTCTGGGAAACCTGGTTTCTGCCATAAAATATTTCCGCAATAATATGGTGGATCTGAAAATTGCACTGATTTCCGCAATTACTGCCATGATCGGCGCATATTACGGAACGAAAATTATTTTCCTTCTCCCGGAGGAAACCATCCAGAAAGTCATTACCATTGCACTTCCTGCCATTGCTGTCGTTATGGTGCTGAGAAAATCAGGAACCAGAGACGCAATTATGAAAAGTGAGATTTCTTCCAGAACCGTGATTCAGGCACTGGTGGTAGGCGTGATCATGGGATTTTACAACAGCCTGTTTGGTCCCGGAGTCGGAACCGTGGCCATCATTGCTTTTACCATGATCATGCATTATGATTCCAGAGTCGCATCCGGAAACGGAAAGGTTCTGATTGTGCTGACCAATGCAGTGGCGCTTGTGAGCTATGTAAAAACAGGAAATGTGGCTTATGAGATTGCTGTTCCGGCAGCTCTGTCAGCAATTCTCGGCAATCTGGTAGGAGTTAATCTGGCAATTAAAAAGGGCGATAAAATCATCAAGCCGGTGATGCTGATCATTGTAATTCTGACTGTGATCAAATTTGCATGGGAAAACAGTCTCTGGGGATAAAGTACGGGAATACCCCCTATGATCCCGGATATCAAGAAAATTCTGAAGGCCGCAGACAGAAACGTTTTGCTCTGTCTGCGGCTTTCTGCATACCGGAACACAAATCTGTCTATTCATTTACGCTTTTATTAAATCTTCTGCCTTCCCTTGTATGGAGTATCTGCGGATGATAAAATGTGTCTGAGGAAGGTGATTTCATGAAAAAATGTTTGTTTCTGTTTTTTTTCTGTCTGATTCTGGCAGGATGTTCTGCCGGTATGGTCAGTGAAAATAAAAACGAAACAGGGGAGACCCGGGAAAATGAACAGGGGGCGGAAAGCCAGGGTTCTGTTTCCGCGGACCAGGAGGAATCCTGTCTTCCGGATCTTACGGAAAACGGTGTCCTGTCATCAGAAAAGATATGTACATTTCTGGAAGAGATGGAACCGGAACTGCATTTTATTCCGATGGAACCGGAAGAAATTTCCGCATGTGCCGGAGAACTGGAGGAATCCTATGAACTGACAGGAAGAAAGACGGAAGATGGTTTCAGATATATACTGGCAGTACTCAAAGACGGGAAGGAAAGCCCCCTGTCCGGACTTACGGTATATGATCTGAATAATGATCTGGCAGCGGGAATCTGGGATGAGGAAAACGGCACATATGACCAGAAATACCTGTTTACGCAGATCAGTTCCCTGATTCAGGGCACCGGAAATCAGGTTCTTTACCTGCAGCCGGAAAAATCTGCAGTACCGGAAGAGATTCAGCAGACTTTTATATACCGGTTCTGCCGGGGACAGGAGGGGATCCGGTATCTGGAAGATGTTCTGAGCCGGGATGTAAGATTTACTCCGCCGTCAGGGGGAGCCTACCTGAGTGTGGAGCGTTATGAAGACGGAAGGAAATACACGGAATATGTATCGCTGAGTACGGAACAGGAAAAGGAGATTCTGGAATCAGAAAAAACGGTGGATCCTCTGGTTTACGGCAGTTATGGAATTCAGTTTTTTGTCAGTGAAGCCACCTATGAACAGGACGGCACCCATAACGCAGGAATCACGGAGCCTGCGCTGGAAATTGCAGAAGAGCGATGCCGGTTCCGGATTGTGGATCCGGAGGAGATTCATGATATTGTAAAAGCGGAAATGAAGATGATCATGCAGGACTACGGAGAAGATGCAGGGGCTGTTTCCAGAGAGTGGGAAGAAACAGAAACGCTTACGGATACCGGAAGTCTGAAGATGCTGGAGGAAGTTCTGAGATCTTCGGAAGCTGTTTGCATGGAGGACAGTCAGTATGAAGGAATCCTGACTCTGACGCGGAAAGACGGAGAGACCGTGACGGTTCAGGTGGCTTCAGACGGCAGCAGCTTTATTCTGGGAAGCCGGGCTGTTTATTCACCCGGAGAGGAGAATATGGAAAAACTATGGAGCCTGTTTCCCAGAATCATGGAAAATACAGATTTTTCCCGGATATCTGAATTTCAGACCGGACCGGCGCCCGGAGAAAGGTACTAAAGAACAACATATGGAAGAAAAATATTTGCTGGACCGGCTTGAAGAATATGGAAACTCAGACTATTATCCGTTTCATATGCCCGGACATAAAAGAAAAAATATGATGAAGGGAAGGGAATTTCCGTCTCCCTGGTCCATCGATATTACGGAGATTGACGGCTTTGACAATCTTCATCATCCGGAGGGAATCCTGAAGCACTCCATGGAAAAAGCAGCAGCCGTTTACGGGGCGGATCATACATACTATCTTGTCAACGGAAGCACCTGCGGAATTCTGAGTGCAGTATGCGGGACCGTGCCTCCGGGCGGAAAAATCCTGATGGCAAGAAACTGCCACAAATCTGTATACAACGGACTTGTTCTGAACCGGCTGACCCCGGTATTTCTGTATCCGCAGATGCCCCCGGATTGTGGATATCCGGGCAGCATAAGACCGGAAGATGTGGAAAACTGTCTGAAAGAAGACCATAACCGTTCTGTCCGGGCAGTTCTTGTCACATCTCCTACGTATGAAGGAATCGTTTCCGATATCAGAGCCATTGCCGGGATTGCTCACAGATACGGGATTCCTCTGATTGTGGATGAAGCCCATGGGGCTCATCTTTCATTTGCGGCAGAACAGAGCGGTTTTCCGGAGCCGGCCCTGAGCTGCGGGGCGGACGTGGTGATACAGAGCCTCCATAAAACCCTTCCATGTTTCACTCAGACTGCATTGCTGCATCTGAAAGGAAAACTGGCTGACAGGGAAAAGGTGGAACGATACCTGGGTATTTTTCAGAGTTCCAGCCCCTCCTATCTTTTCATGGCGGGAATTGAGCAGTGCATTTTTTATATGAACGGCAGCGGAAGAAAAAAAATGGAGCAGTATGGAAACATGCTCAGAAACTTTTTTACGTCTGCGGCGGAACTCAGGAATCTTGAAGTCCCGGACGGGTTTGAAGAGAGCGGGGACGGCATCTTCAGCCGGGATCCTTCCAAAATTGTTATTTCCACAAAAAAAGCAGGGAATATGGACGGAAACAGACTGGGAGAGCTTTTGCGGAGCCGGTATCATCTGGAAATGGAGATGTGTGCTCCGGAGCATGTGGTGGCCATGACTTCCCCGGCAGATACGGAAATCGGATTCAGCAGACTGATCGGGGCTCTGAAGGAGATAGATGAAGCCCTTGAAAGAGAGCAGGGGAAAGAGATGGAAAAAGTAAAAACGGACATTCCGCCTGCAGAGGTCTGCATGCCTCCTGACCGGGCGCTGAACAGTCAGGCAGAAAGAAGGAACATGAAAGAGGCGGCCGGAACTGTTTCTGCGGAATTTGTGTATCTTTATCCTCCGGGAATTCCGGTTCTTGCGCCGGGAGAACGGATCCGGGAAGAAGCGGTTTTCATGATTCAGCAGTTTCTGAAGGCAGGACTTCCTGTTCAGGGACTTTCGGACAGGTCCTGCTCCACGATTTTAACGGTTGCGGAAAAAGAATGCTTTATGGTACAATGACCTGTGATATCAAAAGACGGGAAAGGCGGTTATTCAGACAATGGGCAGGATTTTTTATCTTATGGGAAAGAGCGCTACGGGAAAAGATACCATATATAAAAATCTTCTGAGACTGAGACCGGAACTGAAGACCGTGGTGCCGTATACCACCAGGCCCATCCGTCAGGGTGAGAAAAACGGAGTGGAGTATTTTTTCACCACCTGTGAAGAACTGGAACGCATGGAGGCGGCCGGCAAGGTTATCGAGAAAAGAACATATCAGACCGTGATGGGGCCATGGAGCTATTTTACCCCGGATGACGGGCAGTTCTGTCTTGCGGGAGATGCAGGATATCTGATGATCGGCACGCTGGAATCCTATGAGAACATGGCGGTGTATTTTGGCCGTGAAAACCTGATCCCTCTTTATATAGAGGTGCCGGACGGAATCCGGATCCGCCGGGCCCTGGAACGGGAGGAAAGCCAGAAGATC
Organism: uncultured Clostridiaceae bacterium; assembly: GCA_902477765.1. Taxonomy (GTDB): domain Bacteria; phylum Bacillota; class Clostridia; order Lachnospirales; family Lachnospiraceae; genus CABSIM01. The sequence goes on along the minus strand of CABSIM010000015.1, from coordinate 45,768 downwards.
CCCAATTACAGGGAACTTTGCCGGAGATATCTGGCAGATGAAGAAGATTTTTCCGGGGAAAAACTGGAAAGGCTCCATATTACCAGAAGGTTTCTGAATATTGATCTGGAAGAATGTCTCAGGGAGCTGTGTGAGGCGGTGGACAAGGCATAAAACGGCAGCGGAAGCCCTAAGTAGGGCGGTTCCGGACGGCGGCCGGAAGGCAGAATAAAACTTTTGTTTCCTGTAAATCTGTGTTATAATTGACAAGAATGGAGGGATGGCGATGATGGAGTGCAAAGCCATGGGATTTAAGGATATTCTGGGCAATGATATGGTTAAAGAACACTTTAAGAAGGCCATAGAAACTCATAAGGTTTCTCATGCATATATTCTGACGGGAGAAGCCGGAATGGGGAGAAAGTCCATAGCCAATGCATTTGCCATGACTCTTCTCTGTGAAAAGGGGAAGAGCGACCCATGTATGGTATGCCATTCCTGTAAGCAGGTGCTGGCCGGAAGTCATCCGGATCTGATTTATGTCACCCATGAAAAGCCCGGAAGCATCGGAGTGGATGATATACGGGAACAGATCAATGATACCATCATGATCCGTCCTTTCAGCAGTTATTATAAGATTTATATTGTGGATGAGGCTGAAAAAATGACGGTGCAGGCTCAGAATGCCCTGCTGAAGACCATAGAGGAACCGCCGTCCTATGCGGTTATCATTCTCATTACCACCAATCAGGAAATGTTCCTTCCCACAATTCTCTCCAGATGCGTGCAGTTGAAACTGAAGCCGCTTCAGGATTTCACCATTAAAAGTTATCTGGCCGAGCATCTTGGCGTGGCAGAACGGGAAGCGGAACTCTGCGCCGCATTTGCGCGGGGAAACCTCGGGAAGGCCATTCATCTGGCATCTTCCGAAGAATTTCAGCAGCTTTATCAGAAAGTCCTCAATCTGATCAAGAATGTGGACAGTATGGATGTTTCCATGCTGCTGGAATGCATTATGGAAATGAAAAATGAAAAATATGACCTCAATGAGGTTCTGGACCTGATGCTGCTCTGGTACAGAGATGTACTGATGTATAAAGTGACCAAGGATATGAATCTTCTGATATTCAAGGATGAATATACGCTGATCAATGCCCTGGGACAGAAAATTGACTACGCCGGACTGGAAGAAATCCTGAAGGCCATAGACAAGGCAAAGGGACGGCTGGAAGCCAATGTGAATATGGAACTGGTGATGGAACTTCTGTTCCTGACCATGAAAAACCCTTCGTAAGGAGATAAAAAGGAATGACAAAAGTAATCGGAGTCCGTTTCCGGAAAGCCGGAAAGGTCTATTATTTCAGCCCGGGCGATCAGGTCATCCAGACAGGACAGCATGTGATCGTGGAAACTGCCCGGGGAATCGAATATGGATATGTGGTTCTGGGAACCCATGAAGTGGATGATAAAAAGGTGGTACAGCCGCTGAAACCGGTGATCCGCATGGCTACGGCCGAAGATGAGGCTGTGGAGCAGAAAAACCGCCAGAAGGAAAAAGAAGCATTTAAGATCTGTCTGGAGAAAATAAAAAAACACGGCCTCGAGATGAAGCTCATTGATGCCGAATATACCTTTGACAACAATAAGGTGCTGTTCTATTTTACCGCTGACGGCAGAATTGACTTCCGGGAGCTGGTAAAGGACCTGGCCTCTGTATTTAAGACCAGAATTGAACTCCGTCAGATCGGTGTCCGGGATGAAACAAAGATTGTCGGCGGAATCGGAATCTGCGGCCGGCCTCTCTGCTGTGCTTCCTATCTGTCAGAATTTATCCCTGTGTCCATTAAAATGGCCAAGGAGCAGAACCTGTCTCTGAATCCCACCAAGATTTCCGGTGTCTGCGGCCGCCTGATGTGCTGCCTGAAGTATGAAGAGGAGACTTATGAGGAGCTGAACGGCAGACTTCCCAACATCGGCGATTATGTGACTACAGATGACGGGCTCAGGGGAGAAGTTCACAGTGTCAGCATCCTGCGGCAGCTGGTAAAGGTCGTGGTTACCGTGAACGGAGATGAAAAGGAAATCCGTGACTACAGAGTAGATCAGCTGAGATTCCGTCCCAAGAGAAAGAAAGAAAAGTCCAATGTCAATGACGCCGAGCTGAAGCAGCTGGAGGCGCTGGAGAAAAAAGAAGGGAAATCGAAACTCAATGACGACTGATCTCAGAGAACATGAGAGAATTGATGATCTGCAGAGGAACGGCCTTAAGATCATTCAGAAAACAGATGGATTCTGTTTCGGAATGGATGCGGTGCTTCTTTCAGGGTTTGCATCCGTCAGGTCCGGAGAGCATGTGCTGGATCTGGGAACGGGAACAGGAATCATTCCTCTTCTTCTTTCCGCCAAAACAGAAGGAGAGCATTTCACCGGCCTGGAGATCCAGAAAGAGATCGCCGAAATGGCGGGCCGCAGTGTGGCTCTGAACGGTCTTGAAGGTAAAATCGATATTGTGAACGGAGATATTAAGGAAGCCAGCCGGATTTTCGGAGCGGCTTCCTTTGACGTGGTGACAACAAATCCGCCGTATATGAATGATACTCATGGACTTAAAAATCCGGCCGAGGTGAAAGCCATTTCCCGCCATGAGGTTCTCTGTACCCTGGAGGATGTGGTACGGGAAGGGGCACGGGTACTGAAACCAGGGGGGAGAATGTATATGGTTCACAGACCCCACAGACTCATTGAGATCCTGGGGACCATGGCACGGCATAAGCTGGAACCAAAACGCATGAAAATGGTGCATCCGTTCCGGGACAGGGAAGCCAATATGGTGCTGATTGAAGCAGTCCGGGGCGGAGGAGCCTGGATGAAGGTGGAGGCACCGGTGATTGTATATCAGGAACCGGGGGTTTATTCTGACGAAATCTATGATATTTACGGCTATTGAAGCTGTCTGCCGGAGAAGGGAGAAGAAAGATGCAGGGAAAACTGTATTTATGCGCGACGCCCATCGGAAATCTGGAGGACATCACGCTGCGGGTTCTGAACACCCTGAAGGAAGTGGACCTGATTGCTGCAGAAGATACGAGGCACAGCATCAAACTTCTGAATCATTTCGGGATCGGAACGCCCATGACCAGCTACCATGAGTTCAATAAAATAGAAAAGGCCCGTTATCTGGTGGAAAAGATGAAAGAAGGGCTCAATGTGGCCCTGATTACCGATGCGGGAACACCTGGAATTTCGGATCCGGGGGAGGAACTGGTGAAGCAGTGCTGGGAAGCGGGAATTGAACTGACATCACTGCCCGGGCCGGCTGCCTGCATCACAGCACTGACCATATCGGGAATGGCCACCAGAAGATTTGCATTTGAGGCTTTTCTTCCGCCGGATAAAAAAGAAAGGGCAAGAATTCTGGAAGAACTGAAACATGAGACCAGAACGATTATCCTGTATGAGGCACCGCACCGTCTGGTGAGAACGCTGGGAGAACTTCAGGATGCTCTGGGAGACAGGAATGTGTCTGTATGCAGGGAACTTACCAAAAAGCATGAGACGGTGTTCCGGACCACAATTTCAGGTGCTCTGGCTTTTTATGAAACAGAGGAGCCGAGGGGAGAATGCGTGCTGGTCCTTGAGGGAAAGGATCCTGCCCAGATTCAGAAGGAAGCGGAACAGGCATGGGCTTCCATGCCTCTGGAAGAGCACATGGAGCAGTATCTGTCCCGGGGAATCGACAGAAAAGAGGCCATGAAACTGGTGGCAAAGGACCGGGGCATCAGCAAAAGAGATGTATACCAGTCTCTGATGAATCCAGGAGGAAAATAAAACGAAATTCCAAGGAAAAAAATGGGCGGCAGGGCTGGCAGCTGTTTTTGCAGCGGTATTTCTTTACCTGGCAGGGGCGTCTGCGCCGTTTCTGAGTTATCAGGAGATTACGGAGCAGACAGCAAAAGCCATGCAGGAAAAAGAGTTTTACGGAGAGGGAGCTGGGCCTGACCGGGCCATGATCATGGAAACCAATCTGAGCGCCTGGGAAGAAAGGATGCGGCTGTTTTCCCAGGCGGAAGACAGAATTGTCATGTCCACTTTTGACATGAGGGACGGAGAAAGCACCAGAGATGTTCTTGCGGTGCTCTGTAAAAAGGCAGAAGAAGGTGTGCAGGTCCGGATTCTGGTGGATGGCATCAGCGGTTTCGTCCGGATGGAAAACCGGGATCTTTTTTACGCGGTTTCTTCTCATCCCAACGTGGAAATCAAACTGTATAACCGGCTGAATCCTCTGATTCCATGGAAAACACAGGGACGGATGCACGACAAATATATTATTGTGGATGATCTTGCTTATATTCTGGGAGGGCGCAACCAGTTTGATTATTTTATAGGCGAGTATCCCACGGAGCACAGAAGCTGCGACAGGGAAGTTCTGATTTACAATACCAGACATGGGACAGAAAGCAGGGACAGTTCTCTGTTCCAGGTTGAAACATATTTTGAGGAAATGTGGAAAAAGGATGAGTGCACATTTTTTCATGAGGACGAATCCCTGAGGGAACGGAATGGGGTGCGGCGGGAAATAGACAGTCTTGAGGAAAGATATGAACGGCTTGAGGCGGAACGTCCGGATCTTCTGAAGGCAGAATCCTTTGATTATGAAAACGCAACAAAAGAAACCAGTAAGGTGACCCTTATCAGCAATCCGACTCATATTTACGGAAAGGAGCCGGAGGTATTCTGTCAGATGATGGAACTGGCAGAACAGGCAGAGTCCCGTGTCCTGATTCAGACTCCATATTTGGTATGCAATTCCTATATGCTGGATCAGCTGGATTATCTGGCAGACCAGGTGCCGGACACCAGAGTACTGATCAATTCCGTGGAAAACGGAGATAATTTCATGGCATCCAGTGATTATCTGTTCCGGAAAGGTGAAATCCTGAAAACGGGGATCACCGTTTATGAATATGACGGAGGACAGTCCAGTCATGGAAAATCCATGGTGGTAGATCACGATATGGCTGTGATCGGCTCCTATAATATGGATCTCAGAAGTACCTATGTGGACACGGAACTGATGGTTGCCATCCACAGCAGGGAAATAGCGGAAGAACTGGCGGGATATATGGAATATATGCAGGCAGACAGCAGGAAGGTGACCGGGCCGGATACATATGAAATACCGGATCATCTGACTGTCGGGGAAATACCGGTATGGAAGAAAGCAGCAATGTTTGCGGTGGGATTCCTGATGCAGGGATTTCGCTGTCTTGTATAGGAGAATGAGAAAAACACCATAAAATGCCGGAGGCTAAAAAACGCCTCCGGCATTGCTGTATCGGTCCGGCGGCAGCCGGATCGTTTTTATATCGGTTTCAGGATAAGAGTCGGGCGTTCCAGATCCTGAGAATTCATGTTGACCCTGCGGTTTACGAGAACCGTCTCTCCGTTCCAGGTAATGGAAACCTGATCGCAGAACGCCATTTCCGGAAATCTCCATTCCATCTGCAATGTGCTTTCATCAGACCAGTAAGCAATGGCAGAAATTCTGGAAAGATCCGGTTCGTACTGGTGGTGAAGATATGCGCCGGTCATGGTGGTTGCTCCGGAGATCCACCGGTCCAGGCCCGCGGTTACCTGATGGCGGCCTCTGTGGTCTTCCATCACATAGGTGAAGGACTGGTCCGGGTGGAAGTGAAATTCTACTTTTCTGACATGATCTTTGTTTTCTTCCGGAAGAAAGACATAATCATTTTTTTCCGGCATGAAATGGGACCGTACAGAAGAATACTTCCCTTCCAGGGTCATCCGGAGCCCCTTCTGACGGAGAACTTCTTCAAAGTGCTCACTGTTTTCCCGGACTGAACCGGAGACGCCGTCCGGAGTCGTTCCTGCTCCTGCTCTGATGGGATCAATGATCTCACGCTGGAACAGTTTCATGGCCGTATAGCGGGAATCCGCAGCTGTGATGGCAAATACCATGTCCAGTGAGGGCACCTGTCCGCAGGTCTGTCCGAACATTCCCCGGGCAGCCCAGATGTCCTGGAAATGATCCCAGTGAAAGTTATACTGAAAGCCGTCCACGGGTTCCAGAGGATCTTTGTAGCCCATGGCATAGTCAATCCATTCCTCAGGAATCAGCTGTTCTCCGTTCCATTTTCCTTTATTGAGGTAGAGCAGGCCGATCCGCAGCATGTCTTCGGTGGTAAGAGAAACGCCGTTGCCGCCGGAGCAGACACCTTCCGGACTCAGCATCCAGGGAAAATCCGTGAGCCCGATTTTTTTCCCGACCCGTTCCTGCACCAGTTCGCGGCAGGTTTTTCCTTCCAGTTTCTGTACGATCCAGGAAAGTATGTAGCTGTTTCCACTGGAATACATATATGTTTTTCCTGGTTCTTTATCAAAAGGAACCTGAAAATATGCATCTTTCCAGCTGGTCTTAAGAGGTCTCCATTCATTGCCGCCGATGCTTCTCTGCTGGCCGTTTCTCATGGTGATGAGATTATATATGGTGCAGGCTTTCAGATATTCGTTGGCATCCTTTTCATACTCCGGAAAGAATTTAAGCAGCGGGTCGTCCAGGCGGAGCAGACCGTCTTCGTAAGCCAGGGCAGCAGCTGTGTTGGTGAGAGTTTTGGTAAAGGAATGCATGATATGCGGAATATCTGCGGCATAGGGTGACTGATAGGCTTCAAAAATCACCTTGTTATGCCTTGCAATCATAATTCCGTGAATTTCTGATTCTTCCTTCTCACAGGCATTGAGAAAGTTGATGATGAATTCAGGGTTGATTCCTTCCTTGGAAGGAGTTGAGCGTTCAAGTTCAGTTGTCATAAAAAGATCTCCTTAGAAAAACGGGAATACCTGGGGAAGAATGAGTACGCAGCAGATCCAGGAAATGATCAGCAGCGGCCATCCGAATTTCGCAAAATCCTGGAACTTCAGTTTTGTGAAAATAAGCATGGTCTGGTTGGTTCCCGATGCAATGGGAGTCAGGTAGGAACAGCCGGCTCCGATGGCAATGGCCAGGACAATGGCCTGAGGATTGGCACCGAGAGAATTTGCAATGGAAATTCCCACCGGAGCCAGCATACCGGCGCAGGCCATATTGTTCATGAACTGTGTTGCAATGGATGCACCGATACATAATACGGCGGTAATCAGATACAGGTTTTTGGATTCTCCGATGATGGCGATGATCGTGTTTCCGAACACATCTCCGAGCCCGCTCTGGTTCATGATGGCAATCATCAGGTTAATGCCGGCGCAGAAAATGATCATGGCAGCATCAAGAGAGCTTAAGGCTTCCTTGGGAGAAACCACGGTGGTGAGGATTGCAATGGCAATCATGGCATATCCTACAAAGTTGGGATCCAGTGAGATGATGCTCAGAGACTTGAGGACCAGAGCTGCCAGGAAAATCACAAAAGCAATACCCACAACCTTCTGCTTGTTTTTCTGAGACTGGGTCAGCTGTTTTTCCACAACTTCTTCACCAAAGTCATCATAAGAAGCACACCAGCGGTTCATGACTACCATGTAGATTCCTCCCAGGATGAAGATCGGAACAGCAACCCATGCGAAATCCAGCATTCCGAACAGGTCAAGGCCTGCTTCTTCAAGCGCGGAGTTGGCATATACGTTGGTGGGAGTGCCGATCAGGGTTACAGCTCCTCCCAGAGTCGTGGCATAAATGACGAAAAGAACCAGCTTGGAAAGGCTGATGCGGTTTTTACGAGCAATACTCTTGAGAACGGGAAGAAGGGCAAGAGCCACATAGCTGTTCTGGAGAACAGTGGAGATCAGACCGGAAATAAGAAAGATAATGGCCATGATCATCATTTCCTTTTTGGCACCGGTCTGAGAACTGGTAAACCGGTCCACGAAATCGCCGATGACAATATCCAGGCCTGTGGCAGCGATCATTCCGGAAAACATGCAGATAATGATCATCAGATGCAGGCTGGAGCTGTTCAGAACGGCATAGATATCGGATGCACCCATGACGCCGGCCAGAAGAGCCACCGGGGCCAGACACGGGAAGGACATCCAGTTCGGCAGTTTTGGATGCGCAAGAACAACAACAAAAATTACCAGGCAGACAAATGCCCAAAACAATGTCATATTCATAGATGAAACCTCCTGTACATATTCGAGCGGATTTATGCCGGCCGGCACATGATCAACTGAATTCAGTATAGAAGGATTCCGGAAGTTTTTCCAATGCCTAAATAAAATGGGGATATAGCATAAAGCTATATCCCGGCAGATGGTTCGGTATGAATCAGTTTTCCCGCGGCATCCAGGCGGCGGAGTATTTCATTTTCTCCGGCCACCAGCGCCTTTTTGATACAGGAAATACAATAGACTTCCTCTTCGGAAAGCATCCGGCTGCGCAGATGGATCACTCCGGCGGAGGAATGGTCCGTATCGCTGATCTGATAGAAATTAAGCCGTTCCGGCTGGTTCAGGTATGCCAGATGTCCCACCACTGCAATACAGCATCCGATGCCGTTTTCCGCGGCCTGGATTGCCAGGGTGCTGCTGGTCACAAGCATCCGGGGCGTGATGGAAAGTCTGAGGTTTCTGCAGATCCGGTCAAAACTTTTCCGCACAAACGTGGTATTTTCCTGAAGAATGTAATCGAGAGGAGGGAGTCTGCGCAGGTCCAGATACGGAAACTTCAGGCCTGGACGGTATTCCACGTAAGGAGTGAGGTCATAACGGACGGGAACCAGCAAAATATAGGGATCGTTGTACAGGATTTCATAGGTAAAATCCTTTGTCACAGCCACATTGGGGCCCACAGCAAAGTTATAGGTTCCCTTTTTCAGTTCGGAACAGACATCCTTGGATAAAATATTGAAAATTTCCACCCGGCAGTCGGGATATTTTCTGTTTATGGCCTCCACCACGTTGAATGCGGAAAGGGACGCTGCATTCAGGGTCATCCCGATCCGGATCTTTTTCTCGCCGGTTCTTTTGAAATCACGGATTTTTGATTCCATGGTGCTTCTTAAAAGCCGTATTTCTTTTGCATATTTCACATAGATTTTCCCGGCTTCCGTAAGTTCCGTTCCGTTGAGAGTCCGGACAAACAGGCTGACCCCCAGTTCCTGTTCCAGATTGGACAGATATCTGCTGAGGGAAGGCTGGCTGATATAAAGTACTTCTGCCGCCTTTGAGATGCTTCTGCATTCTGCTACCGCGATAACATAATCAATATCCCGTTCCATATGTGCTGCCTCCATGGTGAGTATACGGGTCAGTGAAGTGATCAGTTATGAAAATTATATCATGGTCCCTGAAGCTTTTTCAAATAAAATCCGTGCAAAAGAGAAGGAATATGGAGGAAAGCAGACATAAAGGGGAGCAGGATGCCCGGAAATATGAAGAGCAGCTGCCGGAACGGATTTTTATGCCTTCAGCCTGCGGATAACCTGAGAGCGGGAAAGGGCATGGTACAGAATGGCGCCCAGAACAATGCCGGTGCCGGTCTGAGCCGTAAGGCCCGGAAGTTCTGCAAAGGCAGCGGCTGTACCGTACAGAGGAATGTTTACCAGAAAGTAACCGGTCACATGGACAATTCCTCCGACAATGGCACCCGGCAGCCAGCCGCAGCGGCATCCGGGAAGAAGCCTGTCCGAAAAAAGGCCGATGATCAGTGCCCAGAGCATTTTCAGGATTATGGTGGGAAGAATCCATATGGCATATCCGCCCAGAAAATCTGCCAGTCCGGCCCCAATGGCACCGGCCAGTGCCCCGCGCCGGGTACCGAGAAGACGCACAGACAGAATGATCATGCAGTCTCCCAGATGTGTATAGCCAAAGGGAGACGGGATTTTAAGGAAAAAGGTGCCGGTAAAGACCAGAGCAGTCATGATTCCCGTGAGAGCCAGGTCTTTTGGAGAGTATGATGTTTCGTAGTCGGTATGTTTCATTGTGGGTCAGTCCTTTCAAAAGCAGTCAGACAGATTCCGGACCCGCATCGTGAGAACGCGTCATGGACCGGAGCCGGATGTCTCCGGCTGCGGATCCGGGCCGGAAATTACAGTTTCATGAATTTTGCCGCATTGTTGAAGAAGATATTTTCAAGTCCTTTTTCATCCACACCGCTGGCCAGGATTTTCTGAATTTCCACGGTGGGGTGGTGGAACGGGGAATCGATGCCGAACATGACCCGTTCATGGCCCACGGTTTCGTAGGCGTTCCGGATCTGGCAGCTCATGGATGTACCGGAAGTTTCCAGCCAGATGTTGCTGTATTTTCTGGCCATGGCAATGGCCGCGTCCACATAGACCCCGTGGGCATGCCCCATATGGATCATTACAATGGAGAGCCGTGGGTGGCGTTCGGCCAGCAGCCCGATCTGCCAGGGAAGGGAAAACGGGGGATGGCCGGAATGGATGAACATGGGCTTTTCATACTGCTCACAGATCTCTGCAGCCGGATCGATACAGGGAGCATCGGCGGTATATCCGTCAAACAGGGTCTGCAGCTTGGCGCCGGCAAACTGTTCATCGCGGAGATAGTGTTCCAGCTCGTCATAGGCCGGTGTTCCTTCGGAGCAGTTGATCCACATCAGGGGGATGATTCTGTCCGGATACCGGCGGAAAGCAGCAGCCGTTTCCTCGTTTCCATGGCAGTCTGAAGAACAGAGAATGGTCTTTTCAATCTGATAGGTATCCATCTGTTCCAGAAGACGGCCGGTATCAAAATTAATGTTGAACGGACTTCCGAATGAGCCGATATGGGTATGGGCATCAATTTTTCTGTGGCGTCTGAATTCGTCCATGAAGCAGTCCTCCTTGCGTGCCGGTCCAGGGCCGGATCTGTTTTTCCCTATCATAGGCCATGTATGGCATGATTAAAATAGCCAATTTTAGATTTATTGACCAGTCCAGTGATGAGGAAACAGGGAATGATACGGAACGGAAGGTACCGTATCCTGGAGAGTCTGTGGAACCGGTCCGGGAAAGGAGGGGGCGCTGCGATGGACAGAATCCCGTGAACAGGCAGAAAATAAGGGAATTTGTCGATGGAAGAAGCAAAAAATATCTTGACAAATCATGCGGCAGGAATTACCATATTGATAATTACTTTGATATTCAAAGTATTTCAGGGGCACTGAAAAGAAAACAGAATCATAAGGAATGAGTATGACAGCCAGAATTGCAGGAATTGGTACCTGTGTACCGGAAAATATTATTACAAATGACGATCTGGCAAAGATCGTGGATACCAGCGACGAGTGGATCCGGAGCCGGACAGGAATCCGGGAGCGGAGGATTTCCACAAAAGAGGGTACATCTGAACTGGCGGCCCAGGCGGCCAGGCGGGCTCTTGAGGCAGCGGGAGTGTCTGCCGAAGAGGTGGACATCATTATTCTGGGGACTTCCTCTCCGGATTACAACTATCCCAGCGGTGCCTGCGAAGTTCAGGCGGCCATCGGTGCAGTCCATGCAGTGGCGTTTGATATTTCGGCCGCATGCGCCGGATTTATTTTTGCCATGGAGATCGTTCAGGGATTTTTCCAGTCAGGAGTTTACAGGACTGCGCTGATCATCGGCGCAGAAACCCTCAGCAAGGTGACGGACTGGAGCGACAGAAGTACCTGTGTTTTATTCGGAGACGGAGCCGGAGCAGCTGTTCTGAAGGCTGAGGAGACCGGGATCATTGATATGACCATGGGGTCTGACGGAACCAAGGGAGAGGCGCTGGCCTGCAGGTCCAGAAGCCTGGGAAATTTCCTTACAGGTACAAAACCGGAGCTGGGTTTCATGACCATGGACGGTCAGGAGGTTTTCCGTTTTGCAGTAAAAAAAGTGCCGGAAAGCATAGAAGTGCTTCTGGACAAAACCGGAATATCCAAAGATGAGATCCGGTATTTTGTTCTTCACCAGGCCAACGAGAGAATTGTGGAAGCTGTGGCAAAAAGACTGAAACAGCCCATGGAAAAATTTCCCATGAGCATCAGCAGGTATGGCAATACTTCTACCGCATCGATTCCGCTTCTTCTGAATGAAATGCTGGAACAGAACATGCTGAAACGCGGTGACAAGATCATTATGTCCGGTTTCGGGGCAGGAATGACCTGGGGCGCAGTTCTTCTGGAGTGGTAGGCGCAAGATCATGCCAGACGGGCATGAAGGATTTCCGTCCTGCATTTTACACGGCGGGCCGGCACTTCAGGCAGAAATGAAATAGAGATCAAACAGGAAAGAAAAGGAGATTAGAACCATGTTAGAAAAAATGAAAGAATTAATCGCAGACCAGCTGAGCGTAGACGCGGCAACCATTACAGAGGCATCTTCCTTCAAGGATGACCTGGGAGCAGATTCCCTGGATTTATTTGAACTTGTCATGGCTCTGGAAGATGAGTATTCCGTAGAGATTCCGGCAGAGGATCTTCAGCAGCTGGCAACTGTAGGCGATGTTATGAAATATCTGAAGGACAAAGGCGTAGAGGAGTAATCAGAAGACTCCGGAAGTCAGAAAACTGCATAAGAAAAGGATAAGAGGGCGGATTCCCGCCCTCCCTTTAAAATTTGCGCAAAAATACTGGAAAGGTGAGTCGTGGACATGAAAACCAGAATTACAGAAATGTTGGGAATCGAATATCCCATTATCCAGGGCGGCATGGCCTGGGTGGCTGAACATAATCTGGCAGCGGCTGTATCCGAAGCAGGCGGACTGGGTCTGATCGGCGGTGCCAATGCGCCGGGGGAAGTGGTCAGAGATGAGATCCGCAAGGCAAAAGAACTGACAAAGAAGCCTGTGGGCGTCAATGTCATGCTGATGAGCCCTTATGCGGACGATGTGGCCAGAGTGGTTGTGGAAGAAGGCGTTAAGGTTGTAACCACCGGAGCCGGAAACCCGGGCAAATACATGAAGATGTGGAAAGACGCGGGAATTATCGTGATTCCGGTAGTGGCGTCCGTTGCTCTTGCAAGACTGATGGAACGGGGCGGCGCCGATGCGGTAGTGGCGGAAGGAACGGAATCCGGCGGACATATCGGTGAAGCTACCACCATGACACTGGTGCCGCAGGTTGTGGACGCGGTATCCATTCCGGTTATTGCTGCCGGAGGAATTGCCGACGGCAGAGGAATGGCGGCGGCATTCATGCTGGGAGCAGAGGCTGTTCAGATGGGAACCAGATTTGTGGTGGCGGATGAGTCCATTGTACATGAAAATTACAAACAGCGGATCATCAAGGCAAAGGACATCGACTCTGCCGTTACCGGAAGAAGTCACGGACATCCTGTCCGCTGTCTGAGAAACCAGATGACCAGGGAATATAACCGTCTGGAGGCAGAAGGAAAGAGCTTTGAGGAACTGGAGTATCTGACTCTGGGAACTCTGAGAAAAGCGGTGATGGAAGGCGATGTGGACAACGGTACCGTCATGGCCGGCCAGATTGCGGGAATGGTAAAGAAAAAACAGTCCTGCAGGGAAATCGTGGACGAAATCATGGCAGATGCAGAAAGACTTCTGAACCGGTAGACAGGAAAGGACCGGATTTGAACCGGTACGTAAGGGAAAACGGTTCGGTCCGGGCGGATATGTCCGGCCGTAACAGAAGTGTGATCAGAAAGCATAAAAGATCAAAGAGGTAAGATATGGGCAAGACAGCGTTTATTTTTCCGGGACAGGGCGCGCAGTACTGCGGCATGGGTCAGGATTTTTATGAAAACTCTGAAACAGCAAAGAAAGTATTTGACAGGGCAACGGAACTTCTGGGCTTCTCCGTTCCCGAACTTTGCTTTGAAAAGAATGACCGTCTGGATATCACGGAGTACACACAGGCGGCCATGGTGACCACCAGTGTGGCCATGATGCAGGTCATGGAGGAACAGGGATACCGGCCGGATGTGGCAGCAGGCTTAAGTCTCGGAGAATATCCGGCGCTGGTTGCAGCGGGCGTCATGTCCGCGGATGATGCGATCCTCACAGTAAGAAAAAGAGGAATTCTCATGCAGGAAGCCGTTCCGGTGGGAGTGGGCGGCATGAGTGCTGTTCTGGGGATGACTGCAGAACAGATCAATGAAGTGGTGGACAGACTGGAAGGTGTCCAGGTGGCAAATTATAACTGCCCCGGACAGATCGTTATTTCCGGCAGGAAGGATGCGGTGGAAGAGGCCGCGGAAAAACTGAAAGAGGCAGGGGCCAAAAGGGTCATTCCTCTGAATGTCAGCGGACCGTTCCATTCCTATCTGCTGGAAGAAGCAGGAAAAAAGCTGGGTGAATTTTTACAGAATGTAAAGATTTCAGAACCTGTGATTCCTTATGTGGCAAATGTGACTGCGCAGTATGTGACCCGCGCGGAAGATGTGAAGCCGCTTCTGGAAAAACAGGTATCGTCCTCCGTCAGATGGCAGCAGAGTGTGGAGACCATGCTGGCAGACGGAGTTGACCGGTTCGTGGAGATCGGGCCGGGAAAGACGCTTTCCGGCTTTATAAAGAAGATAGACAGAGGCGTAACCGTCCTTAATATAGAGAAACTGGAAGACCTGGAGAAACTGAAATAAGGAGAATTCTATGGATCTGAGTGGAAAGATCGCTCTGGTTACGGGAGCAAGCCGCGGAATCGGACGGCAGATTGCCCTGACGCTGGCAGGCTATGGAGCTTCCGTGATTGTCAATTACAATGGCTCTGAGGCCAGAGCAGCAGAAGTGGTAAAAGAGATTACGGACAATGGAGGGACGGCAGAAGCCATTCAGTGCGATGTGGCTGAATATGACAAAGCCCAGGAACTGATTTCCGGCATCATAAAAAAATACGGCCGTCTGGATATTCTGGTGAACAACGCGGGAATTACCCGGGATAATCTGATCATGAAAATGTCAGAAGAGGATTTTGATGCGGTGATGAATACCAATCTGAAAGGTGCATTCAACTGCGTGAAGCATGTATCCCGCCAGATGCTGAAACAGAAAGGCGGACGGATTATCAATATTTCTTCTGTTTCCGGTGTTATGGGCAACGCCGGACAGGCAAATTACTGTGCATCCAAGGCAGGTGTCATCGGACTTACCAAGTCTGTGGCCAGAGAACTGGGAAGCCGCGGAATCACGGTCAATGCCGTGGCACCGGGATTCATCAGAACAGAGATGACGGATGTGCTTCCGGAAGACGTGAAAAAGGCCATGGGAGACCAGATTCCGTTAAAGAGATTCGGAGAGACAGAGGATGTGGCAGAGACCGTGGCATTTCTGGCATCCGACAAAGCAGCATATATCACCGGACAGGTGATTTCCGTGGACGGCGGCATGGCAATGTAAAAAGCGAAAGCCGCATTTTGAAAGCAAGGAGAATAGAACATGAACAGAGTTGTAGTAACCGGCCTGGGAGCCATTACTCCCATTGGAAATGATGTGGAATCATTCTGGAACGGGCTTAAGAACAAAAAACTTGGATTCGGCCCCATCACATATTTTGACACCACGGATTATAAGGCAAAACTGGCAGCAGAGGTAAAGGATTTTGACCCGAAGCAGTATATGGATCCCAAAGCCGCAAGACGCATGGAGCTGTTCTCCCAGTATGCGGTGGCTGCTTCCAGCCAGGCCCTGAAAGATGCGGGCATCGACATGGAAAAGGAAGACCCTTACCGTGTAGGTGTCTGTGTCAGCTCCGGGATCGGAAGTCTTCAGTCCATTGAAAGAGAATATAAGAAACTGCTGGAAAAGGGACCGGGACGCATCAATCCGCTTCTGGTTCCGCTGATGATCAGCAACATGGCAGCAGGAAATGTGTCCATTCAGTTCGGTCTGAAGGGAAAAAGCATCAATGTGGTAACCGCATGTGCCACGGGAACCCATTCCATCGGTGAAGCCATGAGATCCATCCAGCACGGTGAGGCAGACGTGATGGTGGCAGGCGGTGCGGAAGCCAGCATCACTCCCGTGGGTGTTGCGGGATTTACCGGACTGACAGCGCTTTCCACGTCGGATGATCCGGAGAGGGCATCCATCCCGTTTGATAAGGAAAGAAGCGGATTCGTCATGGGAGAGGGAGCCGGCGTTGTGATTCTGGAATCTCTGGAACATGCAAAGGCAAGAGGAGCGAAAATCTACGCAGAACTTGTGGGATACGGCGCCACATCCGATGCATTCCACATCACGTCCCCGGCGGAAGACGGCAGCGGAGCTGCCAGAGCCATGGAGAATGCCATGAATGAGGCAGGCGTGAAGCCGGAGCAGATCGATTACATCAATGCACACGGAACCGCCACGCATCACAATGACCTGTTTGAGACCAAAGCCATCAAGCTGGCTCTGGGAGATCATGCCTATAAAGTAAAGATCAACTCCACAAAGTCCATGGTGGGACATCTTCTGGGAGCTGCCGGCGGCGTGGAATTCATCACCTGTGTCAAATCCATTGAAGAGGGCTATGTGCATGCCACAGCCGGTCTTACAGTGGATGACCCGGAATGCGATCTGGACTATACCAAGGGCGAAGGCGTTGCCATGGATGTGCGCTATGCCATCAGCAATTCGCTGGGATTCGGCGGCCACAACGCAAGCCTTCTGGTGAAGAAATTTGAAGAATAAAGGAGGCTGCGCCATGGAGATCAAAGATATGATCGAACTTATGAAGGCCGTTTCGGAAAATGCCCTCACAAGTTTCGAACTGGAACAGGGTGATACAAAGATCACCATAAAGAGAGAGAAAAAAGTGGTTACACCCACCGTTCAGGTGGTAGGAGCAGTTCCGGCGGCCCCGGCAGCACCGGTTCAGGCAGCAGAGATTCCTGCCCCGGCAGCTCAGCCTGTTCAGGGCGCGGCATCGTCCGCAGCGGAAGCGGCTCATGAAGGAGCCGTATTCGGTGATGTGTCTTCCGACAAGGTGATCACATGCCCGCTGGTGGGAACCTTCTATTCTTCTCCGGCTCCCGGTGCAGATGACTTTGTAAAAGTCGGAGATACCGTAAAGAAGGGGCAGGTCATCGGAATCGTGGAAGCCATGAAACTGATGAACGAGATCGAATGTGAATATGACGGCATTGTGGATGCAATTCTTGTGAAGAATGAGGAAGTGGTGGAATACGGTCAGCCGCTGTTCCGCATCCGTTAAAACCGGGGGACCGGGCAGAAATGTCCGGAGCGCAGGGATCCGCAGCCATTTTCTGCGGGCAGGAGGTAAATCATGTTAGGAATCAAGGAAATTCAGGAGATCATTCCCCACAGACATCCGTTTCTTCTGATCGACTGTGTGGAAGAACTGGAACCGGGCGTCCGCGCTGTGGGATATAAATCCGTAACTTACAATGAACCTTATTTTGCAGGACATTTTCCTCAGGAACCGGTGATGCCCGGTGTGCTGATTGTGGAGGCTCTGGCTCAGACAGGGGCTGTGGCCATCCTCAGCATGGAGGAAAACAAGGGAAAGACCGCATATTTCGGCGGTATGAACAATGTAAAGTTCAAGAAAAAGGTAGTTCCCGGAGACAAACTGCGTCTGGAGTGCCAGATCATCAAACGGAAAGGGCCGGTAGGCATTGGAAGCGCCGTGGCCACCGTGGACGGAAAAGTGGCAGTGTCCGCAGAACTTACTTTTATGATTGGTTAGGCTGGTGACGATATGTTTCAGAAAATTCTGATTGCCAACCGCGGCGAAATCGCGGTAAGAGTTATCCGGGCATGCCGTGAAATGGGCATCAAGACGGTTGCCGTATACTCGGAAGCCGACCGGGAAGCGCTTCATACGCTGCTGGCGGATGAGGCCATCTGCATCGGTCCGGCGCCTTCCACCGAAAGCTATCTGGACATGGAGCGGATCCTGACGGCCTGTGTGGCCATGAAAGCCGATGCGATCCATCCGGGATTCGGCTTCCTTTCGGAAAATGCCAGATTTGCAGAGCTTTGTGAAAAATGCAGCATCCGGTTCATCGGCCCGTCTGCGGAGATCATCAACAGGATGGGAAATAAATCCGAGGCCAGAAAAACCATGATGGAGGCCGGAGTACCTGTGGTGCCCGGCAGCAAGGAACCGGTGTATACGGTGGAAGAGGGCTTAAAGACCGCGAAAGAAGTGGGTTTTCCCGTCATGATCAAGGCTTCCAGCGGCGGCGGCGGAAAGGGCATGAGGGTCTCATGGTCTGAAGAAGACTTTGAGTCCAACTTCCTCAATGCCCAGATGGAGTCGGTTAAGGGCTTTTCCGACAACACCATGTATATCGAGCGGTATGTGGAAAATCCGCGCCATATTGAGTTCCAGATCCTGGCAGACAGCTACGGAAATGTGGTCCATCTGGGAGAGCGGGACTGCTCCATCCAGAGACGGCATCAGAAGGTACTGGAGGAAGCGCCTTCTGCGGCCATTTCCCCGGAACTGAGAAAGGTCATGGGAGAGACGGCAGTCCGTGCGGCAAAAGCTGTAGGATATGAGAACGCAGGAACCATCGAATTCCTGCTGGATAAAAATAAAAATTTCTATTTCATGGAAATGAACACCAGAATCCAGGTGGAGCATCCGGTGACGGAGGCCGTGACGGATCTGGATCTGATCAAGGAGCAGATTCTCATTGCAGCCGGAGAAAAGCTTTCCTTTACACAGGAAGACGTGGTAATTTCCGGTCATGCCATTGAGTGCAGGATCAACGCGGAAAATCCTGAGAAGAAGTTCATGCCCTGCCCCGGCCTGATCACGGACATTCATCTGCCGGGCGGACGGGGAGTGCGGGTGGACACGGCAGTTTACAATAATTACCGGATTCCCCCAAACTATGACTCCATGATCTTAAAGCTTATTGTCCACGACAAGGACAGAGCATCCGCCATTGCCAAAATGCGGAGTGCCCTGGGAGAACTTGTCATCGAAGGGATCACCACCAACCTGGATTTCCAGTATGAGATTCTCAACAATCCGGATTTCCAGGCAGGAAAGATTGATACCAGTTTTATTCCGGAACATTTTCCGGAATACTGCAGATAGAAAATATAAGTCCTCTGGTTTCAGGGCACATGCCCATATGGGAAAGGAAGTTTCTGCATGTTAAAGAACATGTTCAAAAAGACCTATACAAGAATTGATACCATTTACCACCACGGATCGGAACGGCAGGAAGCCGGAAAAGACGGCTCCTCACCGGTAATTCCCGAGGGACTGTGGAGGAAGTGCAACAAATGCGGAAAACCGATCTATACCGAAGATGTGCGCAATAACCACTATATCTGTCCCAAATGCGGCGGATATTTCAGGGTCCATGCCTACCGCCGGATCGAGATCACCGCAGATGAGGGAAGCTTTGAGGAATGGGACAGGGAGATGCCGGTTTCCAATCCGCTGGACTTTCCGGGATATGAAAAGAAACTGGCGGCTGTCAGGGAGAAAACAAAACTCAATGAGGCCATTGTCACAGGCAGGGCGACCATCGGAGGATTTCCTGCGGTGCTCGGTGTCTGTGATGCCAGATTTCTCATGAGCAGCATGGGTCACAACGTAGGCGAGAAAATTGCCAGAGCCGTGGAACGTGCCACGGAGGAAAAACTTCCGGTGATTATCTTTGCATGTTCCGGCGGAGCCAGAATGCAGGAAGGTCTTGTATCTCTGATGCAGATGGCCAAGACCTCCGCAGCCCTGAAACGTCATCATGAGGCAGGGCAGCTTTTTGTCAGCGTCCTTACGGATCCCACCACGGGAGGTGTCACCGCCAGTTTTGCCATGCTGGGAGACATTATCCTGGCGGAGCCCAATGCTCTCATCGGATTTGCAGGCCCGAGAGTCATTGAGCAGACCATCGGACAGAAGCTGCCGGAGGGATTCCAGAGATCCGAATTCCTTCTGGAGCACGGATTCATTGATAAGATCGTAAAAAGAGAGGATATGAAGGAGACGCTGACCCGGATCCTTCGTCTTCACAGCAACAATCCGGGACCTGAAGTCATACAGGAAGAAGGAAAAGAAGGCATTGCGGCGGGTATCCGTGAAGCGGCCGGACGGGTGCGGGATATGGCCGGAAAAACCGTGGGAAGCATTGGAAAGGCCAGAAGGGAAGAGGAGAGCCATGAACCGAAGACCGCATGGGATTCGGTGCTGCTTTCCAGAAAATCCGACCGTCTGGTGGCATCCGACTATATCCATGCGCTGTTTGATGATTTTATGGAATTTCACGGAGACCGCTGTTTCCGGGATGACGGCGCCGTCATCGGCGGCATTGCCACCTTCCATGGAATGCCCGTTACGGTCATCGGCCAGGAAAAAGGCCGTACCATCAAGGACAATATCAGAAGAAACTTCGGAATGCCTTCCCCGGATGGATACAGGAAGGCTCTGCGCCTGATGAAACAGGCGGAATGCTTTGGCCGCCCCATCATCTGCTTTGTGGATACTCCCGGCGCCTTCTGCGGAATTGAAGCGGAAGAACGGGGACAGGGAGAGGCCATTGCCAGAAATCTGTTTGAAATGTCCTCGCTGAAAGTACCGGTACTGTCCCTGGTAATCGGAGAAGGCGGAAGCGGCGGTGCTCTGGCCATGGCCGTGGCCAACGAGGTGTGGATGATGGAGCATGCCATTTATTCCGTGCTTTCCCCGGAGGGCTTTGCATCCATCCTCTGGAAGGACAGCAAACGGGCTGACGAAGCTGCCAAAGTCA
The DNA here is from genome assembly GCA_902477765.1 of uncultured Clostridiaceae bacterium. GTDB lineage: Bacteria > Bacillota > Clostridia > Lachnospirales > Lachnospiraceae > CABSIM01. The sequence goes on along the minus strand of CABSIM010000015.1, from coordinate 25,189 downwards.
TGAAAATCACGGCCAGAGAACTGAAAGAGCTGGGACTGATTGAAAGAGTGATTCCGGAAGAAACGCCTGCCTGCAAAGACAATCTGCCTGAAATCGCGGAGATTCTGGAAAAGGCAATGGAAGAATTTTTTGCCGTCTATGGCTGCATGAGCGGAGAAGCTCTGGCCGGTCAGCGGTATGACAGATTCCGGAAAATGTAGGAGAATAACATGGAACAGAGTATTGGGGGATTAAAACCACTTAAAATCGGGAGACTGACAGCCAGAAAACCGGTGATTCAGGGAGGAATGGGAGTAGGCATCAGCCTGTCTTCTCTGGCCGGAGCCGTGGCAAAGGCCGGCGGCGTTGGCATCATCTCCACCGCGCAGATCGGATTCAGGGATCCGGATTTTATGAAAAATCCCATGGCGGCCAATCTGAAGGCAATCCATACGGAGCTTAAAAAAGCCAGGAAGATCGCTCCGGAGGGCGTTCTGGGATTCAATATCATGGTAGCCACAAAGGAATATGCCCAGTATGTGAAAGAAGCGGTAAAGGCCGGGGCAGATGTGATCATTTCCGGAGCGGGACTTCCGGTGGACCTGCCGAAATTTGTGGCCGAGGCCGAAGCGGAACTGAAGGATGCCGCCCAGGCGGCAGTTCAGGGACGCCGTACCATGATCGCACCCATTGTTTCCTCCATTAAATCAGCGCTTGTGATCTGCAGGATGTGGGACAGAAAATATAAGACGGCTCCGGATTTCGTGGTGATTGAGGGACCGTGTGCCGGTGGACATCTGGGTTTTTCCAGAGAACAGCTGTCCGAATACGGGGCAGATACGGAAGATGTGGCTCACACTTATAAAGAAGAAGCCTATGATCAGGAAATCCGGGGAATTCTGGAAACGGTCAGGGAATTTGCCAAGAAGTATCAGAAGGAAATCCCGGTGATCGCTGCCGGAGGCGTGTTTGACCATGAGGATGTCAGACACCAGATGTCCCTTGGAGTGGATGGAGTTCAGGTGGCTACCAGATTTGTGACCACAGAGGAATGTGATGCGCCTCTGGCTTACAAAGAGGCGTATATCAGGGCGGAACAGGAAGACATCGTCATTGTCAAGAGCCCGGTGGGAATGCCGGGGCGAGCCATCCGGAATGCGTTTCTTGAGAAGGTTTCCCGGGCACCTCTGAAGGTGGAGCGGTGTTTCCGGTGTCTGGAACACTGCAATCCGGCATCCACGCCCTACTGTATTACAAAAGCCCTGATCAATGCGGCGGAAGGCAGACTGGAAGACGCGCTGCTGTTCTGCGGAAGCAATGCATACCGCTGCAGAAAAATCGAGACAGTGCCGGAGGTCATGGAGGATCTCTGCAAAGGTCTGACCGGCTGATTTTGAGAGCCGCTGCAGCCATACGCTCCCGGGTGAAGCCGGGCGTGTATGGCTGTATTTTATATACAGGAAATTTTTCCCTGTATATAAAAGGCTCTGCGCGGACTGTACAGAAGCGGAAAGCAAACCCGCTTCCGCAGCATCCGGGAAACATCGCCCGGCGTCATAAAAGGTTCTTTTCTTTCATAAGGTTTACGGAAGAGAAGGCAAAGGCGGGCTGTGCATGCTGAACTATCTGTGGGCCGGAATGATGGCGGCCGGGATTCTCTGGGCGGCATTTCATGGAAACATGGAGGCGGTCACCAACGGAGTCCTGGAGTCTGCCAAGGAAGCGGTGTCGCTCTGTGTTACCATGCTGGGGATCATGTCTTTCTGGTGCGGGATCCTGAAAATAGGAGAAAACGCGGGGCTGATCCGGCAGCTGAGCGGAAAGATGAGGCCGGTGATCCGGTTCCTGTTTCCGGATCTTCCGGAAGACCATCCGGCCGGAGTTCATATTGCCGCCAACATGATTGCCAATATGCTGGGACTGGGCTGGGCGGCCACGCCTGCGGGACTTAAGGCCATGGAAGCACTGGGAGAGCTGGAAGAGGAACGCAGGCAGCAGCAGAAAACGGTGCGGGAAAATGAAACAGAGGCGCATGGAAGGACAGAAGGATGCCGCCGCGTTATTGCCAGAAAACCGGGTACTGCAAACAACGAAATGTGTACGTTCCTGATTGTCAATATTTCATCTCTGCAGCTGATTCCCATCAACATGATTGCGTTCCGGAGTCAGTACGGAAGCGCGGATCCGGCGGCGATTGTCGGGCCGGCGCTGCTGGCTACTGCTGTCAGTACACTTACAGGTGTGGTGTTCTGCCGCATCATGTGCAGGGGAAGAGGGTGAAGGGGAATCCGGTTGACCTTTTCCGGGAATTTCCGTATAATAATTTCATATTGACGGCTGAAGCCGCTGAAGCGTTCCGAAGAACGAAAATGCATTTCTGTATTGTGCCGCGGACAGAAAATCCGTATCCGGAATTCCGGGACAGGATCCGGAACCGGACAGCCGGGGCCAATGGAAATCAGAAATAAAGATCAGAATCAGCAACAGGGAGAAGAATTTACCAGGAAGGGAAACATGCGTCAGAAGCGCATGTCTTTTCTGGTATTTTTTTGTCCGGAAGAGAGGAGAACGGGAGAACATGAAAAAAAAGACGGAACAGCAGATGAAAAACCGGACCACGGTCCTCCAGGGGAGATGGGAAGGAAAAAAGATGCATGCGGGAGCGAAGATCATCCGGTGTGCAGCTGTCTTTCTGATGGCAGCCTGCCTTGCAGGATGCGGAGCAGGGAACAGGACAGATGCAGGAGAGAACACGGAATCCGCAGACAGTCTTCAGAGTGCGGAAACAGTCGGAGAAAAGGATTCGGTGATTGTGGTCATGGGACCGACTTCCGAACCGGAAGCCGGATTTGACCCGGCTTTTGGCTGGGGAGCAGGGGAACATGTTCATGAGCCTCTGATTCAGAGCACACTGACCGTGACCAATAAGGACCTGGAGATCGGATATGATCTTGCCGAAGATATGCAGGTCAGTGAAGACGGTCTGACCTGGACCGTGGCCATCCGGGACGACGTGAAATTTACCGATGGAGAACCTCTGACAGCGGAGGATGTGGCATTTACCTATAATACACTGAGGGATTCCAGTTCCGTCAGTGATTTTACCATGCTGAAGGAAGCAAGGGCCGTAAATGACACCACGGTGGAATTTCAGTTAAACAGACCGTATTCCATCTGGCCTTATACCATGGCTGTCACCGGAATCATTCCGGAGCATGCATACGGTCCGGATTACGGGGAAAGTCCCATCGGTTCCGGCCGTTATATTCTGAAACAATGGGACAAGGGACAGCAGGTGATCTTTGAGGCAAATCCGGACTATTACGGAGAACAGCCGGAAATGAAAAAGGTTACGGTCCTGTTTATGGAGGAAGATGCCGCTTATGCGGCAGCCCTGTCGGGGCAGGTGGATCTTGCCTATACGTCGGCCGCTTATTCGGATCAGGCCATGGGTGGATATCATCTGTTTTCCTGCCGGACCGTGGACAACCGGGGATTTAATCTTCCGGCGGTTCCTGCCGGGGAGACAGACGAAAACGGGGTGGCCCTGGGAAATGATTTTACCTGTGATGTTCTGGTGCGCCGGGCCATAAACCTGGGAATTGACAGGGAGGAAATGATCGAAAATGTTCTGAACGGATACGGAACCGCAGCCTACAGCGTCTGCGATCAGATGCCCTGGTACAATCCTGCGGCGGAAACAGGTTTTGACCCGGAACAGGCGGCAGCGCTTCTTGACGAAGCCGGGTGGCTTATGATGGATTCGGGATACCGGGAAAAGGATGGAAAGGAAGCCGGATTTACGCTGATGTATGCAGCCGGCGATTCTGTACGCCAGGCACTTTCCGAAGATACGGCCAATCAGCTGAAGGAACTGGGAATCCGTGTGACCACAGAAGGAGTCGGCTGGGATACCGCTTATGACAGGGCCCAGTCCCAGCCTCTGATGTGGGGATGGGGAGCCCATACCCCCATGGAACTTTACAACATTTATCACACGGCAGAAGGAAGCAGCTATGCCAGATATTCCCCGTATTCCAATTCCGCAGTGGACAGATATATGGATGAGGCGCTGGCGTGCAGTGATCTGGAAGAATCCTATGAATTATGGAAAAAAGCCCAGTGGGACGGAAACGGCGGTGTTACCCAGGATGGAGATCTGCCTTGGGTCTGGCTGGTGAACGTGGATCATCTTTACTGGGTCAGAGACGGACTGCAGGTGGCTGAGCAGAAGATTCATCCCCACGGCCATGGCTGGTCCATTGTCAATAATGTGGATCAGTGGAGCTGGGAATGACAGGCGGGGTGCGGAAACTCCGGAAGGCAGAGCGGCAGGAGCCGGAAAACGAGGGAACCGGAAAGAATCCGGGTGACGGCAGGAGGAAACGGGAATGGAAAAAAACAACCGGACAGGCAGGCACATGATCTTCAGGGCAGCGGGACAGGTTCTGCGCATGGCAGTGCTGATGGTGCTGGTGAGCATGCTGGCCTTCGGACTGATTGCGGTCTCTCCCATTGATCCGCTGCAGACCAATGTGGGGCAGGCGGCACTGGGGGCCATGAGCAGTGAACAGATCGCAAAGCTGGAGGAATACTGGGGGGTAGGAGTCCCGGCTGCAGAACGATATGCGTCCTGGGCCGCGGATGCGCTCCGCGGAGACATGGGTGTGTCTCTTCTTTACAGAAGACCGGTTCTGGATGTGATCAGTGAGAAGCTGCAGAATTCACTCTGGCTTCTGACATCAGCCTGGGTTCTTTCCGGTGCCGGAGGTCTGCTTCTGGGGGTGCTGGCCGGCAGAAAACGGGGCGGGGCAGCAGACCGCCTGGTGACCGGATATGCACTTCTGACAGCCAGTACACCGGCATTCTGGATAGCAATAGTCCTGCTTATGGTATTTTCCGTATGGCTGGGACTGTTTCCCATAGGGCTCAGTGTGCCCATCGGGGCAGCGGCAGAAGACGTTACGGTGGGGGACCGCATGTATCATGCGGTTCTTCCGGCAGCCGCCCTGAGCCTGACAGGAATTTCGTCCATTGCCCTTCATACCAGGGAAAAGATGATTGAAGTCATGGAAAGTGATTATGTACTTTATGCCAGAGCTAGGGGAGAATCGGAATTTTCCATCGTGGTCCGGCACGGCCTCAGGAATATTCTGCTGCCGGCCATGACACTCCAGTTTGCGTCCGTCAGCGAAATCATCGGAGGCTCTGTTCTGGTGGAACAGGTCTTTTCCTATCCGGGACTGGGCCAGGCCGCCGTTACGGCAGGTCTGGGAGGAGACGCTCCCCTTCTTCTGGGAATTTCGGTGGTAACCGCGGCCATGGTGTTTCTGGGAAATCTTACGGCGGACATACTTTACGGAATTGTGGATCCGAGGATCCGGAGGGGGGCTGACAGAAGATGAAAATACGGTTTTTTGAGGACGGCGGAAGAAGGGCTGTATCCGTGGTGTTTCTGGCAGCAGCTGTTCTGTTGCTGGCCGCTGTGGCCGTTGCCGGCGCCGGATGGCAGGAGGCCGCCAGGGAGACGGATTTTTCCAGAAAGAACCTGGCCCCCTGTGCCGCATTCCTGTTCGGCACCGACTGGATGGGAAGGGATATGTTCGTGCGGACGGTGGCGGGACTTTCGGTCAGCATCCGTCTGGGCCTTCTGACAGCGGCGGTCAGTGCAGGGATCGCCTTTTTCATGGGAGTGACGGCCGCCGTCATGGGAAAAACGGCAGACCGTCTGGTGGGAAGCCTGATTGACCTGGTCATGGGGATTCCCCACATGCTGCTGCTGATTCTCATTTCATATGCCTGCGGCAGAGGGTTCCGGGGAGTTGTCATCGGGATCTCCCTGACCCACTGGACTTCGCTGGCCCGCCTGGTGAGAGGGGAAGTGCTGCAGATGAAAGAGAGCCAGTATGTACGGATTGCCGGAAAGCTGGGAAAGGGCAGGGGATATATTGTGATGCATCATATGGTTCCCGGGCTGATTCCCCAGTTTATCACAGGGCTGGTTCTGCAGTTTCCCCATGTAATTCTGCATGAGTCAGGCATTACGTTCCTGGGATTCGGGCTGTCCCCGGAACAGCCGGCCATAGGAATTATTCTGGCAGAAAGCATGAAATATCTTGCCATGGGAAAATGGTGGCTGGCATTGTTTCCCGGACTCCTGCTGGCAGGAGTTGTACTGATGTTTCATTATATTGGTCAGTCGCTGTGCAGGATTCTGGATCCGGCCAGCGCCAGGGAATAGCTGATGAACAGGGAGGCAGATATGGAATCTGAAAAAAATATCATTCTGAAAACAGAAGGTCTGTCCGTATGGTTCCGGCAGAAAGGCCGCGGCTTCCGTCAGCGGATCCTTCCTGGCGTCAGGGATCTGAATCTTGAGATCCGCCGGGGAGAGATTGCGGCGGTGGTTGGATCCAGCGGATCCGGAAAAAGTCTGCTGGCCCATGCAGTCATGGGGATCCTGCCATATAATGCATGTATGAGCGGAACGATTCTTTTCCGGGGCGAACCTCTCACAGAGCAGCGTCTGAAAAAAATAAGGGGTCGGGAACTGGTTCTTGTGCCCCAGAGTGTTTCCTATCTGGATCCGTTGATGAAGGTAGGAGAACAGGTGACAAAGGGAAACCGGTCTTCCGAAGCGGAAAAACGCATGAAGCAGGTATTTTCCCGTTATGGCCTGGAAACCGGAACGGAAAAAAAATATCCGTTTGAGCTTTCCGGCGGAATGACAAGGCGGATCCTGATTTCCGCAGCGGTCATGGAAAAACCGGATCTGGTCATTGCGGATGAACCGACACCGGGACTTCATATGGAGGCGGCCCGGCAGGTTATGGAACACTTTCGCGAGATGGCAGAGAACGGGGCCGGCATTCTTCTGATTACCCATGACCTGGAGCTGGCAATGAAGACGGCTGACAGGATCTGTGTGCTTTACGGAGGACAGACTGTGGAAGAAGCACCGGCCGGTGATTTTCTTCACGAAGAGCGGCTGAAACATCCGTATGCCAGGGCACTCTGCCGCTCCATGCCGGCCAGCTGGGACACGGAGGGAGCACGACTCTGCAGCACCGGAGATATTCTGAAAAAAATGAGAGAGGAATTCGGAAGATGAGACTGGAGGCAAGAAATATATCCTTTCGTTACGGAAAAGACGGAAGGCAGATTCTGGACCGGACAGACCTGGTGGTGGAGCCGGGAGAACGGGTGGGGATCACGGCGCCCAGCGGATACGGAAAAACCACACTTCTGAAAATTCTGGCAGGCTATGAAAAACCTGATTCCGGAGATGTTTTTCTGGACGGCCGGCCGGCGGAGGAATTCAAAGGCTATTTTCCGGTGCAGATGGTATGGCAGCATCCGGAACTTTCCGTGAATCCCAGAAGAAAACTGGTTACGGTTCTGAATGAAGGGGACTGGCCGGCGGGGGAGCCGGAACTGAAGGAAAGGATCAGGACGGAACTGGGAATTGAAGAGGAGTGGCTGGACAGATATCCGTCGGAAGTATCGGGAGGAGAGCTGCAGCGGTTCTGTATTGCCAGAGCACTGGGAAAGCGGACGAAGATTCTTCTGGCCGATGAAATCACGGCAATGCTGGATCTGATTACTCAGGGGGTGATCTGGGATTTTCTCCTCAGGGAGACCAGGAGAAGAGGAATCGGACTGGTTGTGGTAAGCCATTCGGAAACCCTGCTGGAGAAAGTGTGTGACAGAACAGTCCCGCTTTTTCACGGGCAGGAAGAAATGTGAAATCTTTCCGGGAAAACAGAGAAGGTCTATACTACCGGTTGCGGTAGTTGCCCTGGTATGATACAATATGTTATAATAGGTTTTATCAGGAGCAGATAAAATACCGGTGCCGGAGGCGCCGGATCGTAGTATGGGAAAACGGGGGTTACACAGGCGAAAGGCGGGAAGTTACATTGGAAATAAAAGCCGGGCTGTCTCTGGAAACGAGACAGGTCCTTTCACAGGCGCAGATGGAGTCGCTGAATATTCTCAGCATGTCCGTAACAGAACTTCAGGAATTCCTTCAGAATGAGGAGATAGAAAATCCTCTGATCGAGTATTCGGAGGCATCGCGGTCCCCGGAGGCACCGGCAGTTATCCGTGAATCGGACCGGTTTTACAATGGCAGCTCCGGAGAGGATGACAGCCGCCGGGAATTTTACAGGAATGAAGAGGCGGAGTCGGCGGAAGATCTGATCTATCCCCAGCTTCCATGGGAAAAAATGGGGGAAAAAGAACGCCGGATTGTGGATTTCTGTATTCAGTCTCTGGAAAACAGTGGATATCTTCTGGTATCTCCCGAAGAAATCGCCGGGACGCTGAAGGAAGATCAGGATCAGGTCCTGAAGGTCCTGGATAAGCTGAAAACCCTGGAACCGGATGGGATTTTTGCTTCCGGTCTGGAAGAATGTCTTCTTCTGCAGATACGGGGAATGGAGAAAGAAGAACTGCTGGAAAAGATTATCCGTTTTCATCTGAAGGACATTGCGGATGGAAAAATCAGTTCCATTTCCAGGGATCTGAAGCTGACTTCCATGGAGGTGCGGAAGCTGATCCATGTGGTCCGCGGACTGAATCCGAGACCCCTGAACGGATTCGGAAAAGAAACGGCTCAGTACATTTTTCCGGACATGATTCTCAGCTGTCAGGACGGGCAGTGGACAGTGGAGCTCAATGACAGGTGGGCCGGAAATGTACAGATCAATGAGTTTTACATACATATGATGGAGACGGCCAGAGATGAAGAACTGAAGGTGTATTTTGAAGAGAAGCTGAGACGTGCGAGATTCATCATGAATGCCCTGGACCAGCGGAGAAGAACCCTGAGCAGCATCATGGAAGAGATTCTCAAGAAACAGGCCGGATATTTTCTCGGACGGGAACCGCTGAAACCCATGACACTGGAGGAAATCGCCAGGGAAAGAGAAATACACAAGTCTACAGTCAGCCGTGCCATCCGGGACAAGTACGTTCTGACACCTGCAGGATGCTTTCTGATCCGTGACCTGTTTACCGGAGGCGTTGCCACAGAGGATGCCGGTGATGTGAGCAGAAATACGGTCAAGGAAAAACTGAAGGAACTGGTGGATCATGAAGATAAGATGAAGCCTCTCAGCGATGAAAGGCTGGCCCGCCTTCTGGAGGAAAGCGGGATTCTGATTTCCCGGAGAACGGTGGCAAAGTACAGGATGGAAATGGGGATCGGAGGCACGTTCCAGAGAAAGACCCAGATCTGATCCCGGCAGAAAGATACAGAAGAAACGGCATTCCGGAACCATTGACAGGTGAAAACGGATTGATTAAAATGAGAACAAAAAAAGATGCAGCCGGCATTGCCGGAAGGAGTAACAGGATGAACAGATGGCGGAAAAACAGAACCAGGGGATTCACGCTGGTTGAACTGATGATCGTAATCGTTATCATGGTGATTCTCGCGACCATGGCGGTTCCTGCGTTTTCCGGCTATCTGAAAAAGGCCAGGTCAGCCAGATATCTGTCGGCCTGCCGGGCAGTCTATACGGCTGTGGAGGCAGGTCTGGAACTGCAGGAAGCAGTATGGCAGGGACCCGGCAGCATGAAAATTCCGGATATTGATCAGGAGGCCCTGGAAGATGATGTGGAGGAACTGTCAGAATACAGGGCAGAATTTCTGGACAGCGAAAACGAGATCCCTGCGGGTGAGTACGGATACTATCTGGAAGAAGACCGGGAGAGCGGAGAACTGTACTGCAGGACTGTGATTTATAACGGACAGGATGAAGGAGTCTGGAAATTTGATACGGAAGACGGGACGTTTGCGGAACTGGCAGAGGAAAAAGGGCCTGCTGCCGGCAAGTGACAGAGAGAAACCTGCCGGTGGACGCGGATTTCATGATCCCGGCGATGCTGTGAGTGTGCGCTTCGGCGCACACTTTTTGACATCATAAGGACCGATACGGAAAAGTCTGAAGGGAAGTATCAGAATCAGGGAGGCAGGCATATGGAAGCAGGAATTGTGATGCCGGCAGCGGCCGGAGCCGCGGCAGGGCTGATGCTGGATCTGGCGGCGGAAAAAACAGCGGCAGGGATTCTGGCGCCGGAAAAGCCGGGAAGAAGTGGGGTACAGAGAGGAATTTCAGTTCTCTGCGGCATGATTCTTTCTGTCTGCAGTTTCAATGTATATGGGAATGCCGGGCAGGCGTGGCTGACATTTTTTACGGGATCGCTGCTGTTTCTGATTGCGCGTGTGGATGCGGATACCATGGAAATTCCCGACTGGCTGACGATCATGACAGCAGCGGGTGCCCTGAGTTCTGTATGGGTGTTTCCGGATATCTCCCTGGCGGAGAGAACCGCGGGTCTGCTGTGTCTGTCACTGCCGATGAGTCTGATCTGCTTTCTGGTTCCGGATGCCTTTGGCGGAGGCGATATAAAACTGGCAGCGGTCATGGGAGCTTATCTTGGATGGAAGGCATGCCTGGCAGGAACTTTTGCGGCGGTTGTGGCAGGGGGAATGCAGGCTGTTTTTCTTCTGGTCTCCGGAAGAGCAAAACCGGGGACCGGGGCTCATATGCCGTTTGGACCGGCGCTGTGTGCCGGAATGTTTCTGGCTTCGCTGGCAGGGGAAAGAATGTTTGAATGGTATGCCGGATTCTTTATCTGGTAGTGTCCTGCAGCAATCGGAAGGGAGGAGTAGCATTGCCTCTTTATCAGTACAAAGGAAAAAGAATGGATTCAGCGGTGGTCAGGGGAAAGCGAAGTGCGTACAGTGAACAGAAGCTGTACGAGGAACTGAAAGCGGAAGGCATTTTCCTGACGGAATGCCGCAGGATCAGGAAGGAAGCGGAATCAGAGCGTCTCCTGAAGCCGGACCGTCTGTCGGATTTTTCCGGGCAGATTGCGGCCATGATCGGTGCCGGGATCACTCTGTCAAAAGCCATGGAAATCATGCAGAAAGATCTGCCGGACAAAAGACTTTCTTCCATATATGCGGATATTCACAGAATGCTCCGTCAGGGAAGTTCCCTGAGTGATGCCATGGAACAGACGGGAGCATTTCCGGAGTTTATGATTAATATGTTCCGGGCCGGGGAAACCGGAGGAACCATGGAGACGGCCGCATCCAGAATGGCGCTGTATTACAGAAAGGAACAGCGGATCCGGAACGGGATCCGCAGTGCCCTGATTTATCCGGGAATTCTTGCGGCTGCGGCAGTGGTCATGATTCTGGTGATCTTTCTTTTTGTCATGCCGGAACTGGAGCCGTTTTTTGAAGGAATGGAACTTCCGGCTGTCACCAGACTTCTTATGGCATTCAGTGAATTTGCCAGAACCGGCTGGCCGGTTCTGATCCTGCTCCCGTTTCTTCCCGGGCTGGCATGGAAAGGAGTCATGGAAAACCGGAAACTACGGCGCCGATGGGACAGACTGAAGCTGAAGCTGCCGGTAACAGGAAGATATCTGAGAAGCATTGAAACAGCCCGTTTTGCCAGAAGCCTCAGCAGTCTGTACGCCGGCGGGCTGTCCATGCCGGAATGTCTGGATGCGGCTTCCCGTACCATCGGCAATCTGTATCTGGAGGAGCAGTTTTCCGTAATTATCCATCGTGTCAGGACTGGAGAGATGCTGAGCCGGGCCATAGAAGATGCGGACGGTCTTGACAGGAGACTGGCTCCGGCAGTTTTCGTGGGAGAAGAAACGGGAAAACTGGATCAGATGCTGGAAAGCCTTGCGGAACACTATGAACACGAATCGGATATTGCTGTCACCCGTCTGACTGCCTTGATAGAACCGGCCATGATCCTGGTCCTGGGTGTGCTGATCGGATGGATCCTGACCGGGATCATGCTGCCTGTATGGAATATGTACGGGAATATACAATAGGAGGTCTCAATGGCAAAACGGACGGAGATTTATATCGGGGGCGGGGAGCTGCAGGCAGTGACCTGGAGAGAGACAGAAGAGGAAAAACGGATCACGGGGTTTTTCGCAATGCCGCTTCCGGAAGGATGCATCGTCAATGGAAAGATCGGGGACAGGCACCGTTTTGCAGATGCGGTCCGGAAGTTTTCCGGAGAATGCGGATTTTCTCTGGAGCGGTCAGGGCTGGTTCTGGATCTGGAGGGAATTCTTGCCAAAATTCTGGAAGTGCCGGCAGGTCTGAAGCGTAAGGCGGTTCTGTATGCGGTACGCGGTGAATTGGGAATTCTGAAGGAGGACGAAACATATTTTTATGATTTCTGCGGTATCCGTTCATGGAGAACGTCGAAGGATCAAGGAAACGGAAAGACAGAAACGAAATCCGTTCTGGGATACGGAATGGAAAGAGACCTGGCTCTGGGACTGGAAGCCGTGTTCAGGGAAGCAGGCATCCGGATTCTGAAGATCCGGGCCGCCTCCGGCTGTGTTATCCGTATGGCAGAGCAAAGAAACGAATTCAGGAAAGGCACGGGAATACTCTGTGTTCTGAACGGACACAGCAGCTGGATCTGTCTGCTTTCTGACGGCGCCTGCATCATGCAGGGAAGGAGCCGCCTGATGCAGGAACGGGGAAGTCAGAAAACCGTGGAGGAACTGGCGGGCCGCATTGGTGCAGTCCGGAAATTTGCCCGGGAGAAAGGGAACATGGAACCGGTGGAGTATATTTATTTCGGCGGCCTGACGCCGGAAGAAGAAACCGGATGCGTGAAAATTGAAAAAATAACAGGGATCCGTACAGGTGTCCTGTGCCCGGAGTCCGGAAGCGGAGACGGAACCGTTCCGCCGGGGATGAATTTTCATCTGGCAGCGTCCATGAGTCATGGAACGGAAAAAGAAGAGAATCTGCTGGCAGCAGCCGGAAAACGGCGGGTGACATCTCTGGAAAAGAAATGGACATGGAGTCCGTGGATTTGTGCTGCGCTGCTGCCGGCCGCGGCAATTCTGACCGCCTGGGGGTTGGTGGAACTGGGAAACAGCAGGCTTGAAGAAAAAGTATATCAGGCGGAGTCCTGTGCACAGGACGAAAACATCCGGGAGGAATACCGGACCGTTCTGAACGATATGGAGGAAGCGGAACGCTTGCGGAATATACGGCAGCAGCTTGAAAAACTGGAGCAGGAACACGAGAATTCTGTTCTGCCGGATTCAGGTCTGTTTTTAACGATAATGGAACAGAGCCGGGGGATCATGTGCTCGGATTTCCGGTATTCCGGCGACAGCGGGAGTATTTCTTTCCGCGGACTGGCGGAGGATTCCCATGATATTCATGAATTTATCCGGAGACTCAGGGAGAGCGGGGAGTTCGGAGAAGTGCTTTATGACGGATATTCCTATGAACCATCGGAAACCGGTTACCTTTTTGAAGTAAACTGCCGGCTGAACGGGGAGGGAGGAGAAGAGCATGTATCAGTTCAGTAAAAGAGAAAAAGTACTTCTCTGCTGCCTTACTGCTCTGTGCGGGATTGCAGGGCCCGGGAGCGTACTTCTGATGCCTTCTCTGGAAAAACGGCAGGTGCTTGAAATGAAACTGGAAGCAGCACTGGAAGAACAGAAGGTTATGAGTGAAGCCGCGGAACAGGCGGATTTCTGGAAACAGGAGAGGGAGACAGGGGAAAGGCTTGCAGAAGAAAAGCTGAAGGTCTGTTATCAGTTGGCTGATACAGAATCCATAGGAGAAGAACTGGTGATTCTGATGGAAGAATGCGGACTGAAAGTCAGAGAAATGTCCGTGTCCGTGGAACCGGTGGAAAACTCCGGAGGGGATCAGGGACAGCAAAAGGAAAGCCTGACTGCTGCTTCCGACGGCACAGGAATATTCTGCGGATCCATTGCCGGAGAGGCGGTCGGCAGCCGGGAAGCAGTTATGAATTTCCTGGACCGTGCCGCAGAGAATCCGGCCATGAAAATCAGGGAATTTTTTCTGACAGACGGAGAAAACGGTTCCTGCACATTTGCGTTTACACTGAACATGTACATGGCCGGCCATAACGGGGAAGAGGACAGGTAGACAGAGGATGAGAAGAAGAAAAACAGGTTTCCGGAGCGGCTTTGCACTTCTGGAGGCCATGATTATTGTGATGGTATTTCTGGTTCTGTCTGCTGCACTGATGGCTTCGGCCGGAGTTCTGTACAGAAAGAGCCTGCGGCAGGCGGAACGGAAAGCAGCTTACTGCGGTGCCCTGACAGCAGTCAGGATGATGGCGGCTCAGATTCTGGAAACGGAAGGCAGCGAAGACAGGATGGATGGGACAGACCTGTCAGACCTGACAGACAGAAGGATGACGGCGAAGCGTCTCATGGACCCGCCGGGACTGGCGGAGACAGAAACCAGCCTGACGGCGGAGCTGCCTGACGGGACCCGTCAGGCCATGACTGTTTTTATTTCTTCGGAACGGGACGGGGACAGTCTTGTGCTGAAAGCCAGAGCCGTTTCCGGCAGTCAGGAGGAGACGGTTACCCTGCGGCTTGAAAAGAGACGGAGCCTGCTTCCGGAATATCCGTTTGGCTCAGGCCTTCTGGGGAACGTGGAGATCCGGGGAGATTCCACCGTCTGCATGGGACCGGATACGGACCTTTATCTGAAGGGGGTGGAGAATCCGGAAGGGCACAGATGGATTCGGGATGTATGGGGGAATCTGCTGGCTGACGGCACCGGACTGGTGCTGGACGAGGTACGGGTCGGAGGCATGATCATTTCCAATGATACTGTGGATCTCAACCGGTGCGTGGTGGGAAACGGAGGAAGCCGGAGAATGGGAGGAATCACGGTATCCCAAAGCCTGTCCATGACGGACTGTGATGTTTACGGAGATGTTTATGCGGAGCAGGCATATGTTCTGGGAGACTGCCGGATTACGGGGACTGTTTTCTGTACGGAATGTGCCGGAAGTGAAGAAACCGTATGGAATGGTGAAGGAGAGGCCTCTTCTGTTTCCGGGGATACCTGGTCCCTGGGAGAAATGACACTGGAAGAAAAGCTGCTGCTGCGGGAGCTCCTTCCGGAAGAGGATCGTATTTTTGTACCTCAGATATCCGGAGACGGAGAACTTCCTGGAATGCGGATCTGCCGTGCAGACGAGGGAATGCGGATATCGGCGGAGGATATTCCGGGGATTCAGCAGAGGATGGAAAATCCGGAGAATCCGGATGCGGAGAACTGCCGGGTGAAGGATCTGGTCTTTCTGGAAAAAGGAGCGGAGCTTTCCATAACGGAAGGAAGCTGGCCCCTGTATGTTTATGGAGAAGGAACGGTTTATATAAAAGGGAACGTGACAATATACGGAGGAATTCAGGCGGAACGTGTGGTCCTTCAGGATGCCGGACTGGAAATCCGAAGAGGAATTCCGGTCTGTGAGGAAGCACTTCCTCCTGTTTCGGCTGCCTGCTACAGCGGATGGGTGCCTGTGGGGTATGGAGGGGACTCATGAGAAAAAATATTCTGAGGGACTGTGATGGAACCACACTGGTGGAGGTGATGGCGGCCATAGGCATACTGGCCGTGGCTTCCGGCATCATCATGGGGAGCATTCTGTTCTGTACCAGGCTGGATGTGCGGAGAAAGGAAGTTCAGGATGCGGTATCCGGAATCGGAGAAATGATACACGAAAGCAGAAACGGAACCGAGG
Source organism: uncultured Clostridiaceae bacterium (assembly GCA_902477765.1). Taxonomy (GTDB): domain Bacteria; phylum Bacillota; class Clostridia; order Lachnospirales; family Lachnospiraceae; genus CABSIM01. Next base: position 9,620 of record CABSIM010000015.1, on the reverse strand, counting down.
CAGTACTGAAGCTGAGTGCAGATGATCTGTCTGTTCCGGAAGAGAGCGGAGCGGTATATGCAGATGGAGAGATTTCCGTATTCTGGACAGAAGGAAGTTTTCACAGGGATTTTTATCGGGAGAGCGGACTTGAGGAGCTTCCTGAACTCACGGAAAAAACGGCATCTGCCGGGCTTCCGGAAGTTTTTCCGGATCTGAGGGAGAGAACCGATGAAGGATTTATGGAAGAAATGGAAGACTACTGGAAGCAGGAAGAGGATGGTTCACCTGTGTTTTCAGAAGAGGACGGAGGTCCGGCTTCCTGGGCGGAGCTGGACGGACTGACGATGGAAAAAGAAGGAAGCTGGACTGCTTCCGGAGCTGCAGTGTTTGATATTCCGGCAGGCATCACATTCCGTGCGGATGGAATCCGGCTTCGGATGAAAGCGGAGATATACCGTCTGGCAGGGACTCTGACCTGCGTATATCCGGAAACATACCGGGGGAATCCCCTTCCTGTCAGCTGGTGCCTGGACCCGGAAAGCGGTCATGGGCAGCCGGCGCTTATATTTGTGGAGGAAGGAACGGCTGTGGCATACCGGTATACAGACAGGTCAGGGGAAGAACATGCGGATGAAGACAGAGAATCCTTTGAGATACCCTCAGGATGGTATCAGACAGATGGGAGAAATCTTCTGGAAATGACCGCCGGTGACTGGAAACAATGCAGACTGGAGAAGGGAAACGGGAATTCCGCCGGGGAAATACGGAAAGCCGCGGCGAGATTGTCATTGGCGGGACTTCTGGACAGGGAGGCTGAGAATGAATAGAAAGACCGGAAGAAAGGGATTTACCCTGGTGGAAATGATTGCTGCCGTCTTCCTTTCCGGAGCCATTGCCGTGGCTGCCCTGCCTCTGGTGCTGGCCGGTGAGAAGCGGCTTGTCAGGCAGGCGGAAGAGGAGAACATGGCTGTGGCAGGGGACGGGATTTTTATGTATGTATCCGAAGCAGTGAAGACGGCGGGAAAAGTCTGCATCAGCAGAGGAAAGGAAAACGTGCCGGAAGGGGAGGCCTGGAGCTGCATTTATGCAGAAGACGGAGGAGTATGGAAAGAAAACGGGAAGCAGAGCCGGGAAATTTTCGGCAGCGGATTTCTGGATGGGGCTGAAGCCTTTCTGGATGCAGAGGCATCCGGAAGAGACGGACTCAGGCTGACAGTGGAACTGACCAGAAACGGCCGGACAGTGTACAGAAGAACAGATGTGGTGCCGCTTCTGAACCTGTCGCTGAACCTGGCAGGGCGGGTTGAGGACAGAACCGAAGATTCCGGATATGAAGACGGCAAAGAGACTCTGATTTTATGGTATCAGAATATGGAAGGAGCGGAAGAATGGAACAGTTCCCGTTAATCAGCGGATTTGGAGAACACCGGTTTTCTGAAAGTCAGGAAGGGGAGACAGAAGCCGTATCCCTTGCCTCCTGCCGTCTGGATATGGCAGCGGTGGAGCGTATCCCTTATGAGACGGCAAGAAAATACCATGTAATTGCAGTGGGAAAAGAGGGAGAGGCTCTCCTTGTGGCCATGGATGATCCGGCCAACTTTTATGCGGCTGATGCTGTCAGTCTGGCTGTGGACGGCCCCGTAAAATATGTGACGGCGCCCAGAGAGGAAATAGACAGTGCCATAGAAGAATGCTATGCGGAGATCGAAGCCAGATCAGCAGTGCAGGCGGCCAACAAAGCCGTTTCGGGAAGTGGAAGACAGTCTGCCGGGCGGGGCGGGCAGGACGAAGCAGACGAAGGAGACACAGCTCCGGTGGTCCGCCTGCTCAACAGCCTGCTGGTAAGAGGATATAAGGCCAATGCCAGTGATATTCATATCGAACCCAGAAAAGATGCGCTTATGGTGAGGATGAGGATCGACGGACTTCTTCAGGAATTTACCCGTCTGGAGAAAAAACTTCAGATGCCTCTCACCGCCAGGATCAAGGTACTTGCAGGCATGGACATTGCGGAAAAGCGTCTTCCTCAGGACGGCCATTTCAAATCCGTTCTGAGCGGAATGGAAATGGATATCCGCGTCAGCACGGTGCGGTCTGTATTCGGAGAGAACGTGGTGCTGCGTTTTCTCAATACAGATATGACGGTTGACAGAGAAGACATGCTGGGGATGGACAGAGAAAACTATGAAAAAGTACTTCGGATTCTGCGGCATTCTCACGGTCTCCTGTATATCACGGGACCCACCGGCTCCGGAAAAACCACAACTCTTTACATGATTCTGCGCCGCCTGGTCCGGGAGCCGGTCAATGTCATGACCATTGAGGATCCGGTGGAAAGAAATATAGACGGAGCAAATCAGATACAGGTCAATTCTCAGGCGGGCCTGACTTTTGAAAATGGTCTCCGGGCCGTTTTAAGACAGGACCCGGATGTGATCATGGTGGGAGAGACCAGGGATACGCAGACAGCCAGGATCAGTGTACGGGCTGCCATCACGGGCCATCTTGTACTGTCCACGCTTCACACCAACGATGCGGTGGGAGCCATTACCAGAATGAAGGACATGGGAGTGGAACCGTTTCTGGTAACCAACAGTCTTGCCGGAGTGGTGGCACAGAGGCTGGTAAGAAAAATATGCCCCAGATGCGGCCGGTCTGTCGGGGTGCGTGAGGAGGAACAGGCGGTTCTCGGAGAACGGCTGGAAACCGTGCGCAGGGGAAGCGGCTGCTATTACTGCGGTCATACCGGTTATAAAGGGAGGATTGCCGTTCATGAGGTTTTTGTCATGGACCGGGCTTTGAGGGAAATGATTCTGGCCGGACGGCCCGAAGAAGAGATGCGGGAGTATGTAAGAAAACATCAGCAGATGACGACGCTGAAGGAAAATCTGCTGGGGCTTGTCAGGGATGGGGTCACGACAGTGGAAGAATTTGTGCGTCTGACATACGGGGAATGACGAAACGGAAGGAGAACAGGCCGGAAAAAGGTTTCCGGCCTGTCTTCATTTTTAATTCCCTTCTGGACAAGAAAAACAGAGTGTGGTATAGTAAGTTTACTCTGCAGGAGTTCTTCCTGCAATTTCTTTTCCGGCAGTTCTGCCGGTGGATTCCTGATGAATGACAACAAAAGAAAAAGGCTGTTTTCTGCGGCCTGAGGTACCGGACGGGGAAGAAAATTCCCGGAGTGTATTTTTTATACCCTTTTTTGGGAATTTGCGAAAATTCGGGAAAAGGAGGAATATATGGATCCGAAAAGAAACAAATGGAGAATTCTGCTGGCAGCAGCGGCGGCCGCCGGTATTTTCCGGTCAGAACCGGTCATGGCGGACTCCGGGTATCTGGTGAAAAACCGGGAGGAAAACCGGAAACTGATGATGGAGCTGGTTTCTGCAGCGGAAACCGGAAAAAGACAGGAATTTTCCATAACCGGTGTGGACTATGTGCCGGAAACTCTGATTATTGCCCAGATGTTTCCGCAGGCCGTGAATATTTCCAATACCAGAATAAGGGAATACCGGCAGGACGGGCACGTGTATACGTGCTGCAGAATCGGTTTTGAAAAAAGCAGATATTCCCGGGGATGCAGCCACCACTGGGAGGAAAAGACCGTGGAAGAGCCCGGATGTCTGACCATGGGAAAAGCAAGTCTTGTCTGTACCCGATGCGGCACGGAGACTGCCGCACTGCTTCCGGCTGCGGGGCACAGGGAAGAAAACGGAGACTCTCTCTGCGATACATGCGGAATACGATGTACCGGACAGAAAAAGGGGGACAGGATACAGATCTGGTATGAAGGAGAAGAAGACCGGATTCCCATGACCTTTATCTGTGCAGATGAGGAGTATGGGGATGGCATGCTGTATCTTGGCAGCGGAGAGTATCTGTCCCGGTCTGCCGCAGAAGGCGGAGAGGAAGAACTGCGAAGATGGCTGGATATGGATTTCGCAAATCAGATTTCCATACACGGTGCCTGCCGTGAAGTATTTCTTGCGGGACCGGACGGAAAACCGCTGAAACAGGGTACCTGGACCAGGGAAACGGAAGCACGTCCTGCGCTGGTGCTGGACCGGCCGTCTGCGGAACAGGAACCGGAAAAGCGGTTCTGGCGGCAGGGAGACGCCATGATACGGAAGATCGGAGAACAGCCATACCTGTTCCGATGCATTGATGATAACTATCAGTCCGGCAGTTCAGGAAGCCGGCCTTCGGCACTGTTTCTTTGTGCAGCTGTCATCCGTTCGGATTTAGACAGTACAGAATCCCGGAAAACAATTCTTACATTCGGAAGTTCAAACAATTACAGAAATTCGGAGATCCGCAGCTGGCTCATGGAGCATGCGGAAAACGGAGCCGGGGACATGCAGCCGGTGCATACGGGAATCCGCATGGCTTTTTCAGGGAAAACGCCGGACCGGCAGTTCCGGGGTCTTGAACTCTCGGAACTTGTCAGGCATCCTCTTCCCTATCAGGATCTTACGGACCGGATGTTTCTTCTTTCAGTGGAGGAGGCGGAGCGGTACAGGGAATTTTTGTGGAAGTCCGGTGTAACGGGAGAGAAGGGACCGGAGTCGCAGAGTCAGCCGTTCTGCAGAGGATACTGGCTCAGAAGCCCGGCGTTTGAATCAGACGGAAATGGAAAATTCCTGTATGGGAAAAATGTTTATGTGGTGGATCTTGAAAAGGGATGTATCCGGCCTGCGCCGGTCAGTGACGGTACCATGGGAATCCGGCCTGCTTTCTGTCTTCCTCAGGCATAGATGAAAGTACCGGACAGATATGGACATCCGCAGACAGGTCCTGCCGGAAGAATCCGGGCAAGGCAGCATATCCGGCGGCATACGGGAAAGATTTATCCGAAAAAACGTCAGGAAAATCCATCAGGAAAAGGAAAACGGAAATGCAGGGAGGAGACGGATCAGTCATATGCAATCACAGGAAAAGGAGGAGACAGATGCGGGAAGGAAAAAAGCGTGAAACAGGGAAAAAACTGCCGGGAATACAGGGACGGAAGCTGATTCTGCGTGCGGCAGCCATATTGATTGCCGGAATTCTGACGGCGGAAGGCGGATTCCAGGCGGCAGGAGCCATTGAAATACCGGAGGTACAGAGGAAAACGGCAGGAGAGAGGGAGATAAGAGCCGGAAGCGACGGTACCGCCACTCCGTCGGATGCACAGAGACCGGCAGAGCATGCCACCCCGTCCAATGCCCTGATGCTGCCGATGGCAGCAGGGGATTTCTGGCAGGGCAGATCCGGGGACCTGAGTTTCCTGGACGGAAGCAGAGGGGACGGAACCGAGGAAGAGCCGTATCAGATTTCCACCCGAGCGCAGCTTATGGGGCTTGCAGAACTGGCAGCAGGAAACATGACGGTGCAGGAGGGAGACGGAAAATATCCGGGCGATTACCATGGAGCGCATTTTATGCTCACAAAGGATATTGATCTGGGAGGAATGGAATGGATCCCCATCGGTTTTTATAAGGACCAGGCATCTATGGATGCCGGCATCCTGTCACCGTTTCAGGGAACCTTTGACGGCAATGGAAAAACTGTTTCCAATTTCCGGTTATACAGACCTTCATGGGATCATACAGGGCTGTTCGGAGCGGTAGAGGATTCGGAGATCAGAGATCTTACGGTTTCCCCGGGAAACGTAATGACTTCCCGAAGCACCGCCGGGATTCTGGCAGGAAGCGTGGAACACAGCAGAATCTTTCAGGTATCAGTCACGGGGACGCTGCGTACATCCGGTACGGCCGGAGGAATCGCGGGCACAGTTTCCGGAGAAAGTGTGCTGGAAAACTGTACGGCAGATCATGTGGCCATTGATGCGGGAAAAGGACAGGAAAACCATGCCGGAGGAATTGCAGGAACAGCTTCCGCATCGCTGATCGCCGACTGTACGGTCAATACCGGGGACAGTCTGAGCGCCCGGATTCAGGGAGGCGGACTGATCGGCGGTATTACGGGATTTCAGAACGGAACCGATATTTTCAATACCCATGTCATGGGAACCATAGGCGGAAGCGGATCCCGGGCAATCGGAGGAATCACAGGAAAATATGCTTTCGGAAAACTGAAGACAGCCAGATTTGAGGGTACGATAGCCAGTTCCGGTCTGGGAAGTGCGTCAAGAGAGGGAACGTTTATCGGAACAAGAGATTCCGGATTCCATTTCCGGTATGGAACGGAAAGCGGGGCGGATCTGGCCTACCTGTTTGCGGACAGTGAGGCCGGGATTCTTGCGGGTGTCTGCGGTTCGGGAATTCCGGAAGACAATGAGTATACGGAAGAGGCTCACATCGGCTTCTGGCATAAGGGAGACAACTTCTTTACACTTGTGCACCGGGGAGGCAGCCGTCCCCAGGAAAAGCAGTATTTTTATGAAGAGCTGGAAAACGGAGTGCTGCATACCATCGACATGGAGGATGAGGCCAGGAACGGACGTTACCGGCCGGATCACTTTGCTCCGGGGCCTGCGGGGCGGCCGCAGAGAGGATATCTGGTATCGGTTCTGCAGGTTGATACTGCGGCCGGCGGACAGTATTACTATGATGTGGCCTCTCTGACAGCCAGGGGAAGCTCTGCCTACAGCCGGGATCTGAATAAGACGGTAAGGGGAGCGGTGGCAGCCGGAGACACGGTTACAGTGGTGACGGCTCCGCGGAATACAGAAGAGGAAAAATATCAGATGGCGGGATCGCCCATGTATACGGATGCAGACGGCAGCAGAAGGGAAATGTCCTGCACAGCGGGAGGAGCCTATACGTTTGTCATGCCGGAATGCGATACGGAAATTTCGGCGGAATACAGGAAAGTGGCTGCCGGCGTAAGAACCGTTCCGGAAGAATATGCATTCCGGGTGGTTCAGGAGCGGAGCGGAAACAGAAAAGACCCTTCAATCATAACTGAAGTCCGTGACGGCGCGGGGAAACTGACGGCAAGATACATAAACGGGCAGCTGGATCATGCTGCGGAAGTGCAGGAAGTGAGGATCAGCGCCATTGTGGATAAAAATAACGATGTGGCAGACAGCCGGGTGGTCTGGAGCATAGATGACCATGAGCTTCTGCGTCTTAAGAAAAACGGAGATGAAGATGCGGAAGGCTATACGGAAAAAAGTGCATCTCTGGAACTGAATCTGAATGCGGGATTTTTCCGGGAGATCATCAGCCATGCGGAACAGGAACAGGCAGAATCCGGTTATCTGCATTCCATACCGGATACCATCTATGGAGAGGGGAACGGAGGAGTGGCGGTTCTTACAGCAAGTACCAGGCCTGCGGCCAGCTTTGAAGGAAAGCCTCTGAAAGCCAACTGCCGGATAACTGTAACGTTCCAGATTCTGGACCGGACCCGTGTGGCTGCAGAAGGAGTCTCTCTGGATCAGGACAGCCTCCGGTTCCAGGTGCGCAGAATTCTGACCGGAGACAGGAAAAATCCGGATGAGACGGTGACCGTATCTCCGCCTCAGGCTCTGAGTGCAGGGGTTGAACCGGATCATTTTGATAAAAAGGAAGTTCTGTGGTCCGTAAGCGATCCTCAGATTCTGAAACTGGATAAGGACAGTACCGGCGGAGACCACAGACACGTGAGCGTATCCGCCGAAGGCGGCGCAAAGTGGATCCGTGACATCATGGCGGCGGATGACGGGCTCCATGAAAATGACCCTTATGCCCGGAGAAGCGGAAGCGGAATCAGAAAAGGGAATGTTACGGTAACGGTCAGAGACCGTCTGGGAAATTCAAAAACCGCTTCCTGCGAAGTCACCGTGGAATTCATTACGGAAGACAGAACGGTGGCTGTGCCTGAGGAAATCCGTATGGGCCCGGCCCCGGTGGTTATCCGGATTGTGGAGAAAAAAAGCGGGGATTCCCGTTCGAAAACCGTGGAATGGACGGGAACCGAGGAAGAACTTCCATGGACAGAAATTATTCCCGACCTGAAACAGTCAGATGTGTATGAACCGTTTGACCGTACACTTGTGTGGAGTTCATCAGATCCTGCGCTGAAGACTGAAAACGGGAAAATAAAGGCAGATACCCGGGCAGACTGGATCCGGGAGGCCGGAAAAACACCTCCTTATCATGGAGAAAAGGAAGTGATTCTTTCGGTTCGCGGTGCAGGAGAAAACGGAGCGGAATCGCAGTGCCGCGTGAAGATGATATATGATATGAACTGCCTGGAAATACAGGATGATCTGCCGGTTTTTGATCTGGTCCTTACAAAAACGGGAAAACGGTCGGCGCCGGTGCTGACCTGGTCTGGCACAGAAGAAAGAAAACTGGATGCAGCCGTATATCCGGGGCTTTCAGATAACGGAAATATTGTCTGGACTTCAGAGTCTGACGTTCTGGCCGTGGAGCCTGACGGAACTGTCCGGCCGGTTCCGGAGGCGGAGGCAATCCGCAAGGCTGTGGAAGACTATCCCCATACGGCCGTCATAAAAGGCGCGGTGACGGCTTCCTGCGGAGGGATGCATGATACTGCGGAAATTGTTCTGAAGATCCGGGTGGATGACAGAACATATTCTTCCGGTTCAGGGGGCTCGTCGGGTGGAAACACGTCTTCCGGCAGCAGCGCGTCCCGTGGTGTGACCACCGGAGGATCCGTCAGCAGGACGGTTTCCGGATCTTCCGGCAGCGTAACGGGAACATGGATTCAGGACGGGGAAGGAAACTGGCTGTTTACAGGAAACGGGCGCACATATGCGGATGAATGGGCATATATACACAATCCATATGCATCCGGGGAGCAGAGCAGCACAGACTGGTTCCGGTTCGGACCTGACGGCCGTATGGTCACCGGATGGTACCGGGATCCGGACAAGGGAGACTGGTACTGCCTTCACGGAATTTCTGACGGGACCAGAGGGCGGATGTACACAGGCTGGCAGCGAATTGACGGATTCTGGTACTATTTCAATCCGGTTCCGGACGGAAGCCGTGGAAAGATGATGACGGGCTGGCAGCAGATTGACGGAAAATGGTATTTTCTCTGGCCGTCTGACGGACACATGGCGGTTTCAGAAGAAACCCCGGACGGATTCTTCGTGGATGAAACCGGGGCTTGGACTGGTTCCGCCGGCAGAGAAACAGAAAAACCGTGAAAACTGTGCATGCACAGAAATGAAAGCAGGAGTAAAAACGGAGAACAGGGGAAAAGAAGGAGGGGGTTGAGGCAATGGCGTCTGGAAGGAAAAGGAGAACCCGGAGAATTCTGTCAGGACTGCTGGCGGTTCTTATGCTGGCGTCCGACATGGCATTCTGCCTGCCGGCAGGGGCCTCGGATATCTGGCCCCAGAAAGACACGGCACCGTTTTACTGCATGGATGGGGGAAAGGCATGGAGAATCAGCGACAGGTATGAAGAAGTAGGACGCCGGGAAGCAGGAATCTCGGATGTGCAGGCGAGAAGACTGTTCTGGGCATATCCGGATATATGGAATGGTCTGCTGAAACCGGCCGCAGCCAGGTATGATCCGGACCTGTACGAAAAGATCCGGAATACGGTTTCGGATCCCAATGTGGTAAAGCGGGTGAAGGACAGCGGCGATACGATGTTTGCCTGGGTGGCTGACCATCCGGAGATTGAAGAACGGGCCAGGGCCGCAAAATGGCTTTGCCCACCTCAGAACAC
>CABSIM010000014.1 GCA_902477765.1 uncultured Clostridiaceae bacterium | reverse complement strand
AATCCCTTATTTTAAGGCTTTTCCGGTCATTTCCTTTATCGTACTCTATTGGCACTGCATATGTAGATAATCTTACATCCATGGAAAGGTCAAAATGATCAATGGCTTTTAAAAGTCCGATGGTCCCGATCTGAAACAGATCCTCTGTCTCACAGCCCCGGCCGGAAAACCGTTTTACAATGCTCCACACAAGTCCTATGTTCTCCATGACCAGACGGTCCCTGGCCTCTTTGTCCCCGTCGTGTGCCCTCTGAATCAGTTCCATGGTTTCAGCCATACCGTCACCCGCCGATTTTTTTCTTCATGGTGACTGTGGTCCCCTTTCCGGGAACAGATTCCACGATGACCTCATCCATGAAAGCCTCCATAAAGGAAAAGCCCATGCCTGACCGTTCTCCTCCCGGCACGGAAGTGTACATGGGTTCCATGGCTTTTTTCACATCCGGAATTCCGATACCGGTATCCCGCACCGTCACCGTAAGAACTCTGCCGCAGGCTTCCGCATCCAGCTGTATGATTCCCTCGCCGCCCTGATATCCGTGAATCACCGCATTGGTCACTGCCTCGGATACCGCTGTCTTGATATCATCCAGTTCTTCCAGCGTGGGATCCAGGCGGCTGGCAAAAACCGCCGTCACCACTCTGGCAAAGGCCTCATTTTCCGACAGGCTGTCCATTTTCATACTCATGAATTCTTTCTTTTCCATACCTTCCTCCTAACCCACCAATGCCCCTTCTTTTGTGTCATAGCGGTTTATCAGTCCCAGAATGCCCGAGATCTTCAGGATTCTCAGAATCTGGGGACCTGCACCGTAAAAGGAAACGGTACCGCCGCTCCCGTTCATCTGTTTGTACCGGTTCAGAAGAATTCCCACACCGGAACTGTCCATGAATTCTGTTTTCGAAAAGTCAAAGATGATCTTTGTGATATAATTTTCCGCCATAAGCAGATCCGTCTCATAGCGGAGATTCCTGCAGTTGTGATGATCCAGTTCCCTGGGCAGATGAATGATCAGCACCTGCCCGTTTGCCTCATAAATAAAGGATGGTTCCATACCATTTCCTCCCGTCTCTTTTTATTTTCTGCAGACAAAAAAGAGACCCTGCAAAATTTCTTTTGTAGGATCTCTTTCATTTTTTCTTCCGATAAATTAATATCCCCGTTCTTCCTGGGCACGGGCGGCCAGTTCCGAATCTGCGAAATTCATGATCACCTGACCGAACAGCTGATCTGACTGTTCTTCATCTCCCTTGGTTTTATAGATCATGGCCATATTGAAAATGATCTGCGGATTCTGACTGTTGAATTCCATATATTTTTCATAATAGGAAAGGGCTGTGTCATAATCTCCGGCCTCTGTCGCCTGAGCCGCCATAGCCTCCAGCACCGGCGGGGCTGCCGCAGCCATCTCTCCGTTTACTTCATTTACCACTCCCAGCATGGTTTCATCCGTAATCACAGACGTGTCCAGAGTCAGATACAGCTGCACCGCTGAATTGGTATCGCCTTTCCGCATGGCATTCAGAATCTGAATCAGTGTCTGGTACTGGACCAGCGTACTGCCCGGATCCGAAACCAGTCCGTTCAGCTCTTCCTGAATCTGATCTTTCTCCTGACGGTACTGCTCCGCCTCTTCCTTGAGACGGTCCGTTTCCTGGTTGGCAAGATACAGCTTATCCGCATAAGCCTGCATCTCCTCATTATGATCATAATTCAGGGACCGGATCCTGGCAGGCATGATCAGAAAGATCACCACCAGAATCCCCAGGAAAAGTCCGATTCCGATGTTGATGATGGACTGCCAGCCGGTATTTTCCTTGTATGTAGGCGGCAGAATCACATCGTCATCCTGCATTTCCCGGTGGGAAAAGGCATTCTTTAACTTCCGCTTCTCAATGTCCGCCTTTCCGGTCCTGGATTTCACATGCTCCATGTAGCGCTGGGCCTTCTGGTTGGTCTTATCGATCTGCAGTACCTTGTACAGCGATTTCCCGGCCTTGGTGTACTCTTCATGTCCGATATAAAGAAGGGCCAGCAGAAGGTGGGCCTTGACAAAATTAGGCTTTTCCTCCACAATTCTTTTCAGCTGCAGGACCGCCAGGTCATCACTGCCGCTCTGGGCATAGACAAGCGCCTGGTTATATTTTTTTATGGTCTGACTGGCCACTTCCAGCTTTCCCGGTTTTCTCTGGACTTCATCCAGATAATGGTCTGCCAGGTTATCGTCCGGCTGAAGATTGATGCTGATGACCCACTGGATCAGAGCATCGGACGTCTCTCCCATTTCATAGAAAATAAGCCCCAGAAGATTTCTGGCATCTGTATGGTACTTGTTGAACTGCAGGGCACGCTTCAGGCTTTCCGCAGCTCCCGACAGATCTCTTTCCCTGGCTTTCTCCAGTCCGCGGTTGTAATAGCTGTTGGCCGCATACTGAATCTTCTGCAAATAATCCATAAATTACTGTTCCTTTATCTCTTTCATGATTTCCATCATGATGTCCGTCATGTCAGTCAGATCACTTTTGACAATGGCGTCACTGACTGCCTCCACTTCCAGACTCGGTTTGAACCGTTCCAGTTCCTCTTCAAAATTGATCATGGTCAGTCTCCTTTTTTATCTCGCCGGCCAGATACAGAGAGCCGGCAATAAAGGCCAGATCTCCGGGCCTCTTTTCGGAAAACAGAGCTTCCAGAGCCGCCGGAGACGGTTCCAGACACCGGATTTCGGCATCTCCGTTCCTGACTTCTTCCAGCGTTTTCCGGAGTTCTTCAAGGGACAGGGCTCTGGCTGAATCCATTCTGGTGAGAAACCATACAGAAGGTTCCAGTTTCCGGCCCGACAGTTTCAGCATGCCCCTGTAATCTTTATCCGCTGCTGCCGCAAACAGAAACAGAATCCGCTCCGGCTTTCTGCTGTCTCTGATTCTGCAGGCCGCTTCCAGAAAGGCTCTCATCCCGTCTTCATTGTGGGCACCGTCCAGAAAGACGCCGGAACGGACTTCTTCCATCCGTGCCGGCCATCTGGCCTTTCCAAGTCCGTTTCTTATCACCGACGCATCCAGATCCAGTCCGGAAACTTCCAGGGCCCTGACTGCCAGAGCTCCGTTGGCCGCCTGATACGGTGCGGAAAAAGGCAGAAGGAACTCCTCATCCTTTCCCCTGTAGCAACAGACAATGCGGATCTTCTCCCCGTCTGTGCCCAAAGGACAGGCCTTTACCTGAAATACCGGTGCCTCCTCCATGCGTCCTTTTTCTTCTATCACCGCCGCTGCCCCGCAGGATGTTCCGTCATAGACTGCCGGCCTGTGCTTTTTTATGATCCCCGCCTTGTGGGCAGCGATTTTTTCCACCGTGTCTCCCAGGAATGCCGTATGATCGATGCTTATGGATGTGATGACGGAAACCAGAGGTTCCTCAATCACATTGGTCACATCCAGAAGGCCTCCCATTCCTGTTTCCAGCACAAGGAACTCGGTTCTTTTTCTGGAAAACAGCCACATTCCCATGTAAAACAGATATTCAAAATAGGTGGGATGGGCATGTCCTGCCTGTTCCCACTGCATTGTATACCCGGCCACGGCTTCAAATGCTTCCTGAAAATCCTCCTCGGAAACCATGGTCCCGTTGATCAGGAACCGTTCCCGCACGTCCGTCAGATGGGGCGATATGAAGGTTCCGCAGGATTTTCCTGCTTCCAGCAGCACCGCGGTCAGGAATGCGCATACGGACCCCTTTCCGTTGGTTCCCGCCACATGAAAAATCCGGAATTTTCTGTCAGGATTTCCCATCATGTTCAGGAACTCCCTGACTTCAGTCCGTGTGCTTTTTTTCCGTGCAAAGGACGGAATCCGTTCCAGATATTCCCGGACGGATTCCTCTTTTCTCTTGTCCATGAAGAATCCTCCCCGTTCCTACATCATACAAAAATTACCATCAGGTTGCAAGAAAAAATTTTCGGGCGGAATCGACAGGATCCTTGCGGACACATTACTGATTCAGCTGATTCAGGCGCTCTTTCACCTGTTCCATCATCTGCGTGTATTTCAGAAGTTTTGCCTTCTCTTCCTCGATCTTTGCCTGAGGCGCCTTGCTCACAAACTTCTCATTGCCCAGCATTCCGTTGACGCGGGCCAGCTCCTTGGAAAGACGCTCTTCTTCTTTCTTAAGACGTTCCCGTTCTTTTTCAATGTCCACCAGCTCTGCAAACGGCATGTAAATGGCCGCCTTCGGAATCACCGCGGAAACAGCATCTTCCCCGATTCCGTTCTTATCTTTCTGAAGGACCACTTCGCTGGCAAATCCCAGTGTGGCAAAGAAGACTCTGCTGTGTTCAAAAACGGAAAGCAGTCCGTCGTCTTCCGATACCACAAAGACCTTCGCCTTCTTGCTGGGCGGAACATTCATGGAAGTACGGACGTTCCGGATGGCACGTACTGCCTCCTTGATGGTCTCCACTGCATATTCCTCATCGGCAAAATTCCAGTCTTCCCGGTATTCCGGCCAGGAAGAGATCATGATGGATGGTTCCTCATCCTGAAGATTGCAGAAGATTTCCTCGGTAATGAACGGCATATAGGGATGCAGAAGCTTCAGAGACCGGATCAGAACCGTTTTCAGGGTCCAGAGAGCCGCTGCTCTGGTGGAATCCTCATCATTCCAGAGACGGGGCTTCACCATTTCAATATACCAGTCGCAGAATTCCTCCCATATAAAATCATACACCTTCTGAAGTGCAATTCCAAGCTCGTATTTGTCCAGGTTTTCCGTCACATCTTTTGCAAGGGTATTGGCTTTGGAAAGGATCCATTTATCCGCCATGGTAAGGTCCGAAAGAGCCACATCATGAACCGGTGCCTTTTCCATGTTCATCATGATGAAACGGCTGGCGTTCCATACCTTGTTGGCAAAGTTGCGGCTGGCTTCCACTCTCTCCCAGTAAAAACGCATGTCATTTCCCGGTGCATTTCCTGTGATCAGCGTCATACGCAGAGCATCTGCGCCGTACTTGTCGATGACCTCCAGAGGATCAATGCCGTTACCCAGGGATTTGCTCATTTTTCTTCCCTGGGAATCCCGGACCAGACCATGGATCAGCACGGTATGGAACGGACACTTTCCGGTCTGTTCAATGCCGGAAAATACCATCCGGATGACCCAGAAGAAAATGATATCGTAGCCTGTCACCAGCACGTCGGTGGGATAGAAATATTCCATTTCCGGAGTCTTTTGGGGCCATCCCAGTGTGGAGAACGGCCAGAGTGCAGAAGAAAACCAGGTATCCAGTGTATCCTCATCCTGTCTGAAATGAGTTCCGCCGCATTTCGGGCATGTTTCCGGACAGGATTTGGCAACCACCATCTCTCCGCAGTCCTGGCAGTAGTAAGCCGGAATCCGGTGTCCCCACCAGAGCTGTCTGGAAATGCACCAGTCGCGGATTCCTTCCAGCCAGTGGAGGTATGTCTTTCCAAAACTTTCCGGAACAAATTTCAGTTCTCCGGACTTGATGGCTTCAATGGCCGGTTTTGCCATTTCATCCATCTTCACAAACCACTGGGGCTTCACCATGGGTTCCACCGTGGTCTTGCAGCGGTCATGGGTTCCCACGTTATGGGAGTGGGGCACTACTTTCACCAGAAGGCCCTGTTCCTTCAGATCTTCCACCATGGCTTTTCTGGCCTCATACCGGTCCATGCCGAAATATTTGCCGGGAGCACTGATGGTGGCATCGTCATTCATAATGCAGATTTCTTCCAGGCCGTGACGTTTTCCCACTTCAAAGTCATTGGGGTCATGGGCCGGTGTGATCTTCACACAGCCGGTACCGAACTCGCGGTCCACATAGGCATCGGCAATCACCGGGATCTCACGGTCCGTCAGCGGAAGCTTCAGCATTTTTCCGATCAGATCCTTATATCTTTCATCTTCCGGGTTCACGGCAACGGCTGTATCTCCCAGCATGGTCTCCGGTCTCGTGGTGGCAATTTCCACAAATCTGCCTTCTTCTCCCACGATGGGATAATTGATATGCCAGAAGAAGCCGTCCTGCTCCTCGTGCTCCACTTCCGCATCGGAAATGGATGTCCGGCATACAGGACACCAGTTGATGATTCTGGATCCCTTATAGATATAGCCTTTCTCATACAGCCTTGTGAACACTTCCAGAACCGCATCCGAACAGCCTTCGTCCATGGTGAAACGCTCCCTGTCCCAGTCTGCGGAAGATCCCATTTTATGCAGCTGTTTGATGATGCGGCTTCCGTATTCTTCTTTCCATTTCCAGGCTTCCTTCAGAAATCCTTCCCGTCCCAGATCCTTTTTGTCAATGCCTTCCTTTTTCAGCTTGTCAATGACCTTTACTTCCGTGGCGATGGCCGCATGGTCGGTTCCAGGCTGCCACAGTGCCTCATATCCCTGCATTCTCTTATAACGGATCAGAATATCCTGCATGGTATTATCCAGCGCATGTCCCATGTGAAGCTGTCCTGTGATGTTGGGCGGCGGCATGACGATGGTAAAGGGCTTTTTGTCCCTGTTCACGGATGCGTGGAAATATTTGCTGTCCAGCCATTTCTGATACAGGCGGTCCTCAATGGCCGCCGGATTGTAATTCTTGTCCAGTTCTTTCATGATCCTGTTTCTCCTTTTTCTGACTTTCTGTTTCCTGGCCGTCACATCTGTTTTCTGACAACCTGATACTCATCATCTGTTCTGTAGAAGGGGCAGGAAAAATCCGTTCCCCTGAGGAATGCCGACATTTCGTCTTCATCCAGATCTGCCTCGCAGACATAATATTCATATTCCTCGTCGTAGACATAGAATACGCAGCTTTCACAGCTTCCGCCTTTCCGCTTTCCTGCCGCTGCCGCTGTCTTTTTCATGACTCCGTCTGCCTCCTTTTTCCATTGAAACGCCCTGAAACGGTGCCTCTTGAGCCCGGCCGGCTCCGGACCGGAAATGGTTCTTCCCTCCGGAGAGCCCGGGACAGTCTTTCCTGAAAATAAAAAGCCCTCTGCATACCATGTATGCAAAGGGCGAAGCACCGCGTTACCACCTTCATTCACCGGCCGCGCAGCCGGTCTCTCAGGTCTTTAACGGAACCACCCGTGGACAGGTACTGCAGTTTCCCCGCCCCGGCTCTGAAGCTACTTCCATCTCCTGCTCTCCCGGACCGTCTTCCAGCCGATGGACCGTCCTCTCTGTCGGCGCCTGAAGATGTACTCCTCTTCTTCCCAGCCTGTATCCTGTACAGAATCTGTACAAAAACATATTTACGATTAATCATAGCGGAACTGCCTGAACTTGTCAAGTACGGCAAAGGATTTTTTTCGGTTCTGTCTGCGTCAGATCATTCTCCGGTACTCCACTTTCCACCGGTTGAGACATTCACCGGCTCCCGCTGCCCGCTTGACCGGATCTTTTTCAAACAGCTGCATGATTTCCACTGCGGCCCTGTCCTTTTCTGCCTCTGTCTTTTCCTTCTCCGCTTCCTTCCGCCAGGTTTCCTTTTCCTCATCCGTCATCAGTTCCTGATATCTGTCCTTGATCCGGATCTCCGGCGCCATCATCGACAGCAGATACATGCGTCTGATATATTCCCTGTCTCCGTCAGCACAGTAGGCACAGTCGCAGGCGTGCATGGCTTTCTGGTAACAGAACAGCCTGGTATAGCAGGCAGCAATGTTATTCCACAGCTTCCCCCTGAATTCCGGAGAGAGTCCGTTTTCGGTTTCTTCTTCCAGTATTTTTTCATACATGGATACCGCGCGGCCATACAGCTTCAGCCTGTAAAAGTAATCCGCACGGCGTTTCCTGTATTCCTCCGGCGGAAGCTTTCTGAGAGCAGTCACATCCTGACGGTATTTTGTCTGTTCCTGAGGAGAATAGTAAAAACACTCCTGAAGAATCAGAAAAAGAAGTTCATCGGAAACGCCTCTTCCTTCTATCCATTTTTCCAGCCGCTCCGCCAGAAAAGGAAGACACAGCTGGCTTCTTATGAAGGCAGTCAGCCTTTCATTCACAAAATCTTCCATTACCAGCAGCGGATGATTGTAAATCACATAACAGAGCTCCTGGGACGAATAAAGATGGATTCCCAGCTCTTCCACATAATAGGGAACCTCCACCGGTTCCACTCTGCATAACATCAGACTCATACCATAACCTCTTGACGGACCGATGCACCGGTCTTCGGGAACAGTTCCCCGAACCCCAGATCCTCGACCCGGACTGCCATTGTCTTTTCATCGAGAAATCCCGTTGTGATCCTGATTCTGGTGGTCCGTTCCGGCCTCTTTGGAAATCCTTCCAGAGGGATTTTCACCAGTCTTTTCTGTTTGGAGTCCTGAGGAGCAATGGAAAGTTCCAGTTCATTTTCTCCTTCCAGAATCACTTCCAGCGTGCTTCTGGCCTCATACCAGCTGTCTCCTGCGGAGGCCAGGGCCATCATCACCTCACTGTCCCGCTTCCGTACCCGGAGAGAGACCGTGGATTTCAGTTTTCCCTCACAGAGGCACACAAAAGGATACGACGTTTTTTCACGGAGATAATCTTCCGCCTTCAGGGCCGCCCCTCTGGCAAACAGGGACGGTTCCACAAACACACGGCGGCGGTTGCATACGTGTTTCATGAATTCCGGGGCCCAGTCAGTTCTGGCAAAGCCCTTTCCCGTAAGGAAAATCGATGAAAACAGTTTTTTCTGAAGGAACCGGTCTGCACATGCGCAGAGGATCTTGTCAGCCATTTTGGCTCCGGAACCAGTATCCAGCACGTTAAGGCTGAATCCCTCCTCCAGCTCTTCATGCTCCGCCCACGCCGTCATCTGTCTGGGGCCCCGGACAGCCTTCAGTTCATAGTAACGCAGATCCTCATCTGACAGGGAAAACATTCCCACCTGTCCTCCCCACACATCCCGCCTCTGGCTCAGAACGTAATAGACGAAGCATTCGGTATGACTGGCAATATGCACATGCTCTCTGGGGATCTTCAGATAATCCGCACAGTACATCAGTTCATCCATCAGACGGATCTCCATGTTCTTCAGAGAGATCACCACCTGAGCCACCGGCGCATCCGGATATTCCGCCCGGATCATATCCAGAATTTTTTCCAGATATCGTTTCAGGAGATCCGCTCCCGTATACCTGGTGGAACAGATGGTTGCCGTTCCGTCCTTTATGGCCAGGCTCAGAAGCTTGTCCACAATGATTCCCTCTCCCACCAGAGTATAACGGTACGCCTCTTCCCCGACACACCATTCATCCGCCGTCTTTTTCCGGCAGATCACCGTGGGAAGCATCCAGGCCTCCTCCCGGCCCTGGACTGCAGCCTGTGTATAGGTATCACACAAATCGATTCCAATAATGAGTTTTTCCATGCCGTTTCCTCCGCTACTTCAACGGGAACAGTTTTTCGGCTGCCAGATCATCAGTCACATATCTGAGCATGGCATCCTTCAGTTTCCCGTCTTCTTTTGTATTGAGGAAAAGATTCATGGAATTCAGGCAGGAAAAGCGGTTTCCCCGGTCTCCGGCCGGAACCTCCGTGCAGGAAATCTCTCCTTCGGCCTTTTTCACCCGGACTCCGTTTTCTTCCTCATAAATTTCATATTCCATGATCTCGCCTTCAAAAAGGACCTTCTGCCGTACATAGATGCCCTTGTAAATCATCCGCATCTCTTCTTCATGGAATTCTTCTTCGTCAGGAAGCACCCGGATCATAAGCACCGGTCTCACATCCTGGCTTCCATGATATTCGATGATCTCCTTATCCAGCACATCTCCGGAAATATCCGCATAAGGAGCCAGTTTCTTGAAATATGCAAACAGCATGCCGTTTCCCGTAAGAACTTCCATGATTCTTCTGCAGAGTTTCTGCTGTTTCTCATCCAGAGAAGGCAGCCCTGAATAGAATTTGGAAAGGGCCAGCAGATAAATTTCCGGCACTTTTCTGATTTCCGGACTGGAGTCAAGAGCGCCTTCCAGATACGAGAACACCTTGTCTCCGGGCACCGCATCTCTGAGGAAATAATTGACGCTTTTTACCGTGAAATATGCCTTTACCACAGTGTCCGCGGTTTTTTTCCGGCTGGCATACAGGTCAAAGACCTTGTCCAGATGCCGGTCGCTGCCGGTAAACAGAAGCTGTGCCAGCAGACGTTCCTCCATGTCATACGTTTCCACATGCTCCCTGACCGACTGAATCAGGATCCGGTACATCTGTTCATTGGTGCCGTTGAAATGCTCGCAGAGATAGTCCAGAATCACACCGTCTCCTTTTCCCTCTGCAAAAATACGGTAGGCCAGATGCACCAGCAGTTCATCTTCATCGAAATACTGGCGGAGAATCATCTTTGTACAGAGTTTCAGAAGTTTTCTGGTCCGGATTCCCTCTTCGCCGAATTCACGGACCATGGCATATGCCTCTTCAAAATAATTCTGGCTGACCAGAGTCTCACAGACTCCCACCCGCTCTTTTCTCGTAAGATTTTTCTTGTTGAGCCGGAGAAGATAGGCTCCTCCCTGCTCTGCCATGGCCTCATCTTCACTGCGGATCTGGTCTTTGTAAAAGGCAATGATCCTGGTGAGAATCTGCTGCTGATACAGAGGTTTCATCGGAAGATCATCCAGAGCTTTCTGGAGCAGCATCACATCATCTTCCGACATGGCATCCTTTTTCATGATCTCCTGGCAGGCAGCCATGCGCAGCATGGGATGTTCCGGATATACATCGAAACACCGCTTTTCCAGTTCCGGTTCCTCCAGTACCCGTTCTTTTCTGTAGGCCACATCCATATACCGGTTTCCATACATATCCTGAAACAGAATGACACTGTTTTCAAAAAACAGCGGTACATACGCCGCTCCGTCATGAAGAGGATAGGCATCTTCCCCTGTCATGGCTTCATTGCAGACCACCACATATTTCATGGAGCGGTCTTCACAGGAAATCCGGTTGGACCTGAGGATTGCCGGCAGCACTTTCGCCACCTGTACGTCAATGATGTCACGGTAGATCATCTTTTTATAGATTACCGCCAGACGGCTGTTGATTCTGGATTCAAACAGCTGCTCCATGGCAAACTTTTCCATTTCCCGTTCATAGGTCCTGTAAAGATCACTTTCCGGATCCAGGTAAGTCAGAATATTCCGGTACAGCATGGAACGGCTGTGACGGTCCAGCTGACTGTGCTCGTAGGAAAAATACAGAAGCACCTGTTTGGGCATCTGTCTGTCATAATCTTTCGGCAGGGAATAGATAAAATATTCATAAAGCCTGGTCAGGCTGATTTCCTGAAGGATTCCTTTCTCATACCAGTGAAAGCACTCTTCCTTCCGGCAGTTTCCCTTGATCAGAAGACAGCAGACCGCCGACAGAATCTCCTTTTCCGGATATACATCATAAAGCATGGCCATGGTACGGTAATGGAGCCGGTGGAAAAATCTGGCAGAGGGCGCCATGGAAGCCAGCTTCAGAGCCAGTTCCCTGCCCATCAGTCCATGCCTTGCCCCATAGTAAAAGCAATGCATTTCAAATGCATCCACCGTCTGCAGAAGTTCCGGATCCCGTTCAAACATCCGGCAGGCCAGAATATACAGAAGCGGGCTGTGGCACCCCATTCTGTAATGCCGCTTCAGGGCTCCGTACAGGGATTCCCCGTCCGCCATCTGCTCCGGTTCCAGCTTCAGCTGCAGAAAGTAGAGGTAAAAATGTTCTTCTGCATCCTGTGTTCTTGCAAGCAGGTTCATCAGAGCGTCTTTCTTTTCATCATCCGGGCTCACAAGATACTCCAGATACTGATAGAAGCAGTATCTGACCGCATCCTTTTCCCTGTCTTCCAGGATCTGATCCCGGATATCGTCCAGAAGCAGTGCCGCCTGATCCCCACGCTCTGCCATCAGGTAGTATTCAGCCGTAAAAAGGGACCAGAGTACGGTTTTTCCGTTGGCTCCGCGGATTGCATCCAGTTCTTTTTTCATCCGGTTGAGAACCTGGGCTTCCTCGTAAAGCCCGCTTTCATAATCCAGCCGTTCTTTCA
Source organism: uncultured Clostridiaceae bacterium (assembly GCA_902477765.1). Classification (GTDB taxonomy): domain Bacteria; phylum Bacillota; class Clostridia; order Lachnospirales; family Lachnospiraceae; genus CABSIM01. The sequence goes on along the minus strand of CABSIM010000014.1, from coordinate 38,162 downwards.
GATACCGGCAGATTCCCGCCTTGCTGATCTCACAGGAATCGGCGGATTCCATGGTTCCTCCGGATACCTCCAGCCGGATTCTGGTATCGCCGTGAACCGTAAGAAGCCGGATGGCTCCCAGATTTTTTCCTCTGTGAAGCCGTTCCGGATGGATCCGGTATTTCAGTTCAAAGCGGTCTTCCTGGAAGTCCGCCTGCGTAATCACCTTCTTGGGCAGTTCAATAAAGTCGCCGTCTGCCCTGACTTCTATGTAAATATACCCCCAGGTATTCTTTCTGAGCACCACTTTGTCACTGATGGGTTCGGACGAATACTCATATTTTTTTCCGGCGGTGGAAAGAGTCAGTTCAATGGGATCCTTGACACCCAGGGCCAGGAAAAATTCCTCCAGGGCATTCTGCCTGTTTCCATGCCCTTTCAGCCCCTCATAAACGGCACGCACATGCATGTCCCGGAGAAAAGGAGCTTCGATAAAATCCCTGTATTCCATAAGCCGGAGCGCAAGATCCATGTCTTTCTGGGCCAGTTCCACAAAATCGTCCACCGTATTAAGCCCGGTCAGCGCCTGTACGGACGCTGCCATGCGGACATGAAAAAGAAAGGGGATCTCCACCTCGCCCCCATTGGTTACCAGATTGATGGAGCCCCTGATTTCATCCCCGTCCTCACACCATGTTGTATCCACTTCATATGCAATGTGGTTTCTCAGTCCTCCAAAAGCCTGACTGAGAATCCGCACCCGGGAGCTGTCGGAATAAGCCAGCCCCTTGATGTAAAGATTGTTCTCGCTGGATAAATAAAGCTCTCTTTTGTATATGGTACCGCTGCCCAGTGTCTCTTCCACGGAAACCGGGGAAAGAAACAGTTTCGGCAGTTCTGCATCCACGATGCCTCTTGCCAGGCGGTTGATCCGTTCTCTCATAAGTAATCACCCTATAGTCTTCGTAATGTAATCATCATATCACATTTTCCCCTCAAATACACTACAAATTTCGACTAAAATCCCGTCAAAAAAGAAAAAGGGCTTGAATCCGCCGGAAGAAACCTGTAAAATGAAACTGCAGCCGGTTTCCGGCAGTGATAAAGCAAAGGAGACGTATTTATGCTGTCAGATCCTATTACCCTTTACAAACTGATGATTCTGTATATGCTGGAGCATGTGAACTTTCCGCTGACCAATGCCCAGCTGACCGATTTTTTTCTGAACCATGAATACACCACCTACTTTACTCTTCAGCAGGCCATCAATGACCTTCTTGATGCCGGCCTTCTCCGCAAGGAATCTGTTCACAATACTTCCCGCTATGAAATTACCAAGGAAGGTTCTGATACTCTTTCCTTTTTCGGCAGCAACATCTCTTCCGCCATTGTGGAAGATATTGACAGCTATCTGAAGGAAAACAAATTCCGCCTTCGCAGCGAGGTGGGAATTCTGTCTGATTTCTATAAGTCCACCAGTCAGGACTATGTGGTCCACTGCGAGGTCAGGGAAGGAAAATCAGCCCTGATCAGTCTGGATGTATCGGTTCCTGACAAGGACCAGGCAGAAATCATGTGTGCCCACTGGAAAGAACGCAGTCAGGAAATTTATTCCTATGTGATGAAAGCCCTGATGCGGTCCTGATCCCCCGTATCCGCAGGCCGCGGACGCAGCTGTCTGCACGGCCTCAATCCCATCGTCAGGAGGAGATTCATGAAATTCCCATCTGTCCGTAAGAGTGATCCATACCGTCATATCAAAGCAGTCCGGAAAGAACTCCGTTCTCTGAAGTTTCATCTGTTTCTGCTTTTTACCCTTCCCGCAATAACGGCTGCCATTACAGGCACTGCCCTGAGGGAATACTTCCGTGTCCGGAAAAATGGTTCCGGAAGGATCTGAATCACAGATAAAAAAGGCCGGAATACGGCAGAATCCATGTGGATCCGGCTGTTTTCCGGTCTTTTCTCATATCATGCGGCAGCGTCACGCTTCTTCCTGCCCCTCTTCCCATTCTCTGCAGAGCTGTTCGATATAATTCCAGATTTCTTCCCGCCCCTGTTTGTTCTGGGCTGAAAACGGAATCACCAGATCTCCGGCTGAAAGTCCCAGCCCTGTCCGGATGGCTTTCACCTGTTTTGCCGTCTGGCTCCGGTTGATCTTGTCCAGTTTGGTGGCAATGATCACCGGCCGGAATCCCTGGTATACGATCCAGTCGTACATCATCCTGTCATTGGCAGACGGTTCGTGGCGGATATCCAGCAGAAGGAACACACACTTCAGCATCTTTGACTGGTGGAGATAATTTTCAATCATTTTTCCCCATTTTTCTTTTTCCGACTGGGACACTCTGGCGTATCCATACCCCGGCAGATCCACAAAGTACAGTTCCTGATTGATTCTGTAAAAATTGATGGTCTGAGTCTTTCCGGGCTGTGCGGATGTTCTGGCCAGAGATTTCCTGTTCATCAGGGCATTGATCAGAGAAGACTTGCCCACATTGGATTTTCCGGCAAAGGCAAATTCCGGCCATGCATTTTCCGGCAGCCGGCTGGTGACTCCGCAGACTGTCTCCAGTTCCACATTTCTGATAATCATACGGTTTCCTTTCTTTTCAGGTTCGGCCGGTCCGGAACCCCTTTCCGGTGCGGTCCCGGCTTCTGCCGGAAGACACCTGCCTCTACTGGGCAAGTGCCTCCCGCAGCACGTCATCCATGGTCTTTACATAAACGATTTCCAGTCCCCTGGTAATCTCTTTTGACAGTTCCGATATGTCCGGGCGGTTCTTGTCCGGAACCAGAACCTTCTTCATATGCGCCATTTTGGCAGCCAGGGTTTTCTCTTTCAGCCCGCCTATGGGAAGTACGCGTCCCCTCAGGGTAATTTCCCCGGTCATGGCCACGCTGGCTTTTACCTTCTTTTCAATGATGGCCGAAAGCATGGCCGTAGCCATGGTAATTCCAGCGGAAGGGCCGTCCTTGGGCACTGCACCTTCCGGAATATGAAGATGAATGTCATGCGTATCAAAATAATCCCTGGCAATCTGATACTTTTCGCTGACGGAGCGGACATAAGTCAGGGCAATCTGGGCGGATTCCTTCATTACGTCTCCCATCTGTCCCGTCATCTGAAGTTTTCCGCTTCCCGGCATCACATTGACCTCAATCTGGAGCGTGTCCCCGCCCACGCTTGTCCAGGCCAGTCCTCTTACGATACCGATTTCATCTTCTTCGTTGGCGTCCTCAAAGGTCACTTTTTCTTTTCCCAGATATTTTTCCAGGCTGCTTTCCGTCACCCGTACCGAGGCCCGCTTTGTTTCCAGGAATTCCCTTGCCGCCTTGCGGCAGATTTCCCCGATCCGTCTTTCCAGATTTCTGACTCCTGCTTCCCGGGTATAATTGCGGATGATTTTTTCCAGGGCTCTGTCACTGAAAACCAGCTGTTCTGCCGTAAGTCCGTTCCGCTCCAGCTGTTTCGCCACCAGATAGTTTCTGGCAATATGGAACTTTTCATTCTCCGTATAGCTGCTGACCTCAATAATCTCCATACGGTCCAGCAGCGGTCCCGGAATCGTCTGGGTGGTATTGGCTGTTGCAATAAACAGCACATTGGAAAGGTCAATGGGAATTTCCACATAATGATCACGGAATTTTCCGTTCTGTTCCCCGTCCAGCACCTCCAGCAGGGCTGAGGAGGTATCCCCCTTGTAATCGCTGGAAACCTTGTCAATTTCATCCAGAAGCATCAGAGGATTGGCTACTCCTGCCTGACGCAGTCCCTCTGCGATTCTTCCGGGCATGGAACCCACATACGTCTTTCTGTGGCCGCGGATTTCCGCTTCATCCCTGACTCCGCCCAGGCTGATGCGCACATATTTCTTTCCCAGGGCTCTGGCCACGGATCTGGCAATGGACGTCTTTCCGGTTCCCGGCGGTCCCACCAGACACAGAATGGGACTGGTTCCTTTTCTGGTAAGAATACGGACCGCAAGATACTCCAGAACCCGCTCCTTTACTTTTTCCAGTCCGTAATGATCTTCTTCCAGAATTTCTCTGGCGTGAGTCAGGTCCTGGTTGTCTCTGGAAACCTTTTTCCATGGCAGTTCCAGCACGGTTTCAATATATGTACGAAGCACATTGGCTTCCTGGCTTCCTCCGGGCATGGTCCTGAACCGCATGATCTCCTTGCGGATCTTGTCCTTGACCTCCTTGTCGGCTTTCAGCGCCTCCAGCTGTTTCAGATATTCGTCCGCATCGGAACCGGTATAGTCTTCTCCCAGTTCCTCCTGAATCACCTTCAGTTCTTCCCTCAGAATATACTCTCTCTGGTTCTTGTCAATATTGGCCTTTACCTTGCTCTGGTACTCCCTCTTGATTTTGAAGATCTCGATCTCCCTCATCAGGTGATAGACCACTCTTTCATACAGCCCTGTCAGATTCCCGCATTCCAGCAGTTCCTGTCTCACCTGATAGTCCCATGGAAACAGGCTGGCAGTCTGGAACAGCAGGTCATCCAGCCGGCTGATGGCCATCAGTCCTCCGAGAAAATCCTTGGCTGCCTGTGGATTGGCCTTTCCATATTCCTCCAGCTTGTCCTTCACGACCCGGGACATGGCCTCCTGAATGGTGTCATCCAGGTCTTCCCGGTCGATGGGAGCAGATGCCACCTCGGCCATCAGGCAGGGCTCTTCCTCCGTCAGGTTCAGCAGTTCCGCACGGGAAATTCCTTCCACCATCACCCGGATAATGCCGCCCGGCATTTTCACCAGCTGCTTGATCTGAACAATCACGCCGATCTGAAACAGTCCGTTGATATCCGGATCTTCATCCTCCGGCCTGCGCTGGGTCACGAGAAACACTTTCTGTTCCCCCACCATGGCTTTTTCCACTGCGTTTACGGACTTATCCCGGCTGATGTCAAAGTGCTGGATCATATCCGGCAGAACCGTCAGCCCCCGCAGGGCAATGGCCGGTAATGTAATCACTTTTCCTTCCATTCTATCTCCTCTTCTGCTCTCTGGCTCTGTGTCTTCCGTCCTCTGCGGTGTACAAAAAGGACTGCTGTAAAACCTTTTCGCTTTGCAGCAGCCCCTCATCCTCTGTCAGGCGCTTTCGCCTTTTTTGTCCTTTCTGGAATGGCCCACAGCGGCTTTTCTGGGTACAGCCACATCCCGGTATACGATCTCCGGTTCTCCGCTTCCCTCTACAGCCTCTCTGGTTATGGTACAGATTCCCACGCTGGAATCTGACGGAATCTCATACATCATATCCATCATAACGGATTCCATGATGGCCCTCAGGCCTCTGGCTCCTGTCTTCCGTTCCACAGCCATATGCGCAATGGCACGGATGGCATCCGGTGTAAACTCCAGCTTCACGTCATCCAGTTCAAACAGTTTCTGATATTGCTTAATCAGTGCATTTTTCGGTTCCGACAGGATCTGCACCAGGGCATCCTCATCCAGAAGTTCCAGGGAAACCACCACCGGAACACGACCCACAAACTCAGGAATCAGTCCGAATTTGGTCAGATCCTGAGGCATGGCCTGCTTGAACAGTTTGCTGATGTCAGAATGGCTTCTGTCGGCAATTTCGGCGTTGAAGCCGATGGAACCGGTCTCCAGTCTGGATTCCACAATCTTTTCCAGACCGTCGAAGGCCCCACCGCAGATAAACAGAATATTGGTGGTGTCGATCTGGATCAGTTCCTGCTGGGGGTGTTTTCTTCCGCCCTGGGGAGGAACACTGGCCACCGTGCCTTCCAGAATCTTCAGCAGCGCCTGCTGTACACCTTCGCCGGAAACGTCTCTCGTAATGGAGACATTTTCGGATTTTTTCGTAATCTTGTCAATTTCATCAATATAAATAATGCCGTATTCTGCCCTGCTTACATCATTATCCGCCGCCTGAATCAGTTTCAGCAGGATATTTTCCACATCTTCTCCCACATAACCGGCTTCCGTCAGTGTGGTGGCATCCGCAATGGCAAAGGGCACATTCAGAAGTTTTGCAAGGGTCTGGGCAAGATAGGTCTTGCCGGAACCTGTGGGACCCAGCATCAGAATATTGCTCTTCTGAAGTTCGATGTCATTTTCCTTTTTGGATGTGATCCTTTTGTAATGATTATAAACCGCCACCGACAGAACTTTCTTTGCCTCGTCCTGACCGATGACATAATCATCCAGGAATTCCTTGATTTCCTTCGGTTTAAGAAGATTTATGCCGGAAAAATCCGGAGTCTCCTCCTCCTGGCCCAGTTCTTCTTCCAGGATTTCGCTGCAAAGCTCGATGCATTCATCACAGATGTAGACATTCCCGGAACCTGCAATCATTTTCCGGACCTGATCCTGGCTTTTGCCGCAGAAAGAGCATCTGATCTTTTCCTCTGGCCGTACTGGCATATTCGCACCTCAATTCTATTTCAATGTGCCGATTTAGTGGCCGGTAATCACACGATCGATCAAACCATATTCCACAGCCTCCTGGGCAGTCATATAGTTATCCCTCTCTGTATCCCTCTCAATGACCTCCAGAGGCTTGCCGGTGTTGGCTGCCAGGATCTCATTGAGTTTTTTCTTCGTCTTAAGAATCTGCTCCGCAACGATATTGATGTCCGTAGCCTGCCCCTGGGCACCGCCGGAAGGCTGGTGAATCATGACTTCCGCATTGGGAAGGGCAAAGCGCTTTCCCTTTGCTCCGCCTGCCAGAAGAAATGCGCCCATGCTGGCTGCCATGCCGATGCATGTGGTGGACACATCGCACTTGATATAATTCATCGTATCGTATATCGCCATACCGGCCGTCACGGATCCGCCGGGGCTGTTGATGTAAAGATTGATGTCTTTATTGGGATCTTCGGACTCAAGGAACAGCAGCTGCGCCACCACCAGGCTGGCTGTCACATCATTTACTTCTTCCCCCAGAAAAATGATGCGTTCTTTCAGCAGCCGGGAATAAATATCATAGGAGCGCTCTCCCCTGCTGGTCGATTCAATGACATAAGGTACTAAACTCATGGTCTTTCCTCCAGTCTTTTCTACACTTGATTGGGGATTGCCGCATTTTCCTGCAGCAACCCCCTTGTTTTTCTCATCTGTTCATTTGCGAAAAGGCCCGAAGCCGTCAGCATTTATCAGTCAACCAGTTTTGCCTCTGCAACCAGGAAGTCAACGGCCTCCTGAACTGCCAGATCTTCCTTCATCTGAGCCATCTGCTCTTCTCCCAGAAGATTCTTCACCTGATCTGCCTCCATCTTGTAGGCATCAGCCATCTTCTTGATCTGTTCTTCCACGGCTTCGTCGCTGGCCTGAATATTCTCGGCCTTCACAACAGCCTCCAGCACCAGTCTGGTGCGGATTCTCTTCAGTGCCTGCGGCTTCATCTGCTCGCCGATCTTCTCAACGGTCAGTCCTGTGTACTCCAGATACTGCTTGAAGGACAGTCCCTGACTCTCCAGTCTTCTTGCATAGTCATTGACCATGCTGTTCACCTGTTCCTCAACCATCTGGTCCGGAATTTCCATGGTGGCATTTTCCACAACCTTGTCAACGACGCGGTTTTCATTTTCCGTTGCTGCGGCTTTCTGTTTTTCCTTCAGAAGTTTTTCCGCAAGATCCTTCTTGTATTCCTCAAGGGTATCAAAATCGGATACTTCGCTGGCGAACTCATCATTCACTTCCGGAAGTTCCTTTCTCTGGATTTCCTTGATGGTTACCTTGAATACGGCAGGTTTGCCCTTCAGGCTCTCCACATGGTAGTTTTCCGGGAATGTCACATGTACTTCACATTCCTCTCCGGTCTTCTTTCCGATCAGCTGTTCTTCAAAGGTGTCGATGAAGGTATGGGAACCGATTACCAGCGGATAATCCTCGCCTTTTCCGCCGTCGAATCTCTTGTCATCCACATAGCCGTCGAAATCGATGGTTACATGGTCCTTGTCTTCTACTCCTCTGTCCTCAACAGTGATCAGACGGGAATTCTTCTCCCGTACACTGTTGATTTCTCCTTCGATATCCTCATCCAGCACGTCGGACTTTACTCTCTGTACTTCAACGCCCTTGTATTCTCCAAGAGTCACTTCCGGCTTCACCGCAACCACGGCCACATAAACCACCGGCTTGCCCTCTTCCAGTTCTTCGATACTGATGGACGGACGGGATACGATATCCAGACCGCTCTCCTTTGCGGCATCCGGATATGTGGCGTCGATCACTTCATTGACCGCGTCCTCAAAGAATACGCCTGCTCCGTACATCTTTTTGATCATCTCAAACGGAGCCTTGCCTTTTCTGAAACCGGGAATGTTGAATTTTCCCTTGTTCTTTTTATAGGAATTCTGTACTGCAGCAGCAAACTGCTCTGCCGGTACCTCAATTCTCAGCTTTGCCGTATTCTTCTCTAATTTTTCCACCTGTAAACTCATTTTATGGGTTCCTCCTTAATATATCTGTATCGGACATGGCTGCACATCCGTGCCGTTCGTGACCGCCTTTCTCCAGGGCGTTACACTTCAATTTAGCATTATATCATACTGGTACGGGAAATGCCAGCATTATTTTAGAAAACACGGAAAGAAACGCCGGATCTCACCTCTCGTACTGTATCTTTTTTTTCAGTTCCAGAGCCGTCTGCCGGTCTGTCAGGAGGCTTACCAGTTCCAGTCCCAGATCCAGAGACCATCCCATGCCCTTTCCCGTGGTCAGAAGCCCGTCCGTCACGACACCTTCTCCGCGGCAGTCCGCTCCTTCCATCTCGCCTTCAAATCCGGGGAAACAGGTGGCTCTTTTTCCCTTGGCCAGCCCCAGACTTCCCAGCACGCTGGGTGCCGCACAGATGGCCGCCAGACGCTTTCCGGCGGCGGCATGCGCCTTCAGCAGGTCCGCCAGTCCCTGATGGGCTTTCAGATTTTCCGTCCCTTTCAGACCTCCCGGAAGAAACAGAATGTCCGCATCATCCGTGATGTCCTCAAACAGCTCATCCGCCTGAATCCGGAATCCATGTGACCCGGTGATCTCTTTCCTTCCCATAATGGACACCAGTCTGGCATCCACGCCTGCTCTTCTCAGCACATCGCAGACTCCAAGGCACTCCACTTCTTCCATTCCGTCTGCAACAAATGCATATACCTTTGCCATGATGATCTCCTTTCTTCTCCGCTTAATGCTGAAATCAGCTGTTTTCATCCTCCGTGTACGGATGAAATTCTCCGTTGAGGTAATATCCCTTTCCGGGACCGCCTTCCGCCCTCGTCACCTCATGTCTGTCCGGTTCCTTCTGCCAGCCGGCATCTCCGCCGTTTTCCTGTCCTGCCGTATAACCGGTTCCCGGATTTTCCTGGCCGTATCCGCTGTCCTGTCCGGCATTCCAGTTTCCTGCATTCTGATTCTGCCCGGCATTCCAGCTGCCTGCACTCTGATTCTGTCCGCCTGCGTATGCATTCCATGTTCCATGAGATCCGCTGCCGTTATCGCTGAAACCGCCGTAAAAGCCATTTCCTCCAAAAAACATCCCTTCCTGATATCCGAATCCGGAAAGTCTGCCGTTATAAGGACTGCGCAGCACTGCATACAGTTCCGCAAATGTGGCTTCATAATAAGGCTGCACAAACCATGTGCCGATGCAGCAGAGGAGCGCTCCCAGAATCCACCAGCCGATAAATGACAGCTGCAGCACAAAAGTATTGAGCTTATGCCCGTTCATCATATCCTTGGATAACTGCAGAGCCTCCATAGGCCTCATATCCGGATTCTCGGCAAGGATATACGGTACCATGTAATAGCAGTAGCTGAGATAGATTCCCGGTATCACGCACAGGAAGGTTCCCAGAATCACGAATATATTCTTCAGCAGCATCGTAAGAACGATATTCAGATAATTATGAGTGAATCCCCAGAACAGCGTTCCCATACGGGAAGGCCGGTCCATTCCCCGGCTTTCCATATAGAACCGGTTTTTTCCGACTTCCGCAACCGGAATCACAAAAACGCTCAGTACCACCGCAAGAATCGCAAAGAAAATAAAAAATCCTGCCAGGAAGCCCATGAGCAGTCCTGAAAAATTCAGCCCGCCCGTGCCGCTTACCGGGATCCGTCCCACTGTCTCCGGGATCTGTCCCAGAAGTCCGGACGTGCCTCCCGCACCTGCCGTGTATCCGTAAACTCCTCCCGAGGAACTGCTTTCTCCCAGATTCAGATTGATGCTCCCGAATGAACTGATCACGGAAAAAATGAGACTGATGAAAAATGCCGTCCAGTAATACCGCCTCAGGTTTGCCTTTGCCCTGGTTTTCAACTCAACACGTGTCCACATACTTTTTCCTCCTGGTTCCTTTATTCAGACTTTCTGCCTGTATGGCATTAGTCTATCATATTTTTCCCCCGCAGTTTCTTACTTTTTCTTAACAATATTCCGGCCTTCATGTTCATGACACCCGATCCGGAATCTTTACACAGTACCGCATCTCGTGATAAAATATCCGGGGCGGTCTCTCAGGTCCGCCGGAAAGGAGCATTCATGGAAATTGAGCGCAAATTCCTGATCGAAACGCCGCCGGAAGGCTTTCGTTCCTGTCCCTGCCGCAGAATCCAGCAGGCTTACCTCTGTACGGATCCGGTGGTCCGCGTGCGGAGGGAGGACGATGCCTTCTGGCTCACCTGCAAGTCCAAAGGCCTCCTGGCCCGGGAAGAATACAGCCTTCCCCTCAGCAGTCAGGCCTATGAACACCTGCTGTCCAAGGCAGACGGAACCGTTCTCACCAAGACCCGGTATCTGATTCCATGTCCCGGCAGAAATGATCTGACCATAGAACTGGATGTCTTTGAAGGAAAGTACCAGGGACTCATACTTGCCGAAGTGGAATTTTCCTCGGAAGAAGAGGCCCGGGCCTTTGTGCCTCCTCACTGGTTCGGACGCGACGTGACATTCACCGGAGAATATCAGAACAGCCGGCTTTCTCAGCTTCCGTAAAACGCATTTCTGCTCCGGAAAGCAGATTCTGCCGGAAGTCTTTTCTTCAGATTCCCGGTTCCTTCTGTTTCTGAAAAGAAAAAGCCCGCCAAAGCGGGCTTTTTTCATCTGTTTCCTGGAAGACGGATTCCAGCGGAATTACATCATTCCGCCCATTCCGCCGCCTGCCGGCATTGCCGGAGTCTCTTCCTTGATATTGGCCACAACAGATTCTGTTGTCAGCAGTGTGGAAGCAACGCTGGTGGCATTCTGAAGAGCACTTCTTGTCACCTTGGCCGGATCCAGGATGCCTGCCTGAATCATATCCACATATTCTTCCTTGTATGCATCGAAGCCCATTCCTGTCTTCAGCTCTTTTACCTTGTTGACGATCACGGAGCCTTCCAGGCCTGCATTGGCAACGATATGGAACAGCGGAGCTTCCAGAGCCTTCAGAATGATATTGCCGCCTGTCTTCTCATCACCTTCCAGAGTATTGACAACCTTGGCAACCTGCTCTGCAGCATGAACGTATGCAGATCCGCCGCCTGCGATGATGCCTTCCTCAACAGCTGCCCTGGTGGCTGCCAGAGCATCTTCCATACGCAGTTTTGCTTCCTTCATTTCTGTTTCTGTGGCAGCGCCCACGCGGATCACTGCTACGCCGCCGGACAGTTTTGCAAGTCTCTCCTGCAGTTTCTCTCTGTCGAAGTCAGACTTTGTCTCTTCGATCTGTGCCTTGATCTGTGCGATTCTGTCAGCGATTTCCTTCTTGTCTCCGAGACCGTCAACAATGATGGTGTTCTCTTTCTGAACCTTGACAGATTTTGCACGGCCCAGCTGATCCATGGTGGCATCCTTGAGATCCAGACCAAGTTCTTCGGAGATCACGGTACCGCCTGTCAGAACTGCAATGTCTTTCAGCATTTCTTTTCTTCTGTCGCCATAGCCCGGAGCCTTAACGCCCACAACGCTGAAGGTTCCTCTTAACTTGTTGACGATCAGGGTGGTCAGAGCCTCACCTTCGATATCTTCAGCAATGATCAGGAGTTTTGCGCCTGTCTTTACAATCTGCTCCAGAAGCGGAAGCAGGTCGTTGATGTTGGAAATCTTCTTATCTGTAATCAGCACGTACGGATCTTCCAGATTTGCTTCCATCTTCTCCATATCCGTGCACATATATGCGGAAATATATCCTCTGTCGAACTGCATGCCTTCAACCAGATCCAGCTCTGTCTTCATGGTCTTGGACTCTTCGATGGTGATAACACCGTCGTTGGTCACCTTTTCCATGGCATCAGCCACCAGTTCGCCCACTTCGTCGCTGGATGCGGAAATTGCCGCAACTCTTGCGATCTGTGCTTTTCCGCTGATGGGCTGGCTCATCTCTGCAATAGCCTTTACTGCTTCATCTGTTGCTTTCTTCATACCCTTGCGGAGAACGATGGGATTTGCGCCTGCTGCCAGGTTCTTCATGCCTTCATTGATCATCGCCTGTGCAAGTACGGTTGCAGTAGTGGTACCGTCGCCGGCCACGTCGTTGGTCTTTGTGGCAACTTCCTTAACCAGCTGTGCACCCATGTTTTCGAATGCATCTTCCAGCTCGATCTCCTTTGCGATGGTCACGCCGTCGTTGGTGATTAACGGTGCGCCGAAGGATTTGTCCAGAACCACATTACGGCCTTTCGGTCCCAGGGTCACACGTACGGTATCTGCAAGTTTATTCACACCGGTTTCAAGTGCTTTTCTGGCTTCTACGCCATATTTGATTTCCTTTGCCATGATTCCATTCCTCCAAATTCAATGTCTTGATTCATGTATTACTCAATTACTGCAAGAATATCACTCTGTTTTACAATGATGAAATCTTCCTCTTCCACTTTTACTTCTGTTCCGGAATATTTGGAATAGATCACCTTGTCTCCGGCTTTTACCTGCATGGTAACTTCCTTGCCATCCACGATTCCGCCCGGTCCTACGGCAACTACTTCAGCCTGCTGGGGTTTTTCCTTTGCCTGGCCCGGAAGAACGATACCGGATTTTGTGGTTTCTTCTGCAACTAACTGTTTTAAAACAACCTTGTCAAATAACGGTACTAATTTCATCACTGACTCCTCCTTGTCAATTGTTTTCTGCTTTTTTCAAATGCTTGGGCCGGAGCTCCTGTTTCTGCTCCTCTACACAAATAATGTTATAGCACGCGCTATTAGCACTGTCAATAGTTGAGTGCTAATTTTTTAAAATTTTTTATTTTCTTCATAATTATCCCTTTTCTTTTCCTTTATTTTGGATTATGATATATAGCATATACCGGTCTGAAAGGAGAATTGGCTATGTCAAAAAGAAAAACTGGTTTATTCATCGCTTTCGGTGCTGCACTGGGTGCTGCCGCTGCATGTGTTTCCTATTATCTGAAGTACAAATCCTTCCATGATGAACTGGACAGGGATTTTCATGATTACGAAGACGAGGATGAACTTGAAGAGGAGCCGGAAGAAACTCCGGATTCTGCCAAGGAACCTGCCAAAAGAAATTATATTACCATTGACGCCGGAAAAGGCCATGAGACCGAAGAAAAAAATGAAGAACCGGAAACCGGCTCCGAGGCCCCCGCAGGTGCAGACGGCATCTTTCCGGAAAATGCCGTAAAATCCGAACATGAAACTGCAGGATCTTCCGCCGATGTCACTGTGGAAGAAGATACAGACGGAGAAAAATAATGATACAAAGTCTTCTGCGCTCCATGGAACTGCTGGAGGTACTGAAAGAGGAAAACCGCAGCTTTTCCATTGCGGAACTGTCGGATTCCATGAATCTGCCTCCCAGTACGATCCACAGGATCCTTCAGACTTTCTGTGAAAAAAAATATGTGATCCGTGATGACAGATCCCATACCTACCGCCTCGGTCCCGCTCTGATCCCTCTTGGAAAAGCGGCTGCCAGGGGAATCCGGCTTCAGGATGCGGCCCATCCGATTCTGACGGAACTGTCTGCCAGAACCAAAGAGGACTCCTATCTGGTGATTCCGGTGGAAAACAAGGGACTTGTCATTGAAAAAGTGGATGGTCCTCATCATCTCCGGGTGGTGGAGGAATTCGGCTATGAAATGTATCTTCACTGCGGAGCCATCAGGAAAGTTCTGCTGGCCTATCAGTCTCAGGATTTCATTGACGAATATTTCAGAACCATCATCGAACGGGATCATGCATTTCCACGGACCGACTCCCGGCTTCTGCGCGAGGAGCTGGACAGGATCCGTCAGTCCGGATATGCCATTACTCACGGAGAATATGTGACCGATGCTGTGGGCATTGGTGCCCCCATTTTCAGCTCGGAAGGCAGTCTTGCCGGCTCCATCGGCATTATTGCTCCCAATTCCCGCATCAGTGACAACGCTCACCTTGCCTTTCAGCGGGAACTGGTACAGAAGGCGGCTGCGGAACTGTCTTCTGATCTTGGGTATGTCCGCAGACTCAGTCCCTGAAATTTTCCCCTATGCAAAAACAGACCGGTGCCCCGGCTCTTTTTGAGCCGTCATGCACCGGTCTTTTTCTCTTTTCCGGTCCGCCGGAGTCTCAGGCTGTTTCCGTCAGGTTTCTCAGCCACTTTTTCTGCCGGTATCTCCAGTATCCCAGAACCGCTTTATAGACTTCTTCCAGCATTACCATCGCATATACCGCATAAATCGGCAGTTTCAGCCAGAGCCCTCCGATAAAGGCCAGAGGAATTCCGATGAACCACACACCGCTGGTATCCAGAAACAGACACATTCTGGTGTCGCCGCCGCTTCTCAGCACCCCCACAATATTAACATAATTGAACATTTTGGCCGGCATGTAAAGGACAAACACCATGATGCAGAGAGATGCTGCCTCCGCCACTTCCTCCGTAATCCGGTAAATGGAAAGAATCGGAAGCCTGACCACTGTACACACCACCATGCCGAACAGTGTCACAAGAAACTGAAGCGCAAAAAAGTGTGATGCATACTTTTCTGCACGTTTCAGATTGCCTGCTCCCAGCTCGTGCCCCAGAATCACGGCAGTAGCGGCGCTCAGCCCCTGGAACAGAACCACAATGATATCCTGAATGGTTGTGGCAATGGTAATGGCAGCCACCGCATTGTCTCCCATACGCCCGTATGCAAGGGAGTAAATGGTGACCCCCAGGCCCCACATGAATTCATTGGCAATCACCGGCGCACAGGTGGAAAGAAACTGTTTCAGGAACTCGGAGGA
Organism: uncultured Clostridiaceae bacterium; assembly: GCA_902477765.1. Lineage (GTDB taxonomy): Bacteria > Bacillota > Clostridia > Lachnospirales > Lachnospiraceae > CABSIM01. Next base: position 23,004 of record CABSIM010000014.1, on the reverse strand, counting down.
ATACCCCACCATTTCCTTCAGACGGCAGGCAATGGGAAACTTCTTCAGATACACAATGGCAAGAAGCACCGACGTTTCTGTGATTCTGGCAATCAGTGTCGCCAGCGCCGCTCCCACGGCTCCGAGCCCCATACCGAAAACCACGATTTCCCGTCCTGCCAGAACCACTGTGCGTTCCGGAAAAATCATGAAAAAGTTAAACGTAATATTGACAGCAATGGCCAGACAGCTGGTAAACACCGGGAGCTTTACCTGTCCCACCGCCCGGAGCATTGCCACATAGACATTGGTAAACGCGGTAAACGGATAGGAAAGTGCCGCAATCACCAGATAGGAGGCTCCCACCCGTATGGTCTCCGGACTGACAGTAAAGATTCTCATGACCAGCTCAGGACACAGCACCGCAGGAATCAGGAAACAGAACGCTCCTCCCAGAGCCAGAATCAGTGCCAGTCCCAGGACTTTTCTGATCTGCTTCACATCCCTGCTGCCCCAGTACTGGGCTGCCAGAATTCCGCTGCCGCTGACGATGCCGAATACCAGAAGAGTAAACACGAAAAATACCTTATTGGCCAGTCCCACAGCCGCAATGGCAGTGGCACCAAGCGTTCCGATCATCATGGTGTCCACCAGATTCACCACCGTATTGAGCATTCCCTGCATGGCTACGGGAAGTGCCATGCGGACTGCTTTTCCCAGAAAGATCCGGTCTCCGAGCATTTCCTTTGTTGTCTGCAGCAGCATTTTTTCATTCCCCCTGTTTTGCTGTTGTATCCTTCGGGCTGTCTGCCCATATCCTGCCGGAGGACTTTTCCTCCGTCCGTTTTTCCATCTTATCAGATTTTCCCGGATTCGTAAAGACATCCCTTTCAAAGACGGTATCCCCGGCCCGAATCCGTCCCTTCCCTCTGTTTCCCGAAACATAAAAACCGGCCGGATGCCCGAAAACGGACACACCGGCCGATCCTTTTCAATTATACTGCCTTTTATGTATCTGACAGGATTACTGCATGCTCAGAACATCAGCAAATGCCTGGATTGCAGTCTGAGCCTGTCCGAAGTCACGCATCTGCTGGTCAATACCCAGTTTGATATGCGGAATTCCAGCGTCATCCAGAGCTTTCTTCAGATACGGATATTCCATTTCCTCCGGGTCACAGAACTGCTGCATGAACAGTACAAGACCCTGAGCTCCGCTTTCCTTCACCATGTTGGCAACAAATTCGCCGCGGCGGTTCTTGCTGGACTGCGGATCATACAGAAGAACATCGTAGTCCTGAGCAGCAAACTGTTCTGCCAGAGCCATGATGGGATCCGGATTGCTGGGAACATCCACGCGGAATGCACGGCTCTCATGCGCAACATCATCGGCTGCAATGGCAATATTGTTCTCCTCGAACGCAGCCAGCAGATTCGGATTATCGCAGATGATACCGGAAGTAACCACTTTTGTTCCCTTCCAGTCACAGACAGGAAGTTTTTCCAGTTCAGCATTCAGTTCAGACAGCTTTGCTGTATACTCCGGTTTCTCCATAAACCAGAACGCTTTGAGAACTGCGGAACGCTTTGTGGGAGTAATCACATCACAGTGCTCATTTGCCAGCTTCACAAAAAGACGGCGTGCAGCACGGCTCTCATTGTAAACCTTGATGGCATTCTGGATGTCATCGTTGGTGATTTCTTTTCCTGCCACTTTCTCCAGTTCTTTCTTTACATGGTTGTACTGATCCACACAGAACTGAAGTCCGAAGGGCTCGAAGCGGTTCTGGGGATGTGCCAGGAAGATGACAGCCATCTTTTCAGACATGGCTACACGGTAGTTCTGGCTCATGGGACGAAGGGTATCACAGATGGTAGGTGTGATGATTCCGTCCAGCTGATCCATGGTTCCGTCCAGAAGCATTTCCAGAGCCAGCTGTGCGATGGTGCAGTAGAATGTCGCGCAGTATTCCTTTGCACGGCTGATGGTCTTGGTATTGGAACCCCAGATGCCCATGGGAACCATGCCTGCGGCATAAACCAGTTCTTCCGGTGCGAAATAAGGAAGGACACCGATGACTTTCTTACCCTGGGCTTTATATTCCTGAAGCTGCTGTTTCGGAGTTGCAGCCTTCACTTTAAATTCATCCAATAATGCATTGATACTCATCTGTTTATGCCTCCTTTGACTGCATATTTGCATCCATGGCCTCTACAAGGCCCTGTACACGGGTCTCATACTGAGCCGCATTGAAGTTACGCGGGTCAGCCTGGTCACCGTCAAATCCGGCACACGGAATGCCCAGATCATCGGTGAACCGGCGCTGCATTTCAGCCATATAACCGCTCCACGGTTTGCAGCTTCTGTTGTAGTGAACCAGAACGCCGTCTACCTTGTTGTTGCGGCAGATGCCTTCACGCCAGTCAACACCCTGCTCGATGCAGACAGAGTTGGGAGCTTTGTAGTAAGCACGTGCCATCTCGTCGATGTTGTTGTAAACAAAGCCGAATGCCGGAGCATATACGACTGCAGTCACGTTTACGCCATGCTCTTTTAACGGTTTGAACAGTGCAGGCAGTTTCGGCCAGCACGGAATTCCCTCAAACATTACACGGTATTTCTCCGGGAACGGAGTTGTGGTCTCGCCCTTCTTAACCGCTTCTTCCAGGTCCTTTGCCAGAAGTTCAAATGCCTCGGCAGTCTCCACTCTTGCACGGGCTGTTACGACGTCAGCCATGTGGTTGAACAGGTCGAAACCGCTGTAGGGAGCCGGTTTGTACTGAAGGTAATCGCAGACCTTCAGCCATGCCTTGGCTGTACGGTTTGCATTTTCACATGCATGTTCAAATTTCTTCTCGTCAAACTTCTTGCCGGTCAGTTCTTCCAGCTGCTTGATGGCCTGATCAAACTGTGCACGCACATACTTCACGTTGGAATCGTCCACTTCCACAGTGTTGTTGTACGGAATATCGATCATGATCAGCGGAATGTTGTGCATACGCGCAATGTTCTCATACCACTTTGTCATGCAGTTGCAGATGTTGTTGCAGCAGAGAACGAAATCCGGCTGCGGGATCTGCATCTGACGGATCGGGGAAATGGCTGCCAGACGGCGCTCTTTCTCCGGACCGTCCGGAAGTGCATTGATCTCATTGAGATCATCCAGAACGATATACGGAGTCTGGGTCTTGGGATCCTTTTTCGGTTTTCCGGTGGCTTCATCAATGATCACTTTTCCATCTGCATCCTTCATGGGCTTTCCGGTGCTGGGATCGATGATGTACTCGCCTGTTTCCGGATCAAATTTGCGGGATGCACGCTTGCCTGCCGCATAAGCAAGGCTGATGCGGGCATATCCGCAGATATCATTATCATATCCCAGATCCTCGGCTGCCTGACAGAGCAGTTCACCGTAACGGTTTGCTGCAATACCTGCTGCCTGGTTTTCCGGATACATTACATTCAGATCAAAAGCTGCTGCCAGTTCACAGGGGAACTTGGATGAAGACCATCCTACCAGTTCTCCTCTCGCCTTGGCCTCACGCGCTTCCTTATGGACGTCATCGACAACCTTACGCAGGGCGAGAACGCCAGGACTAACTTGCTTTGCCATAATTACCATCCTCCATTTTTAGAAAATTTATTTCTGACGGCTGGCGGCCTGAAAAGCGAACAGAGCCGCGCCCAGCGCGCCATTGTACTGTGTCAGTTCAGACGTCCGGATGGGACACCCGAGCTCTTCTTCCAGCGCTTTCACCACGCCGGTATTCTGTGCCACACCGCCTGTCATGACCACTTCGGGCACAACTCCCACACGATGGGCAAGCCCGGTGACACGATGTGCCACGGAATGATGGATTCCGTTGATGATATCACATTTATCCGTACCCTGGGCGAGCTGACTGATTACCTCACTCTCCGCAAACACGGTACATGTGGAACTGATGGCCACATTTTTTCTGGACATGGCCCCCAGTCTTCCGAGATCTTCCACCTTTACTTCCAGGACGCGTGCCATGACATCCAGGAATCTTCCGGTTCCTGCGGCACATTTGTCATTCATCTGGAAATTCACCATGGCACCGTTTTCGATATGCAGGACCTTCACATCCTGTCCGCCGATATCGATTACCGTATGGACCTGCGGAAACAGAAAATATGCTCCCCTTGCATGGCAGGAAAGCTCACTCATCTGCTTGTCCGCAATTCCCATCAGGGAATTCCGCCCATAACCGGTTGCCAGGGTATAAGCCATCTGGTCTCTGGTCATACCTGCATTTTCCAGCACCAGATCAATGGCACGCTGCGGGCCGCTGGTTCCTGCGCCCACATCGATCAGGGATTTGGCGATGATCTCTTCTCCGTCCTTCAGAATAATACATTTGGACGCAGTAGATCCGACGTCGATTCCCAATGTATAAATCGCGCTCATACTAACCTCCGGTTTTCTGTATCTTTTTTTACCTATCAAAGTATAGCACACTGCCCGGGGTTCCGCAAGTTTTTACAGATATCCCCACGGAAAACCTTTCTGCGCCATTTCCTTACAGCCAGATAAAACAGATATATCCAGACCGGGAAAATCCCGGTCTGGACTGTCAGTCAGCATCACGCTTTTTTATAGGTGTCGAACTCGCGGATTGCACGCGGAGTTACCATCTGATGGAACGGGCAGATCGTCTGCGGATTCTGATATGCCGCCTCAGTGAATGCCTGAATATACGGACGGATCTCGGTCATGTCTACGATCTCGTCAGCCATACCCTTGATGGTGCAGTACTTCGGACGGGATTTCTCCGTATACATATTGATCATGTCGTTCATCTTGTCGATGATCGGCTGCAGATCTTCTCCTGCTTTCTTTGCCTTCACAAGTTTTCTGGAGTACATTGCGTTTGCAGCTGTCTCACCCGGCATTACGTAATACTCGCATGCGCCTGTGGCAATGGAGAATGCGTTGGTATTGTTGCCCTGCGGGCCGCCCAGTACATAGTGAGCTGCCGCACTCGCTTTACGGAGTGTGATCTCCAGAGACGGAAGCTTGGAGTTCTCGATGGAGTAAATCAGAGACTGTCCAAGGCCCAGAAGCTCTGCCTTTTCCGCGTCATCGCCCACATCGATACCGGTGGTATCCTGCAGCCAGATTAACGGAATTCTGTCACGTGCGCAGAGAGTTACGAACTCATTCATCTTCACCAGACCCTGACGATACAGCTTGCCGCCGATTCCCACAGAGTTCTGCTTGTATTCCGGATAGTTCATAAGAAGGCCCTGTACATTGGCAATCACACCAACCAGAAGTCCGTTGACTTTTGCCAGACCTGTTACCATTTCCGGTCCGTATCCCTTCTTATATTCAGAGAACTCAGAACCGTCGAAGAGACGGGCAATTACGTCATAAATATCATACGGACGTTTCTGGTTCATGGGAATCAGGCTGTAAAGGTCTTCTGCCGGATATCTTGGAGTCTTCGGTTCATCCACACGGAAGAATTCCAGATTGTATGCCGGAAGATAGCTGATATACTTCTTGATTCCTTCGATTACGCCGTAGTCATTTTCGTATACTTCACGGAAGAATCCTGTTTCATCATAATGGATCGGAACAGAGCCGGGTGCCGGCACATGTTTCTTTCCGTTTTCAATCTGAGCAGCGATGATCTGCTCAGCAGCCTCTTCATCAATATATCCCTTCGGATTCATACCGGAAAGGATGCCTGCACCGCCGACTGCCATGTTTGCCTGGCTGTGTGCAATCAGAATGGTCGGGGAAATGCTGTGATATCCGCCGCCTGCCGGGTTGGTTCCATAAATGCCGACAATGACCGGCACGCCCAGCTGGTTCAGTTCTGCATTACGGAAGAACGGAGTTCCGCCGCCTCTTCTGTTGGGATATACCTTATCCTGGTTGGGGAACTCAACGCCGGAGCAGTTAAGAAGGTATACCAGCGGAAGGTGCATCATCTTGGCTGTGTCAGAGCAGCGCAGCAGGTTCTCTGCCTGGCCGGGAACCCATGCTCCTGCCATTTTCTTATTGTCGGAAGCAATGATGTAAACCCACTTTCCATTAACACGTCCAAGTCCGTTTACAATATTTGTGGTTCCGAACTTATTGTTTTCCGGATTAAACAGGCTGTTTAACGGGCACCAGGTTCCTTCATCGATCAGTGCATTGATACGCTGCATTGCGGACAGCTGTCCACGCTCATTTAACTTCTCTTCGCTGGTGATGCCGGCTGCCAGAGCCTGCTCGATGGAATCATGAATATCTTTTTCTACTGCTTTGATTTCCTGCTCGTTTTCAGCATTTTCGTTTACCAGTTCTTTACCGATCACCGGCATGTTCTGGAAATATCCAGGCATGGAATAATAGCCCATGTGTCTTCCTCCTCATATACATAAGAGCTGCCCCGCCCCTGAAGGATACCGGGCAGCTCCTGGTTTTCTTGCAGCTTAAAGGCCCTGATTATTTTGCCGGTTCTTCTGTGGGAACCTTGATGAAGGCCTGGCCGGGATCGATTTCCTCACGGATCATGCGGATAACTTCCGGATCCGGTGGTGCCAGCTTCTCGGCTCTGGAAACATCCAGATCAAAGCCTGTGTTCTCCTGAACTTCTTCCGGAGTTGTGGTCTCATAGTATCCTGCCAGATACATTCTCTTGGTTTCATCATCAAATTTGAGGATACCAAGATCTGTAACAACAGCCTGCGGTCCGCGGTTGCCCGGAAGTCCAAGTTTCTCACGTCCGCCAGGGCCATCGATCCAGCCCGGGCTGGTTACATAGTCAATCTTCTGCATGAATCTTCTCTTCTCATGCTGAATCATGATGATGGTGTTGGCAAAGGTTGCAATTCCGTTTGCGCCGCCGGAACCGGTGAAACGTGTCTTCGGATTGTGATAATCGCCGATACAGGTGGAGTTCACGTTGCCGTAGGGGTCAATCTGAGCGCCGCCGATGAAAGCGATCAGACGGTCATTGTCATGAAGCCACTCATTTGCCTCAAAACCGATGAAACGTACGTTGGGCCACTGAACGCCGCAGTGAGCCATGAAACGAAGGTCACCTACAGAACGCGGAACCTCGATGGGGGAGCAGTCCATAAGTCCGCTCTCCACGATCAGGTTGCACTTCGGTGCAAACAGTCTTTTTGCCACGGATGCGCCGATCAGCGGAAGTCCTGTACCTACGATCGCGATCTGTCCGTCATGAATACATTTTGCAAGCGTAATTGCCTGCATCTCTTTATTTGTATAATTTGTATAATCAGCCATGATTAATCCTCCTTGCTCGCATCTGTGGCGTATCCGAAGCCCGGTGTTACCTTCAGATTGATAAGACGGGCAGCTCCCAGTTTGTTAAGATATTCTTCCTGATCCTTAACGCCGTATACATAGTCGTTCAGGAATGCATGGAAATCTTCCTCGGTCTTGCTTGCTGCACCGTATGCTTTCAGGAATGCGTTGTCATAGTCATAGTAGCCATAGCACTGTGTCGGATGAGCGCCGTAAGGTACATGGCATACTGCGCTTACGCAGAAGCACGGGATCTTGGTAAGGGTCGGATCTTTTCTGATCTCTTCATTGCTTACCAGCTCTTCACATGTAACAATAACTTTCTTTGCAGCTACGGCAATATCCACATCGTGGAATTCATCACCTGTGATGATGCAGGTTCCGTCCGGAGATGCCTTCTGTACGTGGATGATTGCGGTGTCCAGCTTCGGAACCGGCAGAGCAACCACTTTCTCACCAGGATTGAATGGGTTGTCCACATAAACGAACTTGTCTTCTGTCAGACCCGGAATTGTCTTTCTTACTTCCTTGCTGATTCCCCATTCATCCACAAGGCCGGAACCCATCATCAGGCGTACCGGAAGGAACGGCAGTCCAAGGGAAGCGGCATGCAGCATCAGCATGATGGCATCCTGAGAATAGTCTTCATAGATCAGCTCGCCTTTTTCGATTTTGGAACGGAAACGGCGGGATACGTTTGTAACACCGGAATCTGCGGTATAGCAGTTGATATATGCCTTTACACGGCCCTCACCGATCAGCATATCCCAGTCGGATCCGGCCGGACCGGCCCATGCGATGAAGTCCTTTTTGCCCTGGCGGAGAATCTCGCGAACTGCAGCCATGGGTTTCTTATTTGTGGTAAAGCCGCCGAAGGAAATCTGGTCGCCGTCTTCCACATACTTCGCAATTGCCTCTTGTAATGTACACACTTTATTACTCACAATAAAGCCTCCTTTTTATAAAATGTAAATGAATAAGCCATTTCATGGGGCTCCGTCCGCCGCTCCGTACCGGTTCTCCGCAGCAGACCGACGGACAGTTTTTACATCCCTTTCCTATTTGAACATCAGCATAAAGAATCCGGCAGCCACTGCGGAACCGATTACGCCTGCAACGTTGGGTCCCATGGCATGCATCAGAAGGAAGTTGGTGGGATTCTCTTTTGCACCGACAGTCTGGGAAACACGAGCTGCCATGGGAACCGCGGAAACACCTGCGGAACCGATCAGAGGATTGATCTTTCCTCCGGTCACCAGGCAGAGAACTTTTCCAAGGAGAACGCCTCCCACCGTGGAAAAGCAGAATGCTGCAAGACCCATGACTACGATGGCAATTGTCTGGGGACGAAGGAAAATCTCGCCGTTGGCAGTTGCACCTACGGTTGTGCCAAGCATAATCGTAACGATATTGCACAGAGCATTCTGAGCTGTATCGGAAAGTCTCGCGGTCACTCCGGATTCACGGAGCAGGTTGCCCAGCATCAGCATACCCAGAAGCGGAGCTACGGACGGAAGCAGCAGAGAGCAGAACAGTACCACGAATACCGGGAAAATGATCTTCTCTGCTTTGCTTACCTTGCGCAGCTGTTTCATGACGACCTGACGCTCTTTCTTGGTGGTAAGCAGTTTCATGATCGGTGGCTGAATCAGCGGAATCAGCGCCATGTAGGAATACGCTGCCACTGCGATGGGAGCCACCAGATCCGGTGCCAGATTGTTGGCAATATAAATGGCGGTCGGGCCGTCGGCACCTCCGATGATACCGATGGCAGCTGCCTCACCCGGAGTAAACAGTCCTGTAGCCAGGGCAAACATGAATGCCACATAGATACCGAACTGAGCCGCTGCTCCAAGAAGCAGGCTGATGGGGTTGGCAATCAGGGGACCAAAGTCTGTCATGGCACCCACAGCCATGAAAATCAGGCAGGGGAACAGGCTGGATTTTACACCGCCGTAAATAATTCTTAATACACCAGCCGTATACCACGGTTCTGACTCTTTCATCAGGTCCGCAAGAGGCAGGTTCGCAAGGAACATGCCGAAGGCAATCGGAAGCAGCAGAAGCGGTTCAAACTGTTTGCGGATCGCCAGATATAACAAAATGAAGGAAATGAGAATCATCACGGCCTGCTGCCAGGTAAGTGCGGCAAAACCTGACTGAGCCAGCAATTCCCCGAAGACTGTAAGTATATTCACGGGGCACCTCCTAGTTTAAAGAAACCAGAACAGCACCTGTTTCAACTGTGTCACCATTGTTTACATGGATGGATGCTACAGTACCGTCTGCCGGAGCAACGATTTCTGTTTCCATCTTCATGGCTTCCATGATCACAACCGGCTGTCCGTATTTTACGGCATCGCCCGGTTTTACTTTCACATCAAGGATCTTTCCGGGCATGGGAGCTTCCACATTCTGTCCTCCTGCTGCCGGAGCGGGTGCCGGAGCCGGTGCTGCTGCCGGAGCGGGTGCGGGTGCCGGGGCCGGTGCGGGCGCCGGAGCCGGTGCTGCAGGTCTGGCAGGTGCCGGTGTCGGAGCAATAATCGGAGCAGGTGCGCTTACAGTTACGCCTCTGTCAAGCGGTCTGTACTCTTCCACTCTTTCTATTTCCACTTCATATCTCTTTCCATTTAATGTAGCAACATATTTCATAGCTTTGTTACATCCTTTCCTTCTCTTTTTCGTTTCAATACTTTTTGTTTTTTACAGTTCCTTAATGCTTACCACACGAACCTCTTCACCAGACAATCTTGCCTCTTCATTGATCGCTGCGAGAAGCACTGCATAGGATTCCTCATCGATTCCCGGATCCGGGGCTGCTGCCGCAGGCACCGCTTTGGGGGCCTCAGGCTTTATAAATACACCCAGAATCTTGGAAATGATGATGATCGCAACCGCAAGAGCCACCAGCGCAGCAAAAACGACGCAGAGCCCGAGGATTGAGATTGAGACGGAATCCAGAAAAGTAACTTCCTGCCCAGTCCACATATACTCACCGCACCTCCTTCATTTAATCTGCTCCTTTTCAGGATGATATTCCATATTGTGGAATGCATTCCATCTTATTTAAAACGCAGAACGGTTACCATATTCTTACAGTACCCACTCTATCTGTCAAACGACCTGTGTCTTCCCAGAAAAATAGACCCTTATAATATTTTCCTTCATATTCCATCGGATAATGCTATCTCTTTCGCAAGTCATTTCCTATTAAAATCAAAGCTAAAATACCATAAAAGTCTTCTCCTGACCGACCTATGCACTTTACACAATATTGATAGTGACAGTATACCAGTTCCCCCAGAAAATGTCAACAAACGGAAACAAAATTGCGACAAAAAGTTCTCTTCTTCCGTTCCTCCTGCTCCGCTTCTCCCCCATGCCGTTGACAGGATGTCCGGCTTTATATTACAATAGGAAGATACTGAAGATCCGCTGCGGCGGGTCTCCCGAAAGGAGAAAAGGGATTATGAAAAAAATCGAGCGGGCCGCTCTCATCGGCCTGGGGGCCATGGGAGTTTTTTTTGCTCCGCGCCTGTCATCACATCTCGGAAAGGACTTCATGGTTGTTGCCGGTGGGGAAAGGAAGGAACGTCTGGAACGCAGGGGGGTCACTGTAAACGGAATCAATTACCGGTTTCCCATTGTCTCACCGGGGGCGCAGGAACCTGTTGATCTGGTAATCCTTGCGGTCAAGGGATACGATCTGCCCCAGGCTCTGAAGGATATCCGGAACATGGTGGGAAAGGATACCATCATCCTTCCTGTCCTCAACGGAGTGGAAAGTGAAAAAGAAGCAGCCGAAGCTTTCACGGAAGCACATGTTCTCTATTCCTATATGAGAATCAGCATTGTCATGAAAGACGGAAAAGCTGAATTTGATCCTGACAAAGGTCTGATTCACTTCGGCGATGCCAAAAACGATCCGGATCATCTGTCGGAACAGGTACTGGCCGTGAAAGAGCTTTTTGACGCCAGCGGCATCCCCTGCAAGACTGACCCGGACATGATACACGGCATCTGGTTCAAATTCATGTGCAATGTCGGAGAAAACATGACCTGTGCCATGTTCGGTGTTCCCTTCGGCGCATTTCAGAAAAGTGAAGATGCCAATTATTTCCGCCGTGCCGCCATGTGGGAGGTCATTCATGTGGCCAACCGGCTGGGCATTGATCTGAGCCAGTCAGATATTGACCGCCAGGAACATACTCTGGGGCGGATTCCCGGAAACAACAAGCCGTCCACACTTCAGGATCTGGAAGCCGGAAAAAGGACAGAAGTGGACATGTTTGCCGGAACCGTGGTCAGACTCGGCCGGGAGCTGGGCGTTGCCACTCCGGTCTGTGAAATGTTCCTCCATGGAATCCATCTGATCGAAGATACAAAACTCGGCGGGATATAATCCCGCCGTTTTTATTTTCCCGTTTTCTCTTTATCCTTGTTCTTCCGGTTCTCCTGTTTCTGTTCCGGGAATTTCCGTACGCTGCGTCTCCTCTTCCCCCGGTTCCGTCTCCTGCTCCTTATTTCCATTCTCGTCCCACTGAATGAGATTGCTCCATCTCACTGAATCCAGCGCATCCTCCCCGATCACGTATGCCCTGTCTTCATCCTGTTCCGAAGGCAGCATATATTCCCTGCTGTAGGCATAGTAAAGCCATCTGTCATCCAGCACTGTCACGCCGGCTGAGGTCTGGATCTTCCATGACAGCAGGTCTTCCTCTCCGTTTCCGGCTTTGTAAATCAGTTCCCCGCTGCAGAGATCCTCCGCATATGTTCCTTCCTTCGAGACAAAGGCGAATTCCCCTTCCGGAACATCTTCATAATACCGGTATCCTGTGACTCCCGGTCCGTTCATGGCTCCGTCTTTCCACTGCCCGGCCGCATAGGTAAACCTCGGTTCCTCCAGAACCACGGTCTGTATGGCCAGGCAATGTCCTTCCGGCTTTCCGTTCCGGAATGTTCCGAAAAAAGCCGTGTTGAACCGGGTCAGCACCAGCCCTGTCTCTTCTTCTGTACTTCCAAGCGGCGTCATCTCCCATATATTCTGTCCGTTTTCCGCTTCGGCTGCAGAAAAAAGATATGGGATTCCATCCTCACGTTTTTCAGCCAGTGTGCGGAAACTCTCCTCATTCCCGTTGAGCAGACCGGCCGCCTCCTCCATGTCTTCCGCCTCCATGGCCTGATACAGACGGATATAAAGTTCTTTTTCTTCTTCCGAAACCGGCAGTTCCGGCTGAAGATCCTGTGTTTCCTTCACCGTCATGCTCTCAGATTCCGTGTTTTCCGTTCTCTCTTCCTTTTTCCCGCAGGCAGCCAGAAAGATTCCGGCACAGCATAAAATCAGAAAGACAGCTTTCTTCATCTGCTTCCGTTTCACCTGTCTCCATGGTTTCATTTACACTCCTCTTTCCATGCACGGATCAGGAGTTTTGCTCCTGTCCTGATTTCTTCCTCCCCCAGACTGGCATACCCAAGCAGAACCGTGGACCGGCCAGACTCCGGTTTCTTCTGTATATAAAATCCCGACAGTCCGTATATCCCGACTCCCGCCCTGGATGCCGCTTCTTTCAGTTCTTCTTCGCTCCTGCCGTCCCGGCAGGTAAGAAGCACATGAAGCCCTGCATATTCTCCGCGTATCTCAAACATTCCGTCCAGCGGCTTCAGGGCCGCCAGAAGTGTATCGTGTTTTCCCTTGTAGATTTCCCGCATACGGTTCAGATGGCGTTCAAAATATCCGCCCGTCAGAAACTGGCCCAGTATCTTCTGGTCCACCCTGGATACGGTTGAGGAATAAAACCACGCCTGCTTCCTGTACTTTTCCAGAAGCCGTTCCGGCAGTACCAGATATCCGATCCGGATTGCCGGTGCAATGGATTTGGAAAATGTTCCCATATAAATCACGCATCCGGCCCGGTCCATGCCCTGAAGCGCCGGGATGGGTTTCCCTTTATACCGGAACTCGCTGTCATAATCATCCTCGATCAGATATCTGTCTCCTCTGGCCGCTGCCCAGGACAGAAGTTCCTGCCTGCGCTTTACAGGCATCACGACTCCCATGGGATACTGATGGGACGGCATGATATACGCTGCTGAAACCGGCAGGCCGGAAAGCTCCGATGCTTTCAGCCCGCTTTTATCCATATCCACCGGAAAAACCGGATGCCCCATTCCTGTCAGCACACGATATGCCTGTTTATACGTGGGATTCTCCATGGCAATCCCGGTCCCGGTTCCCAGCAGCTGGGACAGCAGCATCAGAAGATATTCACTTCCCGCTCCCACCACAATCTGTTCCGGGCGGCACAGAACTCCCCGGGCCGCGTGAAGATAATCCCTGAGGGCCTCCCGCAGCACCAGATCTCCCTGAGGATCTCCCTTCAGAAACAGTTCCTTTTCCTCTTCCCTGAGCGCTGCCCGGCTGATCTTCCGCCAGGTTGAAAAGGGAAATCCCGAAAGATCAATGCCCCGCGGAGAGAAATCCACCAGAAACGGAATCCTTTCCTGCTCTTTTCTGCTTTCTGTCCGGCCGCAGGAACCGTTTTGTTCCCGGACCGGCGGCAGCAGTCCTTCCAGGCCGGCAGCAAAATATCCTTTCCGGGGAACCGCTTCCAGATACCCTTCCGACACCAGCTGTTCGTAAGCCAGCTGCGTGGTGCTTCTGCTTACCCTGAGGCTTTCGGCCAGTTCCCTGGTGGACGGCAGCTGACGCATGGGTTTTATATTTCCGCAGCGGATTTCTTCCTTGATAAACTGATAGATCTGTTCGTACAGCGGTTTTCTGCTCTGGACATCCAGTGGAATCATCAATTCCATATGTTCCCTTTCTCCTTCCGTCCGGTCTGAAAAAAGGGATGTCCGCTGAGTTTTTTCGCGGTGCATCCCCTTTTCCTGCGTGTTATTTTGTAATCCTGAAGGAACTCTTCAGGGAAACGATTCTGTTGTATACCGGATGGCCTTCTTTGCTGTCCTTGCAGTCCACACAGTAAAATCCGTTCCGTACAAACTGGAAGCTGTCGTATACCTTTGCATCCAGCAGTGCCGGTTCCACATAGGCCTCCACGATTTTTCTGGAATTGGGATTCAGATTCAGAGTCCCGTCAGCATTCAGCTTTCCTTTTTCCTCATCCACAATATTCTCATACAGACGGCATTCCACCTTGCCCGCATGTGCAGCCGATACCCAGTGAATGGTGCCTTTTACCTTTCTTGCATTGAACCCGGATCCGCTCTTTGTCTCCGGATCGTAGGTACAGTGAATCACGGTCACATTTCCGTTTTCATCCTTTTCAAAACCGGTACAGGTAACAAAATAAGCGCTCATGAGACGTACTTCATTGCCCGGGAACAGACGGAAATATTTCTTCGGCGGCTCCTCCATGAAGTCTTCCCGCTCAATATAAAGTTCCCTGGAAAACGGTACCATTCTCTCTCCCAGTTCCGGATTCTCCAGATTGTTGGGAACCGAAAGCATTTCGGTCTGACCTTCCGGATAATTGTCAATCACCAGTTTCACCGGATCCAGCACCGCCATCATTCTGGGTCTCTTCAGTTTCAGATCCTCTCTGATGCAGTATTCCAGCATGGCGTAGTCCACAGAGCTGTTGGCCTTGGAAACGCCAACCAGATCCACAAACATCTTCAGGGACTCCGGTGTGTATCCTCTTCTCCTGAGGGCTGCAATGGTAACCAGTCTCGGATCATCCCAGCCGTCCACAATTCCGTCTTCCACCAGTTTCTTGATGTATCTCTTGCCTGTCACCACATTGGTCAGATACAGTTTGGCAAATTCAATCTGACGGGGCGGATTTTCAAACTCACACTCTCTTACCACCCAGTCGTACAACGGTCTGTGATCCTCAAACTCCAGCGTACAGATGGAGTGGGTGATATGCTCGATGGCGTCCTCAATGGGATGTGCAAAGTCGTACATCGGGTAGATGCACCACTTGTCACCTGTGTTGTGATGCGTCATATGAGCCACACGGTAAATCACCGGATCCCGCATGTTGATATTGGGAGATGCCATATCAATTTTGGCGCGCAGCACCTTTTCTCCGTCCTGATACATGCCGTTCTTCATATTTTCGAACAGCTGAAGGTTTTCCTCAATACTCCTGTCTCTGTACGGACTGTTTTTACCCGGTGTATTGAAGTCTCCCCGGTACTCCCTGATCTCATCGGCACTCAGATCACAGACAAACGCCTTGCCTTTCTTGATCAGAAGAACCGCGCATTCATACATCTTTTCAAAATAATCGGACGCAAAAAACAGCCTGTCCTCAAAATCGGCTCCCAGCCACCTGACGTCCTCAATGATGGACTGAACAAATTCCGTTTTTTCCTTGGTGGGGTTCGTATCGTCAAAACGCAGGTTGAACTTGCCGCCGTATTCTCTGGCAAGACCTGAGTTCAGAAGGATCGATTTCGCATGTCCGATATGAAGGTAACCATTGGGTTCCGGCGGGAACCTGGTCTGGACATGGTCATACACTCCTTCCGCCAGATCTTTGTCGATCTCCTGCTGGATGAAATTCCGGGAGACAGTCTCTTCCCTTTCGTTCATTTCCTCTGCTGGCTTTGTATTTTCCGCCATTTCCATTCCTCCATTTCCGGTTTCTCATTTCATGATATGTTATCTTATCACATTTTCTTTAATTGATAAAGAAGTATTTCATAAAAACCGGGAAATCTTTCCTTTCATACCCCTGAAAAGTTTCGGATCTTCAGATCTTTTCCGGCTTCTTGACATTTTCCCGGGAAAACATGTATATTTTCTTCAGCAGGGTAAAAAGATAATTCCGGAAGAAAACAGCACGCTTCATATCTGTCTGCTTTTCCGGAAGGCATCTGTCCTGCAATTACAGAAAGGAGATTCTACATTATGACCAATCGAACTGACAACCGGAAAATCGCTCTGGTGGGAACCGGCATGGTGGGCATGAGTTTTGCCTACTGCCTGCTTAACCAGTCCGTATGCGATGAACTTGTCCTGATTGACATTGATAAAAAAAGAGCCGAAGGCGAAGCCATGGACTTAAATCACGGCCTGGCGTTTGCCCCGGGAAACATGAAAATCTATGCAGGAGAATATGAAGACTGCAGAGATGCCGATATTGTGGTGATCTGTGCCGGAGTTGCCCAGAAACCCGGCGAGACCCGCCTGGATCTTCTGAAGCGCAACGCCGCCGTTTTCCAGGCTGTGGTAGGACCTGTGGTGGAATCCGGTTTTTCCGGCATCTTTCTCATTGCCACCAATCCGGTGGATATTATGACACGAATCACCTGCCGGATCTCCGGTTTCCCGAAAGAACGTGTCATCGGCAGCGGAACCGCTCTGGATACAGCAAGGCTCCGTTATCTGCTGGGAGATTACATGGCTGTGGATCCCAGAAACATTCACGCCTATGTCATGGGAGAGCACGGAGATTCCGAATTTGTCCCCTGGAGTCAGGCTCTTCTTGCCACGAAGCCCATCCTGCAGATCTGCGAGGAATCCGAGGGAAAAATCTCCATGTCGGATCTGGAGTCCATTTCTTCTGAAGTCCGCAATGCCGCCTATAAAATCATCGATGCCAAAAAGGCAACCTATTATGGAATCGGAATGGCACTGACCCGGATTGCCCGTGCACTGCTGGGCGGTGAAAACAGCGTCCTCACAGTATCTGCCTGCCTGAACGGTGAATACGGACAGAAAGATGTATACGTGGGAGTTCCCTGTATTCTCAATCAGAACGGCGTATCCCGGATTCTTCAGGTCAATCTGACGGAACAGGAACAGGAACAGCTGGCCCGCTCCTGCGACACTCTGAGAAAATCCTTTGACGAACTGGGATTATAAAAAGCCCGTACTTATGCCCCGGTCCTTCCGGTTTTCACCGGTTATACAGAAAAATCAGGAGTCCTCTCTGTTTCAGAGCGGTACTCCTGATTTTTGACATGCAAAAAGACATCCGGATCTGATTGATCCGGACGCCTTTTTCTTTTTCACATGGTTTCTTTCCCAGTCTTTTTCCCGTACAGACTTTCCGCCTTTCTGACCAGCCAGCCCAAAAGCATCCCTGCCGCAAAACCGCCCAGAATATCTGTGGGATAGTGAACGTACAGATACATTCTGGAAAATACCATCAGGCATGTTACTGCAAAGGAAACGGTTCCCCATTTTCTGTTTCCCAGCCAGAGATAACAGGAAACCGCAGCCGCAGCCATTGTATGGCCCGACGGAAATGAAAAGTCCTGCGGTACCGGTATCAGGAGAGGAACATCCGGCCTCAGCCAGCAGGGTCTGGGCCTGGCGACCAGGTTTTTAAGCAGAACATTGCCTGCCAGCAGGCATCCCAGCAGCACCAGCAGAACCCCCAGCCCTTCCTTTCTGTACTTTTTTGAAGCCAGCAGCAGAATTCCCAGAAAGATCCATACAGCCCCATGATTTCCCAGTGCTGATATACCGCACATAAGCCAGTCCAGCACAGGATTGTGAAGGGTCTGAAGGAAATCCAGAATCGCCAGTTCCATCTTCATTTACCTCCGTCAGATACTGATTACTCCGAAATATTTCAGAAGCTCACCGCCAAGAATTGCCGCCAGCATAAGGGGCGCAATCCAGCGTACCATCACCCGGTACATCTTTTTTCTTCCGAATGTTCCTGAAACTTCCACTTCTTCTTCCACAAATTTTGTTCCAAGCACATGGCCCACGAAAATGCAGGTTCCGATGGCTGCAATGGGCATCAGAACAGAATTGGAAATGAAATCAAAGAAATCCAGGAACTGCATGCCCAGAACCGTAATTCCGGACAGCGGACCGTAACCCAGGCAGGAAGGAATTCCCAGTACCAGAATTCCTGCCGCGGAAACCAGCGTGGCCGTTTTTCTTCCCATCTTCGCCTTATCCTGCAGGATGGATACCACCGTTTCCAGCAGGGAAATGGACGAAGTCAGGGCTGCAAACAGCACCAGAAGGAAGAATGCCGCACCGATCAGGCCGCCGAGATTCATGGAATTGAACACTTTGGGCAGAACGCCGAACATCAGTCCGGGGCCGGCCTGGCCTCGGATCAGGGATGCATCTCCGTTATTGAACGCCACCACGGCAGGTATGATCATAAGGCCCGCCAGAATTGCAATTCCCGTATCGAAAATTTCAATCTGAGCCACAGATTTCTCCAGGTTGTCTTCCCGCTTCATATAGGATCCATATGTGATCATGATTCCCATGGCCAGGGACATGGAGTAAAACAGCTGTCCCATGGCTGCCAGAACTGTTGTTACGGAAACATCCTGCAGATCCGGAAGCAGGTAATAGCGGAGTCCGTCCATGGCTCCCGGAAGCGTCAGGCTGTAGGCGGCAACTCCCAGGGAAAGAAGGACCAGTACAGGCATCAGAATCCTGCTTGCCTTTTCAATTCCTTTTTCCACACCAAAAAGAACAACCCCCGTAGTCATGAGCACATACAGAACAAACCAGAACATGGGTGATTCCAGGAATCCGCTGCCTCCGCAGGCAATGAATGCCCCGAAATAGGAATCATCTGCCATGACAGTCATATTGCCCCGGATAAATTCTGCAAAATATTTGACAACCCAGCCTCCGATCACGCAGTAATAGGGCGTGATGATTACCGGAATCAGGGCAGAAAGCCAGCCTAACAGTGAAAATCTCGCATCCAGCTTGGAAAAAGCCTCAATACAGGAAAGCCTGGTTCTCCGTCCGATGGCAATCTCCGTAATCATCAGGGTAAATCCAAACGTCAGAGCCAGAAGAATATAAATAACCAGAAAGGCTCCTCCTCCGTATTTTGCTGCCAGATAAGGGAATCTCCACATATTCCCCAGACCCACTGCGGAGCCTGCCGCAGCCAGCACAAAGCCGATGCGGTTTGTAAAACTGCTTCTCTCTTTCATCCGTCTTCTCCTCTCGTAATTTTGCGTTACAAAACTAAAGCGCAAAAATGTCAGTGGGTCTTATTATACACGACTTTACAGAAAAAAGCAAATCTTTTCTGACTTTTTTACACCGGGCAATTCCCGCAGCAGGCATCAGAAAAGGCTGCCCATTTCATGGGCAGCCTTCAGAATCATCTTTCCGGATTTTTGCTGTTTCCGGCGGCAATCTCATAAAGGACCTGAGCAGTGGCATGAATGCCGCTGTAATAGCAGGTCAGTTTCAGATTTTCATTGGGGGCATGATTGTTTTCATCCGGATTTGCATAGGGGACACTGACCACAGGAATCCCCAGAATATCGGTGAACACATAATTCGGAAGACTTCCGCCCATAAGCGGCAGGTTCACCGGATCGGTTCCGTACGCTTTTCTGACCCCTTCGCGGATACATGTGACCAGAGGCAGCGACGGTTCCGTACAGGATGCCTCCATCACGGAATATCCGCTGACCACTGCCAGCGGTTCTCTTTCCTCCACATGGCGTTTCACCTTTTCGTAAACATCTGCTCCGCGCATGCCGGGCACCAGACGGATATCCATTTTTACCTTCGCCTGACAGGGAATGATGGTCTTGGTTCCCTCTCCTCCGTAACCACTGGTAAACCCGTTGATGGTCAGTGTGGGAAGAAACATCTGATGACGGTAAAATTCCATTTTATCCTGATATTTCAGCCGGTCCACCCCGTAAAGGCGGCAAAGTTCTTCCGGACGGAACTCCAGCTCTTCCATCATCTTCTGCTGCGCCGGAGAAACCGGCTGAATTCCGTCATAAAATCCGTCAATCCGTACATTTCCTTCATCATCTGTCATGGACGAAAGAAGTTTCACCATTTTCCAGGCGGCATTTTCAATGACTCCGCCTTTATTTCCGGAATGGTTGTCGCTTCTGGCCGTGGCAATCCCGATTTCAAAAGACAGGATACCCCGGTTTCCGTACACGATCTGCGGTACCGTGTCACTGTACATACCTCCGTCGGACACATAAACCACGTCAGCAGACAGCAGATCCCTGTATTTCTCCACAATCCACGGAAGGCTCGGACTTCCGCTTTCCTCTTCTCCGTCCAGTATGAATTTCACATGGACAGGAACCTCCCCGAAAGCCTCCAGATAGGAGCGGACCGCCATCACATGAGCCATGAACTGTCCTTTATTGTCGGCCACTCCCCGTCCGTAAAGAATCCCCAGTTTTTCCGTGGGAATAAACGGCGGGGTATTCCAGGCCTCCAGCGGTTCCGGCGGCTGAACATCATAATGCCCGTAAAACAGAACCGTCGGGGCTTCTTCATTTCCGGAACGGATCTGAGCAAAAATCGCCGGTTTGGTCGGAGATTCCAGAATTCTCGCCTCCATTCCCATGTCACGGAACATGGAGACCAGAAGGCTGCAGCATTCTTCCACCCCGATGTTCTGAGCACTCACACTGGGCTGGGACGCCACACGGATCAGTTCGGACAGATGTACATCTGCCATGCTGTCAATATATCCGTGGAGGATATCAGCCGTCTCTGCAGTCAGTTTCATAATACCATCTTCCTTTCTTTCAGAGGCCGGTTACGGCCTCTGTTTCTTACAGATCCAGATCAATGAATTCAAAATCGTCATCCGTGTCATCTGTCTTTCTGGTTTTGGCACTGCGTTCTGCCTCATCGGCCAGAGACGAAGCAATGTCTTTTTCCATGTCTGCCACGCTCTTTCCGCTGTCTTCTCCGGACTCTTCCTCATCGAATTCCCTGTCCAGGTCCTCGATTTCCTCATCCACATCCACAAATTCCAGATCATCCTCCTGATCCAGATCTCTGTCCGCAGTCCTCTGCTCCGGATTTCTCCTGACAGATTTGGGGTCTTCCCTGTCCCCGTCCTCGCCGCGGTATCTTCCTGCCGGTTTTCTCTGGGCCTTTCTGTTTCCGCTGTCTGTCAGGGCATATTCATCCAGCCCCTGGCTGCGTCCGGCTTTTTTCGGGCCGCCCGGTTTTTTCAGCAGGAGAATAATAAGTACAATCACAAGAAGGATGCAGGCTCCGAACAGACCGCCGATGATCCATCCACGTACGGAATAATCTTTCAGCAGACTGTTGTATTCTTCAGCCAGAGCAGACAGCTTTTCTTTTGTGCTTTCGGCTGCCGGATCCTGGAAATATCTCTGAAGTGTCATTTCCTTCTGGTCGTAGCGGTAGAAGTTCTTTTCTCCGTTGCTGTTCATACCATATACCACACAGTATTCCGGCACGGAATCATCCTCTGTAGCCCAGATCCATCCGCTTACGGTATGATCGCCGATATCAATGGAACACGGCTCAAATCCGTCCGGAATCTTGGTATCTTCCGGAATCTCACTGGTAGGAAGAACAACAATGGTCTTTTCCGCCATTTTCACGGTTACATACGGGGCAAAGGTTCCGTTGTCCGCATTGTAAATGAAGAACTCTCCTTCTCCTGCTTCATTGGTCAGATATAACAGTGTCAGACCGTCAGATTCGCTGTATCCAGCCTGCACCTGCGTTCCGTTATACTCAATCTGGGAAGATGCAAATCCTTCCGGAAGAGCTGTTTCATCAAAGGATTCCGCCACCTGCCAGTTTTCGTCTCCGACGGAAACATTCATTCCGCTTCCCTGGGAGCTGACGGCTTCTGTACTGTCTGAGCCTCCGCTTTCTGCGGTTCCTTCTGTCTTGGTTACGGTGATTGTATAATTGCGGACGGTCTCTCCGTCTTCTGCCGTAACCTTGCAGACAATCTCATTTTCTCCTACCTGAAGTCCGTCATTGCCGCTGACCACCACACGTGCGCCGCTGTCACTGGCAGGAGCGCTGACAGTCACCTTATCCACATCCCCGGAAACTGTCGCCGTGTATTCTGTCACATCTGCGGAAAAAGCCGGAGACAGTTCACCCGGAGAGATCGTCAGAGAGGCAAGGGAAGCGTCCTTGGAATAAGTCTCAGGCGCGCTGACCTTGACGGCAGAACTTCCCACATGGCTCAGAGTCACGGCCTGGGAGTCCGAATCATAAACTTCCTGTGACTTGACTGTGATGTTGGTGGTTCCTGCCTTCAGTGCCTTGAAGTTGAGGGTAAAGCTGAATGTGCTCTGTCCCACGGATTCCATGGTGCCCAGCACCCGGACCGAGCCTGCGCCGCCGTTGGCGCTGGTCCCGCTTATGAATTCCAGCGCTGAGGAGTCATATTCCAGCATCACGTCCGATGCTCCCAGTCCCTCTGCTCCGTCCGTGGTTATCTTCATGGTCACGGATACCTGATTCCCCACAGTCACTGACGGATCTGAAAATGAAATTTTTCCTGTGGCGGCAAAAGCCGTAAGCATCTGCCCCGGAAATGCCGCGGCCAGCATCACAAGCATCATAAAGCCTGCAGCCGCTTTTTTGATTCCTGTTATCATATCGAAATCTCCTTCATTGTTTTTTCCTGTGGCCTTCACTGGGTTCACCGTTTCAGCCCTGTTCCAGGATCTGCTTCTGAAGAGCTGCCATATCCGCCGCATTGACATTTCCGTCTCCGTTCATGTCCGCAGCTGCAGCAGCATCCCCGCTGAGAGTAGTTTCTCCAAGAATATGTTTCTTTATCAGCATCACGTCCAGAACAGAAAGGGTTCCGTCACCATTGACGTCCCCCTTCTGTACTGATGCCTGCGCTGTTGTGGTTTCCTGTACTGCGGCGGTCTCCTCAGCCGCCGTTTCCGGCAATGATGCGGTGGTTCCTGCCGTGGATCCGTCAGGCGCGATTCCCACCTGGACGTTCTGACTGCCTCCGGCTGCCGCAGCCGTGGTTTC
>CABSIM010000013.1 GCA_902477765.1 uncultured Clostridiaceae bacterium | reverse complement strand
ACAATTCAATACATTTACTTTTATATTCATATGAATATCGCATATGAAAATACCCCCCTTACTGGTTGTCCAGTAAAGAGGGTACATATCAATATCCGCCGGCTTTCTGACGTTATTTTACAGGAAAATGTTCCGGGCATACAGAGGAACAGCCTTTTCCGGCTGTCCGGACCGGATCACACGGACGGGGAGGTTTCTCCCTGAACGTTTTCTTCCTGAACAGGTTCTTCGGGAATGGTTTCCTCCTGCGGGGTTTCCGCCCGGATGCTTTCTTCCGGGATTCTTTCCTCAGACGGGGTACTGCCGTCCGGTTCCGATTCAGATGCCCCGGCGCTGATTTCCGTGACTGCCGTGACGGTTCCCGGGGTATCTTCCAGAGTGCAGGTAAAGGAAATGCGGTCGCCCGCCTTCAGGAACGGAAGCCGTTCAGAGACCGTGACAGAAGCAGCATAGACCGTATCGTCTCCCTCCAGAGTAAAGTAATAACAGGTGTTTCCGGAGACCACCACATCAGCGACGGCATCAATGATGCCTGATTTTTCAAGGACTTCCTGGGGATCGGATGTTTCCACCTCTTCGAGATTCAGGGCAGTCCGGTAATTCTTTCTGGCTTCATCGATGGTCTGCCCGGTTCCTACAATCTGATATTGCTCCACATCCACGAAAGCATACATTTTTACGAGTCCCGCATCATCTTTCAGAGAGATGAAATAGGTGGGGCGGTCTGAAATATTCAGAAGAAGAGGAAACGTAGCCGTATATTTCAGATGCTGTACCTGTCCCTGGGCAGAAGCCATGGCAGATGTCTCCGTGGCGCCCGGCACCGCATAGAATTTTGTCTCCTTGGTTCTTAAATTCACCAGAACAAAACCAATGTTGGACTGATCTGCCGTGACCGAAGACATTCCCGTATAAAGATATACGTCATCATTGCTGGCCAGATAATTATAGCCGTATGTGGTGCGGCGGACGTCTTTCTGGCCGAAAATGGAGTTGAGATAACCGTTCTGAAAACGGCCGTTGTCATCCAGCTGGGAAATGATCAGGTCGGAATCATAGAGCTGGTCGATCCACTCAGGAACGTCTTCTTTCTTATAATAATTCGATTCTCCCGTAACAGCATTGACCAGAATGGCTCCCTCAATGTCCTTCCCGCTCCACCAGCCGATCCGGTAGGTGATGGTTGGTGCCACCCAGTAGGGGGTTCCGTCATCGTCGATTTCAAACGACACATCCTCAAAGATCTTTGTGGGATAGCGGAAACGGATATGACGGTAAATGTTCCGGAAAAAGTATTCGCCGGGAGAGTATTTCATACCGTTTTCCAGCCAGACCAGTTCGGTCTGCTGGGTCACCATGTTGACCGTAAGATAGGCCGGAAGCCCGTCTTTCCGGTTGATCAGCCATTTGATGGGATCCGCATAGGTAAGCGGCGTGACGCGGTAGGGGCTTCCCTTGTAATTGATCTGGGTATAATTGTTCTCAATTTCAAACTGGGATACCAGCTCTGACATTTCTCCCAGTTTTCTGCTGCCGAGCCGGATGGCAGTATCCTTGTCGACCACCGGGATCTGTGACATATCCAGTTCTGCCACGTCTGCGGTAAAATCGCCGTTGCTGATCAGAATCAGGTCGCGGTAGCGGGTGGCATTGAAAAAGGGAATTCCGATCAGGGTGGCAATGACCATGAAGGCGATGATCACGGCAATGGCGCCGAAACCGTATCGAAGGGGTTTCCCCATGGAGGACAGTGTACGTGAGCCCCGGGAATTATCTTTTTCCATATGGAACAGGACTCTTCCGGTGTACGGATCCCGTTCCATCCGCAGGCCGCTGTTCCCCAGCCCTGACAGGAATTCCCTGACACCGGTGATGAAATTTGCAGTCAGAAAGATCAGAATGCAGAGAATCAGGAAAATGAAGAAATCCTGGCTTCTGGGATTCAGGGCCGGAAGCATCGTATAAAACAGCAGAAGAATTATGACGGCCGATAGCAGAAGGCGTCCGAGTATGGACGGCAGTCGGTTGCTTTGTTTCATATTTGTCTGAAAATCTCCTTTCGGGTTCTGTCCCCGGCTGTCCGGAAAACCTTCCGGAAGACAGGATCAGGGATGCGCAGGTATCATAACCGCGTTTCGGTTATTATAGCATATCCGGGGCGCCGGGAAAAGCCCCGGACATGGAGAAGAGAAAAAGCAGAACCCCGCATACACGGATATGCCGTATATGCGGGGCAGAATATGCACGGTTTATTTTGGAAATTCTGTCTGAAATCCTGAAATTATCTTGAAATGAGAAATACTTCGGAATGGCGGACTCCATGCTGTCTGGTTTCGCCATGTGTATTGTAATAGATATCGATATGGTTGCCTTTGACGCCTCCGCCGATATCCTCCGCCACGTACTCCACTCCGTCGATCAGAAGATGAGAACCGATGGGAATCACTCTGGGGTCCACCGCCACGGTATGACCGGCAGTGGCCAGAGCGCCGGAACTGGTATGTCTGCCCCATCCTTCAGAACAGCTGTAGCAGGGACAGTAGGCGGTGGTGACAAAGGTTCCGAGAGAAACCAGATTCCCCGAAACAGAGCCGGATCCGTTGACATAGGTGAGAGTCTGGGAAATGATATGCCCGCCGGAAGAAAGGCTGATGGAATAGGAAGCGTCCGGCAGCTGATCCCAGACAATTTCCACATGGAATCCATAGTTTCCTGTACCCTTTCCGGCAGCGACCAGATCTTCCCTGTATTCATTGGCCACGGTGCTTTCCTGGGCGGCAATCTCACCGGTGGAGCGGTTTTTTACGGTCACAGTGACCGCCTGGGAAAGGTCGGGACTGGACTGGTCCCAGAGCCATCCTGCCACGGCATTTCCTTCAATGCTGTCCAGATGTCCGTGTATATCCTGCGTATCTGCGAAAACACAGGCAGAATTCATGATTGTAAAAATCATTGCAAAAATGCATCCTGCCAGAAGTCTTGCTTTTTTCATGTCTTAATATCCTTTCTGTTTATGTTACATCTTTTAAATAAATATTTCAAAACTGTAATAAAAATGTAACAAATTATAAACAAATAGATATTTTACATATTTTTATGGATTTGTCAAGCCGTAAAATAATAGGAATGGGGAATGAAGGCGGAAAAAGGCCATAAAAATCCCCACATGTGGTGCGGCATCTGCCGTTTTTCAGCCACATGTGGGGGAAGACAATCCGGTGAAAAAATTACGGAAAAGAGGGCAGGCACCTCCCGGGCATCAGGCCGGGAAGACAGCAGTTCCGGCATCCTCAGCGGACTGCATACACATCTACTTTCTGCAGACCATAATTCAGGGCTTCCTGATGAGAATCAAAGTAAATATCCAGCCGGTCAGAATGAATGCCGCTTCCCACATCTTCCACAGTATAGATGATCCCGTCGATCATGATCCGGGTCCCGAGGGGAAAAATGGAAGTATCAGCTGCTATGGTGTGACGGGCCTGAGGGACGGTTCCGGAATAGGTAAGAGCATGGCCGCCGGAACAGCGCGAACAGGAGCAGTACCCTGAAGCGGTAAAAGTACCCAGAAAATCTCCGGCTTCTTCTTCCGGTTCTTCGTCAGAAGAAGATACATCTGCAGAGGCAGAAACCACTTCCACGGTACTGGCGTCATCCGTCTTTGTATAGGAAACCGTCCCTTCCAGCGGGATCTTCTGATCACCGGAAAGGATACTGGCAGTTACAGTGAAGGAAGAGCCGGCATAATTACTCCAGTTTATGTCATAGGAAAAGCCGTGTCCGGAAGATTCCGGATTTTTTCTGTCAGATTCCCGGGGCTGATCTGCGGACAGCTGGATATAAGCCAGTGCTTCTTCGGATGCATCGCTGGTGATGGCCAGTTCCACGGTCACGGAAGCAGAAGGGTCGTCCGGATTCATGGCCCATCCGGAGATCTGTGTGCCTGTTCCGGCCTCCAGTTTCCCGGAAACCGTACCGGCAAAAGCAGAAAACGGAACCGAGGCGGCCAGCAGCAGGGCGGCTCCGGCCCCCAGAAGTACATGTTTCAGTCGTATCGTCATATTCAACCTCTCAATCATTTACAAATTTAAACGAAATGTTTCAATTTAACTTCATTATATTTACAGAAATGTTAAATGTCAAGAAAACTGTGATTGGCGGACAGGTGCCGGGAAAATAAAAAGAAAGAAGAGAAGGAAGTGTAAATATTTTAAAAAAATCTCTTGACAAATGTATTTAATAGTAATATAGTTACAACTGTAAATATTAGCACTCCATCGAGAAGAGTGCTAATAAGAAAACAGAGGAGGTGAGGATATTTGGAACTGGACGAGAGAAAAGAGAAAATTCTGAAAGCCATTATCCAGACATACCTGGAAACCGGAGAGCCGGTGGGGTCCAGAACCATTTCCAAGTATTCGGATCTGAATCTGAGTTCAGCAACCATAAGGAATGAGATGTCTGATCTGGAGGAGCTGGGATATATTATCCAGCCTCATACCTCGGCAGGCAGGATTCCGTCGGATAAAGGCTACAGGTTCTATGTGGACCAGATCATACAGGAAAAAGACAGCCAGGTCAGCCAGATGCAGGAACTGATGATCCAGAGAGTGGACCGTGTGGAACTTCTGCTGAAGCAGCTGGCCCAGATCCTCGCAAGCAATACCAATTATGCAACACTGATCAGCGGCCCCCAGATCCATCAGACCAAGCTGAAATTCATCCAGCTGTCCCGGGTGGAAGCCCATAAACTTCTGATTGTGGTGGTTGTGGAAGGAAATATCATCAAGAATTCCTTCGTAAATCTGGAGGAAGAGCTGAGCGACGAGGAACTTCTGAATCTGAACATTCTTCTGAACAACTGTCTCAACGGTCTGACCATACAGGAAATCAATCTGGGAGTCATTTCCCGGCTGAAAGAACAGGCAGGAATCCACAGACATGTGGTGGAGCTGGTCCTCAACGAGGTGGCGGATGCCATTGAAGCGCAGGAAGAAGATCTTCAGATTTATACCGGAGGCACCACCAATATTTTCAAATACCCGGAACTTTCCGACGGACAGAAGGCCAGCCAGCTGATCAGTACACTGGAACAGAAAGAACTGCTGAAAGGACTGCTGGATGAGAATCCCGATACATCTGCCGGTTCGGAGATTCAGGTGTATATCGGGGATGAGACGCCGGTGCAGACCATGAAAGACTGCAGCATCGTTACTGCCAATTACGCACTGGGTGACGGGCTGCGCGGCACCATCGGAATCATCGGTCCGAAGCGCATGGATTATGAAAAGGTTGTCACGACGCTGCGTACTCTGGTGACTCAGCTGAATGAAACCTTCAAAAAATGAAAGGTGTAGAGCAGAGTGGAAGATAAAGAAAAAGAACTGAATCAGGAAGTCATGGAGGAAAAGACGGACTGTCCGGAGACCTGCAGCGAAGGCGGATGCGGCAGGGAAACGGAAAATGCCTGCGGTACGGAAAGCGAAGATTCCGGAGCCGGAAACGGTGCAGATTCCGGGTCCCAGCAGAAAAAAGGATTTTTCGGAAAAAAGAAGGACCCGAAGGATACGCAGATCGAGGAACTCACAGACAGACTGAAGCGTACCATGGCGGAATTTGATAACTTCCGGAAACGGACAGATAAGGAAAAGGCTTCCATGTATGAAATCGGTGCCAGGGATGTGATTGAAAAGATCCTTCCGGTGGTGGACAATTTTGAACGGGGGCTTGCCACAGTCCCGGAGGAAGCCAAAGGTACTCCCTTTGAAGAGGGAATGGAAAAGATATACAAGCAGCTGATGAAAACACTGGAGGATCTGGGTGTGAAGCCCATTGAAGCAGTGGGAAAGGAATTCGATCCCAGTTTCCATAATGCGGTAATGCATGTGGAGGATGAAAACCTGGGAGAGAATGTAGTGGCTGCCGAGCTTCAGAAAGGCTATATGTACAGAGATACCGTGGTCCGTCACAGCATGGTGCAGGTAGCCAATTAGAACAGATGACAAGAATCCGTATCTGTCCTGAAAAGACAGTGCGGAAGACCATATAACAGGAAACAGATCATATCTGAATCATTTAGGAGGAGAAAATTATGAGCAAGATCATTGGTATTGACTTAGGTACTACAAACAGCTGTGTTGCCGTAATGGAAGGCGGAAAACCAACTGTTATTGCCAATACAGAAGGCATCAGGACGACACCGTCCATCGTTGCATTTACCAAAAACGGAGAAAGACTGGTAGGTGAGCCGGCAAAACGTCAGGCTGTCACCAACGCCGACCGCACCATTTCTTCCATCAAGAGACATATGGGTACAGACTACAAGGTGGATATTGACGGAAAGAAATATACTCCTCAGGAAATCTCCGCAATGATCCTTCAGAAACTGAAGGCAGATGCAGAAAGCTATCTGGGCGAGAAAGTAACAGAAGCCGTAATCACGGTTCCGGCATATTTTAATGACGCACAGCGTCAGGCAACCAAAGATGCAGGAAAGATTGCCGGCCTTGATGTAAAACGTATCATCAACGAGCCGACAGCAGCAGCTCTGGCATACGGACTTGACAATGAAAAAGAGCAGAAGATCATGGTATACGACCTGGGCGGCGGTACCTTCGATGTTTCCATCATTGAAATCGGTGACGGTGTCATTGAAGTTCTGGCTACCAACGGTGATACCCGTCTGGGCGGCGATGACTTCGATAACAGAATCACACAGTGGATGATCGATGAATTCAAAAAAGCAGAAGGCGTGGATCTTTCCGGCGACAAGATGGCTCTTCAGAGACTGAAAGAGGCAGCGGAGAAGGCAAAGAAAGAGCTTTCCACCACCACAACCACCAACATTAACCTTCCGTTCATCACAGCCACTTCCGAAGGCCCCAAACATCTGGATATGAACCTGACAAGGGCAAAATTTGATGAACTGACCAGCGATCTGATCGAAAGAACTGCAATTCCGGTACAGAACGCACTGAAAGATGCAGGACTTACTGCTGCTGAGCTTTCCAAGGTTCTTCTTGTGGGCGGTTCCACACGTATGATTTCCGCACAGGAGAAAGTAAAACAGCTGACAGGAAAAGAACCCAGCAAATCCCTGAACCCGGATGAATGCGTTGCCATCGGTGCAGCCATCCAGGGCGGCAAGCTGGCAGGCGATGCAGGCGCAGGCGATATCCTTCTTCTGGATGTGACTCCGCTTTCTCTGTCCATCGAGACCATGGGCGGTGTTGCCACCAGACTGATTGAAAGAAATACCACCATTCCCACAAAGAAGAGCCAGATCTTCTCCACTGCAGCGGATAACCAGACTGCTGTTGACATTCATGTGGTACAGGGTGAAAGACAGTTTGCAAGAGACAACAAGACTCTGGGCCAGTTCCGTCTGGACGGAATCCCGCCGGCAAGAAGAGGTGTTCCGCAGATCGAAGTTACGTTCGATATTGACGCCAACGGCATTGTAAATGTATCCGCCAAGGATCTGGGAACAGGAAAAGAACAGCATATCACCATCACTTCCGGCTCCAATATGTCTGATTCCGATATTGAAAAGGCTGTGAAGGAAGCTGCAGAGTACGAGGCTCAGGACAAGAAGCGCAAGGAAGGCATCGACGCAAGAAATGACGCAGATTCCATGGTATTCCAGACAGAAAAGGCTCTGGAAGAAGTGGGAGACAAACTGGATGCCAATGACAAGGCAGCTGTGGAGGCAGATCTCAACGCCCTGAAGGAAGCCATCAACCGTGCACCCATCGACCAGATGACAGACGCACAGGTGGATGACATCAAGGCAGGAAAAGAAAAACTGATGCAGAGTGCACAGCAGCTGTTTGCCAAGGTATACGAGCAGGCACAGGCTGCAGGCGCTGCAGGAGCAGGACCTGACATGTCCGGTCAGGCAGCAGGAAACGCATCCCAGGCAGGCTACGGCGACGATGTGGTAGACGGCGACTACAAGGAAGTAAAATAAGCTGAAATAAAAGAAAAGACGGGGATTAGACGGCAGAATGCCGTCTAACCCCTTTCCCACTATATAGAGTTTGAAAGGTAAGACTGACAATGGCAGAGAGCAAAAGAGATTATTATGAAGTCCTTGGAGTGCCGAAAGATGCGGACGATGCGGCGCTGAAAAAAGCATACAGGGTCCTGGCCAAAAAATATCATCCGGATGCAAACCCCGGAGACAAGGAAGCCGAAGCCAAATTCAAGGAAGCATCGGAAGCCTACAGCGTACTCAGCGATCCGGAGAAAAGAAGACAGTATGACCAGTTCGGTCATGCTGCATTTGAAGGCGGCGCAGGAGGAAGCGGCTTCGGCGGCTTTGATTTCACAGGTGCCGATATGGGCGATATTTTCGGCGATATTTTCGGTGATCTTTTTGGCGGACGCGGAAGCCGCCAGAGAAGCAACGGCCCCATGCGGGGAGCCAATCTGAGAACCGGAATCAGAATTACGTTTGAGGAGGCTGTTTTCGGCTGTCAGAAAGAGATTGAACTGAATCTGAAGGACGAATGCCCGAAATGCCATGGTACAGGCGCGAAACCGGGAACCAGTCCCGTTACCTGTCCGAAATGCAACGGAAAAGGAAAGATCGTATATACGCAGCAGTCTTTCTTCGGCCAGGTGCAGAATGTGCAGACATGTCCGGATTGCGGCGGAACCGGAAAGGTGATCCGGGAAAAATGTCCGGACTGCTACGGAACCGGATATATTTCCAGCAGAAAGAAAATTCAGGTTACAGTACCGGCCGGCATTGACAACGGACAGAGCATCCGCATTGCCGGAAAAGGAGAACCGGGCATCAACGGCGGCGACCGGGGCGATCTTTTAGTGGAGGTGACTGTATCCCAGCATCCGATTTTCAAGAGACAGGAAACCAGCATTTTCTCCACGGTTCCGATTTCTTTTGTCAAAGCCGCTCTTGGCGGTCCGATCCGCATCAAGACTGTGGACGGGGAAGTGGAATATGAAGTAAAACCGGGAACCCAGACAGATACCAGGGTGCGTCTGAAGGGAAAGGGAGTTCCGTCCCTGCGCAACAGAAACATCCGCGGCGACCATTATGTGACTCTGGTGGTCACTGTGCCGGAAAAACTCAACGAAGAACAGAAAGAGGCACTGCGCCGGTTCGACGATGCCATGAATGGAATTGCACCGGAAGGAACCAAGAAACGGCGGGGCCTGTTCAAATAGGGAAATCAAATATAAAACATATAAAAAACAGGAAGACCAGATACGGAAATCTGCGGAAGGCGGAGATACGGAATCTGGTCTTTTTGTGTTCCGGCATGGATACATTCCTGAAAAATCTTCACAAATATAATTTGTTAAAAGTGAAAAATAACATTGTTTGTATTTGTTAAATCCATCTGCTATTATGAAAATGTACCAAAAATCAGAAGAAAAAACGGAAAAAAGAAGAATAATAATATAAAAAGGGGGGATAGAGTGTATTCTTTGATTATAAGAAACGGAATTGTAGTTGATTCTGAAACATGCAGCATGGAACGGATGGACCTTGCAGTGGATGGAGCGGAAATTGTTCTGACGGAACCGGAACTCTGCGGTTCCGCAGTCAGCGAGATTGATGCGGAAGGGTGCTTTGTGACGCCAGGGATTATTGATCATCACGCTCATATTTATCCATGGGGAAAAATCGGAATTCCAGGTGAGGCCGTCTGCTTCTCTTCGGGAGTCACCACTGCGGTGGATGCGGGAAGCAAGGGGTGTACCGGATATGAGGAATTCCTGCATGCCGCCGATCACACAAAGCTGGATCTGTTTTTTTATCTGAATGTATGCAGCAGCGGTCTGGACAGTCTTCCGGAGACTATGGAAAATGTGGCGCCGGAGTGTATGGAGCAGGGAAAGATCAGAGAAATCTTTGAAAAACACGGAGAACGTCTTCTGGGACTGAAGCTCCGCACCAGCAGGAAAATTGTGGGAGAAATGGGATTCGCTCCTCTGGAGACTGCAGTGGGCATTGCCGGAGAACTGAAGGTGCCGGTCATGGTTCATATCACCGATCCTCCGGGACCGGTGGAAGAAATTCTCTGCCGTCTCCGGAAGGGAGATGTGGTGACCCATATGTATCAGAATACCGGTTACAGCATCCTGGATCAGGGGCATGTCTGCCGGGCGGCATATGAAGCAAGGGAGAGAGGAGTTCTGTTTGAGGCAGCTGATGCAAGGGCTCATTTCTCTTTTGAAGTAGGGGAAACAGCCATAAAGGAAGGGTTTTATCCGGATCTTCTCGGAACGGATCTGACAAGGCTCAGTATGTACCTGCGCCCGACTTCTTTCAGCATGGCAATGCAGATATCCAAATATACCTTCCTGGGAATTCCATTTCCGGAAGTAATTCGCAGATGTACCTGGAATCCGGCGGTATCCATGGGGATTTCTCAACGGGTAGGAAGTATCCGCGTGGGAAAACAGGCAGATCTGGCAGTTTTCCGGCCTGTAAAAAGAAAGAATTTGTTCGGAGACAGGCCGTTTTCAGACCGGGCATGCAGTCTGAGAGAGGGCATGATGGTTTATGAACCGGTTTTGACGGTAAAAAGAGGAGAGATGGTATACAGAAGTCTTACATTTTAATTTAAAACCGGGAAAAGAACTTAAGGAGGAAATAAAGGAATATGGTAGCATTTATCGGTTTGATCATGTTTATCGTGTCAGCGTTTCTGGCATTGAGTAAAAAAATGCATCTGATGGTCCCGTTTATCGTTGTACCGGTGATTGCAGGCATGCTGTGCGGTTACTCTTTCAATGAAGTTATGGGATTTGCCGCATCCGGTGTCAGCGGAACCTTTAACTCGGTTCTGCTCTGTATTTTTGCGGTGCTGTATTTCAGCGTTCTGTCTGAAACCGGCATGTTTGATATTATCGTAAACAAGCTGGTGGGCATCACCAAAGGCAATATTTACATTGTAATGGTGGTGACCATTGTGGTGGCATTTATCGGCCATCTGGACGGCGCCTACAACACCACGTACCTGATTGCCATTCCGGCCCTGGCACCTCTGTATAAGAAACTGAACATTGACCGGAGATGTCTGGTACTTCTGGTATCCCTGGCAGCAGCTCCCATGACCGGCATGGCCTGGGCAACGCCGGCCAAGATGCCGGTATACGCGCCGGAGATCAATCCGGTGGTCATGGCACAGAGCCTGTATCCGGTTATTGCAGTCCTGTTCTGTCTGGCAGTGGTATATGCCCTCGGATGCGGAAAACATTATTCCAGCAAAAACGCAGTGGAACTGGCAGCTCTCCGGGCTGAATTCCTGAAGGAAGACGGAAATAAGACCGTGGATTTCTCTGACAAGCCTCTGGCACGTCCACGGTTATTCTGGGTCAATTTCGTGATCTTCCTGGTATCTCTGGGATGTTTCATGTTCCTGACGGAAGTTGCTACATATCTTCTGTTCATGCTGTTTTCGGCTGTGGCTCTTCTGGTGAACTACCACACACAGAAAGAGCAGAACCAGATCGTCCGCAAACATTCCGCCACCATGCTGGCACCGGCCATTCTTTTCCTGGGCATCGGCGTCATGGTGGGGATCTTAAACGGGACCGGTATGGTAACAGCCATGGTGGATGTGGTTCTTTCCATTATTCCGGAATCCATGGCAAGATTTACCCATGTGCTGTATGCAATTGTTATTCTGCCTCTGGAAATCGTGATTCCGTATCAGGCATTCCAGAGCATGAATCCACTGCTTCTTGGCATCGGAGCCGGATGCGGACTGACAGCATATCAGGTCCTGACTGTGCTGTGCATTTCTTA
The DNA here is from genome assembly GCA_902477765.1 of uncultured Clostridiaceae bacterium. Taxonomy (GTDB): domain Bacteria; phylum Bacillota; class Clostridia; order Lachnospirales; family Lachnospiraceae; genus CABSIM01. The sequence continues at coordinate 38,536 of CABSIM010000013.1, read as the reverse complement.
TCTGAATCCCTGTTCTCCTCTGGTTGCAGCCAATAACCTGGCCTGCGAGCTGGCAGAGGTGGATATCATTCAGCAGGTGAAATACTCTGTGATTCCCTGTTTTGCATTCAACGTGATCGGCGTAATACTCTGCGTTCTGTTCGGGCTTGTGTAACTCTGTCAATTAATGTAAATCACTCCGGAAACGGGAAATTTCAGGGCCGGAAAGCGCGGCCCTTCCGTTCCGGCAGATAGGAGGAAAAAATGGCTGAAATCAAAAAGACACCGAAAAACATCGTCATGGCTTCCAAGGATACTCCCTGGGCTGTGGATATTGCCCCGTTCCGTGTGGCTCCCCACATCTATTATGTGGGAAATCTGTTTGTGGGAAGCTTTCTGATTGAGACTTCGGAGGGACTTGCCCTGATTGATTCCACAATGTTTGAGACCACATACCTTCTTCTGGAGTCCATCCGCAGGCTAGGATTTGATCCGGCCGATATCAGAAAGATTCTGCTGAGCCATGCCCATATGGACCATGACGGAGGAGCGCGCTGTCTGAAGGAACTGACCGGAGCTGCAATCTGTCTGTCCAGAGAAGATGACGAGTGGAGAAAGAAACCGGAAGCCGATATGAGCGGAGAGGGCTTCAAGATCATCGACTATACTGTGGACGAATATTACAGCGATAACAAGCTCATTGTGATGGGGGATGTGGTGATCCGTACGAAACTGACGGCGGGACATACACCTGGATGTACCACATTTTTTGTGGATGTGAAGGATGAGGATGGAAAGACTCTGACCTGGGCTATGCACGGCGGAGTGGGAACCAATACCATCAACACGGAGTATCTGAAGAGTGTGAATCTTCCTCTTTCTCTGCAGCAGACATTCCTGAAGGACTGTGAAGAAATGAAATCCATTCATGTGGATATCTGTACTCCCAGTCATCCGTCTCATTCGGATATGCTTCAGAAAGTACCGGAAGACAGAATGGATTACCGGCCATTCATAGATACGGAAAAATGGGCCGCATTCCTGGAGGAAAGAGCCGGATTTGTGCGTCAGGTTATGTAAAAGATCAGAGGGATGCCGTTTTGCCAGGCATCCCTCTGCCTGCTATCGGGACAGATTCTGGGGGCGGACCTGGGAAATACGCTGGAATGTCTGTTCTGTGAGAGCGATGAAGTCGTGGGCATAGGGCGGAAGAAAACGATCTCTGTGATATGCAAGTACCAGCCGGTGCTGTACGATGCCATCCTGCAGCCTTAAAGGAAAGGCATTGGCATCCGGATACATTTCCAGAAGCTGGGGAAGGCGCATCTGAGTGCAGAAAAAGGCCCCGAAATCATGGGGATAAAGGGAGATCAGAAGTTCTGTGGTGGAGGATTCCAGAAAGATATTAGGCGTAATACGGGCCTTCTGAAAGCACTGGTCGATGGTTTTCCGAAGACGCATGGAGGCTTCGGGAAGAAGGAACGGGAGGGAACAGAACTGCTCCAGATCAGCACCGGAAACGGAGGTCTGTTTCAGATCATTCCAGGAATCAGGCAGGTACTTTTTCATCAGTGCATCGGAACAGACCAGGTAGATCCTGTCATTGAGAATCGTCTCGATATGGAGTTTGGGGCTGTCCTGATACATGATTCCGATGAAAAAGTCCAGTTCCCCGCTGAATACCATATCTTCCATTTTCCCCGAGGATTCGTTGACCAGATCAATCTTCACATTGGGCCATTTTTTATAGAATTCCGGAAGGATCTCCGGCAGGCATACCTGAGCGCGGTAGGCAGGGATTCCCACTTTGAGGGTTCCTCTGTTGTTTTCCGAGATGTTGCTGAGCCGGTTGACCAGCTGGGTTTCTTCTGCGAGAATTTTCTGGGCAGAGGCCAGAAGCTGTTCCCCGGCATAGGTCAGAGCCAGCTTCGGCTTTCTGTGAAACAGGACGACACCATAGTGCTGCTCCAGACGCTGGATGTGCTGGGTGAGATTCTGCTGGGAAATATAAAGCTTCTGTGCCGTATTGGTCACATGGAGCTCCTTTGCCAGTTCTACAAAGTAATACAGGCTTATGAGATTCATGGGATACCTCCTGGACGAATGAATGGTATGCTGCGGCATGAAGCGGCAGTGATAAAACGGAATTCTGAAATGATTATACTCTGATACACCGGAAATGTAAATGCATTAACAAATAAATTTTGTTAAAACATTGAAAAAACATTGTTTGTTTTTGTGATGAAAAGACAGTACAATAAAACCATAACAGAAACGGCTGACAGAAGCCGGAAAGAGAGGGAAAATCCATATGCCAGTGGGAAAGAGAATTTATCTGAAAAGAAATCTTCCGGATAAGGAAGTGATGATGCAGTTTAAAAATATTCCGGCATCCAATACCTGTGATGTAATGGAAAGGAATTCTGCCATGAATCCCAGAATCCGCCTGGTAAGCAGTCCCAAAGACCAGATGATGGTAGGCCCCGCCCTGACAGTGAAAGTAAGAGGAGGAGATAATCTGGCACTTCATGCGGCTCTCAACATGGCCCGGGAGGGAGATGTACTGGTGGTTTCCAATGAAGGAGACAATACCAGATCCCTGATGGGAGAGATTATGATGGCATATCTCCGCTATGGGAAAAAAGCCGCCGGCATCGTCATCGACGGACCTATCCGTGACATCGACGAGATCGGAAAATGGGATTTCCCGGTATATGCCACCGGTACCACTCCCGGCGGACCCTATAAGGAAGGACCGGGGGAGGTGAATGTTCCGGTATCCTGCGGCGAAATCAGCGTGAATCCGGGAGATATCATCCTGGGCGATCCGGACGGGGTGATCGTGATTCCCAGAAAGGACGCGGCTCAGGTTCTGGCGGATGCCAAGAAATTCCAGGAAGCCGACGAAAAGAAACTGGAAGCCGCCAAAAACGGAACGTCCAAGAGAGACTGGGTGGAAAAGAGCCTGGAGCAGAAGGGCTTCGAAATCATTGACGATGTGTATGAACCATAAACAGAGACAGAGATGAAAAGAGGAGGAAACAGAATGGGCTGGAAAATTTTACTGCCGCAGGAAATTATGGAAGAGGGACGAAAACTTCTGGAAGATGCAGGACATACCCTGATCGACGGAAGAGGCTTTGAAACAGAGGATGTGCTGGCGGATATGAAGGAGTACCAGCCGGACGCCATGATCGTACGGATTACTCCGATTACCAGGGAGGTGATCGAAGCCAATCCAAATCTGAAGGTCATTGTCCGTCACGGCGCGGGTTTTGATGCACTGGATGTTGCAGCATGCCATGACAACGGAGTTCAGGCGCTTTATGCGCCGGTGGCCAACAGTACATCAGTGGCAGAAACAGCGATGCTTCTGATTCTGGAGTGCAGCCGTAATGTTACAGTCCTGCATAAAACATGGGTGGAAGACTACTACAAGGCAAAACTGAAGGTTACGAAGACTACGCTGAACGGCAAAACTCTGGGCCTGATCGGATGCGGAAACATCGGCAGCCGGCTGGCTGTAAGAGCCCTGGCCATGGAAATGAATGTGCTTGCCTATGATCCTTATAAGCCGGCGGATCAGTTCCCGGACGGTGTTGAGGTGGTAAGAGATCTGGACCGTATCTTTAAAGAAAGCGATTATGTTTCCCTTCATACACCCAATACGCCTGTAACCCAAAATATGGTGGATAAACGCCGTCTGGCCATGATGAAGCCGACGGCATTCCTGATCAACACGGCCAGAGGAGGCTGCGTGGTGGAAGAAGATCTGTATGAAGCCTGCAAAAACGGTATCATTGCCGGAGCAGGACTGGACGCCATCCGGAAAGAACCGGTGGATCCGGCAAATCCTCTCCTGACTCTGGACAATGTGATTATCTATCCCCATATCGGCGGAAACACAACGGAAGCGGCTCACCGCGCATCTTATTTCGCAGCCATGGGAGTTCAGGAAGTATATGAAGGAAAAACTCCCACCTGGCCGATTCATGATGTGGATTATACAACGGCAAAGACATATGATGATGTAAAAAAGCCGGACACCAGGCCGGCCGGAATGTTTGATTTTTAATGACCGGAATATCTCCGGATGAATGGATCTGAAAGAAAAATACCGGAAAAACATGGAAAATGCCCCGGCTCCCTGAATGAAGGGACCCGGGGCATTTTTATCATGCAGGAAATTTCGTTCTCTGTTTGATAAAAAGCCCTGTGTAAATGATGATGCGGCAGAAAGAACCGTGCTGCCGCCGCGGCCGGCCTCAGGAGGCGGTGTCTGCTCTGCAGGATTCTTTCCTGTCTCCTGTTGTCATCGGAGAAAATCTGTGTTATGATATCATGTGATTTTTTCTGCGGACAGGAAGGAACAGTCCGCGGAAATACCGCAGATAAGAGAAGGGGAAGAATATGGAAAGGTTTTTGATCGTATGTCCGCTGGTTTTCCTGGCAGGGTTTGTGGATTCCATTGCAGGCGGAGGCGGCCTGATTTCGTTTCCGGCCTACATGCTGGCCGGAGTTCCCGTACATGTGACACTGGGAACTTCAAAACTGAGTTCGTTTCCCGGAGCCATTGTGGCCACGGTACGGTTCGCAAAATGGAAGCTGATTCCCTGGAGGCTGGCGCTTCCATGCGGAGCCGCAGCCATTGCCGGAGCGCTGCTGGGATCCGGACTGGCACTCCATGTGAAAGAGTCGGTGATCCAGTCCATGATGATTGTGGTTCTCCCCATTGTGGCCTATTATGTCATGAGAAACAAGGACATGGAGAAGACCGCTCATAAGAAGGATCTGACCCGGGGAAGAATGCTGGCATACGGAGCCGGGGCATCTTTTCTGATCGGTATGTACAACGGGTTTTACGGACCGGGAACAGGCACGTTCCTGATCCTGATGTTTACAGGCCTGGTGGGGCTGGAACTGAAAGAGGCAGCCGGTATCTCAAAATTTGTCAATCTGGCGGCCGATGTTTCTGCCTTCAGCACCTTTTTCGTCAACGGAAAGGTGGACTATGTGCTGGGAATCACAGCGGCCCTGTTCTGTATGGCCGGAAGCTACATTGGTTCCGGACTGGTGGTCAGCAACGGACAGAAGATCGTCCGTCCGGTGGTCATGACAGTGCTGGTGCTGTTGTTTATCAAGATCCTGATGGGATAGAGAATGGAACGGAGATGATAGGATGAAATGGAAAAAATTCACACTGGAGACCACGACGGAAGCCGTGGATTTTCTGGGAAGCCTGTTTGAGGATATCGGCATCCAGGGAATGGAGATTGAAGACAATGTGCCGCTGACGGAAAAGGAGACCAAGGGGATGTTCATCGACATTCTTCCGGAGCTGCCTCCGGACGATGGCAGCGCAAGAGTCAGCTTTTATCTGGACGAGGACGAGGATGCTGCCGCTGTCCTGGAAAAAGTACGGGAAGGACTGGAGGAACTGAAGCCCTTTGTGGAAATCGGAAAGGGAACCATTACCGCCTCAGAGACGGAAGACAAGGACTGGATCAACAACTGGAAACAGTATTTCAAGCCGTTTACGGTGGATCATATTCTGATCAAGCCCACCTGGGAGGAGATTCCTGAGGAACATAAGGACAAGCTGCTGATCCAGATTGATCCCGGAACGGCATTCGGCACAGGAAAACATGAGACCACACAGTTATGCATCCGGCAGCTGGAAAAATACATCCGGCCGGGAGACAGGGTTCTGGACGTGGGAACCGGGAGCGGAATTCTGGGCATTACGGCTCTGAAACTGGGGGCGGGCTATGTGTTCGGCACGGATCTGGATGAAAACGCCATTACAGCCGTTCACGAGAATCTGGAGTCCAACGGAATTGCGGAAGAAAAATTTTCCGTCCTTCAGGGAAACATCATCGATGACAGGGACGTTCAGGAACAGGCAGGATTTGAAGTTTATGATACGGCAGTGGCCAACATTCTGGCAGATGTCATCATTCTGCTCCAGAAGGAGATTGCCGTGCATATAAAAAAAGGCGGGCTTTTCATCACTTCCGGAATCATCAACATGAAAGAGCAGGCGGTTCTGGATGCCTTTGCAGCCAATGACGCCTTTGAGATCGTGGAAGTGACCAGACAGGGCGAATGGGTGTCCGTCACAGCGAGGAAAAAATAGTGTATCATTTTTTTACGGAAACGGAACAGATCGGAGAGACGGAAGCGGTCATCGAAGGCCCCGATGTCAATCATATAAAGAATGTGCTCCGGATGAAGCCGGGGGAGCGTCTGACAGTCAGCGACGGAAAAGGGAAGGCGAGGCTCTGTAAGATCGGGGAACTGCATCCCGACCGGATTCTCTGCCGGGTGCTTGAAGAACCGGTGGAGGATACGGAACTTCCGGTGAAGGTCACCCTGTTTCAGGGCCTTCCCAAAAGCGACAAAATGGAGCTGATTATCCAGAAGGCGGTGGAACTGGGAGTCTCCTCGGTGGTGCCGGTGGATACCGCCAGAACGGTGGTGCGGCTGGACCGGAAAAAGGAGGAAGCCAGAGTAAAACGCTGGAACGGCATTTCGGAAAGTGCGGCGAAACAGTCAGGCCGCATGAGGATTCCTGAGGTAAATCCGGTCATGAGTCTGAAAGAAGCCCTGAAAGCTGCGGAGGAGTTTGATCTGAAGATCATTCCCTATGAGGAGGAAGGGAGCCTGGATGGAGCCGGCGGAATGGAAAAGACCAGAAGTCTCCTGAAAAATCTCAGGCCCGGCCAGAGTGCAGCAGTATTTATCGGACCGGAAGGCGGATTTGACCGGTCGGAAATTTCCCTGGCGCTGGAATGGGGGGTTCAGCCTGTGAGCCTGGGAAGGCGGATCCTCAGAACCGAGACAGCAGGCCTTTTTGTTTTGTCCGCCTTTGGATTCCTTCTGGAACCATAGGCGTTTATGGAGTAGGAAAAATGGAAAAAGAAAAAAGAGAAGTTTATTTTGACAATTCCGCTACCACCAGGGCTTTTGACAGCGTCCGGGATGTGATGGTAAAGACCCTGACGGAAGATTACGGAAACACGGCGGCCCGGCACCTGATGGGCGTGGAAGCGGAACAGTATGTGAAAGCCGCCAGGGAAGAGATCGCCAGGTCGCTGCGGGTAAAGGAAAAGGAGATCCTTTTCACATCCGGCGGAACAGAGTCCAACAACATGGCCCTGATCGGAACGGCTCTGGCCAACAGAAGATCGGGAAATCATCTGATTACCACAGGAATCGAGCATGCCTCCGTGTACAATCCCATGATGTTTCTGGAGGAAATGGGGTTCCGTGTTAGCTACCTGCCGGTGGATCATAACGGCATTGTGTCTCTGGATGCGCTGGAGGAGGCCATCTGCGATGATACGATTCTGGTGTCTGTCATGTATGTGAACAATGAAATCGGAGCCGTGGAACCGGTGGAAGAGATCGCAAAGATCATAAAGAAAAAGAAGCCTGAGGTGTATTTTCATGTGGATGCCATCCAGGCATATGGAAAATATGTGATCCGGCCCAAAAAGCAGGGCATTGACATGCTTTCCGCCAGCGGTCACAAGATCCACGGTCCCAAGGGCGTCGGCTTTTTATATGTGGACGAGCGGGTGAAGATCCGGCCCATTATTTACGGAGGCGGCCAGCAGAAAGGAATGCGCTCCGGAACGGAAAATGTACCGGGGTGTGCCGGACTGGGAATGGCGGTAAAGGAAATATACCGGGATCATGAGGCCAGGATGGACCGGCTGTATGCTCTGAAAGAAAGACTGACAGAGGGACTTGAAAAAATGGAGGGAGTGACGGTCCTGGGCCTTACGGGAAGGGACAGCGCCCCTCAGATTGTCAGTGCACTGTTTTCAGGAGTGCGTGCGGAAGTACTTCTGCATGCGCTGGAGGACAGGGGGATCTATGTTTCCTCCGGTTCTGCCTGTTCTTCCACGCATCCTGGAATATCCGGAACGTTAAAGGGGATCGGAGTAAAGCCGGAACTGCTGGATTCTTCCCTCCGATTTTCCTTCGGACTTTTCAATACCGAGGACGAAGTGGATTACTGCCTGGAACAGCTGAATGAGCTGCTTCCGGTGCTGAGAAAATACAGGAGAGCATAACGCATGCGGGGAAAGGTCCCCCGGCGGATAGGAGCGGGAAAATATGAAGTATAAGTCATTTCTGATTAAATACGCCGAAATCGGCGTCAAGGGAAAAAACAGATATCTGTTTGAAGATGCGCTGGTGAAGCAGATCCATCACCGGCTGAAACGTCTGGACGGGGACTTCTGGGTCAGCAAGGAATCCGGAAGAATCTATGCCGAGGCCAGAGCCGAGTTCGATTTTGATGAGGTGGTGGATACCCTGAAAAAGATCTTCGGCATTGTGGGAATCTGCCCCATGGTTCAGGTGGAGGACAACGGGTATGAGGATCTCAAGGCCCAGGTGGTGAAATACATCGGGGAAGCTTATGAAGACAAGCATTTTACCTTCAAGGTTGTGGCAAAGAGAGGAAACAAACAGTATCCGGTCATGTCCGAACAGATCAACAGGGATCTGGGCGAGGTGATTCTTCAGGCATATCCGGAGACGAAAGTGGATGTCCATCATCCGGACGTGCTCCTTCGGGTGGAGGTGCGCCATAAGATCAACATTTTCTCTGAAACCATTCCGGGACCGGGCGGAATGCCCATCGGTACAGCCGGGAAAGCCATGCTGCTTCTGTCTGGAGGCATTGACAGTCCGGTGGCCGGCTGGATGGTGGCAAAACGCGGAGTCACTCTGGAAGCCACGTATTTTCATGCGCCGCCCTATACCAGTGAAAGAGCCAAGCAGAAAGTTGTGGATCTGGCAAAACTGGTGGCAAAATATACCGGCCCCATCCGCCTGAACGTGGTGAATTTCACAGATATTCAGCTGTATATTTATGAACAGTGTCCCCATGATGAGCTGACCATCATCATGCGCAGATACATGATGCGGATCGCGGAAAAGATCGCTGAGGAGTCCGGATGTCTGGCACTGGTGACCGGAGAAAGCATCGGCCAGGTGGCATCTCAGACCATGCAGTCCCTGGCAGTGACCAATGAGGTCTGCACCATGCCGGTGATGCGTCCGCTGATTGCCTTCGACAAACAGGATATCGTGGATATTTCCCTGAAGATTGATACCTACGAGACCTCCGTTCTGCCTTATGAAGACTGCTGCACCATCTTTGTGGCGAAGCACCCTGTGACGAAGCCCAATCTGGGAAGAATCAGGATATCCGAAACAAAACTGGAAGAGAAGATAGACGAAATGATGAAGACAGCCCTGGAAACCAGAGAAGTGATTGTCTGCAGCTGACAGGGCAGGAAACCGGAGGCGGTGTGTTCCGGCGGCGGAAATGTTCTGCCGGGCTGCCAGGATGCACCGCACCGCGCCATAAAAAAACAGCCGGGATTTTTCCCGGCTGAATCAGGCTGAAGGGTTATGAAGCATCAGATAATATAGGGAGCAAGCACCTCGAGAATCGTTTCAACATTGTCTTCCGCATGAATATTCAGATCGATGGGCTTGGAAAGATCGAGACTGAAAATTCCCATGATGGATTTGGCATCGATGACATATCTTCCGGATACCAGATCGAAATCAGCGTCAAACTTTGCGAGATCATTTACAAATGCCTTTACTTTATCAATAGAATTCAAAGAAATTTTAACGGTTTTCATGTGATGTTCCTCCCAATCATATTAATGGCAAATCTGTCTTCATACTACCGGGACACAGTGGAAAAGTCAATAGTTAGATTGCATGAAAATCCGGCATTTTATTTTAATTTTTGGACAGGAGAGAAAAAATGAGGAAAGCAGCACTTCACAACCTGGGATGCAAGGTAAATTCCTATGAAACCGAAGCCATGCAGCAGCTTCTGGAAGAGGCAGGATACGAGATCGTGGATTTCGGGGAAAAGGCAGATGTCTATATTGTCAATACCTGTTCCGTTACCAATGTGGCAGATAAAAAATCCCGTCAGATGCTGCACCGTGCCAAAAAGACCAATCCGGATTCGGTGGTGGTGGCTGCCGGCTGTTACGTACAGTCTGCCGGAGAAAAAATAATGGAAGACGAAGCCATAGATCTGGTGATCGGAAACAACAGAAAAGCGGACCTGGTGCCGCTTCTGGAAGAATATCTGAGCGGGCGCAATGTACAGGATACGGTAATCGACATTTCCGCAGCACACGAGTACGAACCGCTTCACATCAGCCGGATTGCGGACCATACCAGAGCATTCATCAAGGTACAGGACGGCTGCAATCAGTTCTGCAGCTACTGCATCATCCCGTACACAAGAGGCCGCGTCAGAAGCCGTCTGCCGGAAGATGTGGAAGAGGAAGTGAGGGGACTGGCAGAAGCCGGATACAGGGAAGTAGTGCTTACGGGAATTCATCTGACATCGTACGGAGTGGATTTTGAGGACAGAAAGGAAGATTTCCTGTCTCTGATCCGGAGGCTCCATGCCATTGACGGTATTGAGCGGATCCGTTTCGGATCTCTGGAGCCGCGGGTAATCACGGAGGAGTTTGCACAGGCACTGTCGGAACTTCCGAAAATATGTCCCCATTTCCATCTTTCCCTTCAGAGCGGCTGCGATGAAACTCTGAAAAGAATGAACCGCCATTACACCTGCGAAGAGTATCTGGAACGATGCAGAATCCTCAGAAAATATTTTGAGAATCCGGCCATTACCACGGATGTGATTGTGGGATTTCCGGGAGAAACCGATGCCGAGTTTGAAACCACCAGAAAGTTTCTGAAACAGGTGAAATTCTATGAGATGCACGTGTTCAAATACTCCAGGCGTGCAGGCACCAGAGCGGACCGCATGCCGGATCAGATTCCGGAACCGGTAAAGACAGAGCGCAGTGCCGTGCTGCTGGATCTGGAAAAAGAAATGTCAGGGGAATACAGACGCGTTTTCCTGGGAAAAGAGACAGAAGTCCTTCTGGAGGAAGAAGTGCAGGTGGGAGACTGCCGGTATATGATGGGGCACACGAAAGAATATGTAAAAGCAGCTGTGCCGCTGGAAGGCAGAGAAGCCGCCGCACTGAAAAATATGACAGTTTCCGGAATCCTGAAAGAATTTCTGACGGATGAAATCATTTATCTTGCAGAAAACCCGAAATTGGGGTAGAATAATCTATAAGCAACTAAAGGACGTGGGGACATTTATGGGTGATATCAGTAATACACAGTATTTCAAGGCAGTACAGGATGAAAAAAAGATGGAAGTAAGCCAGGTCCTCCGGGCTGTTTATGAGGCACTGACCGAAAAAGGGTACAATCCGATCAATCAGATCGTCGGATATATCATGTCCGGCGATCCGACGTATATCACAAGCCATAAGAGCGCCAGAAGCCTGATCATGAAAGTGGAGCGGGATGAGATTCTGGAAGAGCTGATGGAAAATTACATTGAAACCAGACTGAAATAGGTCCGGAAACGATGAACTGCAGAAGGAACAGGGCAGAGACAGTTGGGGAAAAACCAACTGATTTTGTTATGGGTAAAAACTGGTGAATGGAGAACAGAAGACCCCCATGAGGATACTTGGACTGGATTTTGGCTCAAAAACAGTGGGTGTGGCAGTGAGCGATGCCATGGGACTCACGGCACAGGGTGTGGAAACCATTGAGCGGAAGGAAGAAAACAAGCTGAGGAAAACCTGCGCCCGTATCGAGGAACTGATCCGCGAACTGGGAGTGGAGACCATTGTGCTGGGGCTTCCGAAAAACATGAACAATACAGAAGGCGAGCGGGCGGAGAAGACGAGACAGTTCGGGGAAATGCTGGAGCGCAGAACCGGACTGCCCGTGATTTTCTGGGACGAACGTCTCACCACCGTGGCGGCAGAACAGGTGCTGATGGAAAACGGGGTACGCAGGGAAAACAGGAAAGCGGTTATAGACAAGGTGGCGGCCTGCCTGATTCTTCAGGGCTATCTGGACCGCATCCACGTGACAGCAGAAGAATAGGAGAAACGTATGGAAGAAGGAAAGAAGATTACTCTGGTGGACGAGGATCAGACCATCGAGTTTTTTGTTGTGGAAGAAACAAGGCTGGGCGGGGTGAATTACCTGCTGGTGACAGACGCAGCCGATGAGGAAGATGAGGGTGAGTGTTATATTCTGAAAGACATGTCCGGAGAACAGGATGAGGAAGCGCTTTACGAGTTTGTGGAAAACGAGGAAGAACTGGACGGACTCATGAAGATCTTTTCCGAACTTCTGGACGATGTGGAGATCGAAAGACAGTAAAGGGCCCGGTGAAGTCGGATGAACGAGGAGAAGGTAAAGGAGCTGCTGAGAAAAAAAGGGTTGAAGGTCACAACCCAGAGACTGCTGGTACTGGAAATCATGGTTTCCCATCCGGGAGAGCATCTGACAGCAGAAGAAATCCATGATCTTGCAAAAAAAGTCTGCCCGGAGATCGGGCTGGCTACCATATACAGAACCGTTCAGGTCCTCTGTGACCTGCAGCTGGTGAACAAAGTCACATTTGACGACGGATATGCCCGTTATGAGCTGGGCGGGGAAGTAAGCGGCTCCGGGCACCGTCATCATCATGCCATCTGTACCGGATGCGGCAGAGTCTTCTCGCTGGAGACAGATCTGCTGGATCTTCTGGAACAGCAGGTGTTTGAAAACATAGGCTTTGAAGTGACGGATCACGAAGTGAAGCTTTACGGAGTCTGCAGGGACTGCAGAAGGAAGAACGGGGATGAAGAAAATAACGAACGGAATATTGACGGAGGTTTGAACAGTGAAGAACGTGAAAAAACAGAATAATGACTGTAAGGTCAAAATCATCCCCCTGGGAGGCCTGGAGCAGATCGGAATGAACATGACTGCCATTGAATGTGAGGACAGCATCATCATCATGGACTGCGGCTTGGCATTTCCAAGTGATGACATGCTGGGCATTGACCTGGTGATTCCCGACGTGACATATCTTGTAAACAACATTGACAAGGTAAAGGGGTTTGTCATCACACACGGCCATGAAGACCACATCGGCGCCATCCCCTATGTGCTGAAGATGGTCAATGCCCCGGTTTACGGCACCAAGCTGACCATGGGGCTCATCGAACACAAACTGAAAGAAAACAACATGCTCAAAAGCGTGAAGCGCAAGGTGGTGAAACACGGGCAGTCCATCAATCTGGGATGCTTCCGTGTGGAATTCATCAAGATGAACCACAGCATTGAGGATGCCGCGGCGCTGGCAGTGTTCACACCGGCCGGGATTATCCTCAATACAGGTGACTTCAAAATCGACTATACACCGGTATTCGGCGACGTGACGGATCTTCAGCGGCTGGCAGAACTGGGAAAGAAGGGAGTTCTGGCCCTGATGTGTGATTCCACCAACGCCATCCGGCCGGGCTTTACCATGTCGGAAAAGACCGTGGGAAAGACGTTTGATGCCATTTTTGCGGAGCATCAGCATAACCGGATCATTGTGGCCACGTTTGCATCCAATGTGGACCGGGTGCAGCAGGTCATCAACACCGCCTGCAAATACGGCAGAAAAGTGGTGATCGAAGGCCGCAGCATGGTGAACGTCATCGGTACGGCCAGCGAGCTGGGATATATCAGCATTCCTGACGGAACCCTGATTGATATCGAACAGCTGAAAAACTATAAGGAAGAGGACACGGTCCTCATTACCACCGGAAGCCAGGGAGAATCCATGGCGGCACTTTCCAGAATGGCTTCGTCCATGCACCGGAAAGTATCCATTACCCCCAGGGACGTGGTGATCCTGAGCTCCACACCCATTCCGGGAAATGAAAAAGCCGTTTCCAGAGTCATCAATGAGCTTTCCATGAAGGGAGCCAAGGTGATTTCTCAGGATACCCATGTCTCAGGACATGCATGTCAGGAAGAGATCAAGCTGATTTACGCCCTTGTGCGTCCGAAATATGCACTGCCGATTCATGGAGAATACCGCCACAGAATGGCACAGAAAGGGCTGGCGGAATCCATGGGTATTCCAAAGGAAAACGTGATCATGCTTCAGTCCGGAGATGTTCTGGAGATCGGTGAGTCCGGAGCCCAGGTGGTGGATCACGTACCGGCCGGCGGCGTCCTGGTGGACGGCCTCGGAGTAGGGGACGTGGGAAATATTGTTCTGAGAGACCGTCAGAATCTGGCTCAGAACGGAATCATCATCGTGGTCATGACACTGGAAAAATACAGCAATCAGCTGCTTGCAGGTCCGGATATTGTATCCCGCGGATTCGTATATGTGAGGGAATCCGAGGACCTGATGGAAGAGGCTCAGGCCATTGTGGACCAGGCTGTTTCCGACTGTCTGGACCGCCATGTCAACGACTGGGGAAAGATCAAGAACATTGTCCGCGACAGCCTCAGTGATTTCTTATGGAAGAGAATCAAGAGAAACCCCATGGTCCTTCCGATCATCATGGAAGTTTAAACAGCATGAGATGCTGCCTCTGCGGCAGCAGACAGAGGATATGATATGAGCAGGATAACACGGGAAATCAACAAAATAAGCATGACAGTCATCGGCGTATCAGGCAGAATTCTGCTTTATGCGCTGGTGATTGTCCTTCTTCTTCTGGGAGCGGAGCAGGGATATGAATTCGGCCACAGCATCTTTTATTCTCCGGGAATGGAGGCAGCTCCCGGCACCGACAAGAATATCCGCCTGACAGGTGAGGAGTCCGTTTCGGAAGTAGGTGAAATCCTGGAGGAGAACGGTCTGATCCGGGATCCCCGGGCTTTTGTGATCCAGGCGTTCTGCTACGGATATAAAGTACAGGCCGGAGACTTCAGTCTGAATACTTCCATGGCATCCAAGGATATCATAGAGATTCTGGGAGAGACTGAAGACGGGGAGACATGATCATGATCACAGATGAAAGAATTACCGCTTATATCAATTCCCTGGATTCCGGAGACGGAGTCCTGTGTGATGAAATAGCCAGAGAGGCAGCCGCATCCTTCGTGCCCATTATCCGCAGGGAAACGGCTGCCCTTTTAAAAACCATGGTGGCCCTGAAACGGCCGGAGAATATTCTGGAGGTGGGAACGGCAGTGGGGTATTCTGCCCTGCTGATGGCGTCAGTCATGCCGGAGGGTTCTCATATCACCACCATCGAAAAGTTTGAAAAAAGGATCCCCATCGCCCGGGAAAATTTCCGGAGGGCAGGGGCAGAGAAAAAGATTACACTGCTGGAAGGCGATGCCGGGGAAATTCTTTCCGGCCTTTCCGGCAATTTTGATTTTATTTTCATGGATGCCGCCAAGGGACAGTACATTCACTGGCTCCCGGATCTTCTGAGGCTTCTGCCTCCGGGAGGACTCCTGATGTCGGACAATGTGCTTCAGAACGGCAGCATTGTGGAATCGCGGTATGCAGTGGAACGCCGCGACAGGACCATCCATGTCCGCATGAGAGAATATCTGTATACATTAAAACATATGGACGAATTTGAGACCTCCGTCATCCCCATCGGAGACGGTGTGGCTTTAAGCGTCAGAAAATGAGAGGACATAACATGAGAAAAACGGAACTTCTGATTCCCGCAGGAAGCCTGGAAGTGCTGAAAACAGCGGTCATTTACGGAGCCGATGCGGTTTACCTTGGCGGTGAGGCGTTCGGTCTGAGGGCCAAGGCCAAGAACTTTACCAACGAAGAAATCCGGGAGGGCATTGCATTTGCCCATGAGCGGGGAGTGAAAGTATATATTACGGCCAATATTCTGGCTCACAACGATGATCTGGCGGGAGTGGAGGCATACTTCAGGGAACTGAAGGATATCAGACCGGATGCCCTGATTATTTCGGACCCCGGAGTATTCATGATTGCCAGAAAGGTTCTTCCGGATATGGAGCTGCATATCAGCACGCAGGCCAACAACACCAATTACGGCACATACCAGTTCTGGTACGGCCTGGGGGCCAGACGGGTGGTTTCTGCCAGGGAACTGTCCCTGAAGGAAATCCGGGAGATCCGGGATCATATTCCCGAGGATATGGAGATCGAAAGTTTTATTCACGGAGCCATGTGCATTTCCTATTCCGGACGCTGTCTTCTCAGCAATTTCTTCACCGGGCGGGACGCCAATCAGGGGGCATGCACGCATCCCTGCCGCTGGAAATATGCAGTGATGGAGGAAACCAGGCCGGGGGAATATATGCCCGTATATGAAAACGACAGGGGAACCTTTATTTTCAATTCCAAGGACCTCTGCATGATCGAGCATGTGCCTGAAATGATGGAGGCCGGTATTGACAGCTTCAAGATCGAGGGAAGAATGAAAACGGCCCTTTATGTGGCAACGGTGGCCAGAACCTACAGAAAGGCCATCGACGATTATCTGGAAAGTCCGGAGACCTACAGAAAGAATCTGGAGTGGTACAGGGAAGAGATCGGAAAGTGTACCTACCGTGAGTTCACTACGGGATTCTATTTCGGGAAACCAGGGGAAGATGCTCAGATCTATGACAGCAGCACATATGTGAAAAACTATATCTATCTGGGAACCACAGAAGAATGTGATGACAGAGGATGGGCAAAGATCGAACAGAAAAACAAGTTTTCCGTAGGCGAGACCATCGAGATCATGAAGCCGGACGGAAGGAATATACAGACTGTGGTGAAGGGAATCCGGACCCAGGACGGAGAAGCCAGGGAAAGTGCGCCTCATCCCAAAGAAATTCTGTATGTGGATCTGGGCGGTCATGCGGAGCCTTTTGACATACTGAGGAAGAAAGAAGACTGACACGGACAGGAAGCGGTCAGTGCCGGAAAGGAGATGGAAAAATGACAGTATTTTTGGGAGGCCTCAGCCTGCTGTGCGTGGCCTATTACGGGATTATTGCCGCGTATTCGGGAGCCAGAACGTCATTTTCCATAATATGGCTGATTCTGGCGGCATGCCTGGCAGTAATGGCTGCACTCTGCCGTTTTTACAGCCGGTTCCGGGACCGGATCCCACTTTCCGCCGTGGTGTCCGCCGTGACTGTGGCAGCAGCATTTTTTGTGATTTTCCTGGTGGTGGAAATAGGCATCGGCCTTCAGTTCTTTTCCTCAGGAAAAAGAAGTGTGGACTATGTGATCGTGCTGGGGGCCCAGGTAAAGGGAGACCGGCTCAGCAATACACTGGAATACCGCCTGGAAACGGCGGTGAAATATGCCAGGATCCATCCCAACACAGTGTTTATCCTGTCCGGAGGGAAAGGGGAAGGCGAGGATGTATCCGAAGCAGATATGATGTATACGTACATGCGGGGGAACGGAGTGCCGGAATACCAGCTGATCCGTGAAGACCAGTCGACCAGCACCTATGAAAATCTTGTGTACAGCCGTCTTCTGATCGAAGAAAGGGAGCAGCAGAGGAGAAATACCATCCGGAATGTCATGAGTGCCGCGGGATATCTGTCTCCTCCGGATGAGGAGGTACGGATTCAGGTGGGAATCATCACCAGCAATTTTCATATGATGCGGGCCAAGGGAATTGCAAGGAAAGTGGGAATTTCCGATCCCTACGGAATCTGTTCCCGGTCTGATCCGGTGCTGTTCATACATTTCTGCGTGAGAGAATGCTTTGCAATTTTAAAAGATAAATTTATGGGCAACATGTAAATAGAATAACCAGGACAGAAAGGAACGACAGGCTTATGGAAAGCATACAAAAGGAACTGGAAGAACTGGAAAGCTACAGGCTTCTGGAGGCCAGGCCCATCGGGGAACTGAACGCCACCGGATATATTCTGGAACATAAAAAGACGGGAGCCAGAATCTTTCTGATGGATACGGATGATGAAAACAAGGTATTCTGCATCGGATTCCGTACGCCGCCGGCAGACAGCACAGGTGTGCCTCATATTCTGGAGCACAGCGTTCTGTGCGGATCCGAAAAGTTTCCCGTAAAGGATCCCTTTGTGGAACTGGTGAAGGGTTCCCTGAACACATTTCTCAATGCGATGACCTATCCGGACAAGACCGTGTATCCGGTGGCCAGCTGCAACGATGCCGACTTCCAGAATCTGATGGACGTATATATGGACGCGGTGTTCAATCCCAATATCGGAAAAGAACAGAAGATCTTCATGCAGGAAGGATGGCACTATGAGCTGGAGGAGCCGGAGGGAGAGCTCCGCTATAACGGCGTGGTCTATAATGAAATGAAGGGAGTCTTTTCCTCACCGGAAAGCGTTCTGGACCGCTATACCCGGAGTGTTCTGTTTCCGGATACCTGCTACGGATATGAATCCGGAGGAGATCCGGAGGAAATCGTGGCTCTGACGTACGAAAACTATCTGGAGTTTTACCGCAGATACTACCATCCGTCCAACAGCTATATCTATCTGTACGGAAAGATGGATATGGCGGAAAAACTCCGGTTCCTGGACAGGGAGTACCTGTGCAGATATGAAAGAAAAGAAGTGGATTCTGAGATTCAGATACAGAAAGCATTTTCAGAACCCAGGGATGAGGAGTTTTTCTATTCGGTGACCGATGCGGAGGAAACGGAACACGCATGCTATCTTTCGGTGAATACAGTGGCCGGAAATGAACTTTCTCCCAGGGAATATATTGCTTTCCAGGTGCTGGAATATGTGCTGCTGGATGCCCCCGGGGCGCCCTTAAAGCAGGCACTTCTGGATGCCGGCATCGGAAATGACATCATGGGCGGATATGAGAACGGCATTCTCCAGCCGTATTTTTCCGTTGTGGCAAAGAATGCCGATAAGGAACAGAAAGGCGAGTTCCTGGCGGTGGTGAAAGGGACCTTAAGAAAGCTGGCCGCCGAAGGCCTGGACAGACGAAGCGTTCTGGCAGGCATCAATTATTATGAATTCCAGTACCGGGAGGCGGATTTCGGCTCGGCTCCCAAGGGACTGATGTACGGGCTCCAGTGTCTGGACAGCTGGCTGTACGGCGGAGATCCCATGATGCATCTGGAATATGAGGACACATTCCGGGCACTGAAAGAAGGGGCGGAAAACGGATATTTTGAAGATCTGATCCGGACCCATCTGCTGGACAATCCTTTTGAGGCGGTGGTGACTGTAAGCCCTGAAAGGAATCTGACCGCAAAGGCGGAGGAAGCCACCAGACAGAAACTGGCAGCCTACAAAGCAGGGCTGACCAGGGAGGAAACAGAGGACCTGGTACGCCGGACCAGAGAACTGAAGGAATATCAGGAAACACCGTCTTCCAGGGAAGATCTGGAGAAGATTCCCATGCTGAGGAGGGAAGACATCCGCCGGGAGGCAGAGGCTCCGGTTTTTGAAGAACTGAATGTGGAAGGAACCAGGGTAATCCGCCATAACCTGTTTACAGGCGGAATCGGATATCTGAAGGTTCTGTTTGATACCAGCCGGGTGGCGGTCCCGGATCTGCCCTATGTGGGACTCCTGAAGTCAGTTCTGGGGTATGTGGATACAAAGCGCCGCTCCTATGGTGACCTGACCACGGAGATCTTTCTCAACAGCGGAGGCGTGACTTTCGGCGTGACATCCTATCCCAATCTTGCCGACGGCGGATTTACGGGGGTTTTCGCAGCCAGTGTCAGAGTCCTTTACGACAGGCTGGATTTTGGTTTTGAGATTCTGGCGGAAATTTTTACGGAATCCATCCTGAATGATGAAAAAAGACTGAGAGAGATTCTTAACGAAACAAAGTCCAAAGCGCAGATGAAGCTTCTGAGCGGAGGCCATTCGGCTGCAGTTGCCAGGGCCACCTCTTATTTTTCCGACACATCCTATTACAATGACATCACCGGCGGAATCGGCTACTATGATTTCCTGGAAGGATGCGTCCGGGACTTTGATGCCAGAAAAGAAGAAGTGATGGCAGGCCTTTCACGGGTCATGAAAGCACTTTTCACGGCGGGCAATATGACTGTCAGCTATACGGCGGATGACAGGGGCTTTGCGCTCCTGGCTCCGGCCATGAAAAAACTGAAAGACCGTCTTCCGGCCGGAGAGGGAACCGTGTATCCGTTCCGTGTACCGCAAGAAACACGGAATGAAGGATTTACCACTGCATCGAAAGTGAACTATGTGGCACGCTGCGGCACATTTGCAGGAAGCCCGTACGCCTATACGGGAGCGCTCAGAATTCTGAAGGTGATGCTGAGTTACGATTACCTGTGGATCAATATCCGTGTCAAAGGCGGAGCCTACGGCTGCATGAGCGGTTTCGGAAGGAGCGGTGAGGGATATTTTGTTTCCTACCGTGATCCCAATGTGCAGGAAAGTGATGAAATCTACAGAGGAATTCCGGCATATCTGGAGGCCTTTGACGCAGATGAAAGGGATATGACCAAATATATCATCGGAACCATCAGCGATCTGGATACTCCGCTGACTCCGTCTCTGAAGGGAGCCAGAGGTCTTTCTGCCTGGTATTCAGGAGTGACAGAAGAGATGCTCCAGAGAGAAAGAGATGAAATCCTCACAGCCACTGCCGACGATATCAGGGCCCTTTCCGGCATTGTCCGCAGAATCCTGGAGACAGGAGCGGTCTGTGCCATCGGAAATGAGGAAAAAATCCGGAAGAGCAGCAGCATGTTCCGGAATATCCGGCCGCTTTTCCAGCCCCAGTCCAGGGACGGCGAGACGGCATAAAACAAAGGAGAAAGTATGAAATCAAAATATAAATCCGGGTTTGTGACTCTGATCGGAAGACCCAACGTGGGGAAATCCACGCTGATGAACCATCTGATCGGTCAGAAAATCGCCATTACCTCGGAAAAACCCCAGACCACCAGAAACAGGATCCAGACGGTATATACAGAGGAACAGGGACAGATTATTTTTCTGGACACCCCCGGAATTCATAAAGCCAAAAACCGTCTGGGAGAATATATGGTCAGCGTGGCCGAGCATACGCTGAAAGAAGTGGATGTGATTCTGTGGCTGGTGGAGCCCGGTACCTATATCGGTGCCGGTGAGCAGCAGGTCCTGAAGAGCCTGTCCAGGGTGAAAACACCGGTCTTTCTGGTGATCAACAAGATCGATACGGTAAAAAAAGAAGACATCATAAAGACCATTGAAGCGTATAAGGATGTATACCGGTTTGCGGAAATCATACCGGTGTCTGCCATGAAAAAGACCAATACGGATACCCTGATCCGTACCATTTTCCAGTATCTGCCAGAAGGTCCTCAGTATTATGACGAGGATACGGTCACGGACCAGCCCATGCGCCAGATTGCCGCGGAGCTGGTAAGGGAAAAGGCGCTGAGACTTCTTTCAGACGAGATTCCGCACGGCATCGCCGTGGTGATTGAAAAAATGACAGAGAGAGACAGCGGCCTCTTTGACATTGAAGCCACCATCATCTGCGAAAGGGAGTCCCATAAGGGGATCATCATCGGAAAAGGCGGCGCCATGCTGAAAAAAATCGGAACCGCTGCTCGGATGGAGATTGAGGGGCTGATGGATGCAAAGGTAAATCTGAAGCTCTGGGTCAAGGTCAGAAAAGAATGGCGTGACAGTGAACTGTATATGAAGAACTACGGATATGATAAAAGAGATATCTGACAGAGGGGAAACACATGAGTGAACAGGTGGATGTCACCGGCATGGTGCTCAGGGCTTCGCCGGCGGGAGAATATGACAGGCGCCTTGTGATCCTTACCCGGGAACTGGGAAAGGTCACGGCATTTGCCAGGGGAGCCAGGCGGCCGGGCAGCACGCTGATGGCATCTGCCTGCCCGTTTGTATTCGGTACCTTTCATCTGCGGGAGGGGAGGAGTGCCTATTCTCTTTCCGGAGCCGAGATCACAAACTATTTTACGGAAATTTCCGGCAATGTGGAGACTGCCTGCTACGGCTCTTATTTTCTGGAGTTCGCGGATTACTACGGCAGGGAAAATCTGGAGGCATCGGAGATGCTGAAGCTTCTGTATCAGTCCATGCGCGCGCTTCTGAAGGCAGCCATTCCCAACCAGCTTGTGAAGCCGGTTTTCGAACTGAAGATGATGGAGATAAACGGAGAATATCTGGAGTCTCCGCCCGGAAATCTCTGCGATTCCACCCGGTATACCTGGGAGTATGTGCTGGCTTCGCCGGTGGAAAAACTTTATACTTTCCGGGTGTCAGACCAGGTACTCCGGGAGTTTTCCGGATGTGTGGAGGAAAATAAGAAGAGATTTGTGGATAAAACCTTCCATTCCCTTGACATTTTGGGGGTTCTTGTAGATAATTAGTAATATCCTGCTGCCGCTGTTCCGGCCGGGGAACAGGCAGGCAGTATTTTGCATGCAGGAGGAGACATATGAATCTGAAACGATATGCCTTGCTGGCCGCGGCGGCAGTTCTCATGACAGCCGGATGCGGAAAAAATGCGGGAAATACGGAGCCTTCTCTGGAGGAGACCTCCATTTATGTCACCAGAGACGGAGCCGTGATCAGTGTCACCGTAGAGGAGTATGACCAGAGTGTATTTGAAGACGATGAAGCCGGCCTCAGAGCTTCCGCAGAGGAAGACCTGAAGGCAGTCAACAGCCTTTCGGAAGGAGACGGTGAAGAAGCGGCGGCATCTGTCAGGGAATGTACCATGGCAGACGGCGTGGCCAGACTTCTCATTGACTTCAGGGATATTGATACGTATTTCAAATATCTGGAGCTGTATCCGGACGAAGATGACGGGGAGCTGAAGAAACTCCAGGTGATGACCGTGGCAGACGGCCTGGCAGCCGGATATCTGACGGATGCCGGTTTTGTAAAGGCAGAGGAAAAGAGGACGGCGGTGGAAACCTCAAAGGTGACCAGGGAAAGCGGCATGATCATGGTGGCTGTGGAGGGGCCGGCACTGATTCAGACCGATGGAAAAATCGCCTATGTTTCCGACAACGTGACGGAGATCACGGAAAACGGAGTCCGGACGCCGGAGACCGGGATCTCTTATATCGTTTATAAATAAAAGGAGGAGCATGAGAATGGAAAAAACAATGGAAAAGATTGTGGCCCTGGCAAAATCCAGAGGATTTGTATATCCGGGATCAGAAATCTACGGAGGCCTTGCCAATACATGGGATTACGGAAACCTGGGTGTGGAGCTGAAGAATAACGTAAAACGCGCCTGGTGGAAAAAATTCATTCAGGAGAGTCCCTACAATGTGGGTGTGGACTGTGCGATTCTGATGAATTCCCAGACATGGGTGGCATCGGGACATCTGGGCGGTTTTTCCGACCCGCTGATGGACTGCCGTGCCTGCAAGGAAAGATTCCGTGCCGATAAACTGATCGAGGACTACATGGAAGAGCACGGCATTCAGATGGAAGGCTCCGTGGACGGCTGGAGCCAGGAACAGATGAAGCAGTATATTGATGACAATAATATCTGCTGTCCCAGCTGCGGAAAGCATGATTTTACGGATATCCGTCAGTTCAACCTGATGTTCAAGACATTCCAGGGCGTAACGGAAGATGCAAAGAACACCGTATATCTGAGACCGGAAACAGCACAGGGAATTTTCGTGAATTTCAAGAATGTTCAGAGAACATCCAGAAAGAAAGTTCCGTTCGGTATCGGCCAGATTGGAAAATCCTTCAGAAACGAGATCACACCCGGAAACTTCACATTCCGTACCAGAGAGTTTGAACAGATGGAACTGGAATTTTTCTGCAAGCCGGGAACGGATCTGGAATGGTTTGCTTACTGGAAACAGTTCTGCATTGACTGGCTCCGGAATCTGGGAATCAAGCCGGAAGAGATGCGTGCCCGCGATCATTCTCCGGAGGAACTGTGCTTTTACAGCAAGGCCACCACGGACCTGGAATTCCTGTTCCCGTTCGGCTGGGGCGAACTGTGGGGAATTGCGGACAGAACCGATTATGACCTGACCCAGCATCAGAATACATCCGGACAGGATATGATGTACTTTGATGATGAAGTCAACGAGAAATATATTCCCTATGTGATCGAACCGTCACTGGGAGCAGACCGTGTGACCCTGGCATTCCTCTGCTCGGCTTACGACGAGGAAGAGATCGGAGAAGGAGATGTGCGTACGGTTCTTCATTTCCATCCGGCTATTGCCCCGGTCAAGATCGGTGTTCTTCCTCTCTCCAAGAAGCTCAATGGAGGCGCCGAGAAGGTGTATGCGGAACTCTGCAGATATTATAACTGCGAATTTGATGACAGAGGAAATATCGGAAAACGGTACAGAAGACAGGATGAAATCGGAACTCCGTTCTGTGTGACCTATGACTTTGACTCTGAAAATGACGGAGCCGTTACAGTCCGTGACCGTGATACCATGGAACAGGTAAGAATTCCGATTGCAGAACTTAAGGCATATTTTGAGGAAAAATTCAGTTTCTGATAAGAAACGGGAAGAAAAGAAGGAGGGACTGAGCCGCCTGAGGCGGCGGCAGCCTCTTTCTGTCTGTAACGGAGGAATCAGATATGAATCATGAAAAAGTGATCCTGGCATCTGCCTCTCCCAGAAGAAAGGAACTGCTGCTTCAGATCGGAATCCGGCCGGAAATCATCCCGAGTCATGTGGAGGAGAAGGTGACGGCAAAGGAGCCGGCACGCGTGGTGGAAGAGCTTTCCCTGCAGAAGGCCAGGGACGTGGCGGACGGGTGCGGCAGCGGATGTCTTGTGATCGGAGCTGACACAGTGGTGGCAGTGGACGGAAATATTCTGGGGAAACCTGGAGACCACGAGGAGGCATACCGGATGATCCGCAGCCTGGCAGGAAGGCGGCATCAGGTATATACCGGCGTCACCGTCATCGGAAAACAGAAGGACGGGGAGAAAACAGTGACATTTTCCGAGGAGACCACCGTGGAGGTTCTGCCCATGTCAGAAGAAGAGATGCGGGAATACGCCATGTCGGAAGAACCCATGGACAAGGCCGGTGCCTATGCGGTTCAGGGATTTTTTGCCAGATATATCGGGAAGCTGGAGGGGTCTTATGCCAATGTTATGGGACTGCCTGTCAGCAGGCTGTATCAGGAACTGAAGAAGTTTTGACATCATGAAAACGGAGGGACCGGATGATCAGACTGATCGTATCGGATATAGACGGAACACTTGTGGAAGACGGGGGAAGCCGTCTGAATCCGGAATTGTTTTCCGTAATCCTGAAATTAAAGGAAAAGGGAGTCTATTTTGCGGCAGCCAGCGGAAGGCAGGCAGCCAGCATAGAATATCTGTTTGCACCTGTGCGGGACCGGATCTTCTACGTGGGCGACAACGGGGCCTATGTGGGCTGTTACGGAAGGAATCTGTTTCTGACGGAGATTCCGCGTGAGACAGCACTGCAGCTGATGAATGACATCAAGGAGGCCGGACTGGACATCATGGTGGGCGGATCTGATTATGTATATGTGGACTCCGCAAATGAAGCATATGTCCGGTGGCTGGAGGAAGGATACCATTTCCGTATGAAACGGGTGGAAGACGTCCGGTCGGTGACGGAACCGGTCATAAAGATTTCCGCATGCCGAATGGAAGGAATCGGAAACCTGGCAGATCCCATCATGGACAGATACCGGGACAGGCTGAAAATGACGCTGTCCGGGGATCAGTGGATGGATGCCATGTATCCCGGCGTCAGCAAGGGGAATGCATTGCGTCTCCTCCAGGAAAGTCTGTTTATTTCGCCGGAAGAGACCATGGCATTCGGTGACCAGCTGAATGATGTGGAAATGCTGAAACAGGCCTATTACAGCTTTGCCGTGGCCAACGGGAGACCGGAGACCAGGGAAGCGGCCAGATTTCTTGCGGATTCAAATGTAAATGACGGAGTGCTGAAAATATTGAGGCTGCTGGTTCCTTAAACGGTATGACCAGGCGGCAGCCGGAAAAATGGAGAAGACAATGAAGAAAAAGACGAAGCGATGGAAAGCGGGAGCGGCTGCGTTGCTGGCTGCGGCGCTTCTTTGCGGCTGCAGCAGCGATGTGCCGCTGCTGTCCAGTGCCAGGGGGGAAAAAGAGTACGGAAAGCCGGAAACCATGGTGATCGTCATGACAGAGCGGCACCGCTATGAAGATCTGTATTCTGATCAGATATGGAGTGCGGCAGTGGATAACCGGGGAACGACGTTTGACGCTTCTCTGGCGGATCAGATCCATGATTTCATGCAGGAACTGAAGATCATGAGCATGATGGCCGGAGAAGAGGGAGTGAGCCTTTCCGCCGGAGAAAAGGAAGCGGCGGCAGAGGCAGCAGGTACATACATGGAGGAACTGGGAAGCCAGCTGGCGAAAGAACTGGAGATCAGTCAGGAGACGGTACAGAATCTGTATTCGGATTACTGCCTGGCGGAAAAACTGGTGGAAAAACTCACCGGCAGTATGGACCTGGAGGTCAGCGACAGCGAGGCCAAGGTGATTGCAGTTTCCCAGATTGTACTGGAAGATGAGACGCGCGCTCAGGAAGTACTGGCGTCGGTTCAGCAGGAAGGTGCGGACTTTTATTCCATTGCCCAGGAAAATTCCGTGGATCCGGAGATAAAGAAACAGATTTTCCGCGGACTTATGGGAAGCAGTTATGAGGAAGCCGCCTACAGCCTGGAAACAGGGCAGATCAGTGATGTGGTGGAAGAAGACGGAAAATACTATATTCTGAAATGCGAGAATGACTACGACGAGGCGGCCACCATGGCACGCAAGGAAGAAATGGTGAAGGAAAAGAAAAACCAGGCGTTTTACCAGGCATATCAGACGTTCCGGGAGGGAATTACCCTGACAGAAGATCCGGAACTTTGGTCCGGACTTTCCGTTTCCGGAAGTCCTGCCACAGAGGCGGATTTTTTCGAAATTCTTCAGAAAATCCGGCAGCCGGAAGAAACAGAAGCGGAAACCGCATAATACGGAAAAAGACAGTGGAAAGAAATAAAGAGAAAAACAAAGAGCAGACACAGAAAAAGCCGCCGGAATCAGAGTTCCGGCGGCTTCTGCTGTTTAGTTGATTTCGATTTTGATGGCTTCCTCCGGCTTGAAGGAGTTTTTCAGGTCGTAGATATTATGGTGGGTAAAGTCTCTGAGTGCTCTGTCACCCAGGAAATAATTTCTCTGGAATTTACCGTCCTTCACCAGCAGCCAGTTTTCCCGGTCCCATTTCAGATATCCGTCTTCATCGGATCTGGGCTCTGCAAAAACCAGGTCCACCTGGCGGTTGGAATTGAGAAAGTCCACAAGGCTTTCTGCGGTTACTTCAAGTTCCTGCTTTGACTGTACATCATATGCCTTCATATTGATTTCCTCCCGGTTTCTCACGGGAATCTGAAATTCCCGTATGTGATATATTGCAGGGTCAGGCCTCAGAAGGTCTGACCGCGACGGATGGCTTTCGCCGATCCGTTCTTTTTGTTTCAGCCTTCAAAAAATACTTTTACAAGCTGGTTCAGGGCATGCTGGTCATCTGCGCCCATGGTTTCCATGGTGGAGTGCATGGCCCAGAGACCTACGCCGACATCAGCGGCCTTGACTGCCAGCTGGCAGGATGAGATGCTTCCCAGTGTGGAACCGCCGCGGATATCGGAACGGTTGGAAAACTTCCGGTATGGGATTCCGTTTTCCCGGCAGAGCTCTTCCAGAACACTGACCGCCGTGGCATCGGTGGCATAGGTCTGTGTGGAAGACATTTTAATGACAACTCCGTCGTTGAGAAGCGGATGATTTTTCAGGTCATAGTTGTTGGGCTTGGATGGATGGTAGGCATGAGCCACGTCCATGGAAAGCAGGAAACTCTTGAACATGGCGCCCAGATACTGTTCTCTGGTGAAGCCCAGGGAAAGGTAGATCTTTTCCATCAGCCGGTCAATGGCGGTGGACGCAGCCCCCTGCTTGGTACGGCTTCCAACCTCCTCGTTATCATAAAGAGCGATCAGGGAGATGGTACTGTCGTCTTTTCCGCAGTGCTTTGCGGATAAAAGTCCGGAGAGACAGCCTTCCACAGAAGTCAGGTTGTCCAGACGGGGAGAAGAGTAGAATTCTTCGTTAAGCCCCCAGACGGTTCCCTTTTCCCAGTTGTAGACATAAAATTCATAGTCCAGGATCTGGTCTTTCTCCACATCCAGTTCCTTTGCCAGAAGATCCAGGAAAAAGCTGTTTTCATTGAGCTTTTCAGTGAGTCTGGTAAGAACCGGCAGCATATCTGTCTGCTTGTTGGGCTCGGCATTTTTTTCATTTTCCCGTTTGATATGGTTGGCCAGATTGGGAACCATGAGGAGAGGCCGTTTGAAGTCCACAAGTTTTTCTTCGGGATGGAAAGCATCTTTTCCCTTCAGGCAGACGCGTCCGGCCATGGAAAGGGGACGGTCAAACCAGGTCTGAAGAAGCTGTCCGCCATAGGATTCCACATTCAGGAGTCCGTATCCGCCTTTGGAAAGTTCCGGTGACGGCTTGATCCGCAGGCAGGGCCAGTCCGTATGGGATGCAGCCATGCGGATTTTCGGAGCGGATCCGTCCTTGCTCACGTTTTTTCCGATGGAAAATGCGATGAGACTGGATCCATACAGATTTACATAATATGACTTTCCGGCACGGAGTTCCCAGGATTTCTGGGGTTTCAGTTCTTCAAAGCCATGATCAGTCAGTCTTTCTATGCTTTTTTCAATGGCATGGTATGGAGACACACCTGCCTGAAGCAGTTCTTCCAGAGAACGAATGGCATGTTTTTGGTCTTTCATTGGATGATTCCTCCGATCTTTCTTGGATTTGTTATAAGTATACCATATTCATTGCATATTTTCCATGTTTATTGTAGAATATGGTGGGAGGTATAAAATGGTTGCACTTAAAATCGAGGAACAGAAGGCTTTTACCGCAGGTCTGTTTGTGGGGACCATGTTCGATGAATTTCTGGTCCGGGAAGTCAGCATTGTCACATTCAACAGCTTTACCGTGGACGGCCGTGTCCGCCAGGGATATTATTCCGATGAGGAGCTGGAAGCTGGACAGATTGAAGAATTTTCGGCCTGGAAGGCGGTCCGGCCATTCTGCTTTTCTCTGATCAGGGGGAGCCGTCTGCCGGAAAGTTTCCGGATTGTGCTGCTTCTTCCGCCTGCTGCAAAAGAAAAATTTGTGGACAGCCATGTGCCCGGATTTTCTTCCGGCCAGGTGGGAGGCCTGTACCTGAATATTCAGTATGAAAACGGGGAACTGTACTGCATTACAGGAACATCCCTCAATGTGTTTACCATGGATAAA
The DNA here is from genome assembly GCA_902477765.1 of uncultured Clostridiaceae bacterium. GTDB lineage: Bacteria > Bacillota > Clostridia > Lachnospirales > Lachnospiraceae > CABSIM01. Next base: position 9,396 of record CABSIM010000013.1, on the reverse strand, counting down.
AGTCTTGAACGGGAATGGGATGAAAGCGTGAAGCTGTTTCTGAAGAAAAACGGAACCGCATTCTCAGAAAGGGGTTAACAGTCATGAAGAAGTTTTCCGAGATCGAATACATTCGTCCGGATATGGAACTGGTAAAGGAAAAAGTAAAACAATATACGGAAACCATGAAGCATGCCGGCTCTTACGGGGAATTCAGAAGCGCATACATGGAGTTTACGGAACTGGATACGGAAATTGCCACCACAAGAAATCTGGCTCATATCCGGTACACCGTCAATATGCTGGATGAATTTTATGAAAAAGAGATGGCATATTTTAATGCGGAAATGCCCCGTTACCAGCTGCTGACAAAGGAAATGGGGAAAGTGATTCTGGAATCCCCGTTCCGCAAGGATATGGAGAAGGAATTCGGGGAGATTCTCATAAAGAACCTGGAAGTGAGACAGAAGCTGTCCAGCGAGGCTGTGGTGGATGACATGGCAAAAGAAGCGGATCTGGCTTCTCTCTATTCCAAAACCGTTGCTGCTGCCACGGAAGAATTCCGGGGAGAGCAGCTGACCACCTACGGACTGTTAAAGCATATGCAGAGCACGGACCGGCAGGAAAGAAAGGAAGCCTTTGAGGCATGGGCATCCCTGTATGAAAAGATTTCGCCGAAGATCGATGAAATCTACAGCCAGCTGGTAACACTGCGCGCCGGTATGGCGGAAAAGCTCGGCTTTGAAAACTTTATCCCCATGGGATACCTGTCCAGGCGCCGTTATGACTATACGGCAGAGGAACTGGAGATATTCCGCCGTCAGGTCAGGGAAGTGATTGTTCCCGCGTGTGAAGTGCTGTATGAACGGCAGCGGAAAGCTCTTGGGGTGGATAAACTGCAGTATTATGACGAATCTCTGTCATCTCCGGAAGGCAATCCCCTTCCCATCGGGGACAGGGATTACATGGTGGAACAGGCCAGGACCATGTACCGGGAGCTGTCTCCTGAAAGCGGAGAATTCTTTGAGTTCATGGTGAAATATGACCTGTTTGATCTGGAAACCAAAAAAGGCAAGCGGGTGGGCGGCTACTGCACCACGCTGCCTTCTTATAAAGCACCCTTCATCTTTTCCAATTTCAACGGCACCGAGGCGGATGTAAATGTGCTGACTCATGAGGCAGGCCATGCATTTGCAGGATTCACGGCGTCCAGAGTCCAGAAACTGCCGGAACTGTGCCACAGCACCAGTGAGATCAATGAGATCCACTCCATGGGCATGGAACTGTGGACATATCCCTGGATGGAGAAGTTTTTCGGGGATAAGGCAGAGCAGTACCGCAGGGAACATCTGGCAGACGCGCTGAAGAAGATTCCCTATATGATCTGCGTGGACGAATATCAGCACCGGGTGTATGAAAAACCGGATATGACAGCCATGGAACGGCGGGCTGTCTGGAGAAAGCTGGAAAAGACCTATATGCCGTGGCGCAGTTATGACGGCAGCAGCTTCCTGGAAGAAGGCGGATTCTGGATGCAGAAGCAGCATATCTTCCTTTATCCGTTCTATTATGTGGATTATGCCATGGCCCAGATCGGTGCATTTGAATTTTACACCAAAATGAAAAAGGACCGGCAGGCAGCATGGAAGGATTATTACAGACTCTGTCAGGCCGGAGGATCCATGGGATACTTTAAACTTCTGGAATATGCCGGACTTCACAATGTACTGCAGGAAGGCGCGGTGAAAGAGGCTCTGGCAGCTGTGCTGGAAGAGCTGAACATCTGATGGGAAAGAATCCGTTTTCCGGGCCGGATGCCGGCAGGGAATCTGCAGGCACAGGCGGATGGAACGGCAGGAAACAGAAGTGCAGCGCGAAATAAGAGAAGCAGGAAATAAAAAAGTATATAATAAAAGACCGGCGTGTCATTCCGTACAGAAGCGGCGCGCCGGTTTCTTCTGTTCTCCGGGGAGAGAACAGTCTGAATGCAGGGGAAGAAAAGGGAACGGTTCCTGTATGCAGACAGAAAGGGACAGCATCCGGCAGGATTATTAGCACTCAATAAAAATGAGTGCTAAATTTTTGTTGACATTTGAAGCCGGGGGTATTACAATATTTCATGACCCTGAAAGTCCGGAATGGCCGGAGGGCAGTGATTTTGTACATGATATAACAACAGCAATATAAATGAAGGAGTGATTGACATGGCAAAGACAGGAAGTCTGACCATCAACAGTGAGAACATTTTTCCGATTATCAAGAAATGGCTGTATTCGGATCACGATATTTTTTACCGCGAGCTGATCAGCAACGGCTGTGATGCGATTACAAAACTGAAAAAGCTGGCACTGATGGGAGAATATGAGGAGCCGGAAGGCGTCTCCTATAAAGTTCAGGTGACGGTGAATCCCAAGGAAAAAACCATCAAGGTTACCGATAATGGCATCGGTATGACGGAAGAAGAACTGGATGAGTATATCAACCAGATCGCTTTTTCCGGTGCACAGGATTTCCTCAACAAATATAAGGATAAGGCAAATGAAGACCAGATCATCGGCCATTTCGGTCTGGGATTCTATTCTTCTTTCATGGTGGCGGACCGCGTGTCCATTGATACGCTGTCTTACCGGGAAGGCGCAAAGCCGGTTCACTGGGAATCAGAAGGCGGCACGGAATATGAGATGACAGAAGGCAGCAGGGAGACTGCGGGAACCACCATTACCCTGTATCTCAATGATGACAGCACCGAGTTTTCCAACGAATACCGGGCAAGGGAAGTCATTGAAAAGTACTGTGCCTTCATGCCGGTGGAGATCTATCTGGAAGACGAGACCGCAGAGCCCAGATATGAGACCATTGAAAAAGAGGAACTGACCGAGAAAGACACCATTGTGGAGACCATCGTGGAAGAGGCCAAAACAGAGGAGAAGGAAAAAGAAGACGGGACCAAAGAGACGGTTGAGGTATCTCCGGCAAAGGAAAAATATAAGATTTTAAAGAGACCGGAGCCCATCAATGATACCCATCCGCTCTGGAACAAGCATCCCAACGAGTGTACGGAAGAAGAATATAAGGAATTTTACCGGAAAGTGTTCCTGGACTTCAAGGAGCCGCTTTTCTGGATCCACCTGAATATGGATTACCCGTTCAACCTGAAAGGAATTCTTTATTTCCCCAAGATCAATATGGAATATGAGAGTATTGAGGGAAAGATCAAACTTTACAACAATCAGGTATTCATTGCGGATAATATCAAAGAAGTGATTCCGGAATTCCTGATGCTGCTGAAAGGTGTCATTGACTGTCCGGATCTTCCGCTGAATGTATCCAGAAGTGCTCTTCAGAATGACGGATTCGTCAAGAAGATTTCTGACTATATTACCAAGAAAGTGGCGGACAAGCTGTCCGGCATGTGCAAGACAGACCGCGAGACATATGAAAAATACTGGGATGACATCAATCCGTTCATTAAATTCGGCTGCCTGAAGGATGAAAAATTCGCAGAGAAGATGAATGATTATATCATCTTCAAGAACCTGGAAGGCAGATATCTGACTCTGAAGGACTGCCTGGAGGCCAATAAAGAAAAAGGACACGAAAATCAGGTGTTCTATGTGACAGATGAAAAGGAGCAGAGCCAGTACATCCGGATGTTCCGGGAAGCAGGCCTGGATGCGGTGATTCTTCCTCATCCCATCGATTCTCCGTTCATCACAAATCTGGAGCAGAAGAATGAAGGCGTGAAGTTCCTGAGAATCGATGCGGACCTGAATGATACCTTCAAAGAGGAAAAGAAGGAAGAGACAGAAGAAGAAAAAGAACAGGAAAAGAAGACTGCAGATGAACTGACGGAAGTGTTCCGCAAGGCACTGGGAAATGAAAAGCTGGATGTAAAAGTGGAAAAACTTAAGGACAGTTCCCTGTCCTCCATGATTACGGTGTCTGAGGAAAGCCGGAGAATGCAGGAAATGATGAAGATGTACAGCATGTACGGCGGCGGCGCTGACATGTTCCCGGCGGCAGAAACTCTGGTTCTCAATGCCAACAATGCCCTTGTAAAATACGTTCTGGAACACAAGGACGGCGAGATGACGGAAAAGATCTGCAGCCAGCTGTACGACCTGGCAAAACTGGCACACGGCAGCCTTTCACCTGAAAGAATGACCGGATTTATTGCCAGAACCAACGAAATCATGATGCTCATGGCAGAAGAAAAATAATTCTGTCCATGGTGACCGCAGGCGGCCGTCCGGCCGGAGAGCCGGATGCCGTCTCCTGCAGCAGGAAGATGGTATGGATAAGAAGAAATACAGCTGTATAAAAACTTTTACCATTCTGGGAATGGTGATGTGCATGACGGAAGGCCTCAGATTTCTGGGCGCCTTCCTGTATGGATATGCCCTGAAATGGGCAGATCAGGGAGAAGCAGGCGTTTTCCGCCTGCTTTCTCTTCTTTTTCACTCCGGATGGACGGATACGCTGGTGCAGTATGTTTTCATGCTGGGAATTCCGTATCTGCTGGCTTTTTTCCTGATCAGCCGCATGCCTGCTCCGCCGGCTGTGAAACGCCGCATGCCTCCGGAGCTGTTTGCCGGAGGGCTTGTGATCGCTCTTGGTATGGGATATTTGCTGAACTTCGCGGCTTCCATTGTTCAGACAGCCATCTCTCTTGCAACGGGAAAATCTCTTCTGGAGATGAACCCGCTGCAGGATATGATGAGCACCCTGACTCCGTCCGTGGTGATCTATGCCTGCCTTCTGGGGCCTTTTATGGAGGAAGTCCTTTTCAGAGGATTCCTTTTTTCCAGAGCAAGGCGGTTCGGGGACAGGACGGCGGTCCTGTTTACGGCGGTGATGTTCGGACTGATGCACGGGAATCTGTCTCAGTTTCTGTATGCCACGGCCATAGGACTTGTGCTGGGATATACGGCAGCCAGAACAGGCCGGCTGCGTGAATGTGTCCTCCTTCATATCATGGTCAACAGTTATTCCACAGTCCTTCTTCTGGGGCAGAATCTTATTATGGATGCCGGGCTGGAACCGCTGCTGGCGGGATACGGTCTGGCGGTGCTGGCCTTTGTGATTCTGATTGTGGCGTCCGCAGCGGTACTCCTGGTACGTCTGGGGCCTCTGGTTTACAGGCAGCTGACAGCAGCGGAAGGGCCGAAGGAACCATGGAAAAAGTTTGTGTGGCTGAATCCGGGATTCCTTCTGTACGGTCTGATCTGCACGGGGCAAATGCTGTTCTATCTCCTGTATTAAGTATTGACTTTCTCTTCCTCCCACTCTATAATATATAGTAATCGAAACCGTGTCACGGGAGCACCATGTGACAGAATAGAAACACTGGAGGAAGAACATGCGGTACAAGATAATCGGCGACAGCTGCCTGGATCTGACAGAGGATCTGAAAAAAGACAGTCATTTTGAAATGGTTCCTTTTACCCTGATGGTGGGAGATAAACAGTTCATTGATGATGAGACCTTCTGCCAGAAGGAATTCCTGAAAATTGTGAAGGAGAGTCCGGAGTGTCCCAAGACTGCGTGCCCTTCTCCTGAAATGTTTAAGGAGGCTTATCGCTGTGAGGAGGAGAATGTGTTTGTAGTCACCATCTCCGGTCCCCTCAGCGGCAGTTATAACAGCGCGGTTCTTGCCCGCTCTCTTTATGAAGAGGAGTATGGGAAAAAGAACATTGCCGTCATCAATTCGGAATCTGCGTCCGGAGGACAGCTGAACATTGCTCTGCGGATCATGGAACTCTGTGAACAGGGACTTCCCTTTGAAGAAGTGGAAAAGCAGATTCTGGAATACAGAGATTCGATGAAAACATATTTCGTGCTGGAAACTCTGGATACGCTCCGGAAAAACGGAAGACTTACAGGGCTTCAGGCGTTTTTTGCAACCAGACTGAACATCAAGCCGGTCATGAGCGCCGAAAAAGGTGTTATCATCAAGCTGGATCAGGCAAGAGGAATTCAGAAAGCCCTTCAGAGAATGGCGGAAGTGGTCATAAAAAACGGCGGGGCAACGGAAACGAAACGTCTGATTATTTCCCACTGCAATGCGCCGGAACGGGCGGAGTATGTGAAAGAGAAACTGTGTGCCATGGCGAAATTCAGGGATGTGATCATTACGGGAACGGGCGGTCTGTCCACAGTATATGCCAATGACGGCGGAATCATTGTGACGCTTTAGGATGTTAGGATATGAAGACAGGGAACTGTGCGGAAAGAACGCACGGTTCCTTTTTTCATATCCGGAATTCTGACTGCAGGAAGGGGGAAAAGAGACAGAGAAGAGAAACATGCAGGAAGGCATGTGCCGGGGCTGCATCCGGCAGGTCTGCTCTGATTCTGTCAGTTCCGGGGGCAGGAGGGGACAAAAGCCATCCCCTGATAAATTCCCTGTTCTTTCAGATATCGATGGAGACCGTTGAGGACTCTCTTTTTGTCTGTGCTCCACATGGGAGCAGCAAGAAGATTTCTGGGTCCGTCGCCGCTGAGACGGTGGATGACGGTTTCCTGGGGAAGAAGAGCCAGACAGTCCCCTGTAAGCTGCAGATACTCTTCAAATTCCAGGGTGGAAAAGGCACCCTGCCGGTAGAGCGGGAGAAGGTCGGTGCCTTTCAGGACATGAAGCAGCTGGAGCTTGATTCCGTCAGGTCTGAGCCGGGCCAGATAACGGATCGTGGCCAGCATGTCCTCTCTGGTCTCATGGGGAAGTCCCAGAATCACATGGACAATGACGGGAATGCCTGCTTCCCGGAGACGGAAAAAAGCATCTTCGAAGACAGGGAGATCATAGCCGCGGCGGATAAACCGTGCAGTTTCTTCGTGCATGGTCTGAAGCCCCAGTTCCACCCAGAAGGGCCGTATCTGTCCAAGCTCTTTCAGAAGGCGGATGGTTTCCGGCGGAAGACAGTCCGGTCTGGTGGCCACGGATACGGCACAGACATCCGGCAGGCAGACGGCTTCCGCAAACAGCGAGCGAAGAACGGGAAGAGGGGCATAGGTGTTGGTATAGGACTGGAAATAAAGGATATAGCCGGCCCCGGATGCGGGGAGTTTGCGTGCCACTTTCTGTCTGGCAGCTTCAGCCTGTTCTTTCAGGGAGGCACAGCGCCGTACGGCAAATTCTCCGGAGCCGCCCTCACTGCAGAAGATGCAGCCTCTGGTTCCCAGGGTTCCGTCACGGTTGGGACAGGTCATGCCGCCGTCCAGAGAGAGTCTGTATACTTTTTTCCCGAAGGTTTCCTTCAGATAAAAATCAAGGGAATGATATGGTTTTCCGTTCCAGTCTGTCCGCATGGATTTTCCCGCCTTTCTGATGAAAGTTTATATTGCAAGGGTCATAAGAGGTATTATATAATGAATGAAGACTGGTTTTCAAGGGCAGGAATCAAAATCGGGTAAGGAGAAAAAAAGATGAATAGAAAAGAGCTTTTGGAGTGTCTGGCCGGAAAAAAGGCTGTCGGTTTTTTTGAAAAAATGTATGGTGCCGACGGAGCGGAAAAAAACAGAGAGCGTTATGTCCATGTTCTGGATGGATTTGTAAAGGCATTCGGAGACGGGGAAATCCGTCTGTTCACGTCTGCAGGAAGAACGGAGATCAGCGGAAACCATACAGACCACAATCACGGAAAAGTTCTGGCAGGAAGCATCAACCTGGACTGTGTGGGCGCCGCTGCGGCAAATGGTACGGACGAGATCCATATTATCAGTGAAACATATGACCAGCAGTTTACCATTGACCTGAAAAATCTGGCACCCAGCGAAAAAATGGCCGGTACCGTGGACCTGACCAAAGGCATGCTGGAAGGGTTCCGGAATATGGGATATGCGGTGGGAGGATTTGACGCATATATTACCAGCAATGTCATCAGTGCTGCGGGAGTAAGTTCCTCCGCATCCTATGAAATGCTGATCTGCTCCATGATCAATGAATTTTTCAATGGAGGAAACATTGATGTGGTGACCTATGCTCATGTGGGCAAATATTCGGAAAACAGATTCTGGAATAAAGCCTCCGGTCTGCTGGATCAGATGGCCTGTGCTGTGGGCGGCATGATCACCATTGATTTCAAGGATCCCCAGAAACCGGTGGTGGAGAAACTGGACTATGATTTCGGGGCAAAGGACCACAGTCTGATCATCGTGCAGACGGGAAAGGGACATGCAGACCTCAGCGAGGAATATTCTTCCATTCCCAATGAAATGAAAAAAGTGGCCGGATTTTTCGGAAAGGAAGTCTGTGCCGATCTTACGGAAGAAGAAGTGCTTGAAAATATTTCCGAAGTACGGAAGGCAGCAGGAGACCGGGCGGTGCTTCGTGCCCTTCATTTCTTTGAGGAGAACAGACGGGTGGAGGCCGAGGTGGCAGCGCTCCGGGAAGACCGTTTTGAAGACTTCCTGAAAGAGATTACCGCTTCCGGAAATTCTTCCTGGAAATGGCTTCAGAACTGTTATGTGGCCGGCAGTGAAGAACAGGGAATCACCATGGCACTTGCCCTTACGGAACTGTTCATTGCCGGAAAAGGCTGCGGCGCATGCCGCGTTCATGGCGGAGGATTTGCAGGCGTTATCATGGCGATTCTTCCCAATTCCGTTACGGATGAGTATGTGGAATATATAGAAAAAGCCATGGGAAAAGGCAGTGCTTACCGGATGAGCATCCGTCCGTACGGCGCAGTCTGTGTGGACGGATATATAAAAGAATGATAATGTTGCAGGGAAGATGTCTGCGGAATCCGCTGCGGATCTGAACGTAAGAGAAAACATCACGGCGGATCCGGAACGGAACACAGATTCTGCAGACAGGGCAGAGGGTCAGAAAGCGTTGAAATATATCAGGATTGCAGGGGCTGTCATACTGACAGCCCTGATGCTGACAGCCTGTGCCGGGAGACCGGAAACAGAAGAAGAGAGCCGGGAGCTGCTGGTTCTGAAGACAGCCCAGAAGGGAACGGAAATCCATGAGGCCGGTAACCACCTGGCGGATGCGCTGAACGAAACCGCGGACGGAATCAGGGTAAAGGCGGAGGAGTCGCCGGGAGATCCGGCGGGTATCCTGGCACTGCAGGAAGGTACGGCCGGATGTGTCCTTCTCACCGGGGAGACAGCATATGGTGCTTTTTCAGGAACACTGGCATACGAGGGGAAAGATCCCATGGAAGAACTGAGAACCGTGGGGGCCGTGTGCCTGTATCTTTCAGGATGGTTTTCCGGGAAAGATCCGGCTCCGGATTGTCTGGGGGAACTGAAGGGCGGCTGTCTGGCCGTGGGTCCCGCCGCATCGCAGACGGAAAGAACCGCAGAGGCATTTCTGGATATTCTGGGGATCAGCGGGGACGATACCTGGCTCTGGAATGCGGGTGTTATGGAAGGAATGGCGGCCGCCGGAGAAGAAACGGCGGATGC
>CABSIM010000012.1 GCA_902477765.1 uncultured Clostridiaceae bacterium | reverse complement strand
AAAAGGGATGCCCCCGGGCCGTTTACTGGCCCGGGGGCATCCCTTTCTGAACCGGAACAGGGCATCTGCAGGCTCCGGAAAAGCCGGAATCACCGGTACTGGGCCTGATGCATTTCGTAATAGAATCCTTTCTGCCGCATCAGTTCACTGTGGGTTCCCCGTTCCACCACATTTCCGTCCCGCACCACCAGGATGCAGTCGGCATTTCTGATGGTGGAAAGCCGGTGGGCCACCACAAAGCAGGTTTTGTCAGCCATCAGATTCCGCATGGCAGCCTGGATCTGGTGCTCCGTCCGGGTATCCACATTGGAGGTGGCCTCATCCAGAATCAGCATGGGAGAATGCATGAGCAGTGCCCTGGCAATGGTCAGAAGCTGCTTCTGTCCTTTGGAGATATTGGTTCCGTCATCGATCAGCAGGGTATCATATCCCTGGGGAAGACTTTCAATATAGGTATGAATCCGTGCGGCCTTGGCAGCGGCAATGACTTCTTCTCTGGTGGCATCCGGGCGTCCGTAGGCGATATTCTCGTATATGGTCCCGTAAAAGAGCCAGGTGTCCTGAAGAACCATGGAATAGGCCAGACGCAGGCTTTTCCGCGTAATGGATGAGACATTTCTGCCGTCTACCCGGATGGTTCCGCTGTCGATATCATAAAAACGCATCAGCAGGTTGATAAAGGTGGTCTTCCCGGCACCGGTGGGTCCCACAATGGCGATCAGGCTGCCTTTGGGGGCGTTCATGCTGAAATCTTTCAGGATCACCCGGTCACGGCTGTAACCGAAATTCACATGTTCCAGCGACACGTTTCCTTCCACATGGGTCATCTCCTCGGCGTCCGGAAGGTCTGCCGGTTCCGGACTTTCATCCAGAATCCGGAATACCCTTTCTGCCGCGGCCAGAGAAGACTGGAGTTCTCCGTAGATTTCCGCGATTTCCCGGATAGGTCCGGTGAATTTCCTGGAATAGAGGACGAAAGAGGAAATTCCGCCGATGTCAATTTCTTTTTTCAGATACAGAATGGCTCCGAATATGGAAATCAGGGCCAGAGCCAGGTTGTTGATGGCATTGGTCCCAGGGCCGATGATGGTGGCATAATAGTCGGTTTCATAATAACGGTCCACCAGCTTTTTGTTCTGGACGGACATTTCCCCGATGACCCGTTCCTCCTGGGTATAGGCTCTCAGGGTTTTCTGTCCGGAGATCATTTCCTCCACGTATCCGTTGAGCTCGCCGGCGGCCCGGGATCTGGCCCGGAACATGGGCTGCACCATTCTGGTCAGGTATGCGGCCAGAACCAGAGCCAGCGGAATTGTGACGGTAAAGATCAGCACGAGCCTGGGGCTGATCCGCAGCATCATGATCAGGGAGCCTGCAATGGTGACGGTACTGGACAGGACCTGGACCACATCGTTGGAAAGAGAGGCGTTGATGGTATCAATGTCATAGGAGATCCGGCTCAGAATATCTCCGGTGGTATTCCGGTCAAAATAGCTGACCGGAAGTGTGGCCAGATGGTTGAACACATCTCTCCGGAGGGTGTATACGATCTTTCTGGAAAGAGTGATCATGGATACGTTGACCACATAGCTCATCAGAGAGCTGGCAGCATAGAAAAACAGCATCAGGATGCAGTAGCGGAAAATCAGCGGCATGTTCATGTTTCCGTCAGCGCCGTCGCTGATGAGATTGATGGCCTGCCCGGAAAGCCTGGGGCCGGCCAGGGCCAGAACATTGGACAAAAAGGACAGCAGCAGCACCGAGAAGAAGCGGGTCTTATGCTGCATCAGGTATCCGGCAATACGGATCAGGGTTCCTTTCCGTTTCATGCTGCGTCACCTCCCATCTGAATCTCACTGATTTCACGGTAGGCGGGACAGGATTTCATCAGCTCTTCATGGGTTCCGAGGCCCAGGGGAAGACCGTCTTCCAGCACCAGGATCTGGTCGCAATGCATAATGGAGCTGATCCTCTGGGCAATGATGATGGTGGTGGTGCCGGAGAAAGATGCCGCCAGATCCGTCCGGAACCGGGCATCTGTCTTGTAATCCAGAGCACTGGAAGAATCATCCAGAATCAGGAATTCAGGCCGTCCGGCCAGAGCCCTGGCAATCAGGACCCGCTGCTTCTGTCCGCCGCTCAGATTGGCACCTTTGGCAGCCACATCCAGCCCGTATCCCCCGGCTTCGGCAATGAAATCCGCAGCCTGAGCGATCCGGACGGCTTCGTCAATGGCTTCCTGTTCCAGACGCCGTCCCATATCGATATTCTGAAGAAGGCTTTCCCGGAACAGCACGTCATTCTGGAAGACAACGCCGAATTTTTCTCGGAGTTCCTTAAGGGGGAAGGTGCGGATATCACGCCCGCTGATGCGGATCTGTCCTTCGTCGGTGTCATAGAACCGCAGCAGCAGCTGTGCCAGGGTGCTTTTTCCGGCACCGGTGGGACCGATGATGCCCAGGGACTGCCCTGGCTTCAGGGAAAAACTGATGTCGTCCAGGTTTTTGACACGTTTGTTATAGGAAAAGCTCACATGGTCAAATTCCAGATGAAATTCCGGGTTTCCATCGGGTTCCGGTTCATTTTCTGAGCAGACTTCCATATCCGGAGGAGTTGTCATGACTTCTTCGATTCTTCCGGCGCTGGCCACGGCTTTGGAATACATGGTGATCAGACGGGAAACGGACATGACCGCATTGAGAATAATGGTAAAATAGGTAAGAAAAGCCACAATGGCACCGGGCTTCATATGACCGGAGGATACACGGAACGCGCCGGCGGCCACCACAAGCACAAGCCCCGTATTCAGAAGAAGATTGATGATGGGGCTGGTGGTGGCCATGGTGACATTGGCTCTGGTTTCATCGGCATTCAGCTGGGAATTGACCCGGTCAAAACGCCGGATTTCATGGTCTGTGCGGCTCAGGGCCTTGATGACCCGGATACCTGTGGCGTTTTCACGGACCACCCGGATCATGTTGTCTGCAGAGACCTGCGCTTTGGTAAACATGGGCACGCTTTTTCTGCTGACATAGATCACAACGACGGACATGAAAGGAATCAGCATACAGAGAATTCCGGAAAGGACCGGGTCGATGATCATGGTGACCACGATGCCGCCCACCAGAAGAATCGGCGCGCGGACTCCCATACGCTGCACCATGTTCAGCATTCTGTGGAGGTTGTAGGTATCCGTGGTCATTCTGGTCACCAGGGACGGAATTGTGAAACGGTCCACCTGGGAACTGGAAAGATAGGATATTTTATGAAAAAGATCATACCTCAGGGCTTCGATGGTATCCCTGGACACGGCGGCAGCCACCCGGTTGGCCCAGATGTTGCAGAGAAAAACCAGGGCGGCACAGACAATCATGGCAAGCCCCCAGAGCACCACCAGGGAAATATCGTTTTTGGGAGTTACTTCATCGATGATGTAAGACAGGATGTAGGGAATCAGAAGGTCGACAATGGTGCCGGAAAATTTGATCAGGAAACCGAAAGCCATGGTAGGCACATGCGGTTTCAGATACCCTGCAAAAAATTTCATGGCTGGCCTTCCTCCTGTGATTTTTTTATAAGTCTGGCCTTTTCAACCATTTCCTCCAGAAGACGGGTGAAAAGTTCCAGCTGATCTTCGGGAATGTCTTCCGTAAGACGGTCAAAAAATTCTTCGGAAAAGCTGCGGCTCATCAGGTGAATCTCCCTGGCCGCCGGCAGGGCGGTGACTTTCTTGGATCTGGCGTCATGTTCATCTTCCCTGCGGACCAGATATCCCATTTTTTCCAGTTTCTGAAGGATTCGGGATACCATGGCCTTATCGACATTCATATCTTCCGCCAGATGGCGCTGGCTGACTTCACCGTGAAAGCCCACATGGCGGAGAACCTGAAGTTCGGAAGGCGTCAGCTCCGGATGTTCCATGCGGGCCATGGAATACTTCTGGGCCAGCCGGTACAGTCTCCGGATGCTTCGGCTGATGGATGCGGAATGTTCCATAACGGAAAACCCCCTTTTCTGTTTTCATACGGAAAATTGTTGATATATCAATTATATAAAAGGAAAGTTGATATGTCAACAAAAAGACAGGCCTGAAAGAAATCCGGAAAGCATGGGACTTCATTGACTTTTCAGGGATATCGCTATATACTTACCCATGAAAATCACAAAAGAAGCTAGGGGTGCGATGACGCTGAGAATGGCACAGGCCAGAACCCTCATCACTTGAACCGGGTAATACCGGCGTAAGGAAGCAAGAGACCGGACAGATTCCGGCAGTTCAGCAGGACACCCCTCCTTCGTAATGTGCAAGGAGGTTTTTTTATGTTTCAGTTTCTGGTAACAGAGGACGGCGGTCTTACAGGCGCCGGCTACGGCGTATCCGTTCTGGCAGGCATCCTGTTCCTGCTGGCAGCGGCATTTCTGGCGGGACAGGGAAAAAGAAAAAGCGGCCGCGGCATGTCCGCAAGAGAGCTGACTTACTGTGCGGCAGCCATTGCCCTGGCGTTTCTGACATCTTATATCCGTGTCGTGAAAATGCCGTGGGGAGGTTCCGTGACTCTCTGCAGCATGCTGTTTATCTGTCTTGTGGGCTACTGGTACGGGGTGAAGGCCGGAGTCATGACAGGGCTTGCATACGGCATTCTTCAGTTCCTTCAGGAACCGTATGTGCTTTCGGGATTTCAGGTCTGCTGTGATTACGTGCTGGCGTTTGCGGCACTGGGACTTTCCGGACTGTTCATGAATTCCAGAGGCGGCCTGGTCAAGGGATATCTCCTGGGGGCTTTCATGCGCGGTGTGTTTCATGCACTCGGAGGATACCTTTACTGGATGGACTATATGCCGGATAATTTCCCGCAGCAGCTGACAGCAGTCTATCCGATCCTGTACAATTATGCGTATATCGGCCTGGAAGCACTGGCAACGGTGATCATCCTTCAGATTCCGGCGGTAAAGAAGGCCATGGAACAGGTCCGCCGCGCAGCCAGAGGATAGAAAAAGCTGCCTGCAGGCGGCCGGACAGCGCCGGAGGCGGTCAGGAAACTATTGACAGCCGGGGAGCGATATTGTAAAATTAAAAGCGATATCCTGCGGAAGATCCCTGCAGGATCACGCATTTCCGGCCGGACGGCCGGAAAAATTTATAATGAAATAGGAGTTGGTTTTTTTGGATTCAGGGCAAGCCCTACAGATACTTATTGTAATCGGGCTACTGGCATTGTCCGCATTTTTTTCTTCGTCTGAGACAGCCATGATCACGGTAAACAAGATCCGTGTCAGAAATCTGGCGGAAGCCGGACTCAGCAGTGCGGTCGTTTTATCAAAGATACTCGATAACCAGCCAAAGATGCTGAGCGCGATACTGATTGGCAACAACATCGTCAATCTTTCGGCATCTTCGCTTATGACGGTCATTGTGACCCGGGCGTTTGGCGATAAGTATGTGGGAATAGCCACAGGAGTGCTGACGCTTCTGGTGCTTCTGTTCGGAGAAATTACCCCGAAGACAACAGCCACTCTGTACGCGGAATCCATTGCGCTGCGGTTCGCGAAGCCGATTTATGCCATCATGCAGGTACTGACTCCGGTGATTTTCATTGTGAATCAGATGTCCATGGTGGTGCTGAAGATTCTTCATATTGATCCCAACAAAAAGCAGGATGCCATTACCGAGGATGAACTGAGGACCATTGTGGAAGTCAGCCATGAAGAGGGCGTCATCGAGTCGGATGAGAAGAAGATGATCTATAATGTGTTCGACTTTGGTGATTCGGTGGCCAAAGATATTATGGTCCCCAGGATCGACATGACATTTGTGGATGTCAATTCCACATACGAAGAGGTCATTGAGGTATTCCGTCAGGAAAAGTATACCCGGTATCCGGTGTTTGAAGAAACCACGGACAATGTGATCGGCATCATCAATATTAAAGACCTGCTTCTGGCGAAACCCGGACAGAAATTCTGTCTCCGGGATTATCTGCGGGAACCGCTGTATACCTACGAGTTTAAAAAGACCACGGAGCTCATGGTGGAACTGAGAAAGACACAGAATAATATTGCCATTGTTCTGGATGAATACGGTGCCACCGCCGGACTGATCACTCTGGAGGATATGCTGGAGGAGATCGTCGGTGAAATCCGGGATGAATACGATGAAGATGAAGAGGATCTCATCTGCAAGGCAGGACCGGATGAGTACATTGTGGAGGCGTCCACCAAGCTGGATGATCTCAATGACCAGCTGGGCCTGAATCTTAAGTCGGAGGATTACGACTCCATAGGAGGTTTTGTGATCGGCCTTCTGGATCATCTGCCTGAAACAGGCGAAGAGGTTACTTATGAAAATCTTCGCTTTGTGGTGGAAAAAATGGACAGAAACCGGATCGATAAGATCCATATTTATCTTCTCAGCAAAGAAAATGCTAAAGATGAGGAAAATTAAGATTATCTCTTGACTTTTTTTCTCAAACATTTTATATTTTAAACAACCAAAAAGGGAGTAGTTGAAATGTACCGTCAACAATCGCGGCTTTGACGCCTGGCGGTGCATACCGGACTCGGTAACGAGACTTTTTGCGGACAGCGGCAGCTGTCTGCAGAAAGTCTTTTTTGTTACAGGAAAAACGCCGTGTGCCTTCCTGTGCAGACTTCCGCAGGTCGGATACAGCGTGTCTGCTCCCGAAATCATAAGGAGGAAAATCAGTATGGAATTTCTTTGGAGCGGTCTTCTGTCCATCACATGGCAGCAGATCGTAATGTACGTGGTAGGCGTCATTCTGATCTACCTTGCAATTGAAAAAGACTATGAGCCGTCCCTGCTTCTGCCCATGGGATTCGGTGCGATTCTGGTCAATATACCGGCCAGCGGAGCCCTGAACCAGATGATGGAAGGTGTGGGAGAAACACATGGTATCGTTCAGTGGCTGTTTGAAACAGGAATCGAGGCATCCGAGGCATTTCCGCTTCTTCTGTTCATCGGTATCGGCGCCATGATCGATTTCGGACCGCTGCTGTCCAACCCCAAAATGTTCCTGTTCGGTGCCGCTGCCCAGTTCGGTATTTTCTTTACCATTGTACTGGCTGCAGTGCTGGGATTTGATCTTAAGGATGCCGCATCCATCGGTATCATCGGTGCGGCTGACGGCCCCACTTCCATTCTGGTGTCCCAGGTTCTGAAGTCCAACTATATCGGAGCCATTGCGGTGGCAGCTTATTCGTATATGGCACTGGTGCCGATCATTCAGCCGGCAGTGATCAAAGCTGTTACCACCAAGAAAGAACGTATGATCCAGATGCCCTATCAGCCCGGAAATGTAAGCCGCTTTACAAGGATTGCATTCCCGATTCTGGTTACGTTTATTGCAGGTCTGGTGGCTCCGGCTTCTGTATCTCTGGTGGGATTCCTGATGTTCGGCAACCTGATCCGTGAATGCGGTGCGCTGACGAGCCTTTCTGAAACGGCTCAGCACTCTCTGGCAAACCTGATCACTCTGCTTCTGGGAATTACCATCTCCTTCTCCATGAGAGCAGAGCAGTTCGTAACTCCTCAGACCCTTATGATCATGGCTCTGGGACTGTTTGCATTCGTATTTGATACCGTAGGCGGCGTTATGTTCGCCAAGGTCCTGAACCTGTTTTCCAAAACAAAGATCAACCCCATGATCGGTGCTGCAGGTATTTCTGCGTTCCCCATGTCAGCACGTGTGGTTGAAAAAATGGGAATTGCCGAAGACCGTACCAACCATCTGCTGATGCACGCCATCGGTGCCAATGTTTCCGGACAGGTGGCTTCTGCCGTAGCCGGCGGTATTGTACTGGGATTCTTTATGTAGGAGGGGAAACGTATGAACGCAAATGTATTGATGGCCCTCGGAATGATGTGGAAGGGCATGGTCGGAATTTTTGTTGTTATTGCAATTCTTGCACTGGTGGTATACCTGCTTTCCAAAACAGGTAGTCATAAATAAAAGAAGACTGTAAGTGTGGAAAAAGAGGGTACCCCTCAAGTCACGGAATGACTTTTGGGGTGCCCTCTTTTTCATGAATTGGAAGTCTTGCAGATTGTGCAGATGATACAAAAATTTACTGCTCTGAAGTGAATATTCTGAAGCACTGACAGACAGAGAAAAGAATATGGGAGCCATAAAAAGAGGGATGCACAGAGAAGCGGCCGGCCGGCCGCCTCAGCTGAGCATCCCTCCTGCCATTCCGCTCAGGGCGCACATGCCGAGAACGGTGCCGATCTGCACCGGCGTATCCGTGATTCCGCCGTTCTGGAGCCAGGACATGAGAAACAGGGCTGCAAAATACAGGAGACCGGTGAGAAGTCCCCACAGAAAACGCCGGCTTTTCATGACCTTTCCTGCAAGGATTCCTCCGATGAGGCAGGAAAGAACGTAGATGGCATTGATGCCGAGGCTGATCTGGGTTTCCGGAAGACGGAATCTGTAAAGCGCCAGGGCAAGGCAGAGCATCAGGATACCGGAAATCACGTAAGTGATCAGCAGGGTTTTTATGAGGAGCCAGGGTTTGGAATTCGCCATAAAATCTCCTTTCCGCAGGGAATTTCAACTGCTTTCTGCTCCAGTATATTCGGGAAACCGCCGGATTATCCCTATTGCATAATGAGAATTACTATGGTATAATCGGTTCACGAGTTTGAAAAAAGCAGGCGTACTATGCCCTGAGAAAGCGGGGCTGCCTGCCTGGATAGAAAAAGGAACAGGAGGATTCAGAAATGAAACACGTAAAGACATTAAGCTCCAGCACACTGAAGAACAGCATGAAGAAAGGCGGCTGCGGCGAGTGCCAGACATCCTGCCAGTCTGCATGCAAGACATCCTGCACAGTAGGAAACCAGAGCTGCGAGAACAGCAACCGCTAGTGGCGGCCCCGGAAAGAAAAGAGAGACTTCAGATAGACCCCTACGGTCATTATGATTGTAGGGGCTATTGTTGGTATAAGGGATTCTGTGTCCCCGGACAGGGGAATGCCCCGGCGGCCGTGTGAGGGAGTCCGGCGCGCCGGGCTCTTTTCTTTCAGGGAAAATGCCGGCGGATACGGAGAAAGATAGGAGAATCGATTTGATACACCAGTATATAAACAATGGCTACCATATAATTCTGGACGTCAACAGCGGTTCTGTCCATGTGGCAGATGCACTTCTTTATGATGTGGTGGAAGTGCTTTCAGAGCATGTGCAGGACATGGAGACACCCAGGAAACTTACAGACGGGGAGTGTCAGTGTGTGATGTCCGCCCTTGACGGCAGATACCGGAAAGAGGAACTTCAGGATGCCCTGTCAGACGTACAGGAACTGATCAATGCGGAAGAACTGTTCACTGCGGATATTTATCAGAATTATGTGGTGGATTTTAAAAAGAGACAGACAGTGGTAAAGGCTCTGTGCCTGCATATCGCCCATGACTGCAACCTGGCCTGCCGGTACTGCTTTGCGGAAGAAGGGGAGTACCATGGACGCAGGGCTCTGATGAGTTTTGAAGTGGGAAAGAAGGCTCTGGACTTCCTGATTGCCAATTCCGGCAGCCGGAGAAATCTGGAAGTGGACTTTTTCGGCGGAGAGCCGCTGATGAACTGGAACGTGGTAAAGCAGCTTGTGGAATACGGGCGTTCCAGAGAAGAGGAATGTAATAAGAAGTTTCGCTTTACGCTGACAACCAACGGAGTTCTTTTGAATGACGAAATCATGGAATTCTGCAACAGAGAAATGAGCAACGTGGTCCTGAGTCTGGACGGACGGAAGGAAGTCAATGACCGGATGCGTCCATTCCGCAACGGAACGGGAAGCTACGATCTGATTGTACCGAAGTTTCAGAAGTTTGCCGCATCCCGCGGAGACAGGGATTATTTTGTGAGAGGAACATTCACAAGACATAATCTGGACTTTGGAAAGGATGTGCTTCATTTTGCGGATTTGGGCTTTGAAAAGCTCTCCGTTGAACCGGTGGTGGCACCTCCGGAAGCAGAGTATGCCATCCGTGAGGAGGATCTTCCTGAAATTCTTGCGGAATATGACCGTCTGGCGGCAGAATTTGTGAAACGGCAGCGGGAAGGACGCGGATT
Source organism: uncultured Clostridiaceae bacterium (assembly GCA_902477765.1). Classification (GTDB taxonomy): domain Bacteria; phylum Bacillota; class Clostridia; order Lachnospirales; family Lachnospiraceae; genus CABSIM01. The sequence continues at coordinate 41,332 of CABSIM010000012.1, read as the reverse complement.
CAAGTTCTTCCACTTTATGATTGATCTGAACCAGGGACCGTGTGTGGCGAAACGTCTGTCAGGATGCGGATCCGGTACGGAATATCTGGCCGTGACACCCTGGGGTGATTTTTATCCCTGCCATCAGTTTGTGGGCATGGAACAGTTCCTTCTGGGAAATGTGGATGACGGGATCACCAATACCAGAGTCCGCGATGAGTTCAAGCTCTGCAATGTGTATGCCAAGGAAAAATGCAGGAACTGTTTTGCCAGATTCTACTGCAGCGGAGGATGCGCGGCAAACTCCTACAATTTCCATGGTTCCATTACGGATGCCTATGATATCGGATGCGAAATGCAGAAAAAGCGGATTGAATGTGCGATTATGATCAAAGCCGCCCTGGCCGATGAAGAGGCAGGGGCGTCTGAATAAATTAATTTAATGGTTAAGGAGAAAAGATCATGGAGAGCAACAAAGGAAAGGGCCTTATAGGGCTCATCTGTCTTCTGGCTGTTGTGGGCCTCTTCGGATATTTCGGTTATGACACTCTGATGAAGAGCAGGCTCGTGACCGACGAAAACGGAATCACGTCCCAGGAAGGCGGAATCAAGCTGGGACTTGACCTGGCAGGCGGTGTCAGCATCACTTATCAGGCCAAGGAAGAAAATCCCAGTGCGGAAGACATGTCAGATACCCGGTACAAACTTCAGCAGAGGGTGCAGAATTACAGCACTGAGGCAGAGGTTTACCAGGAAGGCAGCAACAGGATCAACATTGACATTCCCGGTGTGTCGGATGCCAATGCAATTCTGGAAGAGCTTGGAAAACCCGGTTCTCTTCAGTTCCTGGATGAGAATCAGAACGTGGTTCTGGAAGGAACCGATGTGGCCACCGCCAAAGCAGCGATCTACAAGGATCAGCAGACCGGTGAGCAGAAGTATGAAGTGGCTCTGACCTTTACGGATGAGGGAACTCAGAAGTTTGCAGAGGCCACGGCAGCCAATGTGGGAAAACAGATCGCCATTGTATATGACGGCGTGATCTATTCCAATCCGGTGGTGCAGCAGGCCATTACCGGCGGACAGGCATCCATTACGGGAATGGCATCCTATGAAGACGCGGAGCAGCTGGCCTCCACGATCCGTATCGGATCTCTTTCCCTGGAACTGGAAGAAATCCGTTCCAACGTGGTAGGAGCCAAGCTGGGTCAGGAAGCTATTTCCACCAGCCTGAAGGCAGGCGTCATCGGTTTCGGCATCGTCTGCGTATTCATGATTGCAGTATATCTGATCCCGGGTCTTGCGGCGTCCATAGCCCTCTGTCTGTATGTGGCCCTTATGATCATCCTGCTGGCGGCATTTGAAGTGACGCTGACGCTTCCCGGTATTGCGGGCATCATTCTTTCCATCGGTATGGCGGTGGATGCCAACGTCATTATCTTTACGCGTATCAAGGAAGAGATCGGAAACGGAAAGACCGTGAAATCCGCCATCAAAACAGGATTTTCCAAGGCCCTTTCCGCCATTATCGATGGAAACGTAACGACACTGATCGCAGCTGCAGTGCTTTACTGGAGAGGCTCCGGTACGGTAAAGGGATTTGCAACGACCCTTGCCATCGGTATCATTCTTTCCATGTTTACAGCACTGTTCATCACCAAGTTTATTCTGAACTGTTTCTTTGCTCTTGGATGCCAGAGCCCGAAACTTTACGGCATCAAGAAAGATGGAAAAACCATCAATTTCCTTGGAAAGAAAGCCATCTGCTTTGCCATTTCCGGCGTGCTGATCATCGGCGGATTTGTGGGAATGGGACTGAACAAAGGTTCCATCGGCGGAGCCTTCAACTATGGTCTGGACTTTAAGGGCGGTACTTCCACAAGCGTAACCTTTAATGAGGATATGTCCCTGGAAAGAATTTCCAGCGAAGTGGTACCGGTGGTTGAAGGCATCACAAAAGATGCCGATGTGCAGACGCAGAAGGTGGCAGGAACCAATGAGGTGATCATCAAGACCAGAACCCTGAGCGTGGAAGAACGTCAGGCTCTGGATGAAGCCCTTGTGGAAAACTTCGGCGTGGATGAGACAAAGATCACTGCAGAGAGCATTTCCGGCGCAGTCAGCAGTGAAATGAGGTCCGACGCAGTTGTGGCAACGGCCATTGCAACCGTATTCATGCTGCTTTATATCTGGGTACGGTTCAAGAATATCCGGTTTGCCGCCAGTGCGGTTCTTGCACTGGTTCATGACGTGCTGGTGGTGCTGGCATGTTATGCTCTGGCAAAATGGCCCGTGGGCTCCACAGCCATTGCCTGCCTGTTAACCATTGTGGGATATTCCATCAACGCCACCATCGTGATCTTTGACAGAATCCGTGAGAACCTGCGGCTGAAGGGACCGAGAGCGGATCTGGCAGAAGTGGTGAACCTGAGTATCACACAGACCTTTACAAGAAGCATCAATACATCCCTGACCACATTTGTCATGGTTCTGGTGCTGTTTATCATGGGAGTTTCTTCCATCCGTGAATTTGCGCTTCCCCTTATGGCCGGTATCATCTGCGGAACCTATTCTTCCGTATGTCTCACAGGAGCCATGTGGTATCTGATGAGCGTGCGGCATTCCAAAAAAGTCGCAGCCAGAGAGCAGGAAGAAAAGAAAGAGGAACAGGCAAGAAAAGCTGCAAAGAGATCTGACGGGAAGAACGGACAGGAATAAGAATGAAATATCAGATTCTGACAAAGGACGGACGTGCCAAAAGGGCCGTGATGGAAACGGTCCACGGCACGATCCAGACACCTGTTTTTATGAATGTGGGCACGGTGGCGGCCATTAAAGGCGCCGTTTCCACCGATGACCTCCGGGAGATCGGGACTCAGGTGGAACTTTCCAATACCTACCATCTCCATGTAAGGACCGGCGATACGGTCATAAAAGAACTGGGAGGCCTTCACAGGTTTATGAACTGGGACCGTCCCATTCTGACGGATTCCGGGGGCTTTCAGGTATTTTCCCTGGCGGGCCTGCGGAAGATAAAAGAAGAGGGAGTATATTTTAATTCCCATATTGACGGCCATAAGATTTTCATGGGGCCGGAGGAGAGCATGCAGATTCAGTCGAACCTGGGATCTACCATCGCCATGGCTTTTGATGAATGCGCTCCGCATCCCTGTACCAGGGAATATATGGAAAATTCCGTGGCAAGAACCACCCGGTGGCTGGGGCGGTGCAAGGATGAAATGGCACGGCTCAACAGCCTTCCCGATACGGTAAACCGGGAACAGCTGCTGTTCGGCATCAATCAGGGGGGAACCTTTGAGGACATCCGGATTGCACATGCGGATGCCATTTCCGCCATGGACTGTGACGGTTATGCCCTGGGCGGACTTGCAGTGGGGGAAAGCCATGAGGAAATGTACCGGATCCTGGATGTGACGGTACCGCATCTGCCGGAAAACAAACCCACATATCTGATGGGAGTGGGAACGCCGGCCAATATCCTGGAATCTGTGGACCGGGGCGTGGACTTCTTTGACTGTGTGTATCCCACCAGGAACGGACGTCACGGACATGTATATACGAACCATGGAAAACTGAATCTGTTCAATGCGCAGTATGAAAAAGACATGCGGCCCATTGAAGAGGGCTGCGGATGCCCGGCCTGCCGTTCCTACAGCAGAGCTTATATCCGCCATCTCCTGAAGGCAAAGGAAATGCTTGGCATGCGCCTTTGCGTGCTTCATAATCTGTATTTCTACAATACGATGATGACAGAGATTCGGGAGGCCATTGAAAACCATTGCTACGCCGCCTACAAAGAGAAAAAACTGGCCGGCGTGCTTGGACATAATAAAGAATAAGCAGTAAGGAAAGAGAGGTGTTACGATGAACAGCCCGGCATTTTGGATTGGATATGTTCTTCTGATCGTTGCGTTCATGTATTTCATCGCAATCAGACCGCAGCAGAAGGAAAAGAAAAAAATGCAGGAACTGATGGCCAGTATTGCAATCGGCGACAGTGTTCTGACTTCCAGCGGCTTTTACGGTGTAATTATCGATATTACAGACGATACCGTTATCGTGGAATTTGGAAACAACAAGAACTGCCGGATCCCCATGCAGAAGCAGGCGATCGTTCAGGTGGAAAAACCGGAGGCATAAAATTCCGGACAGAAGACGGAAACTTTTCATGGAACGCAGAAAATCTGCGGCCTGGAAGTTTCCGTCTTTTTATAATGCAGGAAGCTTCATTCGCTGTATAATAAAATGCCTGGCCCGGAGCATACTGGGCGGAAAAGGAAATGCTGCTGAAGCGGAGGCCGAAGGCAGAGAATTCTGCAGAGCAGTTTTTTTATGTGGAACCGCTAAAAGATGCGGCATACCGCCGGCGCAGATGGGAAGAAACAGGGGCAAAACCGCAGAAAACAGGGGGATTGTGCAGATTTGACATATAATATTCAGTTAGTCTTGACAAAAATAGGCATAATAGCCTATAATGTAGAGGAAATTCAGATAGAGCTATCATACAGCACGGGAACGAACCGTGTTTTCATTTGACTTATTTAGTTATTCGTATAACCAACTCTCACCTCATGGGAAACCAAACTGCCGGAGTCTGTTTTTTCCGGGATTCCGGCGTTGGCAACCTAAAAACGGGTGGTATCGCCATGGAGAAGCAGACATTCAAAGTCCTTTTCCCTGGCAGGAAGATCTTTCACAAGAGAAAACATCAGTTCCGCTGCATAGTATCCCATATCAAACAGAGGGATATGAAGCGAGGATATCTGCGGATATACATTCATCAGAAACGGAGAGGACGCAAGGCAGATATGCTTGATCTTCTGGGGAACCTGGAAATCCCTGCGAAGAATACATTTCTGCATCAGAAGACCGAATCTCTGATTGGGCGTCAGCGCAATGTCAAAGGAATGCGTTTCCAGATAACGGCTGACCGGCACCGTGATTTCCGAATCGGGACCATCGGTTGTGGTGCTGCAGACGATTCGTTCGAAGTCACATTCAGGATAGAATTCATCCAGTGCCTTGATGATGAGATCATATTTATTGTGAGGCGTTTTTCCGTTGATGGTTCTGGTAAAATAGCGGATGCGCCTGAGATTGTAGGTGCGGCAGAAACAGATACAGGCATTGATGACATGCTCAAAGGCCTTTTTGGGAGACATGCCTGGTCCGATCACTCCGTTTTCGCTGATGATCACATAGGGAATTCTGTTTTTTTCCAGGACGGTGGTGTCAACCGGCTGATTGTCAAAGGCGATGAAAATAACGCCGCAGATAATATTGGAATAGTAATACCGGAGTATTTCAGAATTTTCCGGATCCCGGCTGTCGCTTAACAGTGTCAGGGTATAGCCGATTTCATCCAGATGTTTTTTGATTCCTTTCAGAGCCGTGCCGAATCCGGAATTTTCGTAGTTGTTTCCGGGGAGCAGCCCCACAGACGTACAGTCCTGCTGCCGGATGCTGCGGGCGGAAACATTGGGAAAGTAGTTGAGCCGCCTGGCCGTATCCAGAATCTCCTGCCTTTTTGCCTCGCTGATGCGTTTTCCGGCGGTATTGTTGATAACATAGGAAACCGTGGCCTGTGAAACATGGCAGGCGTCAGCGATATCCTTGGCGGTGACGGTGCGTTTCTTTTCCATAAGCAGTACCCTTCCATAATCGATCAGAATAAATTCCGTGCGGCACCGGGCCGCAGGGAAAACAACATTATTGTAGCAGATAGATGGTTAAATAGCAATGGTTAATCGTATAACTTGCAATTAAAGAAAAGAGCAGGTTCTGGGCTGCGGTTGACCATGGCGCAATATAAAAAGGAGAGGTTATGATGAAAAAGAGATTATTGGCAGCAGTCATGGCGGCAGTCATGGGACTGACTCTGACGGGATGCGGAGGCAGCGGACAGAGTACAGGGGGAGATGCGGTTCAGGCAGAGACGGAAGACGGTGTAGAGAGAAAAGAGTACACAGTGGTCTACTCTGCGGAACTGGCGCACATCAATTATCTGAAGTCGTCCCTCAGCACCTGCACCAGGTTCACCGAAAATATTGTGGATGCCCTGGTGGATTTTGACAGGTACGGCGTGACCATTCCGTCTCTGGCAGAAAGCTGGGAGGTTTCCGATGACCAGCTGACCTACACCTTTCATCTGCGGGAAGGAGTCAACTGGTATACGTGCGACGGAGAGGAATATGCACCGGTGACGGCTCAGGATTTTGTGGATGCGGCCAGATGGCTTCTGAATCCGGACAACGCGTCCACCACTTCCAATATTTTCTATAACGTAATAAAAAATGCAGAAGAGTATTACAACGGGGAGATTACGGATTTTGACCAGGTGGGAATCCATGCCGTGGATGAGCATACGGTTGAGTATACGCTGTACCGGCCCACGCCCTATTTCCTCACGATGACGGCCTACTCCTGCTTCCTTCCGGCCAACGGAAAATTCCTGGAGGAGTGCGGAGATGCGTTCGGAACCAGCGCAGAGACCATGCTTTCCTGCGGTGCCTATATTCTGACCACATTTGAACCGGAAAGCCGCAGGGTTCTGGAAATGAATGAGAATTACTGGGACAAAGACAATATCTTTATTTCCCGGATCAATTACAACTATAACAAAGAGGCCAAAACGCTGGCGCCTGAGCTGTTCCTGCGGGGAGAAGTGACAGAGGCGGATATTCCCGCAGAGATTCTGGACGAATGGATGGAAGACGAAGAGCGGAAGAACATGATGATCATGAAGCCGTCCAGCACCAGCAGCAACTTCCTGGGCTTCAATTTCGAGCCGCTTTATGATGAGGAATACGGTCCGGAAAACTGGAAAAAAGCGGTCAACAATGAAAACTTCAGAAAATCCATTTATTACGCTCTGGACCGGGAAGCAGCGGTGATGACCAGCTATCCTTATGAATACAAGGACCAGATGCTGAACACCATTACGGTGAAAAACTTTGTCAATGTGAACGGCGTGGATTATACAGAGCTGGAACCGCTGAAGGAAATTACCGAAACGGATCAGTTCCAGCCGGATGCGGCTCTGGAATACAAGGAAAAGGCCATGGAAGAACTCTCCGGCAGTGTGGAGTTCCCTGTGACCGTGGTGATGCCCTACAGTACAGGAAACCTTGCTCTGACCAACCGGGTACAGGTGGAAAAGCAGCAGCTGGAAAATCTGCTGGGAACCGATTATATCACCGTGGAGCTGGTTGCCTATCCGCCAACCAATTATCTGAAAGAATCCAGAAGTGCCGGGCAGTTTTCCCTGATGGAAATGGGATGGGGACCCGACTATACGGACCCGGCCGGCTATGTGGAAGTCATGACCCATGACACTTCCATCGGCACCAAATACAGCCGCCCGTATCTGGCAGAGGACCTGAAAGATGAAAACGGAAACAGCATTTATGAAAACATGGTCAACGAAGCCAGAAATGAGACAACGGATATCAACAGAAGATATGAGCTGTTCGCAGAAGCAGAGGGGTATCTGATCGAACATGCGCTGGTAATTCCCCTTTATGCATCCGGCGGCGGATACCGGGCCACTTATCTGGATCCGTTTTCCGGTCACTGCACACAGTTCGGCAGAAACCTGGACAAGTATAAGGGCGCCAGAGTGCTGGATAAGCCCATGAGCCAGGAAGAATATGCAGCTGCGGAGAAGCAGTATCTGGAAGAGCGCGAGGAAGCTCTGAAGAAAGCTGCATCACAGCAGTAAAAGAAAAGCAAGAGGGAAGGAAATGAAAAAGGAGGAATCACACATGAAAAAACAGATGGCGGCAATGCTGGCAGCATCCATGCTGGCGGTATCTCTTGCAGGATGTTCCGGAGGCAGTGAAAGCGGAACACAGACCGGTGAACAGAAGGAAATGACCGAATATTCCACTGTCTATACCGCGGAAATTGATACGCTCAATTATCTGAAAACCACCAACAGTGACAGTATCGCTCTGTTTTACAGCATTCTGGACGGTCTTGTGGAATTCGACCGGTTTGGGGAAATGATCCCCTGTATTGCCACAGACTGGGAGATTTCCGACGACGAACTGACCTATACATTCCATCTCAGGGATGACGTGAAGTGGTATGACTGGAAAGGCAGCGAGGTGCGTGCCGTCAAGGCTCAGGACTTTGTGGACGGAATCAAGTGGATCCTTACCAAGGACAACGCGGCCAGCACCAGTAAGACCGTGTATGATGTCATCAAAAATGCGGAGGCCTATTACAACGGTGAAATCACGGACTTTTCTCAGGTGGGAGTCCGGGCTGTGGATGACAGGACCGTAGAGTATACGCTGGAACAGCCCACACCCTATTTCCTGAAACAGCTTTCATTCCCCTGCTTCTTCCCGGTCAACGGAGAATTCCTGGCAGAACAGGGCGACATGTTCGGTGTGGACAAGGACTGCATGCTGTACTGCGGTGCCTATCTTCTTACCAGCTTTGAACCCCAGAGCGAGAGGGTCATGGAAGCCAACCCCAATTACTGGAACAAGGATATTATTTCCATCGGCAGACTCAACTATAAATACAATGCGGAATCCAATTCCATCGGAGCCGAGCTGTTCCTGAGGGGAGAAATCAATGATTTCGTGCTTCCAGGAAGCATTCTGGACGAATGGATGAATGATCCGGAAAAGAAAGAAATGATGCGTCCCAACAACCTGACCAACATGTCTTATTTCATCGGCTTCAACTTTGATCCCAATTATGGAGAAGAATATAAGCCGGAAGACTGGAAAACAGCGGTCAACAATGAAAACTTCAGAAAATCCCTGTTCCATGCCCTGGACCGGGAAGCAGCCATCATGACCGTTGAACCGTATGATCCCCAGAGCAAGCTTCTGAACACCTTTACAAGAAGAGAACTGGTACAGGCAGACGGCGTGGATTATACCATGATGGGAGGTCTGGCAGCCTATACCGAGGGCGATTCCTTTGATGCGGAAAAGGCAGTGGAATATAAGGAAAAAGCCATGGAAGAACTGGCAGGAAGCGTTACGTTCCCCATCCAGATCCTTCTTCCGTTCAGCACTTCAAAAGTGGATACAGCCAACCGGATGCAGGTAATCGAGCAGCAGATGGAAGGCGTTCTGGGCACGGACTACATTGATATCATTCTGGAATCTCATCCGTCCACAGGTTTCTCCAAGCAGGTAAGAAACCCCGGTGCATATTCCATGATGGAACTGGGATGGGGATCTGACTTTGCAGATCCGCTGGGAATGATGAATCCGGTTCATACGGCAGCTCTGGACGGCAGCTACATGAGAGTCAGCATGGCAGAAGATCTTCAGGATGAAAACGGAAACAATATCTTTGAGGCAGCTCTGGATGAAGCCAACAAGGAGACCAAGGATCTGAAGAAACGGTATGAAATGTTTGCCGAAGCAGAATGCATGCTTCTGGACCACGCGATTCTGATTCCGTTCTATACATCCGGCGGCGGATACCGTGCATCCTACCTGGATCCGTTCTCCGGCTATACCAGCCAGATGGGCAGAAACGGTGCCGTCAAATTAAAAGGCGCCGTAATTCTGGACAAACCCATGGGCATGTCTGAATATCCTGCAGCATTGGAACAGTATGAGAAAGACAGGGAAGAAAGGATGAAAGAATAAATGCTGAAATATTCCTGCAAACGAATTCTTCAGTCCATGGTCACTCTGGTGATCGTGGCGACAGTGGTATTCCTGCTGCTGCGCCTGATGCCGGAAGAGGGCTATTTCGCAGAAGGCTACGATAAAATGGACGAAGCACAGATAGAAGCGGCCCTGACGGACATGGGACTGCGGGATCCGCTTCCGGTACAGCTTAAAAATTTCTTTGTGGGTCTGCTTCATGGAGACCTGGGAGAATCCATTGTTTTCCGGCCGAAGGTTCCCATTACCAAGATTATCGGGCCGAAAATTCCGTATTCTCTGTATTTCGGACTTGCTTCCATTGTTATTTCCCTGTGCCTGGGACTCCCTCTGGGAGTCCTGATGGCCAGGTTCAAGGGGAAATTTGCGGACAATCTGGGCTCTGCCTATGTGGTTCTCATAAAGGCCGTGCCGGCCGCCGTATATTTTCTGTTTCTGCAGCTTTATGTATCAGACGCCCTGAAGATTCCCATGCTGTTTGACGAGAGAAAGCCGGTGAGCTGGATTCTTCCCGCCATCTGTATGTCCCTGGGCGGCATTGCCACCTACGCCATGTGGATGCGCCGGTATATGGTGGACGAACTCAATAAGGATTACATAAAGCTCGCAAGGGCCAAAGGACTCAAAAATTCACTGGTCATGTCCAGACATATCGTAAGAAACGCGTTTGTTCCCATGGCACAGCAGCTTCCCACACAGATCCTCATGACCATTTCCGGCTCCATCTATGTGGAATCCCTGTTTTCCATTCCGGGCATGGGAGGACTTCTGGTGTCGGCGATCCAGAGACAGGACAACACGCTGGTACAGGCTCTGGTACTGATCTATTCCTGCATCGGTATCCTGGGACTGTTCCTTGGCGACCTGATGATGGCTTTGTGTGACCCGCGTATCAAACTTGGTAAGAAAGGCGGTGGAAGATAATGGGAGCAATGAAGAAAATTCAGAATATTGAAGACAGCATGACAAAGATCACTCAGGACATGTTTGAATTTGCGGAGTATGACGAAGGCGCCGCAGAGCGCACCGGTTATTCCAATTACTCTTACTGGGCTTCCACCTGGAGGGTATTTACCAAAAACAAAGTTGCCATGTTCTTCCTGACGCTGCTGGCGGCTCTGATGCTTTTTACCTTTATTCAGCCGTACCTGCCGGCACAGAAAGATCCCATTGAAGTTTACATCAATGAAGAAACCGGCAAACAGGACAGGAACCAGCCGCCCAGCGGAGAATACTGGTTCGGAACCAATTCCATCGGTCAGGACCTCTGGGCCAGAATCTGGAGCGGTACCAGAACATCCCTGTTCATCGGCCTTGCGGTGGGACTGTGGGACGCCTTTATGGGAATTGTCATCGGTTCCCTCTGGGGCTATGTGAGGAAAATGGATGCGGTGTTTACGGAAGTCTATAATGTCATACACAATATACCCAGTTCCATTATCCTGATTCTGGCGTCTTACCTGTTAAGACCCAGTGTGGGAACCATTATTTTTGCCATGTGTCTGACCGGCTGGCTTCCCACTGCAAGATATATCCGCAATCAGATCGTTATCATCCGTGACAGGGAGTTCAACCTGGCTTCCCGGTGTCTGGGTACACCCACAGGCCGTGTGATCACCAGAAACCTGCTTCCGCAGGTGGTATCCGTTATCATGATGAGAGTGGCTCTGGCCATTCCGCTGGCCATCGGCCAGGAAGTGTTCCTGACCTATATCGGACTGGGACTTCCCATCAGTGTTCCGTCTCTGGGCAACCTGATCAACGAAGGACGTATTGTCATGATGAGCCCGTCCCTGAGATACCAGCTGATTTTCCCGTCCATTATTCTGTCCCTGATTACAATTTCTTTCTATGTAATGGGCAATTCCTTTGCAGACGCGGCAGATCCGCGCAACCATGTCTAGGAGGTGGCCGCAGATGTTTGACTATTCAAAAGCAGAAAAAATACTGGAAGCCAGAGATGTGGTTGTAAAATTCAATCTCCGGGGCAGAGTGCTGACAGCCATCCGGGGGATTTCCATGGAACTCTACAAAGGCGAGAGCCTTGCCATTGTGGGAGAATCCGGATCGGGAAAATCTGTGTTCACCAAGACGTTTATGGGACTTCTGGACCAGAACGGGTGGGTGGATTCCGGGTCCATCCTTTACAGCGGAGGGAAATACCGGGAAGACGGCATTGACCTGGTTCCGCTGAAAAAGGAAAAGGACTGGCTGAAGATCCGCGGCAAGGAGATTGCCATGGTCTTTCAGGATCCCATGACAAGTCTGAATCCGCTGAAGACCATAGGAAAACAGATTCAGGAGACCGTGGAGCTGCACCAGGGAATCCGGGGGGCAGAAGCCAGAAAGAAAACCATGGAAATTCTGGAAGATGTGGGCATCAGTGATCCGGAACGGCGCTACAGACAGTATCCCCATGAATTTTCCGGCGGTATGAGACAGAGGGTGGTCATTGCCATTGCCGTGGCCTGCAATCCGGAGATTCTGATCTGTGATGAGCCTACCACGGCCCTGGATGTGACCATTCAGGCTCAGATTCTGAAACTGCTCCATAATCTTCAGGAAAAATACAGCCTGACCATAATTTATATTACCCATGATCTGGGGGTAGTGGCCAACGTGGCCGACAGGATCGCCGTTATGTATGCCGGAGATATTGTAGAGGTGGGGCTGTGCGAGGAGATTTTTTACAATGCGAAACATCCCTACAGCTGGGCGCTGCTTTCTTCCCTGCCCCAGCTGGGAGTCAAGGGCGAACCTCTGTACTCCATCAAGGGAACGCCGCCCAACCTGTTCAATGAAATCAAGGGAGATGCCTTTGCACCCAGAAATCCAAGAGCGCTGAAAATCGATTATGAGATCAGACCGCCGTATTTTGAGGTAAGCCCGACCCATAAGGCAAGAACCTGGCTTCTGGATCCCAGGGCGCCGAAGGTGGAACCGCCGGCGCTGATTGCCAGAATGTTTGAAAAATGGAAGGAGGTGTCTCCGGATGCCTGAAAAGAAAAATAAAATTCTGGAAGTCAAGGACCTGAAGGTGGTTTTCGGTTCCGGGAAAAAGACATTTACTGCCATTGACGGCGTGAGCTTTGATATCTATGAAGGGGAAACCTTCGGCCTGGTGGGAGAATCCGGTTCCGGAAAAACCACCATAGGACGGGCCATTATCCGGATCAATGAAGCGGCCGGAGGAGAGATTCTCTATAAAGGTGAGCGGATCAGCGGAAAAATTTCTCCGGAAATGGACAGAAAAGTCATCGAAAATATTCAGATGATATTTCAGGATCCCATGGCATCGCTCAATGAAAGGGCCAAAGTGGATTATATCGTTTCCGAAGGCCTCTATAATCTGCATAAGTTCAAGAATGAAGAAGAAAGAAAACGGATCGTGGAACAGGCGCTGCTGGATGTGGGCCTTCTTCCGGAGTTTGCCAGCCGGTTCCCTCACGAGTTTTCCGGCGGCCAGCGGCAGAGGATCGGAATCGCGCGTGCTCTTGTGATGGAGCCCAAACTGGTGATTGCCGATGAGCCCATTTCCGCTCTGGACGTTTCCATCCGGGCCCAGGTGCTGAACCTGCTGTCCGATCTGCAGAAAAAGAAAGGGTTTACGTATCTGTTCATTGCCCATGACCTGTCCATTGTCAGGTTTATATCCGACCGGGTGGCAGTGATCCACAAGGGAAAAATTGTGGAGCTGGCAGAGACGGAGAAGCTTTACAGCCATCCGCTTCACCCGTATACAAGGGCCCTTCTTTCGGCGATTCCTCAGCCGGATCCGCTGGTAGAACGGAATAAAGTGGTTGAGGTTTATGATCCGTCCTGTCATCACTATGAAACAGACAAACCGGAATGGACGGAGATTGAACCGGGACATTTTGTACTGGCTAATCATGAGGAACAGGAAAAATACAAGGAGATATTAAAGAAAGCATGAAAGTTACAGTCAGAAAAGAAATGGAGGATCTCAGCGATGCAGTCATCATACCGTTTTCCGGAGAGCCTGAACTGACGGCGCATATTCCGGAAGCGCTCCGGGGACCGGTTGAGACTGCCCTGCAGGCAGGAAAACCGGGAACTGCATGCGGCTCTCTTTATTCGCTGAATATGGTATACGGAGAAAAAATCGTGAAAATTGTCCTGGTGCAGCTGGGAGACGGCATCAGCACCAGCCGGGAAGTATTTCTGGCACTGGCCAAGGCCTTCAAAAACTGCCGGGAGGCGAAGGCGGCCGTGACGGCTGTATTTGCGGACAATGCAGGAGAGATCATCCGGTGCCGGGAGATCATGCAGAAACTGTGCGAACTGCCGTTTCTGGTATCCTATGAGTTCAATGCCTACAGATCCGTTCCGTCCGTGTGCGGGATGCAGGAGACGGTGGTGGTCACCGGCATGGACCACGTGGATGAGATTGCGGCAGAAGCAGAACATGTGGCGGAAAGCACCATGTTTGCCAGAGATCTGGTGAACCATCCATCCATGTATATGACTCCGGACCAGCTGGCAAAAGAGGCGGCTGCCATGGCTGCGGAAACCGGGCTGGAGGTGGAGATTCTGGACCGGACACAGGCCGAGGAACTGAAGATGGGGGCGTTTCTGTCTGTGGCCAGAGGAGCCTCTGCGGAGCCGAAGGTGATTGTGCTGAGATATCGCGGCGGAAAAGACGGAGAAGCGCCGGTGGCCCTTGTGGGAAAAGGGGTCATGTTTGACAGCGGCGGCTACAGCCTGAAGTCCAAGATGGCCACCATGCACGATGACATGGGCGGAGCAGCCGCAGTGATGGGGGCCATAAGAGCCATCGCGCTGGAAAAGCTTCCGGTGAACGTGACGGCCGTGGTGGCGGCATGTGAGAATAAAATATCCGGAGATGCCTATGTACCGGGAGACATCCTGTTTTCCATGAACGGAAAGACCATTGAAATGCTCAACGCGGATGCCGAAGGCAGGCTGACTCTGGCGGATGCCATTACCTATGCCATCCGGAAAGAAGGCGCGGAGAAGATCATAGATATTGCCACCCTGACCGGCGCGGCAAAAGGTGCCGTGGGAGGAAGAAGTGCCGCGGTTCTGTCCAATGATGAGGAACTTTATGAGGAAATGAAGGCTGCATCAGAGACGGCCTGTGAAAAGATCTGGAGACTGCCTGCGGACAAAGAGCTGTTCCCGGTGCTCCAGTCGGAAGTGGCGGACATCAGAAACAGCAATCCGGGCAACACCATGGGCGGAGGAACCATCGTGGCAGGCCTGTTTATTCAGGAATTTGTGGAAGGAAAACCGTGGATTCATGTGGATATGGCTCCGGTGAACTGGCTGCCGGAAGGAAATTCCTACTGTATCCGGGGAGCATCCGGATATGGCGTGAGTCTCCTGTACGAGACAGTGAAGATCATGGCACAGTAACAGGAAAGAAAAAGAAGCGTTCCGGCAGATCGGTAAGACCATGCCGGGCGCTTTTTCAATTATACAGAAAACTCCGCTCTCTGCATAACAAAAGGTTCTGCGCGGACCGCACCGCGGCCGGACAAAGACGGAGAATCCCGCAGAGCAGAATCCTTTTTATGGGAGAGCGCCTGTATAAAATGTCTGCATAAGGCGGAGGACGGGCGGGAAAAATAAGCAATAAGCCATATTGCAAAAGGTATGGTTTGATGATACAATACCTCACCGGTGCCGGTGAGGCACAAAAATCATACCCCGACAGGAGAAGGAAGAATGAAACAGCAGAATTCTCAGATATGGAGAGAAGATATCAAGAAATTTAAGGAAAAGACAGCCGCATTTTATGCAGGAGAAATAGACAAGGCATCTTATAAAGGAATTTCCGGCTACTACGGAAGCTACGCCCAGAAGGGTGGAAAAAGGAGCATGCTGAGACTGCGCATGCCTGCCGGACAGGTAACGGCAGAAAAGATGGCATTTGTGGCCCGAATGCTCCGTGAGCATCATATTTCACTGGTGCATTTTACCACATGCCAGACCATCCAGCTGCATGATCTGGAGGAACAGGCCGTATGCAGAATCATGGAAGAGGCACTGGAAAACGGAATCATCACCATGGGAGGCGGAGGAGATTACCCCAGGAATGTCATGTGCTCTCCGCTTTCCGGTACGGACCCGGAAGAATATTTTGATGTTCAGCCGTGGGCAAAGGCCGCCGGCGAGTATCTTCTGGGATTTCTGAAGGCAGAAAAACTGCCCAGGAAGCTGAAAGTGGGATTTTCCGGATCTCCGGCCAATGTGACTCATGCCACGTACCGGGATCTGGGGTTTGCGGCAAGAGAAGACGGTACATTTGATGTCTACAGCGCCGGGGGCCTGGGAGCCATGCCGAAGCTGGGGGTGAAAGTGGCGGAAGGCGTAAAGCCGGAAAAGATTCTCTATTATGTAAAGGCCATGTGGCTTACATTCCGGGCCTATGGAAATTATGAGAACCGTGCAAAAGCCCGTACCAGATTCATGCAGGATGCGCTGGGAGGTCCGGAGCAGTACAGGAAGGCATACCTGGAAAAACTGGAGGACGTATTTGCGTCCGGAGAAAATCTGGATCTTTCCGTAAAGGCTGAGCCGGTGCTGAAAAAAGGAAACGGAACCAGAGCAGACGGACCCAGGGTGCGGAAACAGAAACAGGAAGGACTGTATACGGTTGTATGGCATCCGGCGGCAGACCGGACCCGGACGCTTTCTGCAGACTCAGCGATGCCATCGGACAGATGGAAGGCGCCGAAGTCCGGCTCGCACCGGATGAGACCGCATATATCATCAACCTCACAGGAGAGGAAGCCGGGAAAGTGCTGGAACTTACCGCCGACAGTGCGGAATCTGTTTTTGAAACATCGGTCAGCTGTATCGGAGGCAGCATCTGTCAGGTGGGGCCCAGGGATTCTCAGGCGCTGCTGGCTGCATGTGTAAAGGCGGTACGGGAGGCAGAACTTCCTTGTGACGCGCTGCCTCAGATTCATATTTCCGGGTGTCCGTCTTCCTGCGGAACTCATCAGACCGGGATCCTGGGATTCCGCGGCGCCGGAAAAATGGCAGGAGGAGTCCCCAGGTCTGCATTTACCCTGTATGTGGGAGGAGAGCAGCGCCAGGGGCAGGAAACCATGGGAAAGGAACTGGGAGCCATTCTGGAGGAAGAAATTCCGGAATTTCTGGTGAAGCTGGGCCGTGCCGCTGCCGAGAGCGGCATGGATTTCATGTCATGGAAGAGAATGTATCCGGGCCGGCTGGAAGAGATTGCGGCAGAGTATATCTGATACCGGGCGTGATACAGGAAGACTGCGGAGATCCGGGCCGGTTCCGGCCCGGATGGCTGCCGCGGAAAATCCCCTTGAAGGAGATATGACGGATCTGATATAATAAAAAAGACAGGGAATTTCAAAATCATATAAGGAAAAGGAGTTGTTATCATGAAAACGCTGCAAAAAGCAGAGGCCCGGAAAGCCGTTGTACGTTACGGCGGTCTGCTGCTTGGAACAGCTATTTTGTCCTTCGGTCTTTACAATGTACATTCTCAGAGCGAGATTACCGAAGGCGGTGTATTCGGACTTCAGCTGCTGCTGCAGCACTGGTTCGGTGTTTCGCCCAGCATAACAGGGCCGGCCATGGATTTTTTCTGCTATCTGATCGGCTGGAAACTTCTGGGCGGAGGGTTTCTCAGGAACGCTGTCATTGCCAGCCTGGGGTATTCCTTTTTTTATTCCGTTCACGAACGGATGGGATACCTGCTGCCGGATCTTGGCGGAATGCCGCTTCTTGCGGCTGTGGCAGGCGGTATGTTTGTGGGAATCGGTGTTGGCCTGGTGGTCCGCGCAGGCGGGGCTTCAGGCGGAGATGATGCATTGGCTCTGATTCTCAGCAGGGTATCGGGGGCAAAACTGGAAACATGTTATTTCCTGACAGATTTTATTGTTCTGATGTTATCCCTGACGTATATTCCTCCGCTGAAAATTGCCTGCTCTCTGGTGACGGTCAGTATTTCTTCCTTTATAATCGGAAAAATTTACCGTCTGGGCAGCGGGGAAGAAAAAGAAGACGCAGAGAGGGAGCAGAAAGAAAAAAAGAAACGGAATGGAAAATATTCTGAGCTGACGGCGGAAAGGTAAGCCGGACTGTTTCCGTCCGGCTCTGCAGACAGAACGGGAGTACCGCAGAATCATCAGAACAGAGGATGGAGCGGTCCTTCCTGTTTCAGACAAGAAAAAGGAGCGCTGTGCCATAGATGGATGACCCATCTGTGGCGCAGCGCTCTTTTGCATATCCGTTTATCATCCGTAGGTTTCGTCCAGATATTCCCGCAGTTCCCGGAGTGCTTTCTCGAACCGCCCGGAGGCAGCCGTCGGATTGCCGCGGAGAATACTGCGAAGAGATTTGGCATGTCCGGACCGTACAAGAGAGATTTTGGCCTCCAGTTCAGAACGGAGGTCAGCAAGCTGCTGTTCGGTCTTGCCTTTCAGAGCATCCAGATGGAGCTCTGCAGAATCCCTCAGATCCATGAAATCATCCAGACGGAGTCCGGCTTTTGTTTCTTCAAGCCGGTCCCTGGCTTCCAGCTTCAGTAAAGAGGCCTGAACCTGAACGCTTTCCAGTTCTCTGCGCAGCCTGGTAAGGGCTTCCAGGGATTTGCCGAGAGCCAGAGCCTGGCGGACACTGTAAATGGTATCATATACAAAGACCACGCTGACCGCCGTTACCATAAAGATACAGAGCAGAGGAGGGCAGCTGGTGACCAGACGCGCAATGGGCTGATGGATGACTTCGGTCATCAGGATTGTCAGAAATCCCCAGGCAATGGAGGAACTGAGACAGATATAGCCGTTAAGATTATATTTCTGGCTGCTGTAATCCCAGTAACGGACTTTGAACAGAAGTTCCATGGCCCAGCCGGTAACGTATTCCAGCACTGTGGCGCCTGCCATGCCGGACAGGTATGTCAGGAACAGGCTGTCCTGAAACGGGAGGGAAACCCAGAGCATCATGACTGCGCCGCTTCCGTATAAAGGCAGCATGGGGAGGCGCAGGAATCCTCTGTTGACAAAGTGCTTCATTTTTATGGAAACATAGGAAGATTCAAAGATCCACCCGAAAAAACAGTAAAAATAGAAAAAAGCCAGCCAGTGATACCAGGTATAGGTCAGCATGAATACGCCTCCTGAAAAAAGTTCTGCAATTTCTATGATACGGCAAAACAGAAAATTTGGCAAGAATATCCGGGGCCAAATGTGAAAATCACAGTCCCTGAAACAGCAGAAATCCCGGCTTTCCGGCCGGGATTTCTGCTGCACATATAGGAAATGTTGGTATATATGAAAAAGTGGTCTCTTGTCTGGGGGGAGGAATCAGCCGGGAATCATTCCTCAGCTGATTGTTTACATTATGCCATAAAGTTATGTCCAAACTGTGGAAAGTTCCTGAAAGAAGTATGAAAAAAATTACAAAATCTTAAATCATTTCAAAACAGAAAGTTAAGCTTCCCCGGTACCCGGAGCACTGCCGGGAGTCCGGGAGGTTTCGGGGGAAGAAGCTGCAGAAGCGGTCCGGCTGTTTTGGGAACTGCCGGAGGCAAGATCCGGGACGCCTGACAGGTTCACGTTTCTGGTGACTTTGGCGTCATAGGTGTCTGCCCTCATGATTTCAGCCAGATCCACACCGGTGGCTTCCTTCATGGATTCAAACAGGCGAGCCATGACCACCGGTACGTTGCCGGCGACAGATCCGACTCCGTTTCCGCTGCCGTCACCTCCGATGATTGTGATTTTTTCAATCTGGGACAGAGGCTCTGCGATTTTGCCGGCAATTTCCGGAAGCACCTTGATCATCATTTCTGCCATGGCGGCTCTGTTGTATTTCTGATAGGCCTCCGCCTTCTTTTCCATACCTTCCGCTTCTGCCAGAGCTTTTGCCTGAATGGCAGCGGCCTCGGCTTCTCCGCGGGCACGGATTCCCTCGGCTTCCTGGAGCATGGCGTATTTCTCCGCTTCTGCCCGGGCCTTCTTTGCGGCGGCTTCTTTTTCCTGCTCGTACTGTCTGGCTTCCGCTTCCCGCTGACGTCTGGTGAGTTCCGCCGCCGCTGCCTGTTCGATGGCATACCGGTCGGCATCGGCTTTTTTATTGATTTCCGCCTCCAGTGCCTGCTGCTGTACGGCAACTTCCTGACGTCTCAGTTCAGCTTCGCGCTCTGCCCGGGCAATCTGTGCGTTGACTGTGGCAGTCTGGATGGTCCGCTGCTGTTCCTGCTTCTGGATTTCATATGCTGCGTCCGCTTCTGCCTTTTTTGTATCTGAAGCTTTCTGGAGTTCAGCCTTGGTAATGGAAAGCTCGTTGTTTTTCTGGGCGATTTCTGTTTCTGCCAGTACACGCGCGTCATTGGCGGCCTTGTCGGCTGCCGCCTGGGCAATGGCAATATCCCTTTCCGCTTCTGCTTTCGCGATGGAAGCATCTTTCCGGATTTTTGAAGTATTGTCCATACCGAGATCCTGGATCAGTCCGTGTTCATCGGTGACATTCTGGATATTGCAGGAGAGAATGTCGATTCCCAGCTTTTCCATGTCTTTGGAAGCTTTGGCCATCACCTGATCAGAGAAAGAATCCCTGTCTGTGTTGATGGCCCGCAGCGTCAGGGTACCGATGATCTCACGCATGTTGCCCTGAAGGGAATCCTGAAGATCCGCGGCAATTTTTCCGGCTTCCTTATTAAGAAAGTTTCTCATGGCCAGTTTCATCTGGGCGGGGTCGTCCGCCACCCGTACCTTGGCGACGGCGTCCACCATGACATTGATGAAGTCATTGGTGGGAATATATTCATCGGTTTTGATATCAACGGTGATCTGGCCCAGATACAGTTTGTCCAGCTGCTCAAAAAACGGGATTTTGAAGCCTGCCCGTCCCACAAGGATTCTCGGCTCTTTTCTGAGGCCGGAAATGATATATGCGTGGTCCGGCGGAGCCTTCACATATCCCTGGGTAATAATAAGAATGAAAAGAACCAGCAGAATGACAGCTGCCACAAGGGGAACAATCAGATTAAACGGCATAATATCTCCTTTCATGTCTGAAAAACAGGGAAATGGTTTCTTTGTCTTTATATTAACATGAAAGAGAGAAAATGAGAATAAAGTTCAGAAAAATGTCAAGAATTGACAGAAAAAAGAAAGATTATACGAAAAGAGAACAAACAGAAATTGTGCCGGACATAAAAAAGCTCCGCAGAAGCGGAGCAGAAAGTCAAGGGGGACCGGACGGTTGCCCGCCCGGTATGAGTATGAAAAAGCTTTGTGTGTTCAAGTGAACCACTTGAAACAAAGGCAGGTTATCCTTTCGGATAACGTAATTGTATTATAGGGAAAAAATGTGTCCAAACTGTGTAGTGCCGATAAAAAAAAAATAAATTTGCTTAAGGAGGTGTGAAAAATGAAAAAAACTCTTTAAAAACCATAGGGTTTTGTATATAATAAGATTGATATTCCGTGCCCTGACGGGTACATAACGAAAATATAGATGATGGACAAGAGAAGTTAAGGAAAAACAGGAGGAAAATGGCAATGATGATGTCAAATGACATTGGAATTGATTTGGGTACGGCCAGCATTCTGGTGTACATTAAAGGAAAAGGCGTTGTGCTCAAGGAGCCGTCTGTGGTTGCACTGGACCGGGATACAAACAAGATTATTACGTTCGGTGAGGAAGCGCGGCTGATGATCGGACGTACTCCCGGCAATATCGTGGCCGTGCGTCCGCTCCGCAAGGGCGTTATTTCCGATTATACCGTTACAGAAAAAATGCTGAAATATTTTATTGACAAGGCTGTGGGAAAGAGGACTCTGAGAAAGCCGAGAATTGCAGTCTGCATTCCCAGCGGAGCCACGGAAGTGGAGAAGAAGGCGGTTGAGGATGCTACCTATAATGCCGGAGCAAGGGAAGTATGTATCATTGAGGAGCCGGTAGCCGCCGCCATCGGAGCCGGAATTGATATTTCCAAGGCATGCGGAAACATGATCGTGGATATCGGAGGCGGTACTGCGGATATCGCAGTGATTTCTCTGGGCGGCACCGTTGTGAGCACATCCATCAAGGTGGCCGGAGACGACTTTGATGAGGCGCTGGTGCGTTATATGAGAAAGAAGCACAATCTTCTGATCGGTGAAAGAACAGCCGAGGAGATCAAGATCAATATCGGTGCGGCTTACCGCCGCCCGGAACTGGTAACCATGGAAGTACGCGGCAGAAACCTGGTGACAGGCCTTCCGAAGACCATCGTGGTGACTTCCGATGAAACACTGGAGGCACTGAAAGAGCCGGCACTTCAGATTGTGGATGCGGTTCACAGCGTTCTGGAACGTACGCCACCGGAACTGGCTGCCGATATTTTTGACCGCGGCATTGTACTGACCGGAGGCGGTTCCCTGCTTTCAGGACTGGATGCCCTGATCGAAGAGAAGACGGGAATCAACACAATGATCGCCGAGGAGCCGCTGACTGCGGTGGCGATCGGAACCGGAAAATTCATTGAGTTCGCCCATGGCGGCGGAAAAGGCGCGGAAGACTGATGCTGCGCCGTATGAGTGTGTATGGCAACAGTAAAAGGGTATGTGGAAAAAATAAAATACCGTAATGAAGAAAACGGCTATTCGGTCCTCAGCGTCACGGACGGGAAGGAAGAATATATCCTGGTGGGAACTTTTCACTATATCAGTGAAGGGGAGCTGATTGAGGCCACGGGACGGATGGTGGAACATTCCATTTACGGTGAACAGCTGGCAGTGGAGAGCTATGAGATCAAGGCTCCCGAAAATACGCTGGCCATGGAACGATATCTGGGCTCCGGTGCGATCAAAGGCATCGGAGCTGCTTTAGCTTCCAGGATCGTGAAAAAATTCGGACAGGATACGTTCCGGATCATGGAAGAAGAGCCGGAAAGACTGTCCGAGGTAAAAGGCATTTCAGAGCGGATGGCCATGGAGATCAGCGCCCAGGTGGAAGAAAAACGGGATATGCGCCAGGCCATGCTGTTCCTCCAGCAGTACGGAATTTCCATGAACCTGGCTGTAAAGATCTACCGGCATTACGGGCCGGCGGCATATTCGGTGGTACAGGAAAACCCCTATCAGCTGGCAGATGACATTCAGGGCGTGGGGTTCAAGATTGCGGATGAGATTGCCCGGAAAGTGGGAATCTTTACGGACTCGGATTACAGAATGAAAAGCGGTCTGTTCTATACGCTTCTTCAGGCTGTGGGAAACGGACATACCTGTCTGCCGGAAGAGGAACTGTACCGGAACGCCGCCGAACTTCTGAATGCGGAACCGGAGCACATGGAAAAGCATCTGGTGGATCTGCAGATG
The DNA here is from genome assembly GCA_902477765.1 of uncultured Clostridiaceae bacterium. GTDB lineage: Bacteria > Bacillota > Clostridia > Lachnospirales > Lachnospiraceae > CABSIM01. The sequence goes on along the minus strand of CABSIM010000012.1, from coordinate 18,354 downwards.
GAAAAAAAGCTGGTGGTGAAAGAAAAGAACGGTGTCAGGATCGTATATCCGGCACAGTTTTACTATATGGAACTGAATACGGCACGGATGCTTCATGATCTGAATGTGAAGGATCATGTACCGGCAGATCAGATCAGAAAGAGGCTTTCCGCCATTTCGGAAGCGGAGGAGATTCATCTGGATGAGCATCAGGAAGAGGCTGTGCTCCAGGCTGTGAACAGCGGACTTCTGATCATTACGGGCGGCCCGGGAACCGGAAAGACCACCACCATCAATACGATCATACAGTATTTCGAGCAGGATGACATGGAGATTCTGCTGGCGGCGCCCACCGGCAGAGCAGCCAAACGCATGTCGGAGACCACCGGATACGAGGCAAAAACCATCCACCGGCTTCTGGAACTGACGGGAATCCCTTCATCTGGCCCTGCGGGCAGAGGCGCAGGCGGTGAAGGAGGCCAGGCGGGGATTGCGGAAAACAGGCTGGAAGGAATGCATTTTGAACGGAATGAGACCAATCCTCTGGATGCGGATGTGCTGATCATTGATGAAATGTCCATGGTGGACATTACCCTGATGCATGCGCTTCTTAAAGCAGTCAATGTGGGAACCCGGCTGATTCTTGTGGGAGATGTGAACCAGCTGCCCAGCGTGGGGCCGGGAAATGTGCTGAAAGACATCATCGATTCCGGGAAATTTCCTGTGGTAAAACTGACGAAGATCTTCCGGCAGGCAGCCCAGAGCGATATCATTGTCAATGCCCATAAAATCAACGCAGGGGAGCGGGTCCCTCTGGATAAGAGAAGCAGGGATTTTCTTTTCATCCGCAGAGAACATCCCGCGGATATCATAAAGGATATGATTGTTCTTGTGCAGGACAAGCTTCCCGGATATGTGGGAGCGGAGACTGCTGAGATCCAGATCATGACACCCATGCGCAAGGGCGCCCTTGGAGTGGAACAGCTGAACCGGGTCCTGCAGGAACATTTCAATCCGCCGGCGCCGGACAGACAGGAGAAGGAGTACGGAGGTACCATATTCCGCACCGGGGACAAGGTCATGCAGATCCGGAACAACTATCAGATGGAGTGGGAAATCCGGAACCGATACGGAATTCCGGTGGATAAGGGAACCGGCGTCTTCAACGGGGATACCGGGGTGATCCGTACCATCGATTCGTTTGCGGAAACCCTGACGGTGGAATTTGATGAGGGAAGAATGGCGGAGTACAGTTTCAGACAGCTGGAAGAGCTGGAACTGGCGTATGCCATCACCATACATAAATCTCAGGGAAGCGAATATCCGGCGGTGGTGATTCCGGTTCACACCGGGCCTAAAATGCTGATGACCAGAAATCTTATCTATACTGCCGTGACCAGAGCCAGGACCTGTGTGTGTCTTGTGGGGCTTCCCGGGGTTTTTCAGGCCATGGTGGACAATGAAACGGAACAGAAGCGGTATTCAGGTCTTAAAGAAAGAATCCTGGAGATCGAATTCTAGGCATCTGCGCTGAAAGGAAACGGATTGAACAAAGACTTTTTTCTCAATATTATTTTTCCCAGACGGTGTCCGGTCTGCGGAGAGATCACGGAACCGCCCGGCAGTCTGATCTGCCGGGACTGTTTTCAGAAACTGTCCTTTACGTCTCCGCCTGTCTGCCGGAGCTGCGGAAAAGAGATTCCGCTGAGTTCGGACGAATACTGCCGGGACTGCGGAAAACGGAAACATTCTTTTGAATCCGGCATGGCGCTTCTGAATTATGACGAAACAGCCCGGAGGTCCATGGCAGGGATCAAATACGGAAACCGCCGGGAGTATCTGGATTTTTACGGCGCTGCCATGGCGGCACGTTTCCGGAAGCGGGCAGAAGGCATGGGGGCGGAAGCTCTGGTTCCGGTGCCGGTTCATCCGTCCAGAAAAAAGTCCCGGGGATTCAATCAGGCGGAAGTACTGGCAGACAGGATCGGAGAACAGCTGGGAATTCCGGTGTGGCCGGATCTGCTGGTGCGCCGCCGGAAAACCCGTCCGCAGAAGGATCTGACGCCCGGGGAGCGTCTTGAAAATCTGCGAGGTGCATTTGAGATGAATCTGCCGGAAGGAAGACGGGTTCCGGAGACGGTGATTCTTGTGGACGATATTTATACCACAGGAAGCACCATGGAAGCCTGTGCCGGAATCCTTAAGCAGGGCGGTGTGAAAAAGGTATATTTCATGGCGGCCTGCATTACCGGGGGCAGATAGGAAAGGACTGGAAACATGATCATCAGAACGGCACGGGAAGAAGATCTGGAAGCACTTCTTTCCATATATAATTACGAGGTGGAACACGGTACAGCCACCTTTGATATGACGCCCAGAACTCTGGAGGAACGCCGCCGGTGGCTGACGGACCATAACCGGGGAAACCATCCTCTGCTTGTGGCGGAAAAGGACGGAAGGCCGGTGGGATATGCCAGTCTTTCCGCTTACCGTGCCAGGGAAGCATATGAGGAAACGGTGGAGCTGTCCCTGTACGTAGACCGGAATTTCAGAAGACAGGGAATTGCCAGGGCGCTGATGGGAGCGATTCTGGAAGAGGCCGGGAGACGGCCGGATATCCATTCCGTAATATCCGTGATATCAGGAGAAAACGAGGGAAGCATGATTCTTCACCGGGAATTCGGATTTACGCTGTGCGGAACGATCCGGGAGGCAGGGAAGAAATTCGGACGCCGTCTGGACATTCATATTTACCAGCGCATGTTCCGTGAGCACGGATGCTAAAGAAAAAAACGATGGAAACATAAAAGATCCATGTAAAATTCTATACATGCAGGAAGCAGGAAATCTTGCGCATGGTGCCGGGCAGAGTTAAAATATAGCTGATCTGGACCTTGTATGAATATTGCAGAGATGGAGGTTGTGTCTGATGGAAAAAATTGTGGATGCCAGAGGATATGCGTGCCCGCAGCCGGTGATGATGGCCAGGGAAGCGCTGAAGGATATGGAGAACGGGGAACTGAAGGTCCTGGTGGACAACGAGATCGCCGTACAAAATGTCACCAAACTTGGAAAACATTCAGGATTTGAAACATCTTCTTCCAAAAAGGGAGAAGGGGAATATGAAGTGGTATTTCATGTGAACGGAAAACAGACGGAAACGGTTCAGGCGCAGGACGCGGTTTCCTGCATCCCGGACGAAAGGAAAAAGGGATTTGTTGTGGTGCTTTCGTCTGACCAGATGGGCGGAGGAAACGAAGAACTGGGAAAGATTCTGATGAAAGGCTTTGTGTTTGCTCTTACAAAGCTGGAAACTCTTCCGGAAACAGTTCTTCTTTACAACGGAGGCGCAAAGCTGTCTGCAGAGGGTTCGGAGTCCCTGGAGGACTTAAAGACTCTGGAGGCACAGGGCGTGGAGATCCTGACCTGCGGCACCTGCCTGAATTTCTACGGACTGTCTGAAAAGCTTCAGGTGGGAAGCGTCACAAATATGTATGAAATTGCCGAAAAAATGGCCATGGCCGGTTCAATTGTGAGACCTTAACTGACTTCTTTCCCCCGGGAATGCCGGAAAAATATGGAAAAAATCCCTTGAATAAAGGGCTTTGCGGCGTTTCCGGGGAGAAATGCCTTGACGTATATGTATTTCTGTGATACAATGGTCGGGCGAATGGAAGAACATAGGTCTTTTTTTTATGCTCAAAATTACGATAGCTGAAAAGGGCAGAGAAAGGAGACCGCCTTACAAAGAATCAAACGGAGGTGGAAGTCGTGCGCACAAAGATTACACTGGCATGCACGGAATGCAAGCAGCGCAACTACAACATGACGAAGGATAAGAAAACTCATCCGGACCGCATGGAAACAAAGAAGTACTGCAGATTCTGCAAGAGACATACGATGCACAAAGAAACTAAGTAATCCGGTTTTCAAAAGGACGTGAATTTATGGGAGAAACAGTAAGTAATGACAAAGCTCCCAAAAAGGACTTTGTCAAAGGTCTGAAATCCGAATTCAGGAAAATTATCTGGCCGGATAAAGAAGATCTGACGAAAAGGACGATCGCTGTCGTTTCCGTAACTGTAGCGCTGGGTTTCATCATCGCAGTCCTGGACCTGATTATCAAGTTTGGCCTGAATGTATTGATTGGTTAAGGATGAGGTGAGCATATGTCAGAAGCGCAATGGTATGTTGTACACACTTATTCCGGATATGAGAATAAGGTAAAGGTTGACATCGAAAAGACGATCGAGAACAGAGGGCTTCAGGATCAGATTTTAGAGGTTTCTGTCCCGATGGAAGAAGTAATTGAGCTGAAGAACGGTGCTCAGAAGCAGGTGGAGCGCAAGATGTTTCCGGGTTATGTGCTGATCCATATGGTCATGAATGATGACACATGGTATGTGGTCCGGAATACAAGAGGCGTGACCGGATTCGTAGGACCGGGCTCCAAGCCGGTGCCTCTGACAGAGGAAGAAATGCAGAACCTCGGCTTTAAGACAACCGGAGTCGTCGTTGAGTTTGCTGTGGGAGACACCGTGGTCGTCATGGCCGGTGCATGGAAGGATACGGTAGGTGTTGTAAGATCCGTCAATGAGTCCAAACAGTCTCTTACGATCAACGTCGAAATGTTCGGCCGTGAAACACCGGTTGAACTGAACTTTTCTGAAGTAAAGAAGATGTAACAGAGAGCGCCTTGGCTGTGACGGGCTGGCCCGGAAACGGGACAGAATCCGGACGGCGGAAAGACGCGTGGGAGGGAAATCCCCGACATTACCACATGATTTAGGAGGTGCCTAATTATGGCAAAGAAAGTAACAGGTTATATTAAATTGCAGATTCCGGCCGGAAAGGCTACGCCGGCTCCGCCAGTTGGTCCGGCTCTTGGTCAGCACGGTGTCAACATCGTACAGTTTACCAAAGAGTTCAATGCAAGGACTGCTGATCAGGGCGACATGATCATCCCGGTTGTGATTACAGTATATGCGGACAGAAGCTTCAGCTTCATCACCAAGACTCCGCCGGCTGCTGTATTGTTAAAGAAGGCTGCCAAGATCAAATCCGGTTCCGCAACACCGAACAAGACAAAGGTAGCAACTCTGACCAGAGCAGAAGTTCAGAAGATCGCTGAGCTTAAAATGCCTGACCTGAACGCAGCAAGCATCGAGGCTGCCACCAGCATGATCGAAGGTACAGCCAAGAGCATGGGCATCAAGGTAGAGGGCTAAAGCACTTAACGAGCGCGAGCCGAAGGCGAAGGGCGAGTTCTAGTGCGAGCCCGTTCACGACCCTTAACGAGCAGGAACGGAGTGAATGCGAGGTTAGTGGAGTGAACAACCCGAAAAGCACTTAACGAGCGTGAGCCGAAGGCGAAGGGCGAGTTTTAGTGCAGGCCCAGGAGCGGGTTCTGGTGCAGGCCAGAAGACAATCCAGCAACAAGAACGTGGGAGGGAAAATCCCCGTCAACACCACAGGAGGTTATTTTAGAATGAAAAGAGGAAAAAGATACGTAGAGGCGGCAAAAGCTATCGACCGCACTACTCTTTATGATACAGCAGAGGCTATCGCACTGGTTAAGAAAGCCGCTGTTGCAAAATTTGATGAGACTATCGAGGCTCACCTGAGAACAGGCTGTGACGGACGTCATGCTGACCAGCAGATCCGCGGTGCAGTTGTTCTGCCTCACGGAACAGGAAAGACCGTAAGAATCCTTGTATTCGCAAAGGGACCGAAGGCTGATGAGGCAGCTGCAGCAGGTGCTGATTACGTAGGAGCAGAGGAACTGATTCCGAAGATCCAGAACGAAGGCTGGCTGGATTTTGACGTTGTTGTTGCAACTCCGGACATGATGGGCGTTGTAGGACGTCTGGGCCGTGTACTTGGACCGAAGGGCTTAATGCCGAACCCGAAGGCCGGCACCGTAACCATGGACGTTACAAAAGCAATCAACGAGATCAAAGCCGGTAAGATTGAGTACAGACTCGATAAGACCAACATTATCCATGTGCCAGTAGGTAAGGCTTCTTTCACAGAAGAACAGTTGGCGGACAACTTCCAGACGCTTATGGATGCAATCATGAAAGCAAAACCCAGCACCGTTAAGGGCGCTTACTTAAAGAGCGTAACGCTTACTTCCACCATGGGACCGGGCGTTAAGCTGAACGTAGCGAAATTAATGAACTAGTTTTGAAAAGTGATTGACATTCTGAATATATCATGATACAATACGCGAGTATTGAATGCCGAAGACAGCAGGTGCCGTAAGGCGTAAGGTAAAAACACCTGCCGAGGAATATGCAAAACTCACACAGGAATTTTGTAGACCTCTCTGTCGTTCGGACAGAGAGGCCTTTCTATTTCTTATAAGACAAGGTTTTTGAGTGCTGTGACGGCTTTACAATACGAGTGGCCGGATTCCGGTCTGTTCTGCGGAATGCCTGCAGAAAAGACAGAAGGAAGCGGCTGCGTCCAAAATAAAACAGGAGGTAAACCATTCATGGCAAAAGTTGAATTAAAGCAGCCGATCGTAGCTGAGATTGCTGAACTTTTCAACGGAGCGAAGTCTGCAGTTGTCGTTGATTACCGCGGACTGACTGTTGAGCAGGATACACTTCTTCGTAAACAGTTAAGAGAAGCCGGTGTTACTTATAAAGTATATAAGAATACCATGATCCGCTTCGCTGCAAAGGGAACAGAATTTGAAGCTCTTGAGGCAAATCTTGAAGGACCGACAGCATTGGCAGTATCCAAGGAAGACGCCACTGCTCCCGCAAGAATTCTTGCTCAGTTTGCAAAGACAGCTGACAAGCTTGAATTAAAGGGCGGCGTTGTAGACGGAACATACTATGACCAGAAGGGAATTCAGGTTATTGCAACCATTCCGTCCAGAGAAGTTCTTCTTGGAAGACTGTTTGGCAGCATGCAGTCCCCCATTGCAAATCTGGCACGCGTTCTCAATCAGATCGCAGAAGCACAGAACGGCGGCTCTGCAGAAGCATAAAAAATTTCCGGCGCCGGCGGCCTGACCGCAGGGGTGCTGCTCATGGAACCGGAGAATACGTGAAACCGGCTGCATGATGAAACAGGAAAAGCAAACGAGTATATAAAATATTTATGGAGGTAAATACAATGGCAAAGTTAACTACAGCTGAATTTATCGAAGCTATCAAGGAATTATCCGTACTGGAATTAAATGAATTAGTAAAAGCATGTGAGGAAGAGTTCGGCGTATCCGCAGCAGCAGGCGTTGTTGTTGCAGCAGCAGGTGCCGGCGCAGCAGCAGCTGAGGAAGAGAAGACTGAGTTCGACGTAGAACTTACAGAAGTTGGCCCGAACAAGGTTAAAGTTATCAAGGTTGTTCGTGAAGTAACAGGCCTTGGCCTTAAGGAAGCAAAAGACGTTGTTGACGGCGCTCCGAAGGTGCTGAAGGCAGGCGCTTCCAAGGAAGAAGCAAACGACATCAAGACCAAGCTGGAAGCTGAAGGCGCTAAGATCACTCTTAAGTAATTTTATCCGCCACAGAAAAGCAGACACAGGCGCTGCAGAACGGATCTCTGATCGGTTCTGCGGCGCTTTTTTGATTTGCTTTTTCAATCCATCGGAAAAAACATATATATTTTATCGATTGGACGGAGAAACACGAATCCGTTATAATGTAAGACGTTGAATAAAGAAAAGGGGAGACCGCATGCTTAGCTTGGGGATTGATTCCGGCTCGACCATGACCAAGGGAGTTCTGTTTGACGGCACATCGGTGACGGCCTGCAGAATGCAGCCGACGGCCATGAATCCGGGAAAAGTTTTAAGGGATCTGTATTCGGAAATGGTTTCCGGGGATACGGGAATCGTGGTGACAACAGGGTATGGCCGTGAACTGCTGAAAGAAGCGGACAGGAAGATCACGGAAATCACATGCCATGGAGCCGGTGCGGCCTATCTCTGTCCGGGATGCGAAGTCGTCATTGACATCGGAGGACAGGACTGCAAGGTCATTCTTCTGGACGGTCAGGGACAGATTACGGATTTTCTTATGAATGACAAATGCGCAGCCGGAACCGGCAGATTCCTGGAAATGATCATGGGACGCATCGGAAGTGATATCAGTCATCTGGATGAATTTGTAAAGGGGCGGACCCCCATTCCCATCAACAGCATGTGTGCGGTGTTTGCGGAAAGTGAAATCGTGGGACTTCTGGCGCAGGAAAAGCATCCGGGAGATATTGTTCTCGGCTGTGTTCATTCCATCTGCCGGCGGACGGCGGTCTTTGCCCAGAGGATCGCCCCGAAACATGCACGCGTGTTCTTCTCCGGAGGCCTGGCCCAGCTGGAGATCATGAAAGAAGTCCTGGGATATTATATGGAAACCGGGACAATGTTTACGGACCCGCTGGCGCAGTATACAGGTGCCATAGGGGCGGCAGTTCTGGGGTACAGGCGCATTTCATAGCCACCGGATGCCGGAATGCGGGAAAGGAAAGGATGTTAATATGGAACTGAGAAAAGACCTGCCGGAAATTTTTGAAGAGTTTGCGGATGCAAGAAAACAGTCATTTCTGACGATCAAGGAATATAAGGAGAAGGGAATTCCCGTGGTGGGAGTTTTCTGTACCTATCTTCCCAGAGAAATTCCCAATGCCATGGGAGCTGCGGTGGTGGGACTCTGTTCCGTTTCCGATGAAACGATTCCGGATGCTGAAAAAGACCTGCCCAGGAACCTCTGTCCCCTGATCAAGTCCAGCTACGGATTTGCCAAAACAGACAAATGTCCTTTTTTTTACTTCTCGGATCTGGTGGTGGGTGAAACCACCTGTGACGGAAAAAAGAAAATGTATGAGATGCTGGCAGAGTTTAAGCCGGTATATGTGATAGAACTTCCCAACCGTCAGTCGGAGGCGGGAATCCAGATGTATCGTCAGGAACTGATCCGGTTTAAGGAAGAACTGGAAAAACGGTTTGAAACCGTGATTACCGAGGAGGCCATCCGTGCCCAGATTCATCAGAGAAACGGAATTCAGGCGGCGCTGCACCGGCTGCAGTATGTGATGACGCTGGATCCGGCTCCGGTTTACGGTCTGGATATTGTCAATACGGTTTACGGCTCCGGCTTTAATATCAATACGGAAAAGCTGGCAGACGAACTGAATGCCGTGACAGATAAAATTGAAGAAGAGTATGCAGCGGGAAAGAACATCGGAAAGAAGGCAAGAATTCTTCTGACCGGATCTCCGTCAGGCGGTGCCGCGCTGAAAGTGGTAAAGGCCATTGAGGCCAACGGCGGTGTTGTGGTATGTTTCGAAAACTGTTCGGGAATGAAGCCTCTGTCCCCGGTGGATGAGGAAAACCCGGATGTATACGATGCACTGGCCAGGAAGTATCTGAATATCGGATGTTCCTGTATGTCTCCCAACCCCGCCAGAATGCAGCTTCTGGAACAGCTGATCGATGATTTCCACGTGGATGGAGTTGTGGATCTGGTTCTCCAGGCATGCCATACCTACAATGTGGAAACTGCCATGGTAAGAAAACTTGTGAAGGAAAAAAAGGGAATTCCGTATACGGTTGTGGAAACGGATTATTCCCAGGCCGATATTGAGCAGATCAATACCAGAATGGCAGCATTTATTGAGCTTCTGTGATCCGGACTTACAGCCGGAAGCGCACGGAAGAAAATGCCGGAAGCACCGGATATATGCCGGGCAGCCGGCTTCTGAGAAACGAAATATTTCCCCCTTATCGAGATACGGATCCGGAACCGGTCATTCCGGACCCGATGTACAGGTTACAGGAGACCGGTTTCCGGTCCCGGCAGGCGATACATGGATGCAAACATGGTATCGCCTGTTTTTGTATGGAAAAGGAAGAATATGGGAAAAATCCGGAAATCAGGAAAGCCGGAAGGAAAACAACGGAAAGAAAGATGAAAAGCAGGTGGAAAGACGGCCGCAGATATGATAAAATGAAACACAGGCGGGGAAAACCTGTCAATGAGAGATTACGAACAGGAGAAAATCATGCAGGAAAATATAGAAAAAATTCTGGAAGAACTGCTGGAGAGATATCCGGTTCTGAAAGGCGTCAGAAAAGATATCGCAGATGTGTATGAGATCCTGGAAGCCGGCTTTGCCGGAGGCGGAAAACTTCTGGCAGCGGGCAACGGAGGAAGTGCGGCGGACTCAGAGCATATTGTGGGAGAACTGATGAAGGGCTTTGTGAAGCGCCGCCCGGTGGACTGCAGGATGGCAGAGGCGCTGAAGGCTGCCGATGCGGTCCGCGGAACGGAACTGGCGGAAAAACTTCAGGGAGGACTGCCGGCCATTGCTCTCACCTGCCATGCGGCGCTCTCTTCTGCATTTGCCAATGATGTGGACGGAATGCTTTCCTATGCTCAGCAGGTAAACGGATACGGAAAAAAGGGTGACGTATTTCTGGGAATCAGTACATCGGGAAATGCGGAAAACGTCATGTATGCTGCAGTAACAGCCCGGGCCAAGGGGATGAAGGTGATCGGACTTACAGGCAAGGACGGAGGAAAGCTGGCGGCCTTTGCCGATGCGGCTGTGATTGTTCCGGAAAGAGAAACATTCAAGATCCAGGAACTTCATCTGCCGGTGTATCATGCCCTCTGCCTGATGCTGGAGGAAAGATTTTACGACAGATAGCAGTACCCTGTCCTGATCCGGAGCAGGAGATGAGATCCTGAAAAGAGAACGGGGCAGACACGGGGTGGACATGAGAAAACAGGAGTGGATTTCGGTCGTTATTCTGGCAATGGTGACAGCTGTTGCATTGCTGATTGGCGTCGGCCAGATTTATGTAACAGGAATTGACGGTGACCGGCTCTGGGAGCCGGAAAGCATGGGGCTGCTGATGGAAACGGCAGTCCTGTTCGCCGTGTTTTTCCTGATTTTCCGCAGAGCCAGGACCCTGCGGTCCAGGCTGGGGGGACTTGCCCTGGTCACGGCCGTTTTTACCTGGCTCCATCAGGCATTTCTGCCTCTGCTGGCGGCCGGGGCTTACTGTGCTCTGATCCTCCGGGTGGGCATGGCAGTCAGGCATCTGGGAGCTGCTGCAGGACGCCGGAGAAAACGGACGGTTTCAGGTATGGACCGGCTCTGGGACGGCTGTGGCCTGGTGGAATTTCATGAAATTACTGCCATGGCGGATTTTGTTCTGGGGAGCGGCTGCCTGATTCTCATTTATTGTCTGATGTCTCTTGCCGGGATTGGAAGCATTGTCCATATCCGGATTTTTGCTGTGCTTCTGGCGGCGCTGTTTCTGATTCCGCGGCTTGCAGGCTTATGGACTGCTTCCAGGATGAGAGCAGAAAAACCGCGGCCTGCAGCCGCAGAAAGAAAGCCCATGGCCTGGTCTGCGGCCATACTTCTGTCCGTGATGCTGGCGCTCCTTCTGATGCAGGCAGGTAGAATGAATATCTGCCTGGATTATGACTCCCTTCATTACGGCCTCAGGTCAGAATACATTCTGAACAATGAGAACGGAATATACGAAAATCTGGGCAGCATTCACGTGGTGTATACTTACCCCAAGGGAATGGAGATTCTTCTGCTTCCGCTGTCCGGCCTGCCTTCCTATGGATTTGTTCTGGCGTTTCAGGTATGGGCGGCTCTTGGGCTTCTGGTGAGTGCCGGAAAGACGGCGGAACTGTTTGTGGGAAGACGCTACGGGCTTCTTTGCGCGGCTCTCCTTTCCTGCATTCCTGGAATTATGAATATGGCTGTGTCAGCCAAAACAGATATGGTGACCGTACTCTGTCAGATTATCATGGTCTGCTTTCTCATGATGTATCTGAAGAAACGCAGGAGCAGTTTTCTGATTCTGGCGGCAGATGCCTTTATTCTGTCCATGGTTATGAAACCGACGGCCCTGGTGTTTTCCACGGTGCTCATGGGAACGGCCGTGGGATATATGTTTTTTACGGGGCAGCTGCGTATAAAATGGAAGGGCAGTCTGTGGTACACCCTGATTCCCATGACTGCCATGTGGGGATTTGTGTGGCTGAGGACTCTGCGGCTTACGGGAATTCCGGTGACTTCCGTTTTTTACAGTATCTGGGAAAAGCTGGGCTTTTATGTAAAATACCCGTTCTGGTTTGCGGAGATTCCGTCCAACGGAGGGGATCTGTTTACCCGGTCGGGAGCGGTTCATATGTTAAAACGGCTTTACGGTGTGCTTCTGGCACCTGTGGGCGAAGATATGGCTCATGTCAGGATTGCATGGGGGACTTCTTTCATGCTTATTTTTTCTGTCCTGCTTCTGACCCCGGCACTGGTAAAAACCAGGAAGCTGAAAAACAGGGAAAAACAGCCTCTGAGATGTCTGGTGTGGATGTTTGTGACAACCGGAGCCGCCAGCCTGGCTGCCCTGTATCTGCTCTGGCAGGTGGACGGGAATTATTTCATGCTGCTTTACTGTCTTATGACCATTCTGGCAGTGGTGGTCATCGGAAAATTTGAAAATTCCACGTTTGCGCATCTGACCGTGGAAATGCTGGTTCCCGTGGCGGTGTTCAATATTACGGTCATGGCAGTAAGCAACTGGGCAGGGACTCTGGGGCTGACACCCGTACGGGTGGTGCACGGGGGATATTACGACCACAGGGCAGAAAATGAAAGAATTTTAAAGGAAGGCGGCAACCGTCAGATCTGGGAAATCCTGGCGGCCGACGGCCGTACCAGAGTTCTGGTATTCGGGGAACAGCCGGAAATGCTTCTGTTTCCATGCAATGCCCAGAGCTATACGGACATTGAAGGCAGTGACGGCAACCGCTATATTGCAGCCAGCCCGGAGGCGCTGGTATGCTATCTGAATTACGCAGAAACGGAGTACATTTATCTGGAAAGCGGGTATCTGAGACCCGGATCCGACGGGTGGGACAATGTGACCGCCATGCTGGAAAAGGGATACATGACAGAGATCCTGTACGAAAACGGCCATGCTCTGGGACGGTTTGATCCGGAGCCGGAGCCGCCCGGGGACCCGGAAGGCGTCCTGAGGGAATTTTCGCTGAAATACTGGGCTGGAGAACAGCAATAAGGGGAAGAAACCATGAATTTGAAAGACAGAATCACAGAAGAATTTGAAAAAAGAAAAAACGGCCTGCTGATTTTTGCGCTGCTCCTGGGAGTTGCCTTTTTTGTGAACCGGGACGTGGAAATAAAAGGGCTGTATATGGACGATCTGTACCTGTGGTCCTGTTACGGAGAACAGAGCTTTTCCGAGTATGTATTTCCCATGGGAAGCACCCGTTTCCGCTTCCTGTATTATCTGATTTCCTGGCTGGAATTCATGGTGATCGGCAATCATGTGACCTGGGTGGTTCCGATCAATATCGTGCTGAATGCTCTGATTGCATATTCCATATGCAGAATCGCCTTCCGCATGAGCGGGAGACAGTTTGTCAGCATTGCCGCAGCCGTGGCATATCTGATGTCCAGAATGGCTTATTATCAGATCGGACAGCTTTACGGAGTCATGGAGAGCATGGGACTCTGGGCAGCCATCGGCATTCTGTGGTTTCTGTACCGGTATGTCAATGAAAGAGACACAAAATCCTATCTGGCGGCCAACCTCCTGTTTTTTTCTGCAAGCTTTATCCATGAAAGATACATGGCATTGTTTCCGCTGCTGCTTCTTGCCCTTCTTCTGGGCGCTCCGGCGGCTTCAGAGAGGGAGAGCGGAGAAGAAACGGAAGGAAGAAAAAGCAGAAGAAAGAAACAGCCGGAGAAATGTTCTGTCTCCAAGTGGCTGCTGCTCCTTCTGTCTGCGGCCACGGCTGCAGCCATTCTTCTGATCAGACTGGCCTTCATCGGTACGCTGTCTCCGGCGGGGACGGGCGGAACGAATGTGGAAGACACATTTTCCGTGGCAGAGGCAGTGGAGCATGCGTGGCAGCAGGTGGGATTTGTCTTCGGAGTCGGAACCGGACCGGATTATCTGTGCGGAATGACATATGAAGATTCACCGGAAGGAATCCGGAATCTGATTCTGGCATGCTGGGTGGTACTGGGAATCATGGTGGCCGTGTTCCTTGTACGCTGGCTCCTGGATGGAGAGCGGAGGCTGTTCCATCTGAAAAATGTTCTTCTGTTTCTGGGATTTTTTGCATTATGCATCGGTGCTTCCAGTGTCACGATCCGGGTGGAGATGCGCTGGGTTTACGTGGTGTATGCTGCTGCCCTGCTGTTTCTGGCATACATGTCAGCGTATGTGGGGAAGGCAGGGCTTCTGGTATTTGTCTATCTGATTCTTCTCTGTCCCGTGGAAAGTTTCTACAGAGACAGCTGGGAGGTGCTTCATCTGTGGCCCAACCAGCTGCGGTATAATTCCCTGGCAGAGGAAACCTTCGGCAAATACGGAGAGGATATTTTCGAAAAGGATATTTATATCATCGGAAATTCCTATGAGATGAGTGATTTTACGGCGGAGACCTTTTTCAAGGTATACGCGGAGGACAGGGATACGAAAGATCTGCAGGTACACTTTATCGACAGCGACTTTGATCTCAAGGAGATCACCGATGACATGGTGATCCTAAGAGAGGACCCGGACAACAATGCGTATCAGGACGTGACGGCATTTGTGAAGGATAACCGGTTCCGCCTTGCATACGGAAGCTATGAGGACGGGTGGATTGATGAACATGCCAAAATTGTGTTCCAGGCAGAAAAAGAAGGAAAAGTGACCCTGTCCTGCTATTATCCCGGAACCATTACGGGAAATGAAATCTGCCGCATCACCATGAACGGCCAGCAGCTTCCGGATCTGGTATTTACGGACAATTCCATGGAATATGAGCTTCCGTCTGCTCCGTATCAGCGGATATCTCTTGAATTTTCCTGCAATTTTTATGTGAAGAATGCCAAGGAAAAGAGGGGAGAGGAAAATCTGGCCATGGTGGTAACAATAGAAAACAGATAATTTTATAAGGAAAGGAGAGTGTAAATGGATGACGGACAAATCCAAGTCCTCTGTATCCTGGCAGTTATGATGGGAACCATTCTGGCGGCTTTCTGGAAAAGAACCGGCCACGGCATGTTTACATCGGATGTCAGGAGAGAACTGAAAAAGGAAAGACAATGGCTGCGAAGGGGAGAATATAATGCGGCCATGGTGAAAGGACGCCAGAATCTGGAACTGCTTCTGAAATCCGTGGCAGATGAAGTCGGGATAGAAATTGACAATACGGCATCTGCTGCTGCCGGGCCGAAAGGCGGAGGCGGAAAAAACGGAGGCGGAAAGAACAGCCGCAGACCGGACAGGAATACGGGGAAACGGCGCGGAAGGAAAAGCAGCAAGCCCATGACCAACCAGGAATTCTGCAGATGGCTCGGCGAAAAAGGCTATCTGGACCGGGTATCCAGATGGGAACTGAATGAAATACGCATCATCGGAAACAAGGCCGTCCATGAAAATTTTGATTCCAGAGATGAAGCGTGGAACCAGTATAATTATCTGGAAGATCTTCTGCGGACATTTTCCGCGCAGAACTGGGACAGACCGGAACGCGGGAAAAAGAAGCAGTAGGACGGCAGCAAAGTACAGCAGAAAGAAACAGCGGACCATGTGCACAGGGGTCCCGGAGGACAGAAATGAAGCAAGTGAGAAAGTACATTTACCCGGTGCTCCCGGTTCTGGGAGTTCTGTTTTACCTGATATATCTGCACCGGTCAGCCATTGACATGGTGTATTCGGATTATATCCGTCTGATCAATTCGTATCTGCCGGACGTGTGGAATCCGGATAAATTTTTTGTGCCGGACCTGCTGACCAGGATCCCGGTCAATTATCTGGAACGGGGAATCAATGTCTGTCTTTTCGGATACAGCGTAACCTTTGACCGCATCATGGGAGTCATGTCCTTCGGACTGGCAGGTCTGGTGCTGGCATCCTACAGCAGGAGTCACAGAATTCATTCTGTCTGGTATGCGGCAGTCATGGCGGTGATGTTCAGCCTGAACAAATGGGAAATGCTCTATAATGGAACCGGATGGGCGCACTTTCTGGCGTTTGCCTGCTTTTATTACAATTACCTTGTGCTGGACCGGGTATATGCGGGGCATGAGAAAAAAGGAGACCGGATACGGCTGATTCTGTTTCCGGCATTTACCACCATCTGTGTGGCCGGCCCTTACTGCGCAATTTATTCCATGACGCTTCTGCTGTCCTATGGGTTCCTTTTTGTAAGGGGCCGGATTCAGGGAACTGCCGGGAAGTACCGCAGATTCTCCGAAAAACAGCTGATGATCCTGGGCATATGCACGGTGCTCCCGCTTTTTCTCTATCTGTGGAGCAATTCCCAGGCGGTATATGAATATTCGGGGGCAGTGGATGAACCGATTCTGACGGCTCTGATGCGGGAACCGAAATTTTTCCTTACATTTTTCTTGAAATCCTTTTCTTCCATGATTTTTGGGGTAGAATTAATCAGCAGGCATATGGCATGGCTTCCCGGCGAAGTTCTCTGCCTTCTGGGCCTTTTTGTGATCGGGGCCTATGTCCTGGCCATCTGGATGAACTTTTATTACCGGCTTCATGAGACGACCATTCTGCCTCTGATGCTTCTGGCAGCAGGCGGCATGAATCATCTTCTGGTGCTGGTGACCAGATGGATTTTCATGCCCAATGATCTTTACGGAATGAGTTCCAGGTATGCCCTGCAGTATCAGGTGGGAATCCTGGGAATTCTTCTGACATTCGGCCTTGCGGCCCGGATGGGTTACAGGAGGAAAAAGGAAAAAAGCATAAGTCCGGCAGCGGTGCGGGGCCTCAGTGTCCTGATTGCGGCCGTGTTTGTGGCAGGAAATCTGGTGACTTCGGCGGAAGAATTTTCCCATGGGGTCAACCGGAAAATATATAATGAAGAAGTGCGGGAAGTGCTGCTGGATTTTGAAAACCGTACGGAAGAGGAACTGAAAAGCAGACTGGAGTTCCATAAGGACGGCACCAGAGAGGCACTGACGATTCTGAAAGAGCACGGATGGAATATTTTTAAAGAAACCAAAGAGCAGGAGGGGCTGTCATGAAAGTAGTAATTCTGGCAGGAGGATTCGGGACACGGATCAGCGAGGAAAGCCATCTGAAACCAAAACCCATGGTGGAGATCGGAGAAAAGCCGATTCTGTGGCATATCATGAAATATTATTCCCAGTATGGATACAATGAATTTATCATCTGCCTGGGATATAAGCAGTATGTGGTCAAGGAGTTTTTTGCAGACTATTTCCTTCATACATCGGATGTGACGTTTGACCTGGCCAACAATACCATGAAGGTTCACAACAATTATTCCGAACCCTGGAAAGTGACGCTGATCGACACCGGACTCAACACCATGACCGGAGGCCGTGTGAAGCGGATCCGGGAGTATGTGGGAGATGAACCGTTCATGCTGACGTACGGAGACGGTCTGGCAGACATTGATCTGTCGGCTCTGGAAAAATTCCACAGAGATCATGGAAAGATCGCCACCATCACCGCGGTGAACATCGGCCAGAGATTCGGTGTTCTGGACATCACGGACGAAGGGCAGATCCATGCATTCCGGGAAAAAGATGACGACGACGGAAGCCTGATCAACGGAGGATTCATGGTAATGAATCCGGGAATTTTCGACTATATTGAGGGAGATGAGACCGTGTTCGAGCAGGCACCGCTGCGGAACCTGGCAAAGAACGGAGAACTGATGGCATACCGCCATGAGGGATTCTGGAAATGCATGGATACCCAGAGGGAGAAAAATCAGCTGGAAGAGCTCTGGAACAGCGGGAAAGCTCCATGGAAGATCTGGGAATAGACAGAAACGGAAAGGCAGTAGAACCATGGATTTTAAAAAAGTATATGACTTTTATAACGGAAAACGGGTGCTGGTGACAGGGCATACCGGGTTCAAGGGAAGCTGGCTGTGCAGGATTCTGACCGGTGCCGGAGCGGTGGTGACCGGTTATTCCCTGGAGCCGCCCACCAATCCGGATCTGTTTTCGCTGGCAGGAATAAAAGAAAACATGACTTCGGTGATCGGAGATATCCGGGATCTGAAACATCTGGAACAGGTGTTCCGGGATTCGCAGCCGGAAATTGTTCTTCACCTGGCGGCCCAGCCCATTGTGAGGGATTCCTATAAGGATCCGGTGTATACCTACGAGACTAATGTGATGGGTACGGTAAATGTCCTGGAATGCATCCGGAGATTTCCCTGTGTAAAGTCCTTTGTGAATGTGACCACGGACAAGGTCTATGAGAATATGGAATGGGAATACGGGTACCGGGAAACAGACCGGCTGGATGGATTTGATCCGTATTCCAACAGCAAATCCTGTTCGGAACTGGTGACCCACAGCTATAAAAAGTCGTTTTTTG
>CABSIM010000011.1 GCA_902477765.1 uncultured Clostridiaceae bacterium | reverse complement strand
TTATCTGATTTATTCTCATTATATACAAATTTGTACATGACGTAAAATACTTGATTCATATACTTTTTATAGGCAATTCCAATGGAAATTCTTTTTTCTGCAAACATTTCCTTATTTCAAGGTTTTTTTCCAACACTGTTGAAAAATCTTATAAACAGATAAATCCCCCGGAAACCTTTCCATACACCGTCGGAAACCATCGTACCATATAAAAAACAGCTGCCCTTCCCATGTATTTCACATGGGAAAGACAGCTGTCATTTCCATTTTATAATTCAGTTTCCAGATGTTTTACCCGATTACATTCTTATCAATGACTTTCCAGTAAAGAGCCTTCTTTTCGATAAATTCCGAAATAAGATACAGAGCCAGTCCGATGACGCTCAGAAGGATCACCGCATTCAGAATCATTTTGATATCATAGGTCTCGCTTCCGAGGGTCAGAAGATATCCGAGGCCTGCCTTCGCACCGATCATCTCTCCGATGACCGCACCGGTCATGGCCTGGGTCAGGGCCAGCTTGATTCCCGACAGCAGCATTTCCACGGAATACGGAAGTTCGATGTGGTAAAATGCCTGCCATCTGGACGCCTTCAGAATCTTCATCAGATTATATACATTGTCTTCAATGGAACGGATGGCTGAAACTTCGTTGATCATAATGGGGAAGGACACCACCAGAATGACCAGAGCCGATTTGGACTCGATTCCCAGTCCCATCCACAGAATAAACAGCGGAGCCAGAGAGATCTTGGGCGCTGTCTGGACAATGATGACAAACGGCATGACAATCCGCTCGATAAAACGGACTTTCGCCATGATATATCCCAGTACCAGACCGATGGCAATACCGATGGCGGTACCCATCAGAATCTCCTCCATGGTTACGGCGATGTGTTTCATGACACCTCCGCTGACAAACAGCTTCACCATGGACTGGGCCAGTTCCACAGGGCCCGGAAGCAGGTAGCTGGGAACCTGGAAAATCCGGATATAGGCCTCCCACACGATCAGGAGAATCGGAAAAAAGATCACCGGAAGGATGGTCTTCCTGTATTTGCGGTAAAACATATGGTCACCTCTTCATTCTATCGTACTCCGCAGGGGGCGGAAACAGAATTTCCCTGTCCCGCTTCCCTGCAGATCATGTCTGATTATTCCGCCGGGGTATACAGAATCTCAGCTGCATCAAAGCTCTCATCAATATTTCCGATTTCCTTGGAATCATCGATCAGGGCCTGCCATTTCTCGGGATCGGAAGCACCGATGCCGTTGGCTTCTGTGTACTCACTCTGCCATAAGGTCTTGATAAATACATCGTTGAGGATTTCGATTACAACGTCTCTCTTTTCTGCAAAAGTGGGAGCGTATTTTTCAATGGACATATCCACAGCCTCTTCCACATGGCCGTCGATGATGTATTCAATGGCTTTGTTCAGAGCACGGCAGAATCCGTCAACCATTTCCGGATCCTCTTCGATCAGGCTGTCGCCTGCAACCACAATGTTTCCGAAGGACGGAAGGAACTGGTCGCATGTGATCTCGCTGGCTGCATAGCCGGAGTTGTTCAGCTCGATGGTTCTCAGTTTGGAGAATACGATGGCATCCACCTGTCCCTCGGTCAGGGCAGTCAGAATCGCTCCTGTACCCACAATCTCAACCTGTACATCGTCGATGCTCATTCCTACGGATTCCATAGCTGCCTGCAGCTGGAAGTAGTTGGCGCTTCCAAGGCTTGTAACAGCCACTTTCTTTCCTTTCAGGTCAGCCGGTGTCTCGATTCCGGAATCCGTTCCGAAGATGATGGCTCCCAGACCTTCCTGGTATGTGGTGTGAACAACTTTAACCGGGATGCCCTGTGCTCTTGCAGCTACAACTGCGTCTGCGTTGGGGAAGCCGAATTCCACGTTTCCTGCTGCAACGTTCTTCACGATGTCAGCTGCTGCTGCGTAATAAAACTCCACATTCAGGCCTTCTTCAGCAAAATAGCCGTTTTCCTGAGCCAGATACAGCGGTGCATAATAGGGAACTGCAGAACCGTCAATCTGGATGGATACGGTTTTCAGATCACCGTTTGCAGCGGTTGTTTCTGCTGCCTCGCTGCTGTCTGCTGCGGTTTCTTCTGCCGTTGTTTCTGCTGCTGTTGTTTCTGCTGCGGTTGTGGTTTCCTGTGCCTCGCTGGCCTTCTGAGCGCTTTCAGCGCTGCATCCGCCAAGCAGGGATACGGCCATGGCCGCACACATGACTGTTGCTAAAAGTCTTTTTCTCATAGCTCTTTCTCCTTTTTCATAAACCTTGTTCATCTATAATCCCTCCGGAATGCGCCGGAGAAAATTATCGCTTTCAGGAAGTATTTATGCTTCCTTCTCTCCCCTGTGAAGATAATCCCGGTAAAGATGGGCGGAAGCCGCCAGTGCAGTCTCACACATTTCTTTCTGGGCCTGTCCGTTGTCCACCAGCCACTGGTCGGTAATGCGGTTGCAGTGCACGGAACAGATGCTGCCTGCCAGAACATTGTTCAGGGACGCCAGCGTAAAGATGGTCTCCGCTTCCATTTCCATGTTCAGGATATTCCATTTCATATATTTCTTCAGGACTTCTTCTTCGTCATAGTCGGTCTCGAAAGGCATCTTTCTCCCCTGTCCATGGTAGAAGGAACCCACGGACATGCAGATTCCCATGGCATACTGTCTTCCCTGTTCCTCACAGGCTCTTTTCAGACAGTCCACCACCTCGAAAGAGGCAATGGCAGGATATTCCGCAGGTGCATAGAAGCAGGAAGCACCTCCCATGCGGACGGCTCCGGTATTGAGCACCATGGCACCGCAGGGTACATCTTCCTTCATGACTCCGGTACCGCCAATGCGGATCAGGGCCCGTGCCCCGAGAGCAATCAGCTGGATCACGGCAATTTCCGTGGACGGAGCACCGATTCCCGTGGAACACACCGTAATTTTGATTCCGTCATAAAATCCTGTGCCCACCGTGTATTCCCGGCTGCTGCTGATGATCCTGAAATCTTCCAGCAGGCTGCTGAACATGGAAACCCGGCCCGGATCCCCCGGAAGCAGGACAATCTCTCCGATATCCTCTTTTGTACACAGCAGATGCGGCATTTTCCCGTCCATGGTCGGGGATGAAGCTGACGTAAAATTCACGAACTCTTTCCTCCTGATCTTTTGTCTGTTCTTTGTATGTTTCTGTATGTTTTTCCGGTCTTTTTCTGTTCTCTTTTCCGGTTCAGACCTTGTTGTCCGGTCCTCTGCCTTTTCCGTCCTGTTTCTCCTCCGGTCCGTTTTCCAGGATCCGGCTGCAGTCAGGACCTTCGGGCTCAGTTTTCATCTTTCTTTGACTCATGCCAGTACAGGAAACGGTTTTCCAGTACGTTTACCACCTCATAGGTGACAATTCCCAGAATAATGGTGACAATAATTCCCGCCAGCAGCATGGGTGTGTCATATGTGGAAGACGCATAGGTCAGAATATATCCCAGTCCCTGCTTTCCGGACATCCACTCTGCCACGATGGCACCGATGACGGCCTGCACGATTCCCACTTTCAGGCTGGCAAACAGAGCCGGCAGAGAATACTGCATCTCCACCTGAGAAAATACCTGCCATTTGGTGGCTTTCAGAATCTTCATGAGATTCCGTACATCCGGCGGGATGGATTCCAGTCCCAGCATCATGCCCGACAGCACCGGAAACAGAACCATGGAAATAATCAGAACCACCTTGGAAACCAGTCCGATTCCGAACCATACCACAAACAGCGGAACCAGAGCGATCTTCGGCGCCGTCTGAAGGAAAATCAGGTACGGCATCAGCATGGTTTTCAGTCCGTCAATCTTTGTGAAAATATATCCCAGGACAATGCCCAGAAATCCTCCGATCAGAAATCCCAGCATGACCTCATAAAATGTGGTCCAGAGATGGGGGTAGACAGTACCTTCCGCAAACATTTCCACCAGGCTCTTCCACACTTTGGAAGGCGCCGGAAGAATGTAGGCCGGCACGTCCTTGGCTGCCACATAGATCCACCATACGGCAATGAAGACACCGATGGAAAGTGCGTACTCACCGACGGTCATCAGGGCTTTCTGCATCCTGCTTCCCTTTTTCATCCGATAATCCCCCTCAGATATTTGTTGTATTCCGTAAACTTCGGGTCATTCCTGGTGACTTCTCCCCTGGGTCTCGGAAGGTCGATGGAAACGATCTCCTTTACACGTCCGGGTCTGGGCGACATGACGATGACGCGGTCGGAAAGGAAAGTGGCCTCTTCAATACTGTGGGTGACAAATATGATGGTTTTCTTTGTCTTTCTCCAGATTTTCAGGAGCTCTTCGTTCAGATGGTCTCTGGTCAGCGCGTCCAGTGCACCGAACGGCTCATCCATCAGCAGAAGCGGTGCGTCATAGGACAGAGCCCTGACAATGGATACCCTCTGCTTCATACCGCCGGAAAGCTCTCTCGGAAGGGCGGTCTTGAACTCGGAAAGTCCGGCCAGTTCCAGCAGTTCATCCAGCTTTTCCTCATTTTCTTTCGTCTGTTTCTTCTGAATTACCAGAGGAAATTCTGCATTTTCCCTTACATTTTTCCAGGGCAGCAGCACGGAATCCTGAAACACAAATCCCATCTGCTGGTCTGCGCCGTCCCGGTATTCGATGGTTCCGGATGTGGGTTTGTCCAGGTTTCCGATGATCCTGAGGAGCGTGGATTTTCCGCATCCTGACGGACCGATGATGGAAATAAATTCCCCCGGTTTGATCTGCAGGTTGATGTCCTGCAGCGCAATGGTATCATCTTTCAGAAGATTGCTGTAAATTTTGTTCAGCCCTTTCAGTTCCACACTGTATTCGCTCATATTCGTCCCCTTTCCTGTCATTCCTAACGGATCGCGGCTGAAATTTCTTCCGCGCATCGTTTCAGTTCCCGGATTCTGCCTTCCAGGCCTGCTGTGTCATGTTCTTTTAATGTGGTAAATGCCAGTGCCGCCGCCACTTCCCCGCTCATTCCGAAGATCGGGCAGGCAGCTCCCTGAATCCCCATCTGAAGTTCTTCGTCAATCAGGGCATATCCCTGTCCCCGGATCTGGTCCAGTTCCCGGTTCAGTTCTCCCATATCGGTTTTCGTATACGGCGTTGTCTTGGTCCTGGTCTCATGTTCCAGAAGTTCCAGTGCATGCTCCCGGTCCATGTAGGCGGCAAACACCCGGCCGGCCGAAGTCGAATACACCGGCATTTCATAACCGATCTTCACCATGTACATGTTGGAGTCTTTCCGTTCCACGCTGGCAATGTTCATAACCGCGCGCTCTTCCATAATGCAGAGCACAACATTCCTGTCTATGGATTCGGAAAGTTTTTTCATATAGGGCCTGGCTGACATGGTCAGAACGCTTCCGCGTGCAATACCCGCGGCAATCCCGCAGATCTTGTAGCCCAGCCGGTACTTTCTGGTTTCCTCGTCCTGAAGAACAAAATGGTTTGATTTCAGGCTGGAGAGGATCCGGTGGGTGGAGCTGGCAGGTATCCCCAGTTTATCCGAAAGTTCCGACACGGAAATCCCCTCGGCATTCCTGCTCATGATCTCCAGTGCTTTCAGGGCACGGTCTATCAGCTGCATAAAATCCCTCCCTCTGGCATGGGTGGTCTGTATCCGGCGGTTTCCCGCCTCTATTCCGTCTAATGGAATCTCATTCCTTGAGTTGGAATTATATTATGTTTATTTTAGCATCACCGATATTGAAAAGTCAATATGGGTTATGGCCAAAATACGGGAATCTTTGGGGATTTTGTTGAAAAAAGAGAGCTTCCGGTCCGTTTCCGGTCCGAAGCCCTCTCTGCATCTTATCCTAGTTGTTCAGGAACCGTGCCTCCCAGGCATATTCCTGCATTTTTTCAATCTCTGCATCCGTAAAACCGAAAGTTTCTTTCAGAATCCGGATCTCTTTGTGGATATCCGTTCCGGATGCCGTCATGTTGTCGGAATTTACCGTCACACGCACTCCCATGTCAAAAAGCCGGCGGATGGGATGTGCCTCAATGGACGGCACCACCTTTGTATGGTAGTTGCTGGAAACGCAGACTTCCAGCGTTACGTTTTTCTCAATCAGTTCCTTTACCAGCGCCTCGTCGTCCACGGCTGCCACTCCGTGACCGATACGTCTGGTGCCGTAGGACAGGGCGGTCCGCATGCTGTCAGGGCCTGCGGCCTCTCCTGCATGGATGGTCATGGGAAGACCGTATTCATTGACTTTGTCAAATACCGGGCGGAACCGTTCTGTGGGATACAGGGATTCTGCCCCGGCAATGTCCACGGCACAGACCACGTCTCCCATATATTTTGCAGCTGTCTTAACGGTCTCCAGGTTCAGATCCTGATTCCGGTCACCTCTCATGCAGCAGAGGATCAGTCCCACACGGATCCGGGGATAACGTTCCATCCCTCTTCTGGCTCCGCGGACAGCGGCCTCCACCACTTCATCCTGGCTCAGGCCTTCCTTTACGGAAAGCTGCGGCGCAAAACGGATCTCCGCATAATCCACACCTTCTTTTGCCAGATCCTCTGTCAGTTCAAAGGTGACCCGTTCCAGAGCTTCCGCTTTCTGAAGCACCATTAACGGCAGATCAAACCGCTCCAGATACTCTTCCAGTGTTCTGCAGTCTTCCGGCACCCGCATCTGATACCGCACCGCTTCCAGGCTTTCCGCCGGAAGTTTCACTCCCTGTTCTTTCGCCAGCTCCCACACCGTTTCCGGTCTCAGGGAACCGTCCAGATGGAGATGAAGCTCAGTCAAATGTTTCATTTCTCTTTCCTGCCTTTCCTCTGTAAACAGATCCCCCCGGCCATGCCGGAGGGATCCGGATCCGCGGTCTACGCCTTTCCGGCAGCCGCTTTCATCTGTTTTTTCTTCTTGTTGTGTTCCACCATGGCACAGTAAACGGTGTAGGCGATCACAATGATCAGATACGGCATCATCTGGATAAACTGAAGGGGAATATCCGATGACTGGAGATAATTGGCAAGACTCTGGCAGAAGCCGAACAGCAGGGAGGCCAGCATGCCGATCACCGCATTTCCCGCTGCAATGGCCTGAGTCGCCAGCGCAATGTAGCCGCGCCCTGCTGTCATGCCTGAGGAGAAAAGTCCCACATATCCCATGGAAAGAAACGCGCCGGCCATTCCTGTCAGGATGCCGCTGAGGCTCAGGGCAATGTATTTCACCCGCTTCACCGGAATTCCCACCGACTCGGCCGCATCCGGAGATTCTCCCACAGCCCGGATATGCATTCCCAGTCTGGTATATTTGAACATGTACCAGACCACAGCCACAAGAATCAGCGCCGCATAGGTCAGAATATGGTGTCCCGACAGTACGGCTCCGATCACCGGAATGTCCTGGATCACCGGAATCGTGACGCTGGGAAGCTTCAGAGACGGAAGCGATGTGGACGCTCCCTTCTCTCCTGTGATCAGATACAGCACGAAAATGGTTCCGCCGGACGCAAACGTATTGAGGGCAATACCGGAAATCACGGCATTGGAATTCAGTTTCAGAATAAAATAGGCCAGAATGTTGCTGATGACAAAGCCGGCAAATACGGCCCCCAAAAATCCCAGCCATGCGCTCTGGCTGAAGGCACTGACCACCACGCCCACAAATGCGGAAATCAGCATGGTGCCTTCCAGCGCAATGTTGCTGGTACCGGAACGGGATGAGATCATGGCTCCCAGAGTGGTCAAAAGCACCGGCGTGGCGCTCCGGAACATGGCAAAGTAAAATTCCGGCAGACTCAATGTATTGAAAATATCCTGAATCACATTCATGTTCTATGCCTCCCCTCCCAGTGCTTTTCTGGCTTCCTGGCGCTGTTTCCAGCCGGCCATGAAGCGTTCCGCAGTTACAAACAGAATCAGAACCGCCTGAATAATGGACACCAGCTCATTCTGTACATCGGACCGGCGGGACATCAGATCTGCCCCCACCCGGATATATGCCAGGAAAAATGCGGCAAAAGGAACCAGCTTTGGATTGTTTCCCGCCAGAATTGCGATGATGACTCCGTCCCAGGCATAGGAAGGCGAATCCTGCCAGTTGAACCTCTGATACATGGCCATCTGCTCCACGGAGCCTCCCAGACCTGCCACGGCTCCTGCAATGACCTGAGTCAGGATAATGACTCTGGCGGTGTTGATTCCGGAATATCTGGCAAACTGAGGATTGCTTCCGGAGATTCTTACCTCATATCCGAATCTGGTCTTGAACACCAGGATAAACAGCAGAACCACCACTGCAATGGCGATCAGGTATCCTGCATGGAATTTTGTCCCCTCGATCAGTGTTCCCAGAGACGCGGTCTTTGCATATTTCAGGGATGCAAAGGTTCCCGCTTCACGGTCTGCCAGGAACTTGGTCACATTATAGATGCCCAGGTAAAAGAACACATAATTGAGCATCAGGGATGTTACCAGCTCATTGGCATGAAAATACACTTTGAGAAGAGCCGGAATGCTTCCGATCACCGCACCTGCAGCCGCGGAAGCGATCATGATCACCACCGGATGAATTCCGGCAGGAAGGTTCAGCTTGATGGCCAGGGCGGCCGTCACCACGCCGCCGGTGTAAAGGCAGGCATCCGCAATCATGGAAAAATTTCCGGACTTGAATACAAGGCTCAGGGCAAGTCCCGTAAAGATCAGCGGAACACTGCTGGCAAACACGTCAAAGAAATGGCGCTTTGACTGCAGCGGCCCCAGAAACAGATTGTAAATGGCGGTCACCGGCTCCTCGCTGATGGAGAAAATGATTACCACCGAAAGCGCGATGGCAATGGCAAAGGCGCATGCCAGACGGATAACGGTAAATTTTTTATTCATGGTATGCACCTCCGATCCTCTCTCTGGAATCTTCCCTGACTCCCAGCATGTAAAGTCCCAGTTCATTTTCCGATGTGTGCTTCACATCGTCAATATAGCCCACGATCCGGCCTTCATGCATCACAAGGATTGTATCGCTCAACGAAAGTACCTCGCTGAGATCCGCAGAAACCAGAAGGATGGCTTTTTTCCTCCGCCGCATTTCCACGATCCGTTTCCGGATGAATTCAATGGCGCCCACATCGATTCCTCTGGTGGGCTGGTTCATGATGAGAAGTTCCGGATCATAGTCATATTCCCTTCCCACCACCAGCTTCTGGACGTTTCCTCCGGACAGTTCCGAAACCGCCTGTCTGGTATTGTCATATTTCACAAGAAATTCATCCAGAATGCGCTTTGTAAATGCTGTCACTTTCCGGCTGTCAATGAGTCCCCTGGTCTTCAGCTGGTCCTTATA
This sequence comes from uncultured Clostridiaceae bacterium, assembly GCA_902477765.1. Lineage (GTDB taxonomy): Bacteria > Bacillota > Clostridia > Lachnospirales > Lachnospiraceae > CABSIM01. The sequence continues at coordinate 47,635 of CABSIM010000011.1, read as the reverse complement.
GTATACCTTTGAAATGGCATTGTCCTCCAGGGACAGCCTGGGCGCCGTTCCGTATTTCATACGGTCCTCGGAAACATGGGAGATTCCCGCTTCCTGCCGCTTCAGCACCGGTGCATCTGAAAGGTCCTGTCCTCTCAGCGTGATGGTGCCGTTCTGCTGTTTCAGGGTTCCCACAATGGCTTCCACCAGCTCCGACTGTCCGTTGCCGTCAATGCCTGCAATTCCCAGAATCTGTCCTTCGCGGATGGAAAAAGATACATGATCCAGCCTTGTCTTGCCGAACTGGTCCACATAAACCAGATCCTTGACAGAGAACACCGTATTTCCGAAATCAGCCTCTTCTTTCTCAATGTCAAGGCTTACATCACGGCCCACCATAAGGCGGGAAATTTCATGCTCGTCCAGATCGGAAATCTCATAGGTTCCCATGGTCTTTCCGTCCCGGAGGATGGTCATCCGGTTGCAGAGTGCCTTGACTTCGTTCAGTTTATGGGAAATAAATATGATGGTATGTCCGTTCTCCCTGAGAAGTTTCAGCTGTTCAAACAGCTCTTCTGTCTCCTGAGGGGTAAGAACGGCCGTCGGTTCATCCAGGATCAGAATGTGTGCTCCCCGGTACAGTGCCTTCAGAATTTCCAGTTTCTGACGCATGGCAAGAGAAATATCCTCCACTTTTTCCTGGGCATCCACTTTCAGATTATACTTGTCAGACAGCTCCCTGGTGATCTCCACGGCTTTCTTTCTGTCCACCCTGAAGCAGTTTCCCGTCTCTGCTCCAAGGATCAGATTTTCCGCCACGGTCATGGACGGCACCTGCATGAAATGCTGGTGAACCATGCCCAGTCCGGCAGCGATGGCATCGCTGGAGGAAGAGAAATGCATTTCCTTTCCGTCCACAAAAATCTGTCCTTCTGTAGGAGCGAGCATGCCGAACAGCATTTTCATCAGTGTTGACTTTCCTGCGCCGTTTTCTCCCACCAGCGCGTGAATCTCTCCCCTGCGGACTTCCAGATTCACATTGTGGTTTGCCACAACTCCGCCCGGATATACTTTGGTAATGTTCCGGGCCTCCAGAATGTTCCCCTGTTCCATATATCTTTTCCTTTCTCCTCAATACACGCAAATCTCCTGTTGTTCACCGCACATGAAAACAGGAGATTTGCGCCGGACCTATTCCGTTTATCTGTCACACTTTACTGAGCACTGCTGATGATCTCATTCAGCTTTGCTTCATCCATACCATATGCGCTGTCAACAGACACTTCGCCTGCCAGCAGTTTTTCTTTTGCTTCGTCCACTGCGGAACGGATCTCTTCCGGAACCACGGTCTGGTAGATATCATTGTCTGCCAGGCCTACAGCGCCTTCTGCCAGACCCAGGATCTCATACTCACCATAGGGAAGTTCTCCTGCCAGATGTCTTTCGATGGAGCTGTAAAGGCTGTCGCCCACGCCCTTGATGGCGGAAGAAATGATGTAATTCTCTTCCGGTTCTCCTTCGTATGCAAGTGCCTGGTCAGAGTCCACGCCGATCACGTATTTCTGGCTTTCGGCAGCTGCCTCGATCACGCCTACGGAAGCCGGTCCTGCTGCAACGAACACGCAGTCAGCGCCGGAGGAATACTGTGTCAGAGCCAGTTCCTTTGCAGTTGCGGAGTCCACGTAGGAGCCCACATAGGAAACCTTGACCTGAATATCCGGGTTGATGAACTGTGCGCCCTCAATATAGCCCACTGCAGAGTCATTGATGACAGCGGCTGTATCCTTTGCGCCGATGAAGCCGATTACGGCATCTTCATTGGCATATTCCATATCGGAAGAGGTTACGCTGGCTGCCAGCACACCTGCCAGGAAGGCTGCCTCGTTCTGCTTGTAGCTCATGGAATATACATTGCTCAGGTCATCCAGCGTATAGTCCACATCCGTATCAAAAATGATGTATTTCTTGTCCGGATATTCCGGAGCCACTCTTTCCAGAACTTCCTTCATATCCCAGGTTCCCACAATGATAATGTCGGAATCGGATTCGGAGGCATCCAGAAGGGAACCTTCGAACTTGGTTTTGTCGTTGCCCATTTCCAGCATCTCGACTTCCACCTGATCGGACATATCCGCTTTGATTCTTTCCATTCCCGCCTGTGCGGAATCATTGAAAGCCTTGTCTCCGAAAGATCCTGTTACCATCAGGGTCACCTTGACCTTTTCTCCGGAAGCTGCCTCGGTCTCCTCAGCCTTTGTGTCTGCACCTGCTTCTGCTGCAGTTGTCTCCCCCGCATTTCCTGCTGCGGTGGTTTCCGTGGTGCTGCCGGAGCATCCGAACAGCATGGAGGATGCCAGAGCCATTGTCAGGACACTGCATAACAATCTTTTTTTCATAATCAGTAATTCTCCTTTTTGTAAATAGTTGTTTTATTCAAACTATCCAGTTTTTCCAGATAGTTTTCCTTACTCATAACCGGGCGGAAACTCTCTTTTATTTTCCGGGCCGCTTCTCCGCCGCCGGCAAGAAGCCCTTCCACTGTATCCGCAAAGTAATGGGCAGGCACACGGTATGCCTGTTCTTCATCTGCAGTGCGGAAATCCTTTCCATGGAGAGTCCCTGCAAACCCTGCAACGCCGATTTCCACGGTGGGCCACATCATGGAAATATCTCCCATATCCCCTGACGCAAACCCGTGGGTTCCCTGGGCAATTTTTTCCGGTTCCATATAATTCAGAATATGGCTCTTTACAAATTCTGTCAGATTCTCGTCCTGATGAAGCGGGAAATAACCGGGAGTATCCTGAATTTCCAGATCACATCCGATGGCCAGTGCTCCTGCTCTGAGTGCCCGGTTCACCTTTTCATTTGTCTCGAAAATCGCGTCTGCAGTCCGGGCCCTCACATACATTTCCAGCTGTGTACGTGCAGGCACAGTATTGACTGTCTGTCCGCCTTCCTGCATGACAAAATGAACACGGATGGCATCTTCCGCACGGAAGGTTTCTCTGAGAAAATTAATGCCGGTCATGGCAAGATTGGCAGCATTCAGCGCATTGATTCCTCCTTCCGGATTGGCGCCTGCGTGGGTTGCCTTTCCGTGGAAGACCGCTCTTTTCTGAATAAATCCGTTGAGGCTGGCGCCGATTTCCGCATGGTATGTTTCCATGTCCAGGCCCATGGCATGGCAGGAAAGCATGATATCCACGTCATCAAACACACCGGAGGCGATCATCTCCTGTTTTCCCGACGGATGTCTGAGCTTTCCTTCTGCAATCAGCTTCTTCCTGTAGTCCATATCGCAGAATTCTTCTGCAGGAGTAATCAGAAGAGTCACCCTGCCGCAGAGATCTTTCAGCATGTCCGATTCCTTTATGGCAAGAAACAGGCTCAGCATGACTCCCAGCTGGGCATAATGGCCGCAGGTATGGGCCGCATAAGTTTCCGGATCCGCAAAAGGATGTCCCAGTGTGGGCACCGCATCAAACTCCGCAATGAGACCGATGTTGGGACCCGGCTTTCCGGAATCCACACAGGCGGTAAGTCCGGTATAAGCGGCATCCCTGTAAGGGATTCCTGCCTGTTCCAACACGGCAATCACCTTTTCTCTGGTTTTGAATTCCCTGAACCCCAGTTCCGGATGTCTGTAAATATCTTCACTGAGAGAAATAATTTCCGGAAGCCATTTGTCCAGTGTTTCGTGAATTTTTTTCATGGTAACTCCGTCACTCCTTATTTTCAGCAAAAAAACAGGAAATACATCTGACCTGTCCGTTTTTCAGAACGTCCCGTCAGCCAGAGTCTTTCCGTCAGAGAGCCGCTGTACAGCAATATATTCATTTATCTACACATAGCAATCGTTATTACTATAATAAATTTTCTATGGGATTGTCAAGGAAAATCCTTCAGAACCTTAAGAAATAAAAAGATCCTCAGAAATGAAAAGGCTGCGGCAGCGGATTTTTCCGCACCGCAGCCTTTCTATGGGAATGATGATGCCGTTCTGCCATTTCCGTGCCTCTCTCTTCCGGCACCTGTTCATCAGATCCTGGTTCCCAGCGCCACCCGTCTGCTGATCTTGGGTCCCGCTGCCAGAGCCAGAATGATTTTTACCGCATCTGCAGGCAGATACGTCAGCACACCCACAGCCAGCCCTGCACCGAATCCGATATGCATCTGCCCTGACAGCCATACGGTGCCGAACAGATAGCAGACTGCCGTTCCCAGCACCATTCCGATGCCCTGAAGCACAGCATTTCCCGGAAACCGTTCCACAAACATGCCGGAAATCACCACCAGGAACAGAAAGCCCAGCAGATATCCTCCCGTAGGGCCGGCCAGTTTTCCCAGACCGCCGGAGAATCCGGAAAATACCGGAAGGCCGGCCATACCGATCAGAAGATATACCAGATAGCTGACAGCCGCCCGTCTGGCCCCCAGCAGATACACTGAAAAATAGAGCACCAGATTGGTAAGGCTTATGGGCACCGGGCTTACGGGAATAGGCACGGACATAGGACCCAGAATGCAGGTCACCGCCGTCACCAGCGCTGCCGCCGTCATCTGGGCGGTTGACATTTTCTTTTTTGCTGCTGTATGTTCCATTTGCTGAATCCTCCTGTTTTCATCTGATGTCATTGTAATCAATCCCGTTTCATATGTCAACTATTTTTATTTTATTGGTTTACATTTATTCAGATTCTGTCTGCAGCACTTCTGCAGGATTTCAGCCCGCCTTTCTCCCTCCCGGTGTTCCGCCCCTGTATTGATTCCCGGACGGGCCCGTGGTACACTGGAAACAGGTGGTGATCATATGAAAATGGAACAGATGTCCCTGTTTGACTTTCAGGAAACGGCGGCCCCTCTGGCCAGCCGCCTGCGTCCGGAAACCCTGGACGACTTTGTGGGCCAGAAACATCTTCTGGGCGAAGGAAAAATCCTGCGCCAGCTCATTGAGCACGACCGGATTTCCTCCATGATTTTCTGGGGACCGCCCGGTGTGGGAAAAACCACACTGGCCAGCATCATCGCCAGAAAAACTCATGCAGAATTCATTAATTTCAGCGCCGTCACCAGCGGCATCCGGGAAATAAAGGAAGTCATGGCCCGGGCGGAACAGAGCCGCCTTTCCGGCATGCGGACCCTGGTATTTGTGGACGAGATTCACCGTTTCAACAAAGCCCAGCAGGACGCATTTCTTCCCTATGTGGAAAAAGGAAGCATTGTCCTCATCGGAGCCACTACAGAAAATCCCTCTTTTGAAATCAATTCGGCTCTCCTGTCACGATGCCGGGTCTTTGTCCTTCAGGCACTGTCTTCCGACGATCTGACACAGCTTCTGAAGCACGCCCTGAAGCACCCCAGGGGATTCGGCTATCTCCGTGTGGACATCAGCGATGAACTTCTGTCCATGATCGCCGTATTTGCCAACGGAGATGCCAGGACCGCTCTCAATGTACTGGAAATGGCCGTCACCAACGGAGAAATCAGTCCGGAAAAAACCACGGTCACCAGAGAGATCCTGGAACAATGCATCAGCAAAAAATCCCTGCTGTATGACAAAAACGGCGAGGAACATTACAATCTTATTTCCGCCCTCCATAAGTCCATGCGCAACAGCGATCCGGATGCCGCTGTTTACTGGCTGGCCAGGATGCTGGAGGCCGGAGAAGATCCCCTCTACATCGCCAGGCGCCTGATCCGGTTTGCCAGCGAGGACGTGGGGCTGGCCGACAGCCAGGCCATGAACCTGGCGGTTTCCGCCTACCAGGCATGCCATTTTCTGGGCATGCCGGAATGCACCCTGAATCTGGCCCAGACTGTGATCTACCTGTCTCTGGCCCCCCGGTCCAATTCCGTGTACATGGCCTATGAACACGCCAGAGCCGATGCCTCCGGCATGCTGTCGGAGCCGGTTCCCCTGGTGATACGGAATGCGCCCACAGGGCTTATGAAAGATCTGGATTACGGAAAAGGATATGTTTATGCCCATGATACGGAGGAAAAAATGGCACGGATGGAGTGCCTTCCGGATTCGCTGAAGGGAACCCGATATTATCTTCCCACAGAAAGCGGCAGGGAATCTTCCCTGAAGGAACGTCTGGAACAGATTCTCCGTTGGAAGCAGCAGGATACCCCGGTCTGACCGGGCTGTATTTCCGGAAAGGAGAGCAATATGGAACGTACTTTTATTTTTGACCGGCCCAGGGCGCCTCACTGCATGTACCGCCCCTTCCTTCTGGGAACCGGAGGCGGCGTCAGCAGCAACAGCTGGTATGCCACCAGAACCGGTCTGGAAATTCTGGAAAAAGGCGGCAATGCCGCCGATGCCGCCGTGGCGGTTTCTCTTGTGCTGGGTGTCACAGGTCCCTATCATTCCGGTATCGGAGGCGGATGTTTTACTCTTTTTTACGACAGCAGTTCGGGAAATGTTCTCTCGCTGGATGCCCGGGGAACCGCCCCCGCAAAGGCTTTCCGCGACATGTACCTGGACAGGGACGGCAATGTTATGGATTGCTGGGAGAAATTTGACGGAAAGTCCGTGGCGGTTCCTCTTCTGTACCGGGCGCTGGAATATCTGAACCGGGAATACGGCACCATGTCCTTAAAGGAGCTTTCGGAGCCGGCTGTCCGTCTGGCAAGGGAAGGCTTCTCCTGCGGATTCATGTATGAAGGTTCCATGGGACACGATCTGACTGCCCGTGCGGCAGCCCATTCCGAAGCGTTCCGCCGTTCCTACATGAAAAACGGTGAAAAATACCGTTTCGGCGACCTGGTGACAAACCCTGATCTGGCCCGTACCATGGAGCTGACGGCGGAAAACGGTGTCGACTGGTTCTATCTGGGAGAACCGGCGGAGCAGATGGTGCGGTGTGTCAGAAACCGGGGCGGTCTCCTGGAAATGGACGATCTGGCCCATGCCGCCGCAAAGGTGCGTCCGCCTGTGACCGGAAGTTTCATGGGTTATGACCTGATCTCCATGGCTCCCCCCAGTTCCGGCGGTTCCCATCTGATCCAGATGCTGAATATTCTGGAGAACTTTGACCTCCGGGAAATGGGCCACAACTCCGCCCGGTATCTCCATACGCTCTGCGAAACCATGAAGCTCATGTTTGCCGACCGGTCCGTGGCCATGGGAGATCCGGATTTTGTGAACGTGGATACGGAACGTATCCTGTCCAAAGCATACGGAAAAGAATGCGCTGCCCGGATTTCTCCGGACACGGCACTGGAATACGCACCTTCTTCCGGTATCGAAGCCAGAGAATATGAGGGAAATACCACGCATTTTTCCATCATGGACAGAAACGGCAATATGATCTCCCAGACCCAGACCGTAAGAAGCTACTGGGGTTCCGGAGTCATGTGCGACGGATATGGTTTTATACTCAACAATGCTGTTTCGGATTTCAGCGCCAAGGCCGGTACCCTGACCACCCAGGGACTTGTCTACGGCACTGCCAACGGCATTGAAGGAGGCAAAACTCCTCTTTCCAGCATGAGCCCCACCCTTGTCCTCAGGGACGGAAAACCCTTTATGACCGCCGGTGCCGCCGGAGGCCCCCGGATCATTACGGGGACTCTTCAGCTGCTTCTGAACGTGCTGGCCTTCGGCATGAATCCTGACGAAGCCCTCCAGGCCGGCTACATCAACTGCCTCACAGAGAAGCAGGGTCTCGAATACGAAGCCGGAATCTCTCCGGATACGGCGCGGCTCCTGGCCTCCATGGGCCATCATATGATGCCCTGCCGGAACGGATTCGGCCTTTCCACCATGGTCAACGGCGTCATGACGGAAGGCGGCCGTTTCCAGGTATGCGGAAGCAACCGCCATGACGGATGCGGCGGTGTCCTGCTGCCTGACGGCCGCAAGGCTTATCACGGTATTTCATTCTGATGCCCTTTCTGTTTTTCCAGGCTTTCCCGTCCGTAAAGGAACCTCTGTCAGACAGAATTCCAGGAAATCAGGACAAAAAAAGTTACCGAAAGCCGCATAAACAGCGGCTTTCAGTAACTTTTTTTAATGGGGCATTTTCCCCGCGCGTCTTCCACTGAATCTGTCACCAGTCTGCTTCGCCCCAGCGGTTCCGGGAAAGGGACAGAATCTCTCCGCTCCCGTCTCCCAGCAGGTCCCGGATTCCTTCCTGGGCGGTGCCGCTCCAGAAACAGGGAGCGGAAAGGCTGTAAATGAAAAGGGAGTCGGAAAACTGGGCATAACAGTTCCCCTGAAAATCCGGCAGATATTCCGGCACATAGGTTTCGATATATACAGAACAGTCTCCGGCGGCAAAAAATACATTGTCCCGAACCTCCGCCGTGCCGTCCTGCATATTGGGTCCGCCGGCGATCAGGAAAGATCCGTTGACATGCTCATGGTCGGTCCAGCTGGACATGCCGCTGTAAAAAACATAGTTCTCCCGGAAACTGATCCTGCGGAACTGATGATCCGCCCGTGCCTCCTCATCCCAGTTGAAATATAACAGCGGAGAGGCACAATGATAAAACACATTCCCTTCAAATATTACGTCTGTCACATCAAAAGCCGTACCGCTGAACTCAATGGCCGTCTCCAGTCCCAGCCCTTCCTGATAGCTTTCATGAACATAGTTATTGCGGAAAGTGTTCCTGCCGGAGCTGGCGCCTCCCACTCCTCCGTTGCGCTGGACACCGGCCCCATAGCCGGTGATGGTTTCCAACCCATAGGAAGCCGTACAGCCCCCTCCCCAGCCCAGATCACAGTTTTGAACCAGAACGCCTCCGCACTCCGGTGCAACAGACAACAGGTTCCGCCCTGTAAAGCGCAGGGCAAGGTTATCAATTACCACGTCGTCCTGAACCCCGTCAAAGGGTGCATAGGGTGACAGAAACTCCATATCTTTGTGTAATTCTCCCGGATTCCCCTGGTCACAGCGAAAATACAGCGGGCCATCAGCAGTGAGGCAGTACTGCTCCCGGTCTCCGGTATCCACCCAGCCCAGCAGATAAACAGGCAGGGTATCCGGCAGACCGCGGCTGGCATCAGAAAAGAATGTCAGATCTTCCGTCAGATGCACCGCCGGGTTAAACTCCGGCTGGGCAGCCTGATCTGCCGCTGCCTGGTCTGTCTGATCTGTAAACCATAAGTCCGACAGTACCTGGTAGGTTTGTCCGTTCCAGAAAGGCTGAACCTTTTCCGCAGCCTGTGTTCCGGAAAGGGCGATGGCCCCGCAGTCAAGCATATCTCTGTAATAGACCCAGATCTTCCGGCCATCTTCTCCTTCATGCCACAGAGACCATTTTTCGCCTCCGCCTCCGCACTCCACAGAACCATACAGCCCAGGTTTTTCCCCCTGTCCGTAAGCGGAATAGGTCACACCGGGGCAGCTTTCCACCTGCGCTGACCTCCAGATATCTCCACGCCGGAAAAACACGGCATCACCGTACCGGAGGCCGGCGCGGTTCAGGCGGTCAATGGTGGCCCAGGCAGTCTCCGGGCTGGTGCCGGCATTGCCGTCATCTCCGTCGGCGGAAATATAGTAGGCCGTGCCTGTATAGGTCTCGCCAGGAATAAATGTCCCGCTCTTCACAATTGCCGTTTCTGCAGAAAGGATGGCGTCCCGCCGGTTCTTTCCTTCCTGAAGCAGCTCTTCTGCCCGGGCATCAGCTGCTTTGTCCTCCGGAAACCGGGCAGCGGTCTCCGGCAGGCTCTCAAAAAGGCGTACTGCCGCCACAGCCGCAGCCTTATAAGTGAGAGGCCGGGTCAGTTCCATTGTGAAACTGTCATAGGAAAAGTCCAGCAACGGTGCTCCTGTGATCAGGGACAGGCGGCTGATGACATAATTCTGGCTGGCGTTCAGGTAATTCATTTCCTCGCCCATCTGGTCTGAGACAGAAACGCAGACACGGTCCCACCGGTCATCCCCCTCTTCGAACAGGGGATATCCGCCCCGGATATCCGTGCCAAAGGCCTCCCAATTCTCGTCCGTCCGCCCTCCCATCAGGTAGGGCGCAAAGCCGTTGGTAAAATCAGCGGCGTCCATCCGCTCGGCGGCATAGAGCAGAAGCATGGCTCCGTAGTCTCTGAAGATCTCCTCATCACCGGCCCCGGAGGTCATTTTTTCCCAGCCTTCCGTGTCCCCTCCACCGGCCGTGATGACCCGGGACAGCAGTTCCGTCATCTCTTTTTCCGTAATAACCGCCGTTTTCTCCCGTTCCCCGTCCTCCAAGGCAAACCCATACCAGAAGGCCCGTTCATATTCGTTTTCCGGCGCGGCGCCCTCTGGAAAACTCCATTGGCCTTTACCGGCCTCTGTCACGGCAGTTGTCCGTTTTCCGCAGGCGCTGAGAATGACACACATCGCGCTTATCACAAGAAAAACAAGTCGTTTCATATATTTTTATTCCTGTCCCGCCAGCACATCCAGTCCGGTCATGGCCAGCACCTTCACGGCTGCGTTCAGTGCACGTTTTCCTTCGGGGCCTCCGGATGCCTCCGCAAAGGCCGCCGTATGTGTTCCGATGCCTTCTTTCAGACCGATATAGAACTGTGCGGCAGGGATTGCATGGGTCACATTGCCCACATCCGTGGAGCCGATTCCCTGGGTCAGATCCCTGGGAATATGATGCTCTCCGATAAGATCCATGTTCTTCTCCACCAGTTTCACCAGTTTTTTATCATTCTTCACGTCCTTGATGGCATATCCGTCCTGTCTGATGTCCACTTCCACACCGGCACAGAGGGCAGCGCCTCTGGCGCACCGGTTGACTGTCTCCACCAGTTCTTCCAGATAGGAAAAATCCAGAGCCCGAATATTGAATCTGCAGGCGGCACGCTCAGTGATAATGTTCACCACGGTTCCGCCTTCGGTGATAATACCGTGAACCCGGGAATAGTCTTTGAAATGCACCCTCTGGCTGTCCACTGCCTGGAACATCTGGATCACGGCGCTCAGGGCATCGGCTCCCTTCCAGGGGCATGCTGCAGAATGCGCCGGCTTTCCCGTAAATGTGTATGACATATTGACAGCCGCAAAAGAGATATCATCCGCGATGGAAGTGTCGTTGGGATGCATGATCAGGGCTGTATCCACACCGGCAAAAATGCCTTCATCCAGCATGGTGATCTTTCCGCTGCCGTTTTCCTCCGCCGGAGTTCCCAGTACTTTCAGTGTTCCGCCGATGCCGTACTGTTCCATGACCTTTTTCAGAATCACCGCCGCCCCGGCAGCGCTGGTGCCGATGAGATTATGGCCGCAGGCGTGTCCCAGGCCCGGAAGCGCATCATACTCCGCCATGAAGGCGAATGTGGTTCCCGGTTTTCCGCTGTCATATTCAGCCACAAAGGCCGTGGGCAGAGAGCCGGCGCCTCTGGTCACCGAAAAGCCATGGCTCTCCAGCAGTCCGCAGAGTGCATCCCTGGCTTCCTCTTCATGATAGGCCAGCTCCGGGTGGGAAAAAATATGGTCTGAAACCTTCTCAAACTCTTCTTTCAGGCTGTCAGCCAGTGTCTGCAGTTCCTTTTTTGCCTCCATCAGGTTCATATCCTTTTCCTCCTGTCTCTGAAATCAGGTTTTCTTTCCTGATGTTTATTATAGCATGGACAGGCGGAAATGTGGAGACGGTTCTTCCGAAAATGAGCCCACGATGCCCCGGAACTGTTGCCGGAAACTTCCCTTCTGCCAGCCCTGTTCCCGGCGGAATTTTCCCGGTGAAGGTTCCGGATGCTTTCCTTAATAGATCTCCTTGAATCCTCTCCCGAATACATCGTAGGTCTCATTTACCACTACAAAAGCTTCCGGATCCACCTGGCGGATCATTTTCTTGTAATCGGCAAACTGAGCTCTCTTCACCACGGTCATCATCACCTGATACGGGTCTCCCGTATACATGCCGCGGCCGTTCAGACAGGTCATGCCTCTCTGATATTTGGTCTGCACCAGATGATACAGCTCGTCTCCCCGCTTGGTGATGATCAGACACTGCATTCCCTTGTCATAACCGGCAATGACCATATCCGTGGCCTTGGAGCAGACGAAAATGGTCACCAGGGCCAGCAGCATGTTGGCAGGCTCCCCCAGAAGGAGATTTCCTCCCACCACCACCAGTCCGTCCAGAACGGCCAGTGCCTGCCCCATGGTTCCTTTTCCTGTGGCCTTTCCCCATGCTCTTGCCAGAATCTCTGACCCGCCGCTGGACCAGTTATACTGATAAAAAATGCCGATGGCTCCCCCGATCAGAATTCCTCCGTACAGCGCTGAAAGGATCGGATCCACTGCCGGAAACTTTACCCACGCCAGGGCATCGGTAACCACCCCCAGAACCATGGAAGTGACTGCCGTTCTGGCAATGAATTTCCAGCCCAGAATCCTCCAGCCCACCAGCAGAATCGGAATATTCAGAAGGATTGTGGCCCGGCCCACAGTGATCCCGAACAGCTTGTTGACCACCACGGCTCCTCCCGTCACGCCTCCCAGCACCAGATTGGACGGCACGATAAAAAGATTCAGTCCCAGGGCAAACAATACGCAGCCCACCAGCATGGCCCCCACTGCAACGGCTTCCTTCCGGATTTCTTCCTGTTTCATTCCGCTTCCCCCATTCTTTTTCCTTGTCTGGCGAAAGTATAGCACACTTCCTTTTTATAGAAAAATATTTTAAATTTAGGGTTTTCCATAATATTTTTTTATGGTATTCTGAATCTGAAAGTTTGCACGATTCATGGGGAGGAACCGGACATGACTCTGAAACAGATGCGCTACGTCATCATGGTGGCACGTTTTTCTTCCATCAGCGAAGCCGCAAAAAAACTGTATCTGACTCAGCCCAGTCTCACAAATTCCATCCGCATGCTGGAAGAAGAACTGGGCTTTCCCATATTTCTCCGGGGCCGAAACGGCGTGGAGGTAACGCCCAGAGGCCAGGAATTTCTCCAGCAGATCAAGGCCGTGGTGGAACGGGTGGACAGCATCGAAGAACGGTTTTCCGCTTCGGGAAGGGAACGTCAGGAGCTGTCCATCAGTGCACAGCACTATAATTTTGCCGCCGATGCCTTTATCCGTCTGGTACGGGAGGCAGGTCCATCCTATACCTTCCGTTTTCTGGAAACCACCACGCTTCAGGTCATCGAAAACACGGAATCCGGCCTCAGTGAGGTGGGAATTCTCTACTATTCCAAGAGCAACGAAGCCGTTATCCTCAGGGAACTGAAAAACCGGCATCTTTCTTTTCAGCTGCTTTTCAGAGCCGGTGCCCACGTGTTCCTGCGGGCCGGTCATCCCATGGCAGATAAAGCAGACCTGACTCTGGATGACCTGAAACCCTATCCTTTTCTTCTCTACAATCAGGAGCCGGGAAGCTCCAGCAATTTTCTTGAAGAACTGGTTCCCGCCGCAGACCGGGATCAGGTCATGTATATTCAGGATCGCAGCACCTTTTTCCGTATACTGGAACAGACAGATGCCTATTCTGTGGGAAGCGGCATCCTTTCCGAAGACAGCTCTGCCTCTCTGATTCTGAGCCGTCCTCTGAACGGCTGCGAGGAAATGTACATCGGATGGATCCAGAAAAAGGGCATGGCTCTTTCTCCTCTGGCACGGCGTTTCCTGTCCCTGATCCGTACCCCGTGAAACCACGGAAACCGCGATTTCACGCCGGCATTCCGCTTCGTTCTCTGGCACAGGGAAAACAGCAAAAAAGGCACACAGGCTTTCGCCCGTGTGCCTTTCTGAATCTGCTTCATGCCGTTTCCCGGAAATCTCCGGAAGCCGGCTGCCGTTTTCCAGGATTATTCGCAGGTGTACGGCATCATAGCCAGATGTCTTGCTCTCTTGATTGCTACTGTAAGAGCTCTCTGGTGTTTTGCACAGTTTCCTGTGATTCTTCTGGGAAGGATTTTTCCTCTCTCAGATACGTATCTCTTTAATTTGTTGGTATCCTTGTAATCGATTACGCCGTTTTTGTCACCGCAGAATACGCAAACTTTTTTTCTTCTATGCATTCCGCCTCTTCTTACCTTGGAAGAATCGGCTCTGTCACCTTTGTTAAATGCCATTTCAAATTACCTCCTGTCGGATTTAGTTGAACGGGAGTCCTTCGTCCTCGACTCCGTCCGGAATATTCATAAAACCGTCTCCGATGGCACTGGACGGGGCAGGTCTCGTGGCCTGCTGATAGCTTCCGCGGCTTCCGCCTGCGCTGTATCCGCCGTCGCTCTGTCCCTTGCTGTCGGCAAACTCCTGGTCCTCCACAATCACGTCCGTTGTGTAGACCTTCTGGCCATCCTTATTTACGTAGCTGCCGGTCTGGATCCTTCCGCTTACCAGCACTCTCATGCCCTGACGGAAATATTTTTCCGCGAACTCGCCTGCACGGTCAAACGCCACGATGTTGATGAAATCTGCTGTCTGGCCCTGATCTCCGTCCTGACTGCGGCGTCCTCTTCTGTCAACTGCCAGTGTGTATCTTGCAATGGCCATGGAACGCTCGCCCTGGGAATAGCGGACCTCCGGATCTCTGGTCAATCTGCCCATAAGGATAACTTTATTCATAAAATCACACTTTCTTTATTAAGCGTCCTGTCTTACGCAAAGATAACGGATTACCGGTTCCATAATGCGTACATGAGCTTCTACCTCATTGGGGCATTCGGAATTTCCTTCAAAATGGATGAAGTAGTAGAATCCCTCTTTCATTTTCTGGATCTCGTAAGCAAGTCTCTTCTTGCCCCATTCATCCACATCTGTAACAGTGCCGCCGAAACGGGTGATATAGCCTTTCACCTTTTCGAGAGCTGCTGTTCTCTCGTCATCCTCAAGTTTTGCGCTAAGAACAACTGCTAATTCGTATTTGTTCATAGTTTCTTTTCCCTCCTTGTGGTCTCTGGCCCCCGTCTTTCAGTGACAGGAGCAAGGAATTTAATATGTCACAGATAATCATTTTAGCAAATAAACACGGGAAATGCAAGTACTTTTTCACCGGATCTGTCCGGTTTTTCCGGTTTCTCCGGCTTATTTTACAACGGTTCCGTCCGGTTTTCTGAGCCCGCGTGTATTCTTCTCCACCAGTCTTCTGGTGACCATTACCATATGTCCGCATCCCAGGCATTTCAGCCTGAAATCCGCTCCCACCCGCAGGATCTCCCATTCCTGACTTCCGCAGGGATGGGGTTTTTTCATTTTTACAATGTCTCCCACTTCATATATCATGTTTCCGTTCCGCCTTTCAGACGCCTGCCGCGTCTCCGAGAATCTCTCCGATGCTTCCGCTGACCACCAGATCTGCAAAGCTGTCCCTGGGTGTCACGGATTTATTGATGAGCACCAGGCGGTTTCCCCGGTAATAGTCAATCAGTCCGGCTGCCGGATAAACCGTCAGGGAAGTTCCTCCCACAATCAGCATATCTGCCCGGGAGATATGTTCCACTGCCTTCTGCAGGGTCTTCTGGTCCAGGCTTTCCTCATAAAGCACCACGTCCGGCTTGATGATGCCGCCGCAGTCGCACCTGGGAACTCCCGTGGTCTCCAGAATTTTTTCCAGTCCGTAGAATTTTCCGCATGAGGTGCAGTAATTTCTCAGCACCGATCCGTGAAGCTCCAGCACCTCGCGGCTTCCGGCTTTCTGGTGAAGGCCGTCAATATTCTGTGTCACCACTGCCTTCAGCCTGCCTTCCGCCTCAAGCCTGGCCAGAGCCAGATGGCAGCGGTTGGGCATGGCGTCAGGAAACAGCATCTTATTTCTGTAGAAGCGGTAGAATTCTTCTGTCTTCCTTATGTAAAAGCTGTGACTCAGGATCGTCTCCGGCGGATATTCATACTGCTGATGATACAGACCGTCCGTACTCCTGAAATCCGGTATCCCGCTTTCTGTGGAAACTCCGGCGCCGCCGAAAAACACGATTCTGCTGCTTTCCCTGATCCACTCCTTTAACGTTTCCCTTTCATCCACAAAAAGACCTCCTTCCTGTCACCAATCCGTGCCGTCCGGTTTTCTCACACATCTTCCGGATTCCTTTCCGGCACGGCCACGCGTTTCAGACAACCTCATCCAGGAACACGCCCCGGAACGGCTCAATATATTCCCCGCAGGGCACTTTGGCAACCTGAGCGGGAATTTTGTATCCGAACAGCCACTGTACCATTTCCGCAATGGAAAATACCGGGCCTTTCCCCTTGGACACAAATCTTGAAGTCTGGGTCATGGAAGACCCGTCTCTTCCTATTTTCCAGAGCCATCCGCCCTGATTCTGCGGAAGGAACAGATCATTGACCCCTATTTCCACCGTGATCTCCTCGTAGGGG
This sequence comes from uncultured Clostridiaceae bacterium, assembly GCA_902477765.1. Classification (GTDB taxonomy): domain Bacteria; phylum Bacillota; class Clostridia; order Lachnospirales; family Lachnospiraceae; genus CABSIM01. The sequence goes on along the minus strand of CABSIM010000011.1, from coordinate 31,382 downwards.
CATTCCTCCGAAAGATGAATGGGTCTGACAAACTCCGGAAGACATATGATCCTTCCCATAATGGCCGGCTTTGATCCCGCCAGACTGCGGTAGCGGTCTCCCGTATAGAGATACCTCATTTCCCGCTCTCCGATTCCCCATTCACTTTCCATGCCCACAAACCAGTCGTCATCATAGATCAGGCGGCAGACCCCGTCTTCACTGGCAAGTTCTTTCTGCATACGGCTCAGGTATTCCGGATCTCTTACCGCAAATACCTCAAACTGACGCTTCAGCCACGCATTCTGCCACTGGGCCAGGTCTTCCAGCAGTTCCCCGTTCTCCCACGGTACTCTGCGGATTCCGGCGCTGTATTTCAGCACCCATCTGGGCTGATCAAAAATAAAGCGGAAATCAAACGGCAGATAGATGGCCTCCCGGGCCGGCATCAGAAAGGTAAAGGGCATCTTTTCCTCATACATGTCCCGGAATGCCGACAGGATCAGGCTCCGCATATGTCCCTTATGGCGCTCTTCCTTTGCGGTGGCGACCCCGACAATATAGTCACAGGTCTGCACATTTCCCCTCATGGAAATCCTGTACGGATTCCTGTGAAGCATGGATATGATGTTTCCGTCCTGTTCACAGACCAGCACCCGGCTGTCCCTGATCTTTTCCTTAAAATAATATCTGCGGAAGGACTCTGAATCTTCCGGAAAACACTCTTTCCAGAGTTCCTCACTTGTTTCTTTTTCCCCTTCTGCCAAATAACGTACCATTCTTATCTCCACTTACCTTGAAATTTGTCTGATCCTGTATTTTTTCGCAAATCCGCAGGGCGCATAGGACATTTTCGCCTGTCTGAGCCCCGGAAGTCCCATGTCATCTTCCCGGTTTACCAGGACCGCTTCCGGGAATTCATGGATCAGGAACTGCTGATTGATGCACTGATACAGCCCCCGGTATTCCGGATTGGCCTTTTCAATATGGATAATTGCCATCTTCTCCAGAGGATTATAGCTTCCGATGGAAAATGCCTCCAGGGAATCATCCACATAAATGCCTCCCATGCGCACATTGAGCATGGAGCAGTTTTTCAGTATCTCATGGATGCCGCTCACCTCATAATCCAGATGGCCCTCCACTTCCTGTCCTTTCTGCGCTCTCCATTTCACCAGAAATTCCCATACCTCATGGCTGTCAGAACAGCAGAGCGTCCTGTATTCAAATCTGCCGGCAAATTTTTTCACAAAGGAATTGAGATGATTCTTCTTTTTATGAAGATCTTTTCCTGCCAGAGTCTTCAGAGACTCCGCGTTATAAATATAATCCCTGCTGTCAGGCAGTTCCGTCACAGAGTACCGGTCCGGCGGCAGATTGAGATATTCCACGGCCGGTTCATCCGCCAGGTAAATCTCCAGCGGCAGATCCAGCTCTTCATTAAAATACTGCTCCAGTTCCTTAAAATATCCGGGCATATCTTCCATTCTTCCCACGGGAAGTGCCGCATATTTTTTTCCGTGAATGGTCATGGTCCAGAGAACAGCTCTGCCGTCCCGCACTGCATACCGGACGTCATAATATTCCCTCCAGAGGAAATTATCCAGAATCACACTGTCACAGGTGGGATCATGACGCAGTCCGTAAAATCCCGTAAGCTTTTCGATATCCTCTGCCTCTAATCTCTTGAATTCTATTTTCATGATAACCTCGTTTTTTATTTCCGTATCTCAGGCCTCCGTCATGGCCTTTGTCTGACTGCCCGTTCATTTTACCACATTTTGCACTTTATGGGAAGGCCAATTCATTCTGATATTTTTCCCCGTTTTTCCCTTTAAATTCAGCATTTTCTATTGACATTTAAAAGCCATAGAGTATAATCAGAAGTAATCGAGACCGCAATGTGAAACATTGTTCCGCATTGTGAAACTTCATAACGTATTCTGAAACACTTGACTGCAGCGTACATACAGAAACAGAAAATGATCCAAATTTGTAGGTAAAAAGGAGAATGAGACATGCATGAAGTATTAGAAAAGATCCAGAAGATCGGTATCGTTCCGGTGGTGGTTCTGGATGATGCCAAAGACGCTCTTCCGCTTGCAAAGGCACTCTGTGAAGGCGGTCTTCCCTGCGCGGAGGTAACCTTCCGTACAGCAGCTGCTGAGGAATCCATCCGCATCATGGCAAAGGAATTCCCGGAAATGCTGGTGGGCGCAGGAACCGTACTGACTACAGAGCAGGTAGACCGTGCCGTAAACGCCGGCGCCAAATTCATTGTAAGCCCGGGTCTGAATCCCACCGTAGTAAAATACTGCGTTGACAGAGGCATTCCGGTGACTCCGGGAACCTCCAATCCCAGCGATGTGGAAATGGCTCTTTCCCTGGGCCTTGAAGTGGTAAAATTCTTCCCGGCAGAAGCAGCCGGCGGACTTGAGATGATCAAGGCCATGTCTGCTCCCTACACCACAATGAAATTCATGCCCACAGGCGGCATCAACGCCAAGAACCTGAATTCCTATCTGGCCTTTGACAAGATTCTGGCATGCGGCGGCAGCTGGATGGTGAAAAAAGACCTGGTGGCAGCCGGAGAGTTCGACAAGATCCGCGACCTCACCAGAGAGGCCGTACAGACCATGCTGGGCTTTGATCTGGCTCACGTAGGAATCAACTGTTCCGATGAGGCTGAGGCTGAAAGCACTGCCGATGCCTTTGACCGTCTGTTCGGATTCACAAAGAAGGTCGGAAACAGCTCTGTTTTTGCAGGAACCGCAGTAGAGGCAATGAAATCCCAGGGCCGCGGCGCAAAGGGCCACATCGGCATTGCCACCAACTCCGTTCTGAGAGCAAAAAATTATCTTGAAATGATGGGCTTCCGTTTTGACGAGTCCACCGCCAAGTTTAAAGGCAGCAAGATGACTGCCATTTATCTGGCTGACGAAATCAACGGTTTCGCCGTACATCTGATGCAGAAATAAGAAGCCGGCGGCTCTTTCTGAACCGGTATCCGTTCCGGATGCCGGTTCATATCCTGCCGTCCGTTATGTTCCAATAAAAAAGAAGGAGATTCGTAAATCATGGCAAAGAGAGTTATTACATTTGGTGAAATCATGCTCCGTCTCGCTCCGGAGGGATACTATCGTTTCGTACAGACAAACAGCTTCGGCGCAACCTACGGCGGCGGAGAGGCAAACGTGGCTGTTTCTCTGGCCAACTATGGTCTGGACGCAGCATTTGTAACAAAACTTCCGAAGCACGAAATCGGTCAGGCTGCTGTCAACGCCCTGAGACAGTATGGTGTTGATACTTCTGCCATCACCCGCGGCGGCGACCGTGTGGGCATCTATTTCCTGGAAAAAGGTGCTTCCCAGAGACCTTCCAAGGTTATCTATGACCGTGCTCACTCCGCAATTGCAGAGGCTTCTCCGGAAGACTTCGACTGGGCAGCCATCTTTGCAGGTGCTGACTGGTTCCACTTCACCGGCATTACTCCGGCCCTCAACGACACCGTTGCATCCATCTGTCTGGAAGCATGCAAAAAGGCCAAGGAACTGGGCCTCACTGTTTCCTGCGACTTGAACTACAGAAACAAGCTCTGGTCCAAGGAAAAAGCCGGACAGGTTATGGGCGAGCTCTGCAAATATGTTGATGTCTGCATCGCCAACGAGGAAGATGCTTCCGACGTATTCGGCATCAAGGCTGCCAATACAGATGTTACTGCAGGCACTGTAAATCATGAAGGTTACAAAGATGTGGCAAAACAGCTGGCTGACCGTTTCGGTTTCTCCAAGGTTGCCATCACGCTTCGTGAATCCATCTCTGCCAACGACAACAACTGGTCCGCAATGCTCTATGACGGCACAGGCTATTACTTCAGCAAGAAATACGCAATGCACATTGTTGACCGTGTGGGCGGCGGCGACAGCTTCGGCGGCGGCCTGATCTATGCATGCCTGAATGACTACGACGCTCAGGGCACCATCGAATTTGCAGTTGCTGCATCCTGTCTGAAGCACTCCATCGAAGGAGACATGAACATGGTTTCCGTTGATGAAGTAAAGAAGCTGGCAGGCGGAGACGGCTCCGGACGCGTTCAGCGGTAATTTTTATTCCGCTCTTATTACGCTGGTCCCATTTGCCAATTACGGCAAGTTTATTCCTCATATACCAGACGAAGACAGGGTATCTGCGGCTGCCAATCGCAGATACCCTGTCTTCTCTTTTTCTGTCCGTATTCCGGAACTTCCGGTGTCCGTTCCGTTTGCTTTTCTTCTGTTCCGTTCTCTTCCGCCTTCTGCGGCTGTTCTCAGGATTTCCCCGGTCTTCATGCTTCATGAATCAGACAGTACTGTTTCAGGTTCATGCCCTTGTCCACAATTCCGAATACCTTGAATCCGAAATGGCCGTAAAAGGCCACGTTTTTTTCATTGTGGGTCTCCAGGGAGATCATCAGTTTATGAGCCGCCGCATATGCCAGAGTTTCATCCAGAAGTTTTTCCGCTATACCCCGGTGCCTTGCGGAAGGACTCACCGCCAGGTAAATAATATGGATACGGTTTTCCTGATGAAGCTGGGCCGTCCACCGGGAATTCAGATAGTCCCGGCCCCGGATAAAATTCCAGAGTGTCCGGAGACTTCTGTCTTCCCTGATCAGATACTCATCGGTCTTCAGGGACGCCAGCATTTCCGTCATGTAAAACCGGATGGGATCATAGGGTTCCGATTCATCGGACACCACCAGAACTCCATTGAGCTCAGGGCTGTCCGCAAAAATCTCACAGGTTTCATAAAATTCCGTCAGATCACAGTCAAACAGTTCCGGCATCAGCCGTTTTCTGGTCTCTTCATCCGGAATCAGCGTATGATAAAGCGGGTCCTCCGCAAAACATTCCGTCAGAAGCGTTCTGAGCCGGGGCAGATCTTCTTTCTGCACCCGGTATAATATCTGGCTTTCCATTGCAGCCGTTTACACCCCTTTTGCTTTTTTCATTTCACAGATCAATGTATCCATGGCCTGGATCAGATACCGGATATCGTCATCAAAGCAGGCCAGCTCGTGAGCCTCCATGCGGCGCAGGGATTGTTCCTCTTCCCCGGTATCCGTGTCTCCGGTTTTCAGTTTTTCCTTCAGGCTGCGCACCTGAGCCGAAAGATCCACATGGTGGACAATCCGTCCGGCGCCCCACTGCAGACGGTCCGGATCCTGATTCAGAACATATTCCGTGAAATACCTGTATACCTGATCGTCAAACTGGAAGGCATACTGGTTATTGTCCACCAGATACAGATTTTCCAGTGCTCCTGAAAGATCCGCCTGCTCCAGGCAGCGTACCGCGTCTCCGATATGTCTCAGATTGTTCTGAGCCGCCTCATGAGGGAACAGTACCTCATCATGCCAGTTCAGCCTTACAAAATAATCCTGACATTTCCGGAACAGGTACAGGAGCTGTCTCTGAAATGCCTCCGGTACGGGGCCTTCGGTCCTGTTGATTTCCTGCACCCTGTCATAAAGATGGCAGGCCAGTTCCTGTCCCTCATCCAGCCGTTCCAGAAGCCGTCGGATCAGATCCCGGTCTTCACGTCCCGTCACCGGCCGGATACTGTCTCTCAGTGCCCTGAGAGTCCTTCTGAAATCCAGGGGTGCCACCCGGATCTGATCCAGCTCCATCAGAAGGAGCCCGTACAGCTGATGATGGAACCGGTAAATGTCCGGATCATAGTACTCGTCGTTGTCAAACTGGGAATGATAATGGGTTTCCATGAATCTTCCGCCGCTGAATTCATTGACCATGGACGGAATTCCGGAAATGGCAATGGAAAAGTCATCTGACCAGGTCTCAATGGGCGTCTGTACATACAGCCCTTCCGGATACACATCCTCAACGGGCATCGGGAGATTTTCTATGAATGTTTTCAGAAACTCTTCATATTCAAAGGTGGAGCGGATTCCGTCCCATCTGTCATGGGCATGGGCCGGCAGTTCAAAATTCAGGTCCGCAATAACCTGTCCCTGCCACTCCGGCCGGATTTTGAATACCTGCTGCCAGGCGCCTGTGGACCAGTCATATTTGGAATTTACGATTCCCCATTCCTCCGCAGCCATGGCGCAGAACACCAGGGTCCTGCGGGGACGGTATCCGGCTTTCAGAAGTGTTCTTGCCATGCCGAGCATCATTCCCACCGCACAGTTGTCATCCTGGAATCCGTCAAAATAGGAATCATAATGGGCACTCAGAAGAATCATCCCCGGACCGGTCCCCGGAATGGTTCCCCAGACGTTATACGCCGGAACCTGTTCCCGAACCCGGGAGTCTGCATCAAATTCCACGGAAATTCTTTCCTGCTCCTTCAGTGCCCGTTTGAGAATTTCCGCGTCTTTTCTGGACATGGAGAAAGCAGGAGCTTCCCTGGGGCCGGCAATGTCCTGGGCATTAAGCGCCTCTTCGCCCACTTCCCCATATCCGCTGTCCTGAACGGCAATGACGGCGGCAGCCCCTTTCAGATGCGCCTGGTACACGGGGAAATTGATCCACCACTCTTCTCTCTGGTTTATGTCCACCATCACGAGGCATCCGGTCACATCCCTGCCTTCATAGTCCGCCTCGCCGCCTTTTCCGGCACAGACCAGCGGGAATTCCCTGAACCCGTCCGTGCAGAAATCCGTCTGATAGGCGCCCAGCTGGAATTCATGGGAAAGACCGTCATGGTCTGTAAATCGCATGACGGCCTTCCTGAACTCCCAGGAATCCAGACACAGCTCGTCTTTATGGATATCCTGAAGTCCTATTTTTTCCATTTCTTTTTTCAGCATCTCACCGGTGGCAAGCTCCGCTTCCGAGCCTGCCGTCCGGTATCCCAGAACCGGATTGCTCCGGATCTCTTCCATTTTCTTTGCAAGGCCGTAAGAATACTCGATATCCACAGCCTCAAGATATTTTTTTCTCTGTCCGTCCCATTCTGATTTCAATGGGATACGCCTCCTTTGTCTGACTCCGCTGTCTTCCTTTATCCGTTCTGTCCGTGGCAGATCACCGGCATGTTCTTATAGACATGTTCGTAAAGTGTTCCGGCTGCTGCCGGCGGAAGATTGATGCAGCCGTGGGATCCATTGGTCTTGTAGATCTCTCCTCCGAAGGAAGACCGCCAGCTGGCATCATGAAATCCGATTCCGCCGTTGAACGGCATCCAGTATCTGACCGGAGTTTCATAATCTTCTCCCCGCAGGACTTTGTCCAGCTGCTTATAATAGAGGAAATAGATTCCGTCCGGCGTCGTCCAGTTTTTTGACACGTTTCCGGATACAAACGGGGAATCCATGATGCAGGTCCCTTTTTCATAAAGATACAGGTGCTGATTCTTCAGGTCCACTTCCACATAGGTATCTCCATAATCATGTTCCCCACGGGATGCGGCCGTTTTATCATAAACCGGCTCCCTGGTGCAGGACTCTCCCTTCACCACGGCGTTAATCAGCTCCGCCGTCTCAGCAGCCTGACTGATCCTCCATCCGTAGGGCCCTGTTACCGTCACATCTTCTCCGGAAGTCGTGCGGAATGTATGGGGCTTCTCATATGTATCATAAGTGTCGGCCAGTTTTTTCACATAGGCGGCAGCAAGTGTCTCATCCACCTGAACCGTAAGATCTTCCCCTGTCCGGAGCCAGCTGACAATCTCAGAACCTTCCAGAATTTCTTCCTTTTCTCCGAAACGGTAGGCAATCGTCATATCCGCCCGCTGATTCATGGCATTGCACAGATTCACAAGTTCCTCATTGTCGGAAGTGATCTGAACCGTTTTATAGCAGTCCGAATCTGCAAGTTCCAGCTTTTCCTGCTGGCTGTTCAGCGCGTTTTCCACCGCTGCCGTCAGTTTTTCCAGGTCCAGTTCATTTCCCTGGACTTCCGGTACAATCTCGAAGGGCTGCCCCTCCCGCCAGGGCGTGATGCCGGCATCTCTGGTTTCCCGGGCTGATTTTACAAAGCTCAGGTTCTGAAGTTCTTCTTTCAGTTTTTCCCGGTCATATTCTGCTGAAAGTTCCACGGTATACCGATTGTCCACGTCCGGACCGCTCAGGCGTCCGGAAGCGTTTTCTTCTTCCAGAATTTTTTCCAGATCACCCGTCACCGTTACATGGTATCCGATATCTGTATCATGGATGATCTCCTGGGTCCCCTCACGGCTTACGATTCTGAGAGAATATCCGCCCTGATAGAAAGATTCAATAAAATTCTTTGCTTCTTCTGTTGTCATCCCTGTGACACCGAGGCCGTTGATGATGGTCCCGTCCACAAATCTGTCCGTATTTTTCTCTGCCGCAGACACCTGCCCGGCAGACAGGGTCAGAAACAGGGCAACAGCAGCCCCGGCAGAAAATATCCGTCCCAACAGTTTTTTCATTCTTATCCCGCTTTCTGTTTATTTGCGGCTTTCCGGCCGCATAAGCATATTGTAGCCACGGCCTTCCCGGCTGTCAAGGACAACTCCTGCCGCAATGTGAAGGATTTTCTCCCTGTTCTGTCATGTCTTCCCGGATTTTGTTTACCAGTGCCGTCACCACCTGGTGATCGCGGATCTCCATGACCCGGATATGCAGTCCGGACGTCTCCACCTCTGCCTGTGCCCCGTCCTGCGGAACAGAGCCCAGGGCTCCGAATACCAGACCGCTGAAAGTATCATATCCCTCATTTTCCAGAGAAATTCCCAGTGCTTCCGATACCGCATCCAGAGATGCGCTGCCGCGGACCTTCCAGGTATTGATATCCACCTGTTCCACCTGTGCTTCTTCATGATCAGCCTGCGCATCTTCATCAAACTCTCCCACCAGCTGTTCCAGAAGATCGTTGATTGTGATGATTCCGGTCATTCCGCCATATTCATCCAGTACCACAGCCAGACTGTTATGGGTTCTTTTCATATTGCGGAACAGAACATCTGCCTTGACGCTTTCCGGTACATAATAAGCCGGTTTTACCGCTTTTTTCATGACCGTTTCCCTGTTTTTTTCCTCCAGCCGGAAATAATCCCTGGCATTCAGAATTCCCACCACCTGATCTGCTGTTTCCCCGCAGATGGGAAACAGGGTATGGCGGCTTTCATATATTGTCTTTTTCCAGTCTTCCATGCTTTCGTCCATCCACAGAAAGCAGACATCAGTTCTGTGGGTGGCGATCTCTCCGGCTGTCAGATCGTCAAATTCAAATACATTCTGAATGAATTCTTTTTCCTCACTGTCAATGGCCCCTTTTTCGCTTCCAGCGTCCACCATAAGCCGGATGGATTCCTCGCTGACGTCCTCTTCATCTGCGTTGGGGTCAATTCCAAGGAGGCGCAGAATCCCATTGGTGGAATTGGTCAGCAGCCATACGATCGGAGCAAATATCTTTGCAATCAGCGTGATCAGTCCTGACATGGCCAGCGCCAGTGCTTCCGCTTTCTGCATGGCCACACGTTTCGGCACCAGCTCACCGAAAATCAGGGTCACATAGGACAGCACAAGGGTGATCAGAATCACTGCTGCCGCATCCAGAGTGGCCTCCGGGATCCTGACTCCCAGAGATCGGAACAGTGCCACCAGTTCATCTGAAAAATTCTCCGCCGCAAATGCACTTCCAAGGAAGCCGGACAGCGTAATCGCCACCTGTATGGTAGCCAGAAACCGGGCCGGCTGTTCTGTGAGCCGAAGAAGACGCACGGCTCTGCGGTCCCCTTCGGATGCCATTTTCGCCAGTCTGCTTTCATTCAGAGAAATCATGGCAATCTCGGCACAGGCAAATACAGCGTTGCATGCAATCAGTGCCAGCTGAAGCAAAATCATCAATAACACGGAATTCAAAAAAAATCTCCTCTCTTTTCTGCACGTCCTTTCGTGCGTTTCTTATTTCTTAAAATTAAAACCGGAACCAGGAGAGCGGAAGCTCCCGTGCAAGATTCAAAGGCCTCATGCAGACAGCCTCCCCGGCTTTTTCAGGGCGGCATTCAGGTTCATCTGTGCAGAAAAAAGGCACAGACCATCATCCCCCTGATCAGGGAGACGGTCCATGCCTGTGGTTTCTTTTTTATTCTTTTTACGTTCCTGTTTCTGCTGTTTTCTTCAGAATCGTCGCTGTCGGCGTTTTCCATATCTGCTGCCCGGCTTCCTCCTGGTGCCAATTTGAGGATATTATATGGGGCAACATCTGTTCTGTCAATACAGGGCAGCAAAAATATACACGTTCTAAACAACCGTCACCATTCCCGTTTTCTCCGAAAAGAACTGCCGGAATTCCTCAAAACTGTGATCCAGCAGATCACTTTTTTTCAGGAACAGCACTTTCTTTCCGTATACCATCAGAATCAGGTCTTCTGTTTCCGCCGTATATCCGAATGAATCGTAGGGAACCTCTGCTTCCTGAGATCCGTCTGCCATGTTTTCTTCCTGCACCACTGACATACCGGAATCAGAAAATACCACCCTGAGGTTCCCGGTATCTCCTGCTGCGGCGCGTCCCCGGATCAGCCGCATGGCCGCCCGGTCAAAGGCAGTGTTTTTTCCCTTTTTCCCCACCCAGAGAGATATGATTCCGATTGCTGTTTCGGCAATGCCAAGCCAGAGCAGCGGCCTGAGCGTTTCCGCATCCCCCCAGACGCCCAGACATAAAATAAGTCCTGCCGGAAGACTCAGAATTCCCAGCAGCTTTGTCCGGTTCTTCCACAGCACTGTGCTGCCGGCTCCCAGTGCTACGGCTCCCGCCGCAGCCACCGCCTCCAGCTCTCCCGGATATAAAATTCCCGGAATCAGAAGAAAAAGTCCCAGCATCCAGTTTATGCTTCCCAGCATCGCCCTTCTTTTTTTCCGTTTCTCCCGCTTTTCTTCCCCGGCCTTTTCCATACCGCCAAACCGGTCTGTCAGACTCCACAGAAACGGGTATGAATTTCTGCTTATCATCTCCATCCGTTTTTCCAGAGCCCGGCTCATCTGGTTCTGCACGGCCCCTGAATCCACAGGCGTTATCCGAAAAGAAAATGTTTTTTCCAAAGTAGCTCCCCTTTCCGATTCCCTGTTCCCAGGTATCCTTTTCTGATTATGGCGTGTCCGGAGGACATGTCATTTTTTTCTGCTCCCGGCTTTCTGCGGTGAACGCAGAACCCGGCATGCACAGGTATAATGTCCGCTTCGCGCTCATTATACCATGTCCTCCGGACATGCTATCCCTATTTTGTGCCCGGCTTTCTGCGGTGAACGCAGAACCCGGCATGCACAGGTATAATGTCCGCTTCGCGCTCATTATACCATGTCCTCCGGACATGCTATCCCTATTTTGTGCCCGGCTTTCTGCGGTGAACGCAGAACCCGGCATGCACAGGTATAATGTCCGCTTCGCGCTCATTATACCATGTCCTCCGGACATGCTATCCCTATTTTGTGCCCGGCTTTCTGCGGTGAACGCAGAACCCGGCATGCACAGGTATAATGTCCGCTTCGCGCTCATTATACCATAGTCTGAAAAGGTCTGGAAAAATTTTCTTTCATTTGATTCTTAATGATTCTTACGGGATGTCATGATCTCTCCTCATTCCGGTCTCTTTCCAAGATAAAGGTCTATGGTGTCGTAAATGGAGATGCGGCCGCCGGCTTCATTGACCGCCCGGCGCATTTCTTCCTCAAACGCCTCCTTCATCCGGGGTTCCATGGACAGATGGTCCGAATACGTATTCAAAAGGCCGATGTACGCTTCGGTTTCCAGGGTTCTTACCCGCCGATACAGCCTGGATTCCACATGGATGAAGCCATACTGTTCCATCCTGCGGACCGTGGCCTCACAGTCTGCTTCACTGAACTCCACCTGTTTTCCTCCGGAAGGTCGAAATTTCTCATAGACCTTCCGGCTGGCCCGGTTGCTTTTATCCTCTTCCCGGTTGGGAAACGGATGGTTCCAGAACAGAGCCGCCGTACCGCCTTTTTTCAGACACCGGAACACTTTTTCATAGGCTTCCTTCTCCGGAAGCCAATGAAAAGCCGTGGCGCTGTAGACCAGATCCATGGACTGTTCCCTGACTTCATACTCCATGAAGTCCGCCCGGACTGCCCGGAATCCGGGAAAATCCCGGCATTTCTCCTCCAGATACTGGCACAGGTGCGCCCCCGGCTCCACAGCCGTCACATGACACCCTGCTTTCAGGAAGGGGACCGTTGCCTGCCCGGTACCGGGACCGATTTCCAAAAGTGCCGAGCCGGCTCTGATACCAGAATAAGAAATGATGTCCTCAAACAGCGCATCCGGATACCCGGGCCGGTATCTGTCATAGCCGCGGGCATCCTGATCAAAAATATCTTTCAGTTCCATGTTTCCGCTCCTTTCCGTTTTCTTCCTGTTCCCTTATGATTCCAAATTCTCCGTGCATGCGGTCTCAGACACGCTCAGACCGTGGATCGTTCCGTCTCTCCCCCATTTCCCTTCCATGTTATCCGGCATCGGGATCGTTTTTCCGGCGCCTGTTTTCCCTTTTTCTTGACATACGAATTCTACAAGTGTAGAATATAATTATCTGCTACACTTGTAGAATATAGTATAACTCCCGCAGGTTCCCCTGCGGTATAAAGGAGGTGCTGTTATGGAACATTCCGATATCCGCCGTCTTCCGGACGCCGAACTGGAAGTGATGCAGGCCGTCTGGGCATGCCGCCCGCCGGTATCCCGCCAGGACATTGCCGGACTTCTGGAAGAATCCCATCCCATGGCTCCCACAACCCTTCTTACGGTCCTTTCCCGCCTGGCGGAAAAAGGATTTCTCCGGATTGAAAAAAGCGGCCGCAGCGCCCGCTATGTACCGCTTATCAGCCGCCGGGAATATCTGGCCCGGCAGAGCAGGCGTTTTCTGGACACGCTCTGCGGAGGCAGTCTTTCCGCCTTCGCGTCGGCCTTATGCGACAGCGGACTCAGCAGGGAAGAGCTGGCTGAGCTCCGCAGCCTTCTGGAAAGGGATGAATTATGAGTACTGATATGCTGATCCGAATTTTTTTTACCGGAATCATAAGCGCCGCCCTGGGAATTCCCCTGTTCCTTTCAAAGCGACAGGGTTCGGAAACAGATGGAAAATCCCGGTATCTGGATCATATCTGCAGTTATCTGCTGCCGCTCTTTGTGATCTTCATCGGGGGAACCGCCCTGATCCTTTATGGAAGAGATGTGGCCGCCTGGACCATCCTTTCCCTCTGTTTCGGCATCTTTCTTCATATTACCCTGTATTATATCATTCTGGTACCTGCCCTGCCGTTCCTTCGCAGGCATTTCAGCGCCAGAGCCTGCGCCGCCCTCTGGATGATCCCCAACTATCTCTATTTTATGGAAGCCGGCTACATGAAGCTTTCCCGGCCCCGGCTGGTGATACAGGCCCCCGGCCGGCTGGTATGGACCCTTTTTTCCATCTGGATTCTGGGTGCTCTGGTCTTTCTCCTGTGGAAAATCCTTTCTCACCTGGTCTTTCGTTTCCGTATTCTGAAAGGAGCTTATGCTCCTGCTGATCCTGAGATTCTTTCCGTCTGGAAAGAAGAAGTGAACAGATCACAAATCCCGGGGGCCGGGTTCCGTCTGGTCATTTCTCCCCGGGTCTCATCCCCTCTTTCCGTGGGGCTTTTCAAAAAAAGCATGCGTGTGGTACTGCCGGCACACTCCTATTCCCGGAAAGATCTTGCTCTGATCTTCCGCCATGAACTGGTCCATATTGCCCGGGAAGATTCCTGGTCCAAATTTTTTCTTGTATTCTGCACCGCCATGTGCTGGTTCAATCCCCTCATGTGGTTCGCCATGAGAAAAAGCGCCGATGATCTGGAACTGAGCTGCGACGAAACCGTACTTCAGAATTCCGGCTCCGCCGTCAGGCACCGGTACGCAGAGCTTCTTCTGAAAACCGCCGGAGATGAACGTGGATTTACCACCTGTCTGTCTGCTTCCGCAAATGCACTGCGCTACCGCCTGAAAAACATCATCCGTCCGGAGAAAAAGCATTCAGGCGCCCTGCTGGTAGGCCTCACGGTCTTTTTCCTCTGCCTCACCTGCGGTTATGTGGCTCTGGCCACTGAAGAAGGAACCGGCGGGGAAATCATCTTCCGTTCCCGTGACCGGGAACTGTATTCTCTTTCTTCCGTCATGCCGGAAGAAAATCCTTATAACACCACCTACCGGTGCAGTGACAGCGCGGCGCTGTATTCCTATCTGGCTTCTCTGGATCTGTACCGGCTGACCGGAAACTATTCTTTCGAAGACTCCGGACGCCGTTCCACCTTCATTTTTGATGTCCCGGAAGGAGTTTTCTGCGTGGTGCTGGGGGACCATACGGTGAAACTGGTTCCCCTTTATGAAGAAAAGCTGTCTTCCGATCTTTACTATCTTCCTGAAGGCGTAAACTGGGAATATCTGGATACCCTGATTCTTCCGGATCCGGCTCTGAAACTTTCCTTTGAGCCCTCCGGATATGCAGGCAGCAGGACTCTCTCGGCCTCTCTGCTGTCTCTGGAAAAAACAGAAGGCAGGCATACGGAGGTCCTGAAGGAATTCGATCCGGAACTGTACAAAAGTCCCAGCGGAGCCATGGGCTATGAAGCCAGCGAAGGGACCCTGGATTTTTCCCATCCGATGCTCTCCGGCTTTACCTTGGAAATCCAGCCGCTGGATTCCTCCGCACCTGCATCCGGGTCTACAGCTTCTCCCGCTTCCGGACGTACGGTTTATGTTCCGGTTTCCGGCCGGTCCTGTACACTGACTCTGGCTGACGTTCCGGCCCGGTACCGCATCACCGCGGATCTGGAGGGCCCGCACGGATCCGTCTACCATGCGGTCTTCCTGTTTGAGTTCGGAGGCACAGAGCCGTAAATTCGGCGGACTGTACTTTCCGCTGACTTCTGCGGCTTTTTCGTTCCTGACCTTCCGCCGGGTATTGCCGCCATCGCGATCTGCCTCCGGTCCGTTTTCTTCTGCCCTGCAGGTTTCAGAACAGCTGTCCCGGAAGCCTCCTCTTTTCTTTCGGCGGAAAGTTCCGGTCAAATTCTTCTGCTTTTTCTTCATCCACGAAGTATCCTTCCGGTGTGAAATATACGCCGGTGATTCCGTCCAGAAAGCCCGCTTTCAGTTCTTTTACGAGAAAATAAGGCACCATCTCCGCTTCCGGTTCCCCGTGATAACGGATCCCCAGGGTTCCGCCGGTCACAAACCCGGATTTTCCGTAAAAGTCAATGTTTCCCTCAATGCACAGGGCGCCTGCTCCCAGTTCCGCCGCCTTTTTCATGGACGTTTCCAGCAGCAGTTTTCCATATCCCTTACGCTGAAACTCCGGATGAATACTGATGGGGCCGAATGCCATGACCGGAATCGTTCTTCCGTCATCTGCTTCAATCTTGGCCTGCATATACATGATGTGCCCGATGAGGCGCCCGTCCTTTTCCATGACCAGATCCAGTTCCGGCACAAAGGCCGGGTCCTCCCGCAGCACATGAAGCACATAGTGTTCCAGGCATCCGGGTCTGTACACATTCCAGAATGCCTCACGGGTCAGTGCTTCCGCCTCTCTGTGCTCTCCGTCCGTTTCCCTTCGGATCATGATTCCGTTCCGGTCCATCATAATTTCCTCCTGAATCCTGTAAAATTTCATATGCCGTTTCATAATATATTTCATGATATCATGATTCCGCAGCCGCTTTCAAGGCCGGCGGCAGAAGAAACCGCATCTTATTCTTTTCTCATTTCCCGAAGTCCCCGGACATTTCATTCCGAACCCGGGTTTGTAATCACCTGATTTTTCAGTTATAATAGCCTCTGTAAGAGTGCCGCCATATCCGGCAGCACGAAAGTATACCCGCCCATTTATTCATAACAGAACACCGGAGGAATAAAATCATGCAGACATCATCGGATCTGAAAAATCTGCTTGCCCGGATTGACCGGAAAAGCTATCCGGCCTATAAAGATACCAGAGGTACCTACCAGTTTCCCGGCTATGTATTGTCCATCGATCATGTTCAGGGGGACCCCTTTGCCTCCCCGTCCCGTCTCAGCATCCATGTAAATGGAAAAACGGCGGCATTTCCGCCGGATCTGTACCGGCTTCCGGCCCAGCGGACCGCTCTGCAGGATGAACTGACCCGTCTGTTCGGCCGCCAGGCGGAACAGGCATCTTTCCGGGCAAAAGGATCCGGACACAGCGGACTGATTTCCGTCAGCCGATGCGGACAGGAAGTTCTTGAGAGAACCGCCTGCCGTCTTGATCCCGAAAGCGGAAATATTCTGCTTCGCTTTGAAGCAGGTTTTCCGGCCAACGGGCGCACCATCAACGCCCGGGAGCTGGAAAAGATATTGTTCGAACTGGTTCCGCGCTGTGTCGGAGCCTCTCTGTTTTACAGGAATCTTGATGCCGGACGCCTTAAGTCCATTGCAGACCTGGCCGAAGACCAGCAGTACATCCGTAATCTTCTGCCCGGGCTGGGGCTCTGTGCCTTTGTGGCAGACGGCAGCATCCTGCCGCGCGCTTCAGGCGTTTCTGCTCTTCCCATGAAACATGCGGTTCCCTTCCGGTCTCCGGAGGAGCTTTCCGTGACCCTGAATCTTCCTCACAAAGGAAAACTCACAGGCATGGGGATTCCCAGAGGAATCACGCTGATTATCGGCGGAGGCTATCACGGAAAATCCACTCTGCTTAAGGCTCTGGAACTTGGAGTCTACAATCATATTCCTGGAGACGGGAGAGAATATGTCATTACAGATGAAACAGCTGTAAAAATCCGCGCAGAAGACGGAAGGAGCATCCGGCGGACAGATATTTCCATGTTCATCAACGGCCTGCCGGACGGAAGGGACACCCGGCACTTTATGACGGAAAATGCCAGCGGAAGCACTTCTCAGGCAGCCAACGTCATGGAAGCCATGGAAGCAGGCACCGCTCTGTTTCTCATTGACGAGGACACAAGCGCCACAAATTTCATGTTCCGGGATGAGCTGATGCAGCAGGTCATTCACAGAGACATGGAACCCATAACGCCTTTTCTCGAACGTCTCCGGGAACTCTATGAAAAATACGGAATTTCCTCCATCATCGTTGCCGGCAGCTCCGGTGCCTATTTTCACGCGGCAGACCATATCATCCAGATGGACCGGTATGTCCCCAGAGAAATCACGGCATATGCCAGGAAGGCGGCCATGGAGTTTCCCATGAATCTTTCGCTTCCGGAGCCGGCCGAAACTCCCGATTTTAACCGCTGCCCCGCTCCTTCCCCTGAATTTCGGGGCAGTGACCGGATCAGGATGAAACCCCTCGGCCGCGACGGAGTATCCATAAACCGCGACACCATTGATCTGCGGTACGTGGAACAGCTGACAGACAGCGAACAGGCAGCTGCTCTGGGCTACTGTCTGGTCTATGCGCAGAAACATCTCCTGGACGGAAAGACTGATCTGCGCCGTATCGTGGAACAGATCGATTCCCTCATGGACCGGCAGACCATGGATGTTCTCTGTGAGAGCCGCACAGCTCCGGCGTTCCTGGCAAGACCCAGGAAACAGGAAATCTTCGCCTGCTTCAACCGCTTCCGGGGACTGAAGCTTTAAAGTATATTTTTCCCATATGTATCCTGAGGTCTGTGAAAGGCGCGAATCCGTGTTCTGACAGGCCTCTTTCTTCCGGTTTTCCGTTTCCTGCCATCCTCTGCTATGCCAGAAACAGCGAGGCGGCACACCAGACCAGAAGAAGAGCCATAATGGTATTGACTGTCTTTGCATGTCTGGAAAAAAGCCATCGGAACACAGAACCGAACGCAGACCAGCAAAGCGTACATGCAAAGCCGATGAATGCCAGAAGAAGCGCAAAACCTGTCAGCGGCAGGATCTGCCCCTGGTATACGGGAAGAATATATGCCTCCATGGACATAATGCAGTAAATATAAATCTTGGGATTGATAAACTGGAGAAGCACCCCTGACCGGAATCCTTCGTGGGAATGATTCTCCCGGAGCCCATCCTGACTCCGGAATGTTTCCCATGCAAGATACAGCATATAGGCCGCACCTGCAAACAGCATCGGCGTTTTGATCCGGGGAATCAGGGCAGACAATGCGCTGCAGAAAGACGTGCAGAGAAGCATCACCACAGAAAATCCTGTCCAGATGCCCAGATTGAACGGCAGCGCACCTCTGAACCCTTTTCTTCCGCCGTTGGACATGGACATGATATTATTGGGGCCCGGTGTAATGGCGGTCACAAAGGCATAGGTCATAAAAGAAAACCAGCTGAACATATTTGACATCACTCCTTAAATATTGTACCATATCGTCAAAGAAATCTTCCTCAGGGATTTCTATTATATTATACTATTAATCCAATATATTATCAACAGAGGATTTGTATTTATGGATGTTACAAATATTGTTGCAGCCAATGCCAGAAACATCCGGGAGCGGAAAAAACTGACGCTGGATGCTGCGGCCGCGGCCACAGGTGTTTCCCGCAGCATGCTGGCACAGATCGAAAAGGGTGAAGTCAACCCGACGATTTCCGTGCTCTGGAAAATTGCCAACGGATACAAAGTTTCTTTCACTTCCCTGGTGGAACGGAGTCAGGATCCGGTATCAGTTATCCGGCAGAGGGAAATCACCCCGCTGTCCGAAGACGGCGGCCGCTATCTCAATTATCCCGTCTTTACCTTCAGTGAAAAAACTCTTTTTGAAACATACCGCATTGCCATTGAACCCGGCGGCCGTCTGGAAGCCCAGCCTCACCTTTCCGGTTCTGAAGAATATATTACTGTTTTCACAGGTCAGGCGGAAATCACAGTGGCCGGAGAACGGTATCTTCTTGAAAAAGGCGATTCCATACGTTTCTGTGCCGATGTCCCCCACGCCTACGGGAACCCGGGAGCAGAAACCGCCGAACTGAGCATGCTGATTTTTTACAGCCGCTGACAGCCGGAAACCATGTTTCGGGATATTTCTTCCCGGGCCGGTGTTTTCCGGTTTCTTCTGAATATCCCTGTATCTGCGGTTCTGTAAACCTTCCCTGCAAAGGATAAAAACAATGAGTGATAAAAATGAATCTTCCGGACTTTCCCTGCTGGACAAGGGAAAGAAAAATCTTATTTCCGCTGTATTCAGCAGAATGGGGCTCATCGTTCTTCTGCTGATTCTGCAGGTCATGTTCCTGTTCGGTGCTTTCCGATGGTTCACGGGATTCCTGCCCCATATCTGGGGCGGCGCCGTCCTGTTTTCCGTCTGCATGGTGCTGTATCTGCTGAACGGCCGCCTGGATCCCACCGCAAAAATCACCTGGCTGGTGATCATCATGCTGATGCCCATGCCGGGAGCCCTTTTGTATCTGTACACCAAAAGTGATGTAGGTCATCGTGCCCTCAGAGACCGTGCCGCCCAGCTCATTGATCTGACCCGTTCCAGTCTCCCTGCCCGGCCGGAGACCGAATGTTCTCTGAAGAAGCAATGTCCCGGCGCCGCTGCCCTTGCCCGCTACATCGGACAGAGCGGATGCTTTCCCGTCTACGCCAACACAGAGGTAACCTACTTTCCGCTGGGAGAAGCTATGTTTTCGGAGATGCTGCACCAGCTGGAGCAGGCCAGACATTTTATCTTTCTGGAATATTTCATTGTAGATGAAGGACTGATGTGGGGAAAAATCCTTGAGATTCTCGCACAAAAAGCGGCTCAGGGCGTGGAAGTACGGGTCATGTATGACGGTACCTGCGAATTTTCCACCCTTCCCCGCGACTATCCGAAACGTCTTCATAAGCTGGGCATTCAGTGCAAGGCCTTTTCGCCTGCCATGCCCTTTGTTTCCACGCACTACAATTACCGGGATCACAGAAAAATTCTTGTTATCGACGGCCAGACAGCATTTACCGGAGGGGTTAATCTGGCGGATGAATATATCAACCATATTGTCAAATTCGGACACTGGAAAGATACGGCCATCATGCTCCGCGGTGAGGCTGTTCCCTCGTTTACGCTTCTGTTCCTTCAGATGTGGAATCTGGATGTGAAAAATCCCGAATTTTCCCGCTTTATCCATGTACCGGCGGAGCCCAGACCCGAAGCCAGAGGGTTTGTCGTTCCTTACGGCGACTGTCCGCTGGACCGCTACCGGGTGGGGGAACAGGTCTATATTGATATTCTGAACCGGGCGGTGGACTATGTCCATATCATGTCTCCGTATCTGATTCTGGATCATGAAATGGAAATGGCCCTCATTTATGCCGCCCAGAGAGGTGTGGACGTCCGTCTGATCCTTCCCGGTGTTCCTGACAAGTCAGCACCCTACGGCCTGGCATTCACGCATTATGCGGCCCTGCTGGATGCAGGTGTGAAGATCGCGGAATATACACCGGGATTTGTCCATGCCAAAGTGTTTGTATGCGATGACCGGGAAGCAGTGGTGGGCACCATCAATCTGGACTACCGGAGTCTGTACCATCATTTTGAATGTGCCGTCTATCTCTGGGGCACTGACTGCATTTCCGACATCCGAAATGACTTCGCCGACACCTGGGAGAAATGCCGTATGATCACCAGGGAAAATCTCCGGGATATTCCTCCGGTCAGACGGCTCATGGGAATCATTCTGAAACCTCTGGCACCGCTGATGTGATCTTATATTTCCGTATTGCAGAAGCCTGACGGATCCATTTCCGTCAGGCTTTTTCTGTCGGTACATGCCCGGATATCATCGGGTACTTCAAACACAGCCGGTGCGGAAACTTTCCATTTCCATTTTCTTTTCCTGCATCCGGTTTTCCGTCGCTTTCCGCCTCACGGAAAAATCCTCTTGACTTTTTTCTTTCTCTCCCCTATAATAAATTTAGAATCATTCTAAAAAGCAGGGCTGCTATGACAAAATATGCAAAAAAAATCAGGGAAATTGTGGAAACTTCCCGGAATCACATGACAGCGGAACAGATTTTTGAAGTTCTGAAGGAGACCTATCCTGCCGTGGTACTGGCCACCGTATACAACAACCTCAACAGGCTCACGGAATCCGGCCTTATCCGCAGGATTACCGTGGAGGGTATGCCTGACCGGTATGACCGTACCGAACGCCATGATCATCTGGTATGCAGGCGCTGCGGAAGGCTTACGGACATCAGCCTGGAAGATCTGACCCTGTCCCTTCAGGAACAGGTGGGAATTCCCATCCTGTCCTATGATCTGAAACTTCTGTATATCTGTGAAGACTGCAGAAAAAAACAAATGAAAAAACATGAAAAGGAAGTGAATCATTGAATCATCTGCCGTTATCTGTACGTGTCCCCATTGAACCTGACAACCCCAGCATTCTCCGGAATGAGGAAAAATGCATCCGGTGCGGCATGTGCAAAGAAGTCTGTACCCACGCCATGGGTGTCCATGGCACCTATACTCTGGAGCAGACGGGAAATCATGCCGTCTGCATCAACTGCGGCCAGTGTGCCAATGTCTGTCCCACGGACAGCATCACCGAACGGGATGAATGCGGTCAGGTACGGGCTGCCATCTCCGACCCGGAAAAAATCGTGATTGTCAGCACTTCTCCTGCTGTCCGCGTGGCTCTTGGCGAGGAATTCGGAATGGAGCCGGGTACCTTTGTGGAAGGAAAAATGGTGGCTCTTCTGCGTGCCCTGGGCGCAGATTATGTCCTGGATACCAATTTTGCCGCTGATCTGACCATTATGGAAGAAGCCAGCGAACTGATCCGCCGGATCACGGAGAAAACCGCTCCCCTGCCCCAGTTCACCAGCTGCTGTCCGGGATGGGTCAGCTTTGCCGAACTCTATTTTCCGTCTCTGCTGCCCAATCTTTCCACCGCCAGAAGTCCCATCGGAATGCAGGGTCCTACCATCAAAACCTATTTTGCTGAAAAGATGGGCCTTGATGCGAAAAAAATCGTCAATGTGGCCCTGACTCCATGTACTGCCAAGAAATACGAAATACGGCGCGAAGAAATGTGCGCATCCGCCGGCTATCATCAGGTTCCCTCCATGCGGGATATGGATCAGGTCATCACCGTAAGAGAACTGGCCAGATGGGCCCGTGAAGCAGGAATCCGGTTCCAGGACCTGGAAGATTCCGGTTATGATTCCATCATGGGACACGCCTCCGGGGCCGGTGTTATTTTCGGAGCCACCGGCGGAGTCATGGAAGCTGCCCTGCGCACCGCTTATGAATATATGACTCATAAAGAAGCGCCGGCATCGCTGTATGAACTTCAGGATGTCCGCGGATATGAAGGCGTACGGGAGGCCACGGTGCAGATCGGGAATATGGATCTGAACGTGGCGGTGATCTATGGAACGGCCAATGCCCGTACCTGGATCGAATCCATGGGAAAAAGCGGAAAACAATATCATTTTGTTGAGGTCATGGCATGCCCCGGAGGCTGTATCGGCGGAGGCGGCCAGCCCAAGGACCTTCTGAAGGACGCTGACCGCACCAGGAAGGAACGGATCGCCGGTCTTTACCGTCGGGATGAAAGCATGGCTCTGCGGAAAAGCCATGAAAATCCGGATATCATTCAGGTATACCGGCAGTTCTACGGACAGCCCCTCAGCGAAATGGCCGAAAAAATGCTCCACACTTCGTATAAAGACAGAAGTGATGTGTTTCGGGAAGGAGGAAACAGTATGAATCAATGGATCTGCAGTATCTGCGGCTATGTCTATGACGAAGCAAAGGAAGGCCGGCCATTTCCGGATCTGCCTGACACATGGGTATGTCCCCTGTGCGGTGCCGGAAAGTCGTCCTTTTCTCCTGAACGTGCAGAAGCTGCCGCTTCCCCTGCTGCCGTCGTTCCCGGGGCAGCTCCTTCAGCCCCTTGCCATGAAGAAGATCTGAAGGAACTTTCTCCTGGCGTGCTGGCTGCTCTGTGTTCCAATCTGGCACGCGGCTGCGAAAAGCAGTATAAAGAAAGGGAAGCCTCCCTGTTCCGTGAACTGTCTGACTTTTTCACTGCCCGTGTTCCTCAGATTTCTGACGAGACCGTCATGCATCTGGAGGAACTGCTCCGCCATGACATGGAAAGCGGCTATCCTGCTCTCCGCTCTCAGGCCGAAGCTGTTTCCGACCGCGGCACTCTGAGAATCTGCACCTGGGGTGAGAAAGTCACTGCCATTCTGCATTCTCTGATTCAGCGTTATGAGCGGGAGGGAGAAGAATTCCTTAAGAATACTCATATCTGGGTCTGCACGGTCTGCGGTTTCACCTATGTGGGTGACCAGGCCCCGGAACTCTGTCCGGTATGTAAAGTGCCTGCATGGAAATTTGAAAAAATTGAGGGGAGGGACTGAGTCATGAAACAAATCGCGGTAAGGAATTTACGCCTGTGCACCAAGGACTGCCTCTGCCTGTACGTCTGTCCCACCGGGGCCACGGATACAGAAAACAGCATTATTGATACAGACAAATGCATCGGCTGCGGTGTCTGTGCCGATGCCTGCCCCAGCGGTGCCATCTCCATGGTTCCTGAAGAATATCCGCCTCAGCAGAAAAAAGACAAATCTGTTCTCTCCCTGGCCAATTCTCTGGCCGCAGGGAAAGCTGTTCAGGAGGAACTGGCTCTTCAGCTGAAAAACCAGACAGGTCAGGATGGTCTTCGGCGCCTGATGTCTGCCGTCGAAAAATCCGTACGGCTGGTCAGCGAAGACCTGCTCCGGGAAGCCGGGTACATGCTTCCCCAGAGTGCCAATACCCATGCCCTTTTAAATGAATGGATTCAGAAGCCCCCATACCCGGATTTTCCCACAGAAGCTGCTAAAGAGCTTCTTGCACGGATTCCCTGCAATGAAACCGAAAAAAATACAGAAAAAGGAGAAAATAAAATGAACAAATGGAAATGTAAAGTATGCGGCTACATTTACGAAGGCGAGGAGCTTCCCGCTGACTTCACCTGTCCGATCTGCCGTCAGCCTGCCTCCGCATTTGAAAAGATTGAAGAGGCTGCACCTGCAAAGAAAAACAAATATGCCGGAACTCAGACAGAAAAGAACCTGGAAGCCGCCTTTGCCGGAGAATCCCAGGCCCGCAACAAATATACCTATTTTTCTTCCGTTGCAAAAAAGGAAGGGTATGAACAGATCGCCGCACTGTTTCTGAAGACTGCTGAGAATGAGCGGGAACATGCCAAAATGTGGTTCAAGGAACTGGAAGGACTGGGTGACACTTCAGAGAATCTGCTCCACGCGGCAGAAGGTGAAAACTATGAGTGGACCGATATGTATGACGGATTCGCCAAGACAGCTGACGAAGAAGGTTTCCCGGAGCTGGCAGCCAAATTCCGCATGGTAGCCGCCATTGAGCGCCACCATGAAGAACGCTACCGTGCCCTTCTGCACAACGTGGAGACCGCACAGGTCTTCGCAAAAAGTGAAGTCAAGGTCTGGGAATGCCGCAACTGCGGACATATCGTCACAGGCACCGCCGCTCCTGACGTATGCCCCGTATGTGCACATCCGCAGAGCTATTTTGAACTGAACTGCGAAAACTATTAAGGTGCCTCCTGCACCGTGGACTGCGGACTCTTCGGAGTCCGCTTTTCCTTTGCCCCGTCTCATTCCCTTTTCCGGGAACAGCCTCGGAGAAAAGACATGCTTTCCTTCCGGAATGTCTTTTACATTGTATGTTTCCTCCTCCAATGGTATAATCGGACTATCAGAACACAGGAGGCTCTTCAATGAATGAATTCCGCTTTGCGCTGAAACATACAGCGCCTATTTTTTTTACATATCTTTTCATAGGCATCGCCTTTGGCGTCCTGATGGCCGATGCCGGATACTCCGCTGTCTGGTCTGCCCTTTCCGGTTTCTTTATTTATGCCGGTTCCCTTCAGATCGTCATGGTTCCTCTGCTCCAGGCTCATGTGCCGCTGCTCACCATTGCCCTTACCGCCTGTTTTGTCAATGCCAGGCATATTTTTTACGGAATTGCCTTTCTTGAAACGTTCCGGGATATGGGTCTGAAATACCCTTATATGGTGCTGACCCTTACGGATGAGACCTACTCGGTGCTCTGTTCTGTCACATACGATAACGGACTGGACCGGAAAAAGGCCGCATTCTTTATTTCAATGCTGAACCATTCCTACTGGATCCTGGGCTGTTTCCTGGGCGGATGTGCCGGCAGACTGCTTCCATGGGATCTGACCGGCATTGATTTTTCCGCCACGGCCTTTTTCCTCGTGGTCGTAATCAATCAATGGCAGCAAAGCAGATCGAAAATCCCCGCTCTGACCGGTCTGATCTGCGCGCTGGGTTTCTGCCTTCTTCTGGGAACAGATCATTTTCTGGTCCCCGCGCTGACTGTCAGCATGATTTTCCTTGTTATTCTGAAAGATAAAATTCTGCTTCAGGAGGAATTCACACATGAATCATGATACTGCATACCTGATTTCCGTCATTGCCGTCACCTCCCTGATCACATGGATGACCAGGGCGCTGCCGTTTTTTATTTTCGGCAAACGCAGGCTTCCTTCTGTCATCGTATACCTGGGGCATGTGTTCCCGGTATCCATTATGGTGATTCTGGTGGTATACTGTCTGCGCGGCACCACGTTCTCTTCCCCGCCTTTCGGTATCCCCGAGACTGTATCCTGTCTTCTGGTCTTTGCTGCACAGAAATACCTGAAAAACATGTATCTTTCCATTATTGCCGGTACCGTCTGCTATATGTTTCTGATCCGTCTGTAGCTGCCCCTGCGCATTTTCCGCAGAAGCCGGCAGGCATGGCCGCGGCTCCCTAACCTTCCAGAAGCGGCATCAGCTGGTTTCTGCAGATCCATGCGCCGTTATATCGGTTCCGTATGATGGTTTTGGCATGCAGGCTTCTGTCTTCACGCATCAGATTCACAATCCTGCTTCCGTGCTCTTCATAATATTCCTGTTCTGAAGGAATATATTTTTCATGGGTGTCATATCCGAAATTTCTCGCGTCCCAGCGCATGAAATATGCCCCCAGAGCGTTTCCCAGTTCCCGGAGCGCCGGCACTGCTTCATTGAGAACCAGAAAATTCCCCCGGCTGCCCGCTTCCAGAACCGTGATACCAAAGGATTCGGAATAAGACGGGCATATAAAAAGATTGGACAGCTGGAACAGTTCAAAGACTCCCTGTCTTGGGAATCCCTCTGTATATCCCAGATCGGATGTAAAAAGCATATCTCCGTCGCACAGGCCGGATTTTTTCCCTTCTGTCCGGATCACAGCCTTATAAACTTCCGCAGGAATATCCGCACTCGGGAAATCGCAGAAAATCACCCTGGTATTTTTTTCCGTCTTTTTCCTGATGGCTCCCGCCAGAGCCGCTACTTTTTCAAATTTTTTCCCTGTGGTCAGCCTTGCAGGATACACTGCCAGAATCTCCGCGCCGGCCAGATCAATGGCTTCTGCCACATCCTTCACTTCCCTGCTCATGGATTCCGTCAGAGGCAGGGTATTATACACCACCGCGCATTTCCCTTCCGGAACGTCATATTGTCCTGCCAGAGCCGGAATTCCGGAATAGGTGGGATAAATAAATTTTGTTGCGGGCATATCCGTAAATCTAGCAGAAAACGGATATTTCACGTTGTCAGGACGGTTCACCGGAAACGAATGGGTAAACGCCAGGAAGCGTACTCCCGGAAGGCTTTCCTGCGCTTTTCTGACGGCAATGTTATGGACCAGATGCCATCCCTGATACAGGATATCATGCATGATGCATACATCCACATCCTTCAGGTGCCGCACAAAATCTGCGGCAATAAGATCCGCTTCCTCAAAGAACGTATCATGCACGTTTCCGGATGTTCCGGAATAATCATGCCATGTTATGTTTTTTCCATGAAATGTATTGGTGATTCTGACCCACTGGAGCCGGCTGTCCAGAAAAATTCCTGTCCTGTCTTCATCCGGGCAGGTTTCACTGACCAGAATCCTGACCTCCACTCCGGCATCAAGCAGCATCCGGATCTGATCTGCCACAACATTCACCAGAGAATATGTGGATGACAGACCGGAAAACATGGTCAATATGGCAGCTTTCATACTGGATTCCCTCCTGTTTTCATGCTGACAGCGCTGCGGAAATCTCCCGCAGCGTCGGAAAAATTCTTACTTTTCTTTCTCGCATGTGCATTCTCTGAACAATTCCAGCTTCTGTTTTAAAATCAGTTCCAGATCGCCGACGGATTCCACCATGGACTCCACAGAACGGTTGGCCTTCAGGACAGTCTCCCAGGAGACATTCTCGAAGGAAAGAATTTTCTGCAGTTTTTCTCCTTCTGCATTCAGAATATGAGCCAGTGCTGCCTGCTGAAGAGCGACGGACTCATACAGATCAGAAATCGCCTGACAGCGTGTAAACAGTGCCGGCACCGGTGTGGTGGTTGTTGTTGTCGTTGTGGATGACGTGGTGGTACTGGTGGTGGTTGTGCTGCTGGTACTGCTGGTGGTACTGCTGGTACTGCTGCTGGTGCTGCTGGTCGTACTGCTGGTACTGTCCGTGGTCGTGCTGCTGGTCACCGCGCATGCTGTAGGATCCGGCAGTTCACCGGTAAATAATTCGTTGTGGCTCTCGGCATTTCCCGTATAACTGTCGAAGATGATATTGCCGTTTATCTGGCTGTAGGTTGTGACCGCCGCTGCAAACGGCGCCAGTACGGAACCGTAGATTGCCGTCGTGCTGTTGGACCATGTGAGGGCTTCCGGATAATTCCACAGAATTTTTCTGGCATTTTCTCTGGTGGCAGCAACACCGTTCCGGAAGATCTGATAACTTCCGTACTGAACATTCCCGCCGGTCACATTGATCAGTATGGTGGAATCCGCCGGTGCGATGATATTGATTCCGTTCAGCTGGCTCAGTGACAGTCCGGTACCATAAAGATTCATGCTGTCAAACCGGAAAATATTCAGTGCCGGATCTGTTCCCGTCAGGTTCAGCTGATTGAACACGACTTCACCGGTTCCGTTTTCCGGAAGCGTGTTCCAGAATGCAGATGCGCATTTCAGGTACTGACCGGTTCCGGAAAAATCAATGGGGGTCCCTGTAATCAGGGTTCCGTTGGGATTTCCCATGGTATAAAGAGTCACGGTGCTGTCCGGGCTGACCACGGTATTTCCGCATGCATTGGATCCCCCGGATACATTGACATTCCCCGCCACCACAAACGACGGGTCTGTTCCCGCCGGAGGAAGCGGAGAGACACCTGCACCGACTCCGTAATTGCTCAGGACCGCGCTGCCTCCCACCGCGACGCGCCCCTCTGCATCCGTATTGCTCATATTCATGCCGCCAAGTACAAATACATTGTATTCGCCGGCGGCACCAAAATTGATTGCCATATTCCTTCCTCCTGTAATAAAAATGAAGGTTGTCTCAGGTACATAACATTTTATGCGCAGCCGTCTTCATGGGTTCCACGCATCTAAGCCGGGCCCCGTTCGTTCCGTATGAGCATGCCGGATTTTCCTTGCCATACGGAAACAAATTTTCCCGCAGAAAAAGCGGGACTCCTTTCCGGAGCCCCGCCTGTCAGACTTTCTCCGCCCTACGGCAGTGTCTGTTCTTCACTGTTTTCACATAAATTTTCCCCGAATACGGAAAGTTTGGACTGCAGAATCATTTCCATTCTGGATACTGCATTCACCATGGATTCCACGGATTTATTGGTAGCCAGAAGCACTTCCGGCGTAACACTCTCCATTGCCACCATTTTCTGGATTTTCTCACCCTCTGCGTTGAGGATATGAGACAGCGCAGCCTCCTGAAGTGCAACAGACTCAACGAGATCTGTGATGGCCTGGTTTCTTGTGGTTGTACTTGGTCTGATAACCGGCATTCCCATAATAATTCGTACTCCTTATTTTATTTTAAGCTTTCGCTCATCATATATTATGCAGGATAACGGGATTTGCCCCCGGCCTTCAGCCATGCCCTGAGAATCTGTCCGGAAATCTCCGCCCGCGAATCTCTCACCGAAAATCAGGCGTCCCGGCAGACCTCCATCATTGTCCGCATCGGTCTGCTTATGAACTTATGCCTGTGGCAGATCAGGTCAATGGTTCTGTGTATGGGCATATCTTCCACCGGAAGCGGAACCAGATCTCCGCTTTCCAGTTCCTTTCGTATCATCATCTCCGATAACACTGCAATTCCCCTTCCTGCCAGTACCGCATTTTTAATGGCTTCCGTATTGGTGCTGGTCCATCTGCGCTGCAGTTCAATGCCGCGTTCACGGGCCAGTTTTTCAAACTGATTTCTCTCACTGCTTCCCTTTTCTCTGGAAATCATCCGTTCATTGGTCAGATCTGCCATGGCAACGGACTTTTTCCCGGCCAGAGGATGATTTCTGCCGCAGACCAGCATCAGTGTATCTGTACAGACCGGATGATGGCAGAGATCCGGATGATCCGCAATCCCTTCCACAATCCCCATATCCGCCCGGTTTTCCAGCACCATCTTTTCAATAACCGAGGTATTGTCCACCGTCACGCTGACCTCACATCCGTCCAGTTTATTTCCGGCCCGGTCCAGCAGCTCATGAATCAGTGATGTCCCCACAGACACACTGCAGCCGATCCGCAGAATTTCCTGGCCTCCCAGAGCCATGGACCTCTCCATGGCATTGAAAGAGTCCAGAATGTGTCTCGCGAATTCCAGAAGCCGTTCTCCATCTTCTGTAATATAAAGTCTCTGGGAAAGACGTTCAAACAGCCTGGTATGATAATGTTCTTCCAGCTCGGCAATGGCTTTGCTCACCGCCGGCTGGGAAATGTACAGTCTGGATGCCGCCAGACTCATTTTTCCGGTTTCCGCCACAGTTACAAATATGTTCAGATGTCTGATGGTCATGGATGATCTGTTCCTCTCTCTCTGGTGTCCGGATACTTATTCCCCGGCAAGTTAATTACTTTTGGTTATCAGTCTAATTATACTTATATATTTTACGAATGTAAAGAACCGTGTTACAATAAGGCCAGCTTAAAGAAAGGAAGGAATAAGACCTTGGAACAGAAAGCAAAGAAACTATTTACCTTGTTCAGATCCATGTTCATGCTCAGCGCCTGTACATTCGGCGGAGGGTTCGTTATCGTATCCCTTATGAAGAAAAAGTTCGTGGAAGAACTCAAATGGCTGGAGGAAGATGAAATGCTGGATGTGACTGCCATCACCCAGTCCGCACCGGGGCCGCTCCCGGTCAATGCATCCGTCATCATCGGCTACAAAATGTTCGGACTGACAGGATCTCTGGTGGCAGTACTGGGAACCATTCTTCCGCCGATGATCATCATTTCCCTGATCTCCCTCTGTTACGACCAGTTCCGCACCAACTATTACATTGCCATTGCACTTCAGGTCATGAGAGCCGGCGTGGCGGCGGTAATTGCGGATGTGGTCATCAATCTGGCGGCAAATGTAATAAAAACCCGCCGTGCCCTTTACATCATCATGATGTGCGTCGCATTCACATGTACCTGCTTCCTGGGTGTAAGTGCCATGACGGTAATCTTCTGCTGTCTTGCCATCGGACTTCTGGATCTGACGGTTTCCGCACGGAAAGTAAAAAAAGAGAGGAGAACCCGCGAAAATGCTGTTGCTTAAATTATTCATTGCATTTATTCAGGTCGGCATGTTCAGTGTCGGCGGCGGCTATGCTGCAATCCCCCTGATTCAGGATCAGATCGTCGATGTCTACGGACTGATGACTCTGGAAGAATTTTCTGATCTGATTACGGTTGCGGAGATGACCCCCGGCCCGATCTCCATCAATTCCTCTACCTTTGTGGGCATGCGTCTGGGCGGTGTCTTCGGAGTTCTTCTCTGCACTCTGGGCTGCATTATTCCTTCTTTCATCATCTGCTTCGCTCTTGCGCACTTTTATTATAAATACCGTACGGTGGGCGGTGTTCAGACGGTTCTGGCCGCGCTGCGCCCTGCCGTGGTGGCAATGATCGGCTCCGCAGGACTGTCCATTCTGATGCTGGGTCTGTTCAATTCCGATCTGTTCCATGCGCGGCTCCAGGACATCCGTTTTGTGGAACTTGCCATATTCATCGGAGCTTTATGCATCCTCCGCATAAAGAAAACCAGTGCAGTCCTGGTGATTCTGGGAAGCGGAGTTATCGGAACCCTGGCCTATCTGGCACTGGGCGCCGCAGGACTCGCCTGATGAATCAGAGGAGGCTCCGTCTGAGAAATATCCGCCGGTTCTGCTTCCGATGCATCCGCAGATGCATGTACTGATCCCATATCACGCACTCTCTTCATCTGCTTACGCAGAAGCGCTCCGGCTCAGCGGATACTTTTCAGATAAAAAAAGAGGCCGTTGCAAAATAGATGAGTAATGATATGTACCCTCTTTACTGGACAACCAGTAAGGAGGGTATTTTCATATGCGATATTCATATGAATATAAAAGTAAATGTATTGAATTGT
>CABSIM010000010.1 GCA_902477765.1 uncultured Clostridiaceae bacterium | reverse complement strand
TCCATTTTTCGGAACACGAAAAACTCCAATGCCCTCAACAGGCTAAAGCCCATACACAGAAAAGCCCGCCCGGAACCGTTTCCCCGAAGGGGGACGGCCCGGACGGGCTTTTTATCCGTTCTGTCTACAGTTTGGAATATCCGTAGGGATTGATCAGGGCATCCAGCTTCTGTCCTGCTTTGCAGATGGGACAGCTGCGGTAATCCGTATACTGATAGTCCGGAATATCTCTTTTTCCGAACACAGCCTTTACCGGGATGCCGTTGACTTCCTCCAGCGTACTGAACACCGCGGAAATCACCTGCAGAATTCCGCCGTAATACTGGATACTCTCAATGGCTTTATTGACCGTAAGACCTGTGGTAACCGTGGAGGTCAGCAGAATCACGTTCTTTCCCCTCAGCATCGGATAAAAGTTCTCACGGAAAATCAGCTGGCTGTTGCTGTTGTATTCCGGCCGGATGATATAGATGGTCTTGTGCGCGTTCATGGAAAGGAACCCGCTCTTGGTCAGTTCTTCCGCCAGAAGCGTTCCGATGACTTCTGTGCCTTCGATGCACACGATGGTATCCACCACCATATCGTACAGATACATCTGAGCCAGTGCCCTTGCGATTTCCTGCCCCTCGCTGACCCGGCTCTTTATGGTGGTCAGATCAATGTAATAATTGGTGTGCGCATGGTTGGTGGCAAAATGTCCCTTTACCACCTTGATCGGCACATGAACACCCGGCGCCATGATCTTCTCGTACTTCATCTCCATAATATGCCCCCTTCTCTTATTTTTCACGGACCTTTTATGCAGTTCCATTATACTAAAATTTCAGGGGTATCTCAAGGAAATTTTACACAATTAGTTTAATTTTTTATTAAAATCAGACTGATTCTTCTTAACGGATGATTACATTGGGATAGATCCTCTCCATCCTCTGATCCGGGAACCGCTCATCCAGCCAGGAAGACACTCCGCCCTCTTCCGTGACTGCAGCTCCGGTATTTCTGTCCACATACCGGATCAGTGCCATGGAGGAGACCACCATATTGACCGCCATGAAAACCGTCAGAATCCAGGTCAGGATTTTTCCTGTGCGGACAGGAATTCTTTCGATCCAGCCGGAAAATACGGGATAGAGAAATTTCATCCAGACCACGGCCGCAATTCCCCAGAAGAAACAGTACAGAAGATTGATCCTGCCTCCCAGGTTGAACGGAATGGCGCTGTAGTCCCAGAATACGGTGCCGAAAACCTTCTCGGTAAACACACTGCACAGGTATTCATAGGCACCGCCCAGGAATGTGCCTGCCATGAAAATATACCGGTCCTCTTTCTGGTAAAAACGGTACAGCATGGCTGTAAGAAGTACCACTCCCATACCCCAGACAATGCTGAAGGGGCCCCAGACCACACTGCTGCGGCTCATCCATACTCCGGCGCTGACCCGGCAGAAAATGGTCTCCGTCACATCTCCCAGAAACGCGCCGATGAAAAACAGCCAGACCAGTTTATAAAAGCAGCAGCCTTCCGCAAAAACCAGTCCGGTCCCGGCTGCCGCCTGCTGCTCATGGCGGACAGCGGGGGCTCTGAAAAGCCGCCTCTGAATCCGGTCAAAAATTTTTCTTCCGATTCTGGCCGACAGGGCTCTCAGACCTCTGTTTACTTCTTCCAGATGCCTGTTTTCCGGCATTTTCCACCGGAATGCCCCATAGGTTCCTGCCATATCCGCCAGAATCAGGAGGCAGAGAACCAGAAGAGACACCTTTCCTGCAATTTCCGGAAGAATCCGGATCAGCATCAGCACCAGCGGATGAAGGAATTCCAGAATCAGAACGGAGCCCGCGCCCCAGAGCACCGCCATCTGCAGAGAAACGTATCCGTCAATGCTGAATCTGTGCGAGGAATAATCCCACCATCTTCTTCCGAACAGGCGCTCCAGGATATGTCCGGACACAAACTGAAGAAATGACGCCACAATGGCGCAGGCCAGGAATTCAAAGACATAATTTCCCCTGAGTTCGGTAAACGCCGCAGCCATCCAGACCAGCGCCAGACCGTACAGAGGGCTCCAGGGCCCGTTCAGCGGACCCGGATTCACAAATTTCTGCTGCTTCCAGGAATATATGCAGACTTCCAGTATCCATCCTCCGATGGAATACAGAAAGAAGCAGCAGAGTGCTTCATACAGTGTCAGGTTCATCGGTTTCAGCCCTTCCCCTTTTCTCTTTCATGTTTTTCCTTAGTACGCCAGAATCTCATGGCCGTTTTCCGTCACCAGCACCATGATCTCCCACTGGGCCGACGGTTTTCCGTCCTCCGTGTAAATGGTCCATCCGTTGGAATCGTCCACAAAGATCTCATCGGTCCCCATATTGACCATGGGTTCAATGGTAAAGACCATGCCAGGTGCCATTAACATCTCCGTTCCCTTTCTGGACACATAGCTGACAAACGGGTCTTCATGAAACTCCAGGCCGACACCATGTCCGCCCACATCCCTCACCACGGTATATCCGTGTTTCCTCACATGGTCATGGACTGCCTGCCCCATGTCGCCCAGATATCCCCAGGGCACCACTTTTTCCAGCCCTTTATCCACCGCTTCCCTGGCAACACGCACCAGTTTTTCCGTTTCCGGATCCACATTCCCGATGAGAAACATTCTGGAAGAATCGGAAAAATAGCCGTCCAGAATCGTGGAAACATCCACATTGATAATGTCTCCGTCCTTCAGCACCACATCTTCCGACGGGATCCCGTGGCAGACCTGTGCGTTGACAGACGTGCACACACTTTTGGGAAATCCTTCATAATGAAGCGGCGCCGGAATTCCGCCGTGAGCCGTGGTGTACTCATAGACCCAGTGATCGATTTCCTGGGTGGTGATCCCTGCCCGGATCCGTTCCGCCACGTAATCCAGCACCGCAATGTTCAGTTTTCCGCTTTCCCTGATCTTTTCGATCTGAGCCGGTGTCTTGATGATCCGGTGGGACGGAACTTCATGGCCGGAAAGCCGGGCTCTTCCCACCTTTCTGTCAAATTCCATATGGCAGTCCCCATATTTTTTTCCGCTGCCGCACCAGCACGGGTCTTCTTTTCCGATCTTACGAAGCATACCTTTCTCCTCTTTTCCTTCTATCTATGTTTTTTCAGATACACAAGTGTATCCGGTTCTGACCTCTCTTCTGAATATTCATATCCCAGTGCCCGGAAATCCCTGAGTTCCTCCGGATCTTCCACCTTCCGTTCCGCCATGAACCGGACCATCTCTCCCCGGGCCATTTTGGCCTCCGTGGCTTTCATCTTTACTTTCCCGCCGGATTCCTGCCCGAACACACAGGTAACAAACCTGCATTCCGGCGTCAGATACGGTTCCACCGCCCTGCTGTATTCTCTGGAAGCAAGATTCAGAAGGATCCGGTTTCCATTCTCCGTCTGCTCCTCTTCCATCAGCGTACAGAACAGCCGGTCCCCCCAGAACTCATACAGATTTCCGGTACCGTCCGCGGAAAGCTCCGCCTGCATCTCCAGCCGGTAGGGAACCACCCTGTCATCGGGCTTTAACATCCCGTAAAAGCCGCTGAGAATCCTCAGGTGTTTTTTCACATACTCCCACTGGTCCCCGGAAAACAGATGGGGAGCCATATACTGGTACTGGATTCCCACGTAGGAAAGAAGCGCCGGAGACATGGCCCGTTCCGGTTCCATGGTCCTCAGTCTCAGGAAATTCTCACGGGTGATTCTGTCACTGGCTTTAAAAAGCAGCTTCAGTTCCGCCTCATCCATGGCCTTCAGACACTCCAGAAGGCGCTCTGTTTCTTTCAGGAATCCGGGCAGGCCGCCCGGTTCAAACAGGTCTGTCTGTTCCTGCATTTTCTTGGCCGGCGAGATCAGTATCTTCATGGTTTCTTCTTTCTGCTCCTTGCGTATTGTTCTGATCTTCTATATAATACAGGTATGTCTGTTGTTTGTCAAACCATGCAGAGAGGTGAACGAAAATGAAAGTATTGATCACTGGATTTGATCCTTTCGGCGGAGAAACCATCAACCCCGCCTGGGAAGCCGTGAAGCTCCTTCCGGACCGGATCGCCGGAGCAGAAATCATCAAATTGCAGATTCCCACCGTAGTGGGAAAATCCATCCATAAAATCCACGAAGCCATGAAGCAGGAGAACCCGGATCTGATCATCAGCATCGGACAGGCCGGCGGCCGTTTCGGCGTGACTCCGGAACGGGTGGCCATCAACGTCACCGACGCCAGGATCCCGGATAATGAAGGAAACCAGCCCATTGACGAACCGGTTTTTGCAGACGGGCCTGCCGCATACTTCAGCAGCCTGCCGGTAAAAGCCATGGTACAGGCCATTAAGGATGCCGGATATCCTTCGGTGCTTTCCAATACCGCCGGAACCTATATCTGCAACCATGTGATGTACGGAATCCTGTACTGGATCGAAAAAGAGTTTCCCAATGCCAGAGGCGGTTTCATCCATGTGCCCTATGCCGCTTCCCAGGTGATCAATAAACCGGCAACGCCGTCCATGTCCATCGCCGACATTGCCGCATCCCTGGAAGCTGCCGTGGGCGCCGCCGTGGAAAATCAGAGCGATATCCGGGCCGTGGGCGGAGAAATCCATTAAGGCTCTTTTCTGACGGTGCCCGGATCAGGACAGAACCGGACACGGAATCTTCCGGACGCACAAACTGCCGCTTCCGCAGTCATCCCGCGGAAACGGCAGTTTTTTTCTGCTCCGTGCTTTCTTTTTTTCTTTCCGGCCTCTCCCTGCAGTGTCCGGTTTTCTCCCGACATCATGGAGCCGTTGTCCGGCATTGCCGCCCGGAAGGTTCCCGCAGCCGGTTATTCCTCGCTGTTTTCTCCCCGGACTGCAGAGGCGGACAGTTCTCCGTCCTTCAGTCCGATGAGAATTGTGTCGCCGGTGTGTACACCGTCGGAAAGTATCAGCCTTGCGGCCAGAGTCTCCACATGTTTCTGGAGATATCTCTTCAAAGGTCTCGCACCATAAACCGGATCGTATCCGTTTTCCACGATGAATTTCTTGGCTTCCTCTGTCAGGGAAATCTTCAGTTCCCTGTCTGCCAGCCTCCGGTTTACATCTGCCACCAGAAGATCCACGATACCGCCGATGTTTTCCTTGGTCAGCGGCTTGAACAGAATGGTTTCATCCAGACGGTTCAGGAATTCAGGACGGAAATGAGCTCTCAGGTCATTCATGACCATGGCCTCAGCTTCCGGCCGGATGTTTCCCTGCTCGTCAATGCCGTCCAGCAGATACTGGGAACCGATGTTGGACGTAAGAATGATGATGGTGTTCTTGAAGTCCACGGTCTTTCCCATGGAATCCGTGATCCGGCCGTCATCCAGTACCTGCAGCAGCACATTGAACACATCCGGATGAGCCTTTTCCACCTCGTCGAACAGAACCACACAGTAAGGTTTCCGTCTGACTGCCTCAGTCAGCTGTCCGCCTTCATCATATCCCACATATCCTGGCGGCGCTCCGATGAGACGGGATACGGAATGTTTCTCCATATACTCACTCATATCAATACGGACCATGTTGTTTTCATCATCAAACAGGTTTTCCGCCAGGGCCTTGGCAAGCTCTGTCTTGCCGACGCCGGTGGGACCCAGGAACAGGAAGGAGCCGATGGGCTTGGTGGGATCCTTGATGCCGGCCTTGGAACGGATAATGGCTTCGGTCACTTTTTCCACGCCTTCATCCTGGCCGATGACCCGCTTATGAAGCTGTTCATCCAGATGCAGCGTCTTGTTGCGCTCACTTTCCGTCAGCTTCGCCACTGGAATTCCGGTCCATCTGGAAATGATTCTGGCAATCTCGTCGTCAGTGACGCTCTCATGAACCAGACTCAGATCCTGGTTTCTGACTTTCTCTTCTTCTTCCTTCAGCTGTTTTTCCAGCTGAGGCAGTTTTCCGTACTGAAGCTCAGCCGCCTTGTTGAGGTCATATTTCTGCTGGGCATCCTGAATCTGGCGGTGAAGGGCCTCGATCTCTTCCCTGAGACCCGACAGCTTATCTACGGACGCTTTCTCGTTTTCCCACTGGGCTTTCTGAGCCGCAAACTGGTCATGAAGCTCTGCCAGTTCTTTCTGAAGGTCGGCCAGACGTTCCTGGCTCAGGTGATCGGTCTCTTTTTTCAGAGCCGCCTCCTCGATCTCCAGCTGCATGATCTTTCTGGACAGTTCATCCAGTTCCGTGGGCATGGAATCCAGCTCTGTCTTGATCATGGCACAGGCTTCATCCACCAGGTCAATGGCCTTGTCAGGAAGGAACCGGTCGCTGATGTAACGGTTGGAAAGAACCGCTGCGGAAACCAGAGCGGAGTCGGTGATCTTGACTCCATGGTATACTTCATACCGGTCTTTCAGTCCCCTCAGAATGGAGATGGTATCCTCCACCGTCGGCTCATCCACCATCACCGGCTGGAATCTTCTTTCCAGAGCCGGATCCTTTTCGATGTATTTTCTGTATTCGTCCAGTGTGGTGGCACCGATGCAGTGCAGTTCGCCTCTGGCCAGCATGGGTTTCAGCATATTGCCGGCATCCATGGAGCCCTCGGTCTTTCCGGCGCCCACAATGGTATGCAGCTCATCGATGAAAAGAATGATCTGTCCGTCACTCTTCTTCACCTCGTCCAGAACGGCTTTCAGACGTTCCTCAAACTCGCCCCGGTATTTGGCGCCTGCCACCAGAGCTCCCATGTCCAGGGAAAACAGCTTTTTATCTTTAAGTCCTTCCGGCACATCGCCCCGGACGATCCTCTGGGCCAGCCCTTCCACCACGGCTGTTTTGCCGACACCGGGTTCACCGATGAGAACCGGGTTGTTCTTGGTCTTTCTGGACAGGATCCGGATCACGTTCCGGATTTCGGCGTCACGTCCGATGACCGGGTCCAGTTTCTGATCTCTGGCCCGCTCCACCAGATCAGCACCGTACTTATTCAGGGTGTCATACGTGGCTTCCGGGTTATCGCTGACTACTCTCTGGTTTCCCCGGACTGTGGACAGCGCCTGCAGGAATTTATCTCTGTCAATGCCGTACATACGGAACAGATCCTTCAATGCACGGTTGGGCTGCTTTAAAAGGCAGAGGAACAGGTGTTCCACGGAAACATATTCATCTCCCATGGCCTTTGCCTCGTCCTCAGCACTTATGAGGACCTTATTCAGGTCATTGGTCAGATATACCTGACCGCCTCCGGATACCTTGGGCAGCTTTTCCAGGGCCTGCTCCGCCTCGTTTAAAAACTGCTCTCCGGAAATTCCCATCTTCGTCACAAGTTTCATGATCAGACTGTCATCCAGTCTCAACAGGCTTACAAGAAGATGTTCCTGATCTATCTGCTGGTTTCCGTATTCATACGCCAGCTTTTCACAGCCTTGCACCGCTTCCACGGATTTCTGTGTAAATTTGCTGATATTCATAAGTCAAGCCTCCTTTATTGCAGGGGTCATTTTGTTATATCCGAACTATAACACTTATTATTAGCACTGTCAAGAGTCGAGTGCTAAATTTTTTAAAAATTTTCATGAAATCCGCAAAAACCTGATTTTTACCGGAAAAGCTCTGCAGATATTTTAAATCGCAGCCCCTATGATGCAGACCGCTGAAAAAAAATGCCGGAAGATGATGAATCCCCGGCAGTTTTTATGTAAATAAGATATTTTATTGGCCAGGTCTGTTTCCTGCTATTTCTGCATATGCCCGTAGCCTTCTTACCTGAATTCCAGATCTATGATTTAAGGTAGCAACAATATTCATTAAATTATTCTAAATCTTCCTCGTTACACTTAATCATTTTTTCCTATACCGTGGAATCCTTAATCATTAATAAAAAATGCAAAACTATTTAAGTAAAAATAATTATCTATGTTATGTACCTTAAGATTAGTGGCCTATCACATTTCCATACTGACGTCCATCCAGTGTTGTCCACTCTCTCCGTCCGTTAGCAGATCGTCCTCCTACAACACCGGCAGCT
The DNA here is from genome assembly GCA_902477765.1 of uncultured Clostridiaceae bacterium. Lineage (GTDB taxonomy): Bacteria > Bacillota > Clostridia > Lachnospirales > Lachnospiraceae > CABSIM01. The sequence continues at coordinate 49,573 of CABSIM010000010.1, read as the reverse complement.
GCAGATGGACTATCAAAACCATAATCTCGAGTAAAACACCAGCAGCAATAATCCCGTTATCTATCAATATTTTTCTTGCTTCCACATATGACGGCTGACAACTGGGTGTAGTATCTATAGAAATGGTGCTTCCAGCTTTAACAATAAAATTTCCATTATTTCCAGCATATCCGGCAGCATTACATCCTCAAATTGCGATATGGAAGATTAATTCTTCGGATTCACTTTACATTTTCTGTAAATACATTATTACCCATCGAAAATTAAAGTGTTCCTAAGTATTTAATCTGACAAGTATCTTTCTCCCATAAATCCATTTCTCTGCCTCTGTACCACATCCCAGACTTCAAATTTATTAAAATAATGATTTCGCCCACTCTTCAGAAATCTTATTTTCTTTTAAGACAAGTTCCTGCCAGATTCCGGCATAATAGACACCTTTATCCATATCCTTCGCAGAATTCTTTCGATTACTTTCAATGTTATCGGCAGCATAGGCTCTGCAATATTTCCAGGTTGCTTTTGATTTTCCCGGCATCGTCAGCACACGCTTTTTATCATACGTAAATGTACCAGCGCCCGGCATTTCGGAAGCAAAGGAAAGTTGTTTTCTTGCCGTAAAAATCACATTATTCCTTTCTCCATAAATACGTTTATCACAGGAATGCGGATGCCAGAACAACTTCTTTTGCTCTTCTGGTTCAGTGATGATGTCCCCAACCTGTAAATATCCCCATACCGCCTGCAGCGGCATTCCCACATATGTCTCCTTGGCTTTAACCGTTCTTCGAATATATTCATACTTTCCTCGGCTCTGCTTTATATGGCGAAAGTTACCAAAGAAAAGGAATAAATCTCCTTCAGAAATATGCTGATTCTTTAAATAAACTGCAGATTGATTAATCTGCCCAAAAGCCGGTACCCACTCATGAATTAATTCCCGCCTTCTGCCTTTTACCAAATCAGGATCCAAATGACAATGTTCTGCTCCCCGATATCCAAACGCATTCAGAAGAGTTTTCAGACAGATTCCATTACAAAACAACTCATCATACCGAATGTTGTCCTTCTCCACATCTTTACTTGGTATAGGGAATGAAAGCATTGTCCCATCTTCAAAAATAGGGCTCATGATCCCCCCATTAGCACTGTCAAATCCTTTACGGCTTAAAATTACTTTCATTGCTCTCACCACATATTATTAAGAATTATTTTTTCTCAATCTTAAACTCACATTGACTCTCTAAAATCCTTGTTTTCTTCTTACGTCTTTGATATGCCATATCTGTTCCAACTTAATTTTATCAAATTCACCCTCGTTTCACTGTCTCCTGCTTCTGCTCTCTGCAAATTTTCCATAAACATTTTACCACACCTTCCTATTTCAAAATGGCAATACCTGGCACGCCCGGACAAAAAGCGGAAGCCCGTCCCTCCCCTTATCTTACAAGAGGGTGACGGGCTCATCCACTGCATGGCATCTCCCCCGTATGCGCCGGCAGGTAAATGCCTTTTTTATTTCTTCAGAGTCTCTTACTTTCTGTCTCCTCTTTCTCGTTTCTTATTCCCCGGACACGGACCTGCCTTTCCGTAAGGATGCCCGTGCCTTTCTCATTTCGTTCTCTTTATAGTCCTTCAGAGACCGGAGCGCCTCCGGTGCCATGGGAACCAGGGCCGCCATATTGAATACCGTCATAAGGCCGACTCCCACGTCCCCCAGATCCCAGACAAACTGATAGGCGGCCAGTCCGCCCACAAACAGCATGGCCAGGGCCAGGATCTTATAGAGGGTCTGGGCAGTCCAGTTATCGCCGAACAGATAAGCCACGTTGGATCTGGCATAAAACAGGATCCCCAGGAAAGTGGAAAAACTGAACAGCCATAAAATAACGGCTATAAAAATCACTCCCCATTCACCCAGATGGTATCTCATGGCTGTCTGGAGCAGGTCCATGCCCTCCAGCCCGCCTGTGAGTTCTTCGGGAGTCAGCAGCATGATCATGGCGGTACAGCTGCAGAGAATGATGGTATCGATAAACACGCCCAGAGCCTGTAAAAGTCCTTCCTTGGCCGGATGGCTGACGTCCGCCGCCGCCGCGGCACAGGGGGCCGAGCCGGATCCTGCCTCATTGGAAAAAAGTCCTCTTTTGGCTCCGTTCATGATGACCGCGCCGATGCCTCCGCCCACGGCCTGACGCAGTCCGAATGCCTCGGAAAAGATCCTCTGAAAAACACCGGGAAGCTGCCCCGCATTTTTCACAATGATATAAACCGAAAGGAAGAAATAACATGCAGCCATGACCGGAACCATGAGATCCAGCACCCTGACAGTGGCATTTTTTCTCAGTACCACCACTGCCGCCAGCAGCACAAGGATAACCGTGGAATACAGGGGCGGAATATGAAAAGCATTTTCAAATGAGGCCGAAATGGAATTGGCCGTGACCTGGCTGATGCCGCACCAGCAGATCAGGCCGGAAACAGCAAACAGGGATGCCAGAACCGTGTGTTTTCTTCTGCTCCCCCTTCTTACGGCCAGAGCGTGAAGGTAATAGGCGGGACCGCCCCGGTATCCTCCGTACAGCGGATCCTTCTCTTTATACAGCTGGGCCAGCGTTGCTTCAATATACGCTGTGGAAGATCCCAGCAGAGCCATCAGCCACATCCAGAACAGGGCGCCTGCACCTCCCGCGGAAATGGCCGCAACCACCCCCACCAGGTTTCCCATTCCCACGCGGCAGGCTGTGGATACGATCAGGGCCTGAAGACCGGAGATTCCGGTGTGATTGGTCTTTTTATTGCTTTCCAGCGTCACCCTGAGCATTTCAGGGAACATGAGGAACGGCAGAAACCGTGTCCGGACAGTAAAGTAGATTCCCGCAGGAACCAGAATCATAACCAGCAGGGATAATCCCAGGGTACTTCCTCCATATAAGGGAATCTGAACCAGGTCCCCCCACAGAAGATTATAGACTGCCTTGATGATTGTCATGTTTCATCCTCCGATGTATATCCGGCATTGCCTGTATTTTGCCCAATTAGTGTAACATGAAAACACTTTTTATGAAACCGGCTGTTTCAAATATTCTTCCTTTTTCTGCGGTTCTGCATTCTTTCCGGAGATATTTCCTGAAGAAGCATGGAAAACGGCTTCCCTGAAGGCCCGTTCCCGCAGTTCTCCTGTGCGGTCCGGAATACAGAAAAAGGGAGACGCCTCCCGTCCCGATGACGTGATACGGTGTCTCCCCTTCTGCTTCTTCTCATGAAACAGAAATCTGTTTAAATAATTCCCATGAAAAGTCCCGCAAACAGGCAGATGATGCTGAGCACCCAGATCCACAGGAAGCTGGTTCTGATGTGATCCTTGATCTCCACCCCTGCAAGGCCCACGCCCAGGAATGTGGCCGGAACCACCGGGCTGATGAATGTGGCAAAGTTCTTGCACACCACCATGGAGATGCCGATGTGCATCGGATCCACTCCGAACTGAGCCCCCACCTGAATAAGAATGGGCAGAAGTCCGTAAAAGAAGGAATCCGTACAGAATACCAGTCCAAGAGGAGCAGAAAGCACTCCGATAATGACAGGAAGATATTTTCCCATGGAGACCGGTATAAAGGATGCCAGTACCATGGCCATCTGATCCATGATGCCGCTTTCCTCCAGCACGCCCAGAAATACGCCGGCTGCCAGAATCGTGGAAGCCATCATCAGGGCCGGAGCCGCATGAGAATTGATGATCTTCTTCTGCTGCTTTGCCCCCGGATAGTTTGCAAAAAGGGCCAGAACACAGCCCACCATAAAGGTATAATAGGCCGGAACCTTTACAAATACGAGTGCAATGACCACTGCAAGAGTAAGAATGATATTGAACCAGAACATCTTCGGTCTGGCCAGTTCATTTTTCTCATTTTCCGTGGGGACATGCTCATCGCCTTCGCCGTAGTCCACCTGGCGGGTGCTCCCCAGGCCGGCGCCCTGCTTTTTCTCCACAAAGCCCCAGAAAACAGCGGTTGCCAGAGACAGCAGAATACCCACGATCTGCATGGGGATCAGCTCAAGCCACAATGCATTGGCTTCGATTCCCAGCACGGAAGCCGTTCTCATGGTAGGACCGCCCCAGGGAAGCAGGTTCATAACACCCATGGCCGTAATGCAGATCAGAAGCAGAATGGTGGGACGCATTTTCAGCTTTTTGAACACCGGAAGCATGGCCGGAATGGTGATCAGGAATGTGGAAGCACCGCCGCCATCCAGATGGCCGATCATGGCAATGATGCAGGTCATCACACAGACGCCCACCACGCTGCTGCCCACCCGTTTCATCAGGACATTGATAATACGGTCAAACATTCCCGCGTCATTCATGATTCCGAAAAACAGCACGGAAAAAATAAAAAGTGCTGCGGTGGAATATACGCCTGCCACTCCGGCCTCTATGTAGTCACCCATTTCCGCAACGGAAAAGGTTCCTGTCAGGATCAGCACAAGCACCGTTACCGTTGTGACACCCGCAAAGGCCAGGGCCGGAACCGTCCAGTTTTTGAGAAGCAGGAAAATAATCGCCAGAATTGTCGCAAATCCCATCAGTGCAAGCATAAGCTCACTCATCATCAGATACCCCCTTGATCAGATTCTTTTATTGACTGATTCCGATTGTAGAGGGGGAACCTTAATATTGCCCCTGCGTTTTCTTAATTTTTATTAAGATATCGGCAGCCTGAGACTTTTTTTCCACCGTGCTGCCGCCAGAATTCCCGGAACGGAAACCGGAGTCTCCGCATATCCGTCAATGATCTCCCGCTGCTGGGCTTCCAGGATTTCCCGGCTTACCCGGTCTGCGATCACGACACGGATCATATCCTTATCGTTTCCTTTTTCCGACATGAAAAAGTCCACTGCGCCTTTACCGTCCACATATTCTTCCGCCGCCGTGATTTCAAACCGGCTTTTTGTCAGAGCCTCCGCCGCATCCTCAAAGTTCATGCAGCCTGTCATGGAAATTCCGATTTTGCTGAAGTTTCTTTCCAGGAGCCGGAGCACCTTGGCGCTGCTGTGAACCACAAGCACGCTGTGTTTCAGTTCCGTTCCCGTCTCCTGAATTTCTCCGCTTTCCTCCAGCACAGGAAAATAAATATGGAAGACGCTTCCCTCTCCAGGTGTGCTTTCCGCAAATATATAGCCTTTATGAGAGCTTACGATCTGCTCCACCAGCGCAAGTCCCAGACCGGTTCCTTTTCCGTTCTTTTTTGTGGTAAAGAACGGATCAAAAATCTGATCCAGTACTTCCCTGGTCATGCCGCATCCGTTATCCTCAATATCAACCCGGGCAAACCGTTTCCACGGTCCCGGAATTTCCGCCAGCTGGTGCCTTTCTGCCAGTTCTCCGCTTTCTACCGGGCGGATGCGGATGCAGATGGTGCCCTCCCGTTCTCCGATGGCATGTATGGCATTCACGCAGATATTCAGAATCACCTGATTGATCTGCGTCTGATTTCCCAGAATATTCAGGCCCTCTCCCAGATCCTCCGAAAGATGAATATTGACCGGACAGACGGAGCGGACCATTTTTGCCGCCCGGACAATCACGGTCTTCATGGAAAGTTCCTTAAATGCCGTTTCCATATTTCTGCGGCTCAGGGCGGAAAGCTGCTGTATGATCTCTTTTGCCTTGTCCGCCGCATCATAGATTTCTGAAACACTGTCATACTCTTCCGAGTCTTCCGGGAATTCCGCCATCAGAAGATCTGCATACCCCATGATGGGCGTAAGCAGATTGTTGAATTCATGGGCAATTCCTCCCGTCATGGTTCCCATGATCTGGAGCCGCTGCTGATGGGCAATGGTTTCCTCGCTCCGCTTCATTCTCTGCAGAATGTCATTCAGGTCTCTCAGGTACGCAATCTCCTCTGAGTCTTTCTGCCTCTGGAAGGTCAGGCGGAAACAGATGCCCATGACTCCCGCAATGGCTGCAAACAGCAGAACCATCACCACAATAATACTCTGAAATCCCTGAAGCACAGGCACATAGATATCATCATAGTCCGTCACGGCGCTGATGATCAGAAAATCCTCACCGATCGCGGCGGGAGTATAGGCCGATATTTTTTTCACTCTGGGCAGCTCCGGGTCCTGCCACCAGTAGGAGTCATATTCCTGCACCCCGGTTTTTCCCTGATACTGTTCTTCCAGCATGTCTTCCAGACTGGACAGGTCGTATACATGATACAGTTCCTTCCGGTCTTCCACCGCGCTGCGGCCCATCTGTTCCTTGGCCGGATGCATGAGTACGATGCCGTCCGAATTTTTCACCATGATGTAGCCGTTTTCTCCCAGCTGAATATCGGAAATAAGGGACTGATAATACCGGTCCGCGTCGATTACCAGACTCACCCGCTCCCTGTCCGTCTGCTCACGGAGCAGAAAATACACGCGTCCGTCTGTACCCAGAATCTGTACCAGTTCCACTCTGCCGCTTATCATGTCTGCATCCAGAATCCGGTCGGCTGTTATGCCCTGGGTGTTGGCTTTCACGGTTCCGTCCAGGCCCTCGATTATGGTTCCGGTTACAAAGTTCTCATATTCGTCAATATAAGTCTGCATGACAGTCCTGTTGACTTCCTCCATGTCCGGATTCCCGTAAGCCTCCTGCCTCAGAATGCAGAACCGCTCCAGATCGGCGGCACTTCTCTGAACCGATATTTCCAGTGTACGGGCAACGGACTCCGCCGTCAGAAGCATCTGTTCCTTCTGGCGGCCGATCACCGCGTCCCGGTAATTTTTCCAGATCCGTTCCGCAAGAAAACCGAATACCACTGTAACCGCCGCCAGCGCGGCCACTGCAGATATGATTATTTTCCGTTTGTCCCAATGTGACTTCATCTCTAAAAAACCTCTCAGATTCCACAGGCAAATTGACTTCCGACTCTCCTAATATTATAATGAAATTCATCAGAGAACAACTGTTTTTACCGGCACGATACCGCTGATTGGGAGGAAAATATGGCAGATAAAGTATTAATCGTAGACGATGACCCGGCAATCCGCAGACTGCTGGAAAAAATCATGCACAGCAATGGTATGGAAACCTCTGCCGCAGACAGCGGTCTGGCTGCCCTCAATGATCTTCTCTCTCACAGTTATGACGCCATTCTGATGGATATCATGCTGGGGGATATGGAAGGATTTGAAGTGATCCGGCGCATCCGCAGCCGGGGAATTCAGACTCCGGTCATGATCATCAGCGGCCGGAATGAAGATTTTGACACAGTATACGGGCTTTCTCTGGGGGCAGATGATTATATCACCAAGCCTTTCCGGGCCATTGTGGTGGGCGCCAAGGTAAAGGCAATGATCCGCCGGAGCAAGAATCAGATTCTGGAATCCAGTTCTGTTCTGGAATGCGGTCCTTTCTCCTATGATTCCGCCTCCATGCGCTTCTACAAGAATGGCAGAGAGCTTGTTTTTTCCGCCAAGGAAGCCGGTCTCATGCTCCTGTTCATGAAACATCCGGGCCAGATTTTCACCAGAGAACTTCTTTACGATCAGGTGTGGGGAAGCGATGTGGTGGACGACAATACGATTATGGTTTATGTAAACCGTCTCCGGGGCAAAATCGAAGATTCCCCGGGGGAGCCAAGATATATCCTGACTGTACGGGGGGGCGGATACCGGTTCAGCATATAAAGGCGCAGGAACACGTTCTCCTGTCTTCACAGTACCATCAGCAGGGTTCCTGCTCCGATCAGGATGCATCCCGCGATGGATTTTGACGTAAACGGCTCATGGAGGAAGACAAATGCCAGCACCAGAGTTATGACGATGCTCATTTTGTCCACCGGCGCCACCTTTGACGCCTCTCCCATCTGCAGAGCTCTGTAATAACAGAGCCAGGATGCCCCCGTGGCCAGTCCCGAAAGGATCAGAAACAGCCAGCTCTTTTTTCCGATCTGGCTGATCCCTCCCTGGGCTCCCGTAAGAAATACCATTCCCCAGGCCATCACCAGGACCACGCCGGTCCGGAGCGCTGTCGCCAGGTTGGAATTGACGCCGTCAATTCCCACTTTTGCCAGGATCGATGTCAGCGCGGCAAATACCGACGACAAAACTGCAAACACCAGCCACATACAGATACACCTCGATTCTTCTGTTCCGGGCGGTACAGCCGCCCGGCAGTCCCATTATACTGCAGAATCCGGCCGGATGAAACCTTTCCGGCTTTTTTCATGCAGAAATGCCGGATACGGGATTCTCTCCCGTATCCGGCACAGTTTCCGGTTCCTGTACGGTCATTTCCGTACTTCCCGGTTCTGTATTCTGTGATTCTGTACTGCCCGTTTCCCTGCTTCTACCGGTTATGACCGCCGCAGGAATGATTTTCATGGCCTCCGCAGCCATGATGGTGTTCCCCGCAGGAATGACCGCCATGCTCCCCGCAGCTGTGGCCTTCGCCGTGCTCATGATCATGATGGCTGCAGTGTACATCCGGATCATAGTTCAGTTCCCCTGCTGCCAGAGCCTTTGCAGCTTCATCGGCGTTCCCGGACACACCACCGTACAGACGGATTCCGGCTTCCGCCAGTGCCGCCTGGGCTCCGCCTCCGATGCCGCCGCAGATCAGTACATCTGCCTGATGTTCTTTCAGGAAACCGGCCAGAGCTCCGTGGCCGCTTCCGTTGGTATCCACCACCTGTTCCCTGACGATTTCACCGTTTTCCACATCATAAAGCTTGAACTGTTCCGTGTGGCCGAAATGCTGAAAAATCTGGCCGTTTTCGTATGTGACCGCTATTCTCATTTCTCCTGCTTCCTTTCTTTTTACCGGAACCGCCGTACCTGCCGTTTTCTGCCGGCGGCATCGGCCGCATCCGTTTTCATTTCCGCTGCAGATCCGGTAATTTCCCCCTGAAATTCTAAGACTCTTTCCGTTGACGATGCAGTCGGCCAGTCTGTGCCTTGCCTGCTCATAAATCTCCGTCACCGTCGTCCTGGAAATGTTCATGCGCGCGGCACACTGTTCATGATTCAGGCCTTCATAATCGATCAGCCGCAGGGTCTCATACTCATCCAGAGTCATAACCGCTTCCCCGCAGGGAACTCCGCAGGGATGAAAACTGTCATAATACGGTTCTTCACAGATTCTCCTGCACCTTGATGGTCTTGCCATGGAACTGCTGCCTCCTGTTCACCGGGATTTCCGGATCATTTCCGACATATGTCGATAACCTTATTCTAACGCAGCCTCCGGCCGGTGTCAATCCGTTTTATCCGTTTTCTTCTCCCTGATTTCATCCAGATAGCTGTAAACTGTCACTTTGGAGATTCCCAGGCGTTCCGCCACCTTGTCCACGGTCCCTTTTATGAGAAACAGGCCCTTTTCTTCCATGAAACGGACCAGATCGATTTTTTCATCCCGTTTCATTCCGGCCGGGTCCTTTTCTCTCAGGATCTTTTCAATCAGCTGATCCGCAATCTCCTCGATGTTCTCCGGCTCCTCTTCCATGTCCGCGGGACGCCGTTCTTCCTTTCTGACATCCCGGATCCCCGGCAGAAGGCCGGCAAGAAGCTCGAAAGCCGCCGACAGTACGGTGGTGTCCATATTGATGCACATGGCTCCGGCCACCTGATTCTGCGGATCCCTCAGTATCACCGTGGAGGATTTGATGAGCCGTCCGTCTTCCGTATAAAAATAATAGTTGGCCAGATAGTCGTCGGAAAAATTTCCGTCCAGAAGCACCTGCCTCACCAGATGATCGAAACTCTGCCCCACTTTTCTCCCGGTTACGTGGCCGTTCACTGCGCACACCACGGAACTCTGAGGCCTGGAAAGATCATGGATCACCACTTCACATCCGCTCCCGAAGGTCTCTCCCAGCATACGGGCCACCGGAAAAAACTGTCTGATCGTCCATTCCATGCCGTCCGTCTCCTCCTGTTTCATCGCTGCCCTCTTCCCGCACATGCTTCCTGCCTAAACCTGGTGTTCCAGAAGGAAGCAGATGTTGGCCAGAAAAGCCTGTACGCCTGTTTTCAGGCAGCTTTCGTCAAAATCATACCAGTTATTATGATTTCCTGCCGCCTGCCTGGTGTGGAGTCCCATATAGGTGGCTTTTCCGCCGTGGTCCTGAACCTTCTGAATCAGATAATTGAAATCATCGGTGCCGCCGGTGCACATGTAATCCATCTTTACGCCCTTCAGTCCGGGAACAAGGGCAGACGCCTCATAAACGGCCCGGGCCATTTCCTCATCCGCGTCCGCAGTGGTGGTATGGCCCACCACATTGACATCCCAGGTACATTCATATGCCTCACAGGCACCTTTCACACAGGCCATCGCACGCTCATACAGCCGTTTTTCCATCTCGTTGGTTTCGCCTCTGGTTTCCATCTTGAAGACACAGGATTCGGGCACCACATTGCGGCCGGTGCCGCCCTGGATGGTTCCCACATTGATTCTGGACATGCCGCGGCCGTCCTGCAGGAATCCCGTCATGCCTCCGATGGCCATGACTGCCGCCAGAATGGCATTGCGGCCTTCCTGAGGCGCCATTCCCGCATGGGCAGCCCGGCCATGAATGGAAACGTCAAACTTGGAGGTGGACAGAAGTCCCCTGAATCTGCAGGAAAGCGTGGGATAATCACCTTCAGCCGGATAAATGTGGAATGCCATCAGATAGTCCACATCATCCAGAACCCCGCTTTCCGCCACGGACTGTCCGCCTTTGTCTCCCTCTTCTCCCGGCTGGAAAATAATCTTGAAGGTGCCGGAAAGTTCTTCCTTCACATCGTTGAGAATCGCAGCCGTGATCATGGCCATGGCTGCGTGGCCGTCATGGCCGCAGGCATGCATGAACTTCGGATTTACCGACGCAAAGCCTTCCCGGTACGGCCGGTGTCCTTCTTCCGCCGCCTCATCCACATCATTGCAGTCGATATCCGCGCGGACAGCAATGACAGGGCCCGGTTTTCCGGTTTCGATCACGGCCATGCAGCCGGTATAGTCTCCCATCTGCTTTACCAGTTCCGGATCTGCTCCCTGCCGGATGGCCCGCTCCTTATGGAATTCCAGTTCTTCCTTTGAGGGATAGCTCCACACATACTTCGGATTGATCACATCAGTTCCGCAGAAAACAGGAATCCCCCGTTCCTTCAGAAACTCCATGATCTTTGACGTGGTGCGGAATTCAAACCATCCCAGTTCCGCATATTTATGAAAATCCCGTCGGATTGCCTCATACATGCCGTCATATTCATCGGCTTTTTTCAGAATCTTCCCGATATCCATTCTTCATACCTCCCTGTGAACTGCTTCCCCTCAGACTTCCACGTGAACCGGCTCTCTGTGAGCCGGCCTGATTCCTTTCCCCGTGCTCTCCGCTGCCGTGCCGCGGTCTGTCCGTCCCGTTCTCTGCGGACTGTTTTCCCGCAGTACGGCATCAGGCGGAACCTGTTTATTCTTCCGCTGCCGCTGCCATGGCTTCGATCTCCACCAGGCTTCCGTAGTGAAGAGGTCCCGTGGGCACCACCACCCGGGCCGGACGATGATCTCCGAAATAAGCCGTATATTCCATGTTGATCTCATCCCACCAGGACACATCCGGCGTATAGATTCTGCACTGGAGCACCTGTTCTTTCGGCACCCCGGCGCACCTGAGCACTTCATCCAGATTGGCTAGGGCCTGTCTGGCATGTTCCCTGACTCCGCCTTCCGGCACCTTTCCGGTTTCCGGTACCAGGGCCAGCTGACCGGAGACGTAAAGGATTCCCTGATGAATCACTCCCGGTGAATACGGCGCGTTTCTCTTTCTGGATGACTCCGTAATGACAAATTTCATATCCTGTATCTCCTTTTCTTTCTGTTAATGTTCCGATTTCAGACCGGCTCCGCACATGGGAAGCAGCGCGTCCTGTGTCCTTCCGTGCTTTCTGCAGTATGCCAGATATGCGGCATATGTGGCAGCCGTCGTATGTTCACAGAAGATTCCTTTCCGGGCCAGTGCCTCTCTGGCCGGCAGGATTTCCTCTTCCGGCGCCGTGATCACATCGGCCTGGTGCCGGTAAATCATATCCAGGATCTCCTCGCCGCGCATGGGTTCGCCGATGGCAATTCCTTCTGCCAGCGTGGGCACTGACACCACTTTCGCCGGCCTGCTTTCTTTTCTCGCCGCAGCTTCCGCAAACGGATCACATCTTTCACTCTGTACAGCCACAATGTGGGGCATCCTGTCGATGACTCCGCTTTCCACCAGGTGTTCCAGTGCCTTGACGGCGCCGATAAACAGGGTTCCGTTGCCCAGCGGAATGAAAATATGTTCCGGTATGCGGTGAAGCTGTTCATACACTTCATATATATATGTCTTGGTTCCCTCATAGAAAAACGGATTGTACACATGGCTGGCATAAAAGATGCCTTCCTGATCCACCCTGGCCCGGCAGGCATTGGCGCAGGCCTCCCGGTTGCCCGGAATCACATGGGCCGCAGCCCCGTGAGACTCGATCATGGTGATCTTCTTGGGTGACGTTCCTTCCGGAACGTAGATATCGCACCGGATTCCCGCTTTTCCGCAGTAGGCCGCCACACTGTTTCCCGCATTGCCGCTGGAATCCTGTACCACCTGTTCCACACCGATGGCCAGACAGTGTGCCACAAGCACCGCTGCACCCCGGTCCTTGAAAGAAAGTGTGGGCATATAATAGTCCATTTTCAGCAGCACATCTTCGTCCAGACGGACCACCGGCGTCATTCCCTCGCCCATGGTAATGGCTTTCCATGTGTCTCCCTCCGGGGGCATGAATTTCCGGTACCTGAAAATACTCCATGTGTCCGTGTCCACATCCGAAAGTCTGAACGGCGGCAGTTCATACTCCAGCTTCCAGAGTCCTCCGCAGTCGCATTTGGCTTTTCTGGTGGTGACTTCTTCCTGATGTCCGCATTTACTGCATACGTATTTCATCATTTCCCTCCTGTTCTTCCCTTCCGCTTCGCCAGTCCGGCGGTCTGCCCGCAGGCGGCTGTCTCTGCTTCCGGTTCCGTGTCCGGTTTCTTCCGCATTTTTTTATGGTTCTGTCTTTATTATAGATTTTTTTCTATATTTCTTCAAGTGGCTGTACAAAAAAAGAACAGAGCTTCCTGAGATTCTTCTTTCTTTTCTCTGAATCCTGGTAAAAATTCCATGTATTTCCGCTGTTTTTTCTCATTCCGGCCGATTTTATCTTTTGTGATCTTTCCAAAATTTTATAGATTTTTTTATACATTTCTTTTTCTTCCGGAAAACGCTTTCCGTTTTCCTTTTTCTGCCGGCGCATTCTGCTGCTTTCCTCTCCGGCTTCTCTCCCTCTTATTCTTTTCCGATTTTCCGTCCGTGTTTTGCAATTTATGGACTTTCCCCGCGGCTCGAAAAGTGCTATACTGTTTATAGTTATCGAAACAACAGTCCGAAAACAAATCCCCGGTCTCTGAACCGGAAGGAGGTAGCCTTATGAACCATAAAACGGTTGTACTGAACGCGGCAAAAATGAATTTTGACGGCCGCCTGGACTTCTCTGTGCTCTCAGACACGGTGGAAATCTATGATGACACGCTCCCGGAACAGCTTCCGGAGCGGATCCGGGATGCGGAAATCGTCGTTACAAAGGAAATGCCCGTAAGCGGCGATCTGATCCGGTCCTTCCCTGACTCTGTCAGACTGATCTGTGAAGCCGGAACCGGCTACAACAATCTGGATCTGAAAGCAGCCCGTGAAAAAGGCATCACCGTCTGCAATATTCCCGCATACAGCACCCGGCGGGTGGCCCATACAGCCATCATGCTGATTCTGAATCTCAGTTCTTCCATGCAGGTACAGATGGCCATGCTCTCCCGCGGAAGCCATGACAACTTTACCAGGAATCTTCAGGTAAATCATGTGGAAGTCAGCGGAAAGACTCTGGGCATTCTGGGCGCAGGCTCCATCGGCAGAGAAGTCATGAAAATTGCAAAAGCCATGGACATGAATCTTCTGGTCTATACCCGTACTCCCAGGCAGGATGAAGAAGGGATCCGCTATGTGGATCTGGAAACCATGCTGAAGGAAAGCGATTACATCTCCCTTCACTGCCCTCTGACCCCGGAAACGCGCCATATCATAAATGCGGAAACCCTGGCTCTGATGAAGCCGTCCGCCTTCCTCATCAACACCTCCCGCGGTGCTCTGGTGGATGAGGAAGCTCTGATCCGGGCTCTTCAAAACGGCGTGATTGCCGGCGCCGGTCTGGATGTGCAGGAAACGGAACCTCCGGCTCCTGACAATCCTCTGTACCGGATGGACAATGTCATCCTCACTCCGCACATGGGATGGAAGGGACTGGAAACAAGGCAGCGTCTGGTCTCCCTTCTGGCGGAAAACATCCGCGCCTTTCTGGAAGGAAAACCAGTCAACGTAGTATCCTGATATAAAAAGGAAATCCATGCGGGATCCGGATCCTGTATCCTGTTCCCGCGTGAAAATAAAGGAGGATTTTACCATGATATGTATTAAGAACGGCCGCGTTCACACAGCAGTGAACAGAGAAGTCCTGAATGCTGACATTCTCATTGACGACGGAAAGATCACCGCCATCGGAACAGACCTGGACTGCAGCAATGCCACCGTCATTGACGCATCCGGCCTGGATGTATATCCGGGTTTTGTTGAGGCTCACTGCCATATCGGTCTGGACGGATACGGCATCGGATACGAAGGACATGACTACAACGAACTGACCGATCCGGTAACCCCCCAGCTGCATGCCATCGACGGAATCAATCCCATGGATCCCTGCTTTGAAATGGCAGCCAAAGCCGGTGTTACCTGTATCGCCACCGGTCCAGGCAGCTCCAACGCTCTGGGCGGAACCTTCGCAGCCATCAAGACCCGCGGAAAACGTGTGGACAATATGGTAGTAAAATTCCCCATCGCCATGAAATGTGCTTTTGGTGAAAACCCCAAACGCTGCTACCAGAAAAACAGCATCACCAGCCGTATGACCAATGCAGCCCTGATCCGTGAGGCATTGAAAAAGGCCGAACTTTACAAGAAGAAACTGGATGCTGCCGGAGACGACGCTTCCAAGCTTCCTGCCTATGATCAGAAATCCGAGGCCCTGATTCCGGTTCTCAACAGGGAAATCCCGCTGAAAGCCCATGCACATCAGGCAAACGATATCCTTACAGCCGTTCGTATTGCCAGAGAATTCGATGTGGATGTTACCCTCGAGCATGTAACAGAGGGTCATCTCATTGTGGAAGAGCTGGTAAAGGAAAATGTTCCGCTGGCTGTGGGCCCCACCTTCGGTCACGCTTCCAAATTTGAGCTTCAGAACAAGACCTGGGATACTCCCGGTGTTCTGGCAAAAGCCGGATGCCAGGTATCCATCATCACCGATGCTCCCGTGATCCCGCTTCACTATCTGCCGCTCTGCGCCGGACTTGCCATGAAGGCAGGCATGGACGAATATGACGCACTCCGCGCCATCACCATCAATCCCGCAAAGCATATCGGCATTGCAGACAGAGTCGGTTCTCTGGAAGTAGGAAAAGATGCTGACGTGGTAATCATGGACGGTTCTCCGTTTACTGTGGAAGGAACCGTAAAACATGTCCTGATCAACGGAAAAGAAATCTGATGATTCTGACGTAAATGACAGAAAGGGATCCTGCGCTGCAGGATCCCGGATAAAAAACCTGCCCCGCCGGCCAGGCCGGAGGGGCAGGTTTTCTTTGCTTTTCTGTGCGTTCTTTATTCATTCTCCACCACAGGAGCAATGGGGTCTTCAAACTTCTCATTTCCCACCGCTTCATCGTTGTATTCTTCCAGAAGTCCTGTGCTGTTGACCTTATATTTGTTTCCGTCTCTGTCTTTGACCGTGGTTCCCTTGGATACCCGGCCTGACGTGTTGACCACATATGTCTCATAGCCGTCATCGGTCTGGATGCTGATGGGCATATATCTCCAGTCGCTGTCTGCCTCCTGACGTTTTCCCATGTAATACAGGTATCCGTTCTTGACGCCCGTCACACCCCGTCCGGCATAGCTGCCTTCATTGAAATAGAAGTCGGAGACGGTTCCGTCGTCTTCCTCAATCCTCTGTTTTCCTTTCAGAGGCGTTCTGCTGGATTCATCAAAGTAATATGTGGTATACTCTCCCGTATCTCCGATCTGTACCAGCTGAAGCCCGCTGACCGGATTTCCGTACTGGTTGAACAGATATGTCTTTCCGCTGATCCGCGTAAAGTCATCGGTGGAAATGTCCTCGGAAGAAGAACTGAACTTGGGCGTTCCGTCATTTTCAAAGTAATACCACTGAACCGGATCATCCATGTTGTTCTGAAGGACTTCCGGCGGTTCCAGGGAAAGCCATCCCGAAACCACGGATCCCAGCGGTACGGACTGGATTTCCTCCTCTGCAAAGTATCTCCAGCCTTCAATGGTCTCGGAGCTGGCGCTGTCCGGATCTCCTTCCATATAGACCCATCCTGTCTGCATCTGTCCGTTATAGTTGAAGCAGTAATACTTTCCGTCAATCTTGTATACTTTATATTCTCCGCTGTCGTCGCTGGTGGCCGGTGTATATTTCTTTCCGTTGGATCCGAAATAATACCAGTACATTTCTCCGCTTTCCGGCGTGGAATAGTCATACCAGTCCTCTGCATCAGACGGTTCCAGATATCTCCAGCCGGTCCTCATGGCGCCGTCAGAACCCAGATAATACATTCCGTCTTCCGACCATCCCGTTACCATGACGCCTTCCGAATCAAACAGATAGCTCTTTCCGTCAATCTTCTTCCAGCCGTCCCTTACCACTTTTCCGCTGCTTCCGAAGTAAAACCACTCCAGATCCGCATTGGAAGAATACTGCGGACGTATCTTCTCCCATGTGTCGGTTACCATGATTCCGTTGGAATCCACATAATAATCATCATCGGCCCATGTATTGATGGCCATTTCTCCCTTGCTGTCCAGGTAGCGCCACAGGTTGTCCGCGCCTTTTTTCCAGACATTGGTCATTCTCTGTCCATACTTGTCCAGATATACCCATGTATTATTGGACAGCGCCCATCCTTCCGCCGCAAAGGCGCTGATGGTGCACAGCCCGAAACTCAGGACCGCTGAAGCCAGCAGAATCCTCAATCCTTTTCTTTTCATCCATCCATCTCCTTGATATGCCGTTGGCATATATCCCTTTTCCTTTTTGTAATTCCACGTGTTCATTTTACCAGTATATTGGAAATTATTCAATATAAATTATCTTTCAATTCTCTTACAAACAGGCAGGAACCCCCTGCGGAATCCGGGGATCTTCAGGCCTGCATTCCTGTGGGATTACCGTTTGACACTGCCTGTTTTTTCCTTTATAATGTGGCAGTAAGAACATCCGGAGGCTGCGCGTCCGCAGCAGCCTCCATTAATATAAAACAGGAGGACACTATGTGGATTGCAGACGGCTGGACCGACTATGAGGTCATTGACTGTTCCAGAGGAGAAAAACTGGAACGATGGGGAAACTATATTCTGATCCGCCCCGATCCCCAGGTCATCTGGGATACGGAAAGGACGGAAAAACGCTGGAAAAAGCCCAACGGCCATTACCACAGGAGCTCCAGAGGCGGCGGGGAATGGGAGTTTTTCTCTCTTCCCGAACAGTGGAGCATTCACTACAGAGATCTGACCTTTCAGCTGAAGCCGTTCAGCTTCAAGCACACCGGTCTCTTCCCGGAACAGGCCGCCAACTGGGACTGGTTCGGCAATAAAATACGGAACGCGGGCCGTCCCGTCAAAGTTCTGAATCTCTTTGCCTATACCGGAGGCGCCACCCTGGCTGCGGCCGCAGCCGGCGCAGCCGTGACCCACGTGGATGCCTCAAAGGGAATGGTTGCCTGGGCCAGGGAAAATGCCCGGTCCAGCGGTCTTGAAAACGCACCGATCCGATGGATCGTGGATGACTGTGTCAAATTCGTGGAACGGGAGATCCGCCGGCAGAATCATTATGATGCCATCATCATGGATCCTCCGTCATACGGACGCGGCCCCAAAGGCGAAATCTGGAAAATCGAGGATGCGGTTTACCCTCTGGTAAAACTCTGCACGGAACTGCTTTCCGACAGGCCTCTGTTTTTCCTGATTAATTCCTACACCACCGGTCTGGCGCCTTCCGTCCTTACCTATATGCTGGGAACCACCGTTTCTCCGCGCTTCGGAGGCACCGTCCACGCCGATGAAATCGGGCTCCCGGTATCCTCTTCCGGTCTCTGCCTGCCCTGCGGTGCTGCCGGACGGTGGGAATCCAGATAAAATTGTTCTTTTTGCCCGAAGGGCCCCGGATTTTCCGGGGCTCTTTTTTCGTTTTCCTGTTTTTTTCTGCCGCCGTCCGGCATTTTTTTTCTTTTTTCAACAAGTCATGGACTTTTTTTCAGGAGATAGTATAATAATCTTATCGCTCTCTTTTTTCATGTTTTTTTAACATAAAATACAAAATAAAAATACTTTCTTAATACTTGAGAACATCGGAAAGGATTCTTATGAAAATCATAATTGTGGGCTGCGGAAAAATCGGCACCAGCCTGGCAGAACGGCTCTGCCGGGAAGGACATGATCTGGTACTGGTGGACCTGTCCGCGGAAAAAATCGAGGATGTATCCAGCCGTTACGATGCCATGGGCATTGTGGGAAACGGTGCCAGCTTCAATGTTCAGATGGATGCCGGCGTGGAAAGCGCTGATCTGTTCATCGCCGTCACAGGAGCCGACGAGCTGAACCTGCTCTGCTGCCTGATTGCCAAAAAATCCGGCCGCTGCCAGACCATTGCGCGGGTGAGAAATCCCATGTACAGCAAGGAAATCGGTTTTATCCGGGAACAGCTGGGAATTTCCATGATTATCAATCCGGAGCTGACGGCTGCCAGGGAAATCCTGAAACTTCTCAAATTTCCGTCTGCCATCAAAATTGACACCTTTGCCAAAGGCCGTGTGGAGCTTCTCCGGTTCAAACTGACCTCCCGGACCGGGCTGGACGGCATGACCGTCATGGATGCCATGAACCGCCTGAAAACCGATGTCCTGATCTGCGCCGTGGAACGCGGTGAGGACGTGGTGATTCCCGGAGGAAATTTTGAACTCCGCAATGATGATATCCTGTCCATTGTGGGCTCTCTGAAGGCCACCGCCGATTTCTTTGAAAAAATCGGGCTCCGCTCCCGCCGCGTCAGGAACTCCCTGATTATCGGAGGCGGCACCATTTCCCATTATCTGGCCCAGTCTCTGCTGAAACTCGGCTTCCGGGTACGCATCATCGAAAACAACCGGGACCGCTGTGAATATCTGAGCGGTGTTCTTCCGGGCGCAGACATCATCAACGGAGACGGCAGCAACCAGCATCTCCTTATGGAGCACGGGCTCTCCCAGGCAGATTCTTTTATCGCCCTCACCAACCTGGACGAGGAAAACATCTTCCTGACCCTGTTTGCCAAAATGCACTCCAACGCCAAGCTCATTGCAAAAGTCAACCGCATTGCGTTCAATGACGTGGTGGACAGCCTGGATATCGGCAGTGTGATCTATCCCAAATATCTGACCGCCGACTATATCCTGAAATATGTCCGTGCCCGCCAGAACTCCATGGGAAGCAACGTGGAAACACTGTACAAGATCCTGGATGACCGGGCGGAAGCTCTGGAATTCTCCATTCATGAACCTTCCGCAGTGACAGATGTTCCGCTGAATGAGCTGAATCTGAAAGACAATCTTCTCCTCTGCTGCATCAACCGGAACGGCACAATCCTTACTCCCAGGGGACAGAACCGGATCCAGGTGGGGGATACCGTTATTGTCGTGACCACCCACCGGGGACTCCAGAACGTCTGTGACATTCTGAAATAACCGGATTACAAATTACCCCAAAGGAGTTCTGTCATGAATTATTCCATGATTTTTTATCTCATCGGCTGGGTTCTTGTGATTGAAGCCGGTTTCATGCTCCTGCCCTGCGCCGTGGCCCTGATTTACGGCGAAGCGGCAGGACTGTCTTTCGCAGCGTCCATCGTCCTGTGCCTGGCATTCGGCGTTCCCGGCATGATCCGTCAGCCGGCCAACAGGGTTTTTTATACCCGCGAAGGATTTGTGACCGTGGCACTCAGCTGGATCCTCATGAGCGTTTTCGGAGCACTCCCCTTCGTCATCAGCGGCTCCATTCCCAGTTACGTGAACGCGCTTTTCGAGACCGTTTCCGGATTTACCACCACCGGTGCCAGTATTCTGTCCGATGTGGAAAGTCTCCCCAGATGCATTCTTTTCTGGAGAAGCTTCACCCACTGGATCGGAGGCATGGGAGTTCTGGTTTTCCTGCTCTCCCTCCTTCCCCTTACAGGCGGCGGCTATCATATGAATCTGATGAAAGCGGAAAGTCCCGGCCCGTCGGTCAGCAAGCTGATGCCCAAAGTCCAGTCCACTGCCAAGACTCTTTACGGACTTTATATCGCGCTTTCGGTCATTGAACTGATTTTTCTTCTGGCCGGACGGATGCCTCTTTTTGACGCCCTTACCACCATGTTCGGTACAGCCGGCACGGGAGGATTTGGAATCCGCAACGACAGCATGGCCGGCTATTCCACCTATCTCCAGACGGTTGTGACCATTTTCATGATCATGTTCGGAATCAATTTCAATGTATATTTTTATCTGTACATGAAAAAGCCGAAACTGGCATGGCAGTGCCAGGAAGCCAGATGGTATCTGGGCATCATTGCGGTTTCCACCGTCACCATTGCATTCATCATACGGGATGTATATCCGAATTTTTCCACGGCGTTCCACCATGCCTTTTTCCAGGTGGGCTCCATTATCACCACCACAGGCTTTGCCACCACGGATTTCAATCTCTGGCCGGAAGTGCCCAAGACAATTCTGGTGATGCTGATGTTTGTGGGTGCCTGTGCCGGAAGTACCGGCGGCGGCATCAAGGTTTCCCGTCTGATTCTGCTGGTCCACAGCGTATCCCGGGAACTGTTTGAATATATCCACCCCCACGGTGTCCGCAAAATCAAACTGGAAGGACGCATCGTGGATAATGATGTCCTCAAGTCCGTCAATGTGTTCATGGTGGCCTACGTGCTGATCTTTTCTTTTTCCGTGCTTCTTGTGGGCCTGGACAACTTTGACCTGATCACCAACTTTACGGCTGTGGCCGCCACCTTCAACAACATCGGTCCCGGTCTTGAGATGGTGGGACCCACGCAGAACTTCGGCATGTTTTCCGACGGTGCCAAGCTGGTCCTTATTTTTGACATGCTGGCCGGACGTCTGGAAATCTTCCCTCTGCTGCTGCTTTTTGTCCGTGACACCTGGAAACGTTTCTGATCTGACTGAAAGGAGAGAACCTGAATGGAACATACCGATACCGTACAGAATCCCCTGGGCACCAGACCCATCGGAACTCTGCTGAAACAGTTTGCCGTCCCCAGCATCATTGCCATGCTGGTGGCGGCTCTTTACAATATTGTGGACCAGCTTTTCATCGGCCACAGCATCGGGGAACTGGGCAATGCCGCCACCAACATCGTTTTCCCTCTGAGCACATCCTGTGTGGCCATTGCGCTTTTATTCGGAACCGGAGGCGCCGCCTCCTTCAATCTGACCATGGGCGAAGGCGACCGTGAAAAGGCGGTCTACTATATGGGAAACGCCGCAGCCATGCTGTTTGGCTTCGGCGTCATTTTAAGCATTTTTACGGAGCTGTTTCTGGACCAGATGCTGATCTTTTTCGGTGCTCCCGCCAACATCATGGATTACGCCAGGACATACACCAGGATCACTGCCATCGGTTTTCCCTTTCTGATCCTTTCCAACGGCGGAGGGCATCTGATCCGTGCTGACGGCAGTCCGCGCTTTGCCATGATCTGCAACATCACCGGTGCCGTCATCAACACCATTCTGGATCCGCTGTTCATCTTTGGCTTCCATATGGGAATGGCAGGTGCGGCCCTGGCCACCATCATCGGTCAGATTGCGGCTTTCTGCATGGCGGTACGCTATTTCTCCCACTGCAAGACTGTCACGCTCCGCCGCTGTCATCTGATTCCCAGACTTTCTTATTTTCTGAGGATCGTCTCCCTCGGAGCCTCTTCTTTTTTCAATCAGGTGGCCATGATGACCGTTCAGATCGTCATGAATAAATCCCTGACCTATTACGGGTCCCTTTCCGCATACGGAGAAGCCATTCCGCTGGCCTGTGCCGGAATCGTCACCAAGGTCAATCAGGTGTTCTTTTCCGTGAACATAGGAATTTCCCAGGGACTTCAGCCCATTGCCAGCTTCAACTACGGAGCAAAAAATTATCGCAGGGTAAAACAGGTATATCACATTGCCCTCCGGTCTGCGTTCATCATTTCCTGCATTGCGTTTTTCATGTTTCAGGTATTTCCGCGCCAGATCATTTCCCTGTTCGGTTCCGGTTCCGAAGAGTACATTCAGTTTGCGGTTTCCTATTTTCACGTATTCCTGTTCTGTACCTTCCTCAACTGTATCCAGCCCATTACTTCCAACTTTTTTACTGCCATAGGCAAACCGAAAAAAGGAATTTTCCTGTCTCTCACCAGACAGATCCTGTTCCTTCTTCCCCTCATTGTGATCCTTCCCCTGTTTATGGGCATTGACGGGATTCTTTATGCCGGACCCATTGCCGATTTCGTGGCTGCTGTGGTATCTGCTGTAATGATACGCAGGGAAATGAAGATCATCAGCCGGCAGATTCAGGAAACGGAAACCGCCTAGCCCAGAGCCACGTCCAGAATCATCATCACTGTAAACCCTGCAGCAAAGCCCAGGGTCCCCAGGTTGGAATGTTTTCCTTCGGAGGCCTCCGGAATCAGCTCTTCCACCACCACGTAGAGCATGGCTCCAGCAGCAAAAGCCAGAAGATACGGCAGTACCGGCGTCACCAGCCGGTACAGAAGCACCGTAAGAAGCGCGCCGGCCGGCTCCACGGCTCCGGAAGCCGCTCCCATCAGAAATGCCCGGTGTCGGCTGACGCCTTCACTTTTTAGCGGCATGGAGATGATCGCCCCTTCCGGAAAGTTCTGAATGGCAATTCCTATGGAAAGGGCAAAGGCTCCGGCCAGGGTGATTCCGCTGTTTTCCGCCAGGACTCCGGCAAACATGACTCCCACTGCCATTCCTTCCGGAATATTATGGAGCGTCACTGCCAGCACCAGCATGGTTGCTTTTCTCCAGCTGCAGCGGATTCCCTCCGGTTCGTCCTGGTCCATATGCAGATGAGGCACGGTTTTGTCCATGAGCAGCAGAAAGGCAATTCCCAGAAGGAATCCCGAGGCTGCAGGCACAAAGGCCAGTTTTCCCATATGCTCTGACTGTTCCATGGCAGGAATCAGCAGGGACCAGACCGAGGCTGCCACCATGATTCCCGAGGCAAATCCCAGCAGTGCCTTCTGCAGTGTGGGGTGGATCCGGTCTTTCATAAAATATACGCATCCCGATCCCGCTGCGGTTCCCGCAAACGGGATCAGAATTCCCAGTAAAATATTCGTCAAATCTTCTGTCTCCTTTTCTTTTTCTGATCTGTTTTTTCTGTTTTCTATATTTTACACTTTTGCCTCTCTCTGTTCAACAGCAAAAAACGGCACAGCCGAAAGCCATGCCGTTTTATTTCTTTTCAGTCTTTTCTGTATCCGTTCTGTCCGTCTGACTGCCTGTTTCCTCATGACATCTGCCTGCATTCTCTTCTGCCGGCTCCGTCACGGTTCTTCCGTAAATGTCCTGCCGCCGTTTTATGCAGCCACAGACCGGCGTACGGAAATCTTTTTGTTTTTATACGGATCGGGACGGAACAGCATATAAAGCAGGAACAGGAGAATGATCACTGCCGCCGCCGTACCGATGCCGAATGTGCCTCCCAGAGCAAAGGTTCCCAGCTGGTACACGCAGAGGCTGACGCCATAGGCAAACGCGTTCTGGAAAAGAATTGCGAACCAGAACCACTTTCTGGACTGCATCTGCTGAGCAATGGTTGCGATGGCTGCCAGACACGGGGAATCCAGCAGGTTAAACAGCAGGAACGAGAATGCCGCCACAACACTGGGGAACCAGTTCTGAACTGCCGCCGCCACCACATCTGCCTCTTCCACCAGTTCTTCATCCACATTGGCAAGAACACCCATGGTGGTCACAATGGCCTCTTTCGCAGAAAAACCGGAAATGGACGCTGCCACCGGCTGCCACTGTCCGAATCCCAGAGGTGCAAAAATCGGGGCAATGGCATTTCCCGCAATGGCCATCAGGCTGTTGGATACATCTTCCACGATTCCGAATCCGCCGTTTTCAAATCCGAAGGTGGAAAGAACCCACATGACGACACAGGCCAGGAACAGAATGGTGCCTGCTTTGATGATGAATCCTTTCAGGCGCTCCCATACATGAAGGAGCACTGTCCTGGGAGACGGAATATGGTAAGCCGGAAGTTCCATGACAAAGGGAGCCGGCTCGCCGGAAAACGGTTTCGTTTTTTTCAGGATAATGGCTGAGACCAGCACTGCCGCCACTCCGATGAAATACATAAGCGGAGCAATCCAGCCGGCAGCTTCATAGTTGCCGGACATCCATCCGGCCATGACTCCTCCCATCAGAGCAATAACCGGAAGCTTTGCACCGCAGGGAACAAAGGTGGCGGTCATGATCGTAAGGCGTCTGTCATTGTCATTTTCAATGGTTCTGGAAGCCATGATTCCGGGAATTCCGCATCCGGAAGAAATCAGCAGAGGAATGAAGCTTTTTCCGGAAAGACCGAAATGCCGGAAAATACGGTCCATGACAAATGCGATCCGCACCATGTAGCCGCAGTCTTCCAGAATGGAAAGAAGCAGGAACAGAAGTGCCATCTGCGGAAGGAATCCGAATACTGCTCCCAGTCCGCCGATGATTCCGTCCACCACCATGCCTTTTGTGAGATCGCCTGCGCCGGCGTTATCCATTGCTCCTGATACCGCTTCCTGGATTCCTGCCACAAAGCTGTCATTGGCCCAGTCGGTTCCCATGGTCCCGAGCGTTGTGACGGATATGTAATATACCAGCCACATCACCAGCACGAAAATCGGAAGGCCCAGGATTCTGCTGGTGACAATTCTGTCAATTTTATCCGATGTGCTGAGGCCGGTTCCGGCTTTCTTCACGGTTTTCTCCACCAGTTTTTCAATCCGGCGGTAGCGGGCGTCTGTAATGATGCTTTCCGTATCGTCATCCATCTCTTTTTCCAGGCGTGCTGCTTCGCCGTTGACCAGAGCCATGGCAGATGCCGGAAGTGCCAGCTGTTCCACTACCTTTTTATCTCTTTCCAGAAGTTTCACTGCATACCAGCGTTTCTGTTCCGCATCCACGCTTCCGGAAACAGCCTCTTCCACACGGGATACGGCTTCCTCTATTCTTGGAGAAAACGCTTCTGCCGGAGGATTCCAGGCATGCTTTTTGGCCGCATCCACAGCCCGGTCCACCACTTCCCTGAGACCGGTTCCTTTCAGCGCTGAGGTTTCCACAATTTCGCATCCCAGCATTCCGCCAAGCTTTGCGATATCGATCCTGTCTCCGCTTTTTTCCAGAAGGTCACACATATTCAGTGCAATGACCACCGGAATGCCGATTTCCAGAAGCTGCGTGGTCAGATACAGGTTTCTTTCAATATTGGTGGCGTCCACCAGGTTGATAATGGCATCCGGTTTCTCCTTCAGCAGGTAATCACGGCTCACCACTTCCTCCAGTGTATACGGAGAAAGGGAATAGATTCCCGGAAGGTCTGTGATGATAATCTCATCTTTTCCCTTTTCCGATGCTTTCAGTCTGCCTTCCTTTTTTTCAACGGTTACCCCCGGCCAGTTTCCGACATACTGGTTCGCGCCTGTCAGGGCATTGAACATCGTCGTCTTTCCGCAGTTGGGATTTCCCGCCAGCGCAAGTTTCAGTGTCATATCCATCCTCCCATTTTACTTCAGCTCTCTGTTCTCAGATTACTGCTACTTCGATGCTTTCCGCATCGCTTTTTCTCAATGAAAGCTCATATCCCCGCACCGTAATCTCTACAGGATCCCCGAGAGGCGCCACTTTTCTCACATAAATCCGGCTTCCCTTGGTGATTCCCATGTCCATGATCCGGCGGCGGAATGCGCCTTCTCCGTTGATCTTCACAACAGAGACCGTTGTTTTCACTGGAATGTCACGTAATGTCATCATATCTCCTTTCCTTCCTCAGGCGGCTTACACCATGATGTTCTTTGCCATCTCCCGGTTGATCGCCACTCTGGAATTTCTGATATTAACAATCAGGTTCCCGCCAAGTACGGAAACAACTTTAAGTTCTGTCCCGTCCACAAATCCGAGATTGGCAAGAAAGCGTCTGGTGTCCTCCGCGCCGCCCACACGTCTGACTGTACCGGTCTCGCCCGGTTTCAAAAATGTCACAGGCATCATGCTTCCTCCTTTTTTTCATATGAAGAACTGCAGCAGCCGGAACAGCCCGAACATCCGGAACACCCGCAGCAGCTCTTTCCTTCCTTACGCTGCTTTTTCATGAAATGTATCACGGCAGCTGCAGCCGCAGCCACCAGTGCCAGCACCAGTACATCTGCCGGTCCCATATTTTCACCTCGTTTTCCGCATCTCTCTGTCCGCCGCATCCTTTTCCCGGATTCTGCTGCCTTTTTTCTGCCTGTCCGGTTCCTGCCGGTTTCCGCAGCGGGTGGAGTTTCTATTGTTAGTTTTCGCTAACTTATATGTCAAAAAA
This sequence comes from uncultured Clostridiaceae bacterium, assembly GCA_902477765.1. Taxonomy (GTDB): domain Bacteria; phylum Bacillota; class Clostridia; order Lachnospirales; family Lachnospiraceae; genus CABSIM01. The sequence goes on along the minus strand of CABSIM010000010.1, from coordinate 22,781 downwards.
TAATTGATAACGAATATCAATTTCAAATGAATTATATGACTGAACCGCCAAAATGTCAACAGGTATTTTTATTTTTTTTTAAGAATTTTACCATCCTTTTCCTTCCGGTTTTATTATTTGACTGAAACTGCCGAAACATCTTGAAATTATGGCTCCGACACTTTACAATAAAGGAAGTGTCGTACATAACAAGATTGGAGGGACAATTATGAACTGTATCAGAAAACTTTCTGATTCCTTATACTGGGTCGGTGTCAATGACCGCCGCATTGCCTTGTTTGAAAATGTTTACCCTGTTCCCGGCGGAGTTTCCTATAACTCCTACCTGATGACAGATGAAAAGTGTGCCCTGTTTGACACAGCGGATGCCTCCTTTACCCATGAGTTTCTGGAAAACGTATCTGCTGCCCTGGCAGGCCGTTCTCTTGATTATCTTGTGATCAACCACATGGAACCGGACCACTGTGCTTCCATCTGTGATGTGATCCGCTGCTATCCGGATGTGAAAATCGTCTGCACGGCCAAGGCCGCTGCCATGATGAAACAGTTTTTCACCTTCGATGTGGACAGATATGTGATTACCGTCAAGGAAGGGGACACGCTTTCTCTCGGAACTCATGAGCTGACATTTGTCATGGCTCCCATGGTTCACTGGCCGGAAGTCATGGTTACTTACGAAAAGACAGAGAAAATCCTGTTTTCCGCGGATGCCTTCGGTTCTTTCGGTGCCATTAACGGAAACATTTTCGCTGATGAGATCGATTACAGAAATGAATGGCTGCCGGAGGCCCGGAGATACTATACCAATATTGTGGGAAAATATGGGGTTCAGGTACAGGCGCTGCTGAAAAAAGCTGCCGGTATTCCCATTGAAATGATCTGCCCGCTTCACAGCCTGGTATGGAGAAAAGACATTCCGTGGCTGATGGAAAAATACTCCAGATGGAGTTCCTACACGCCCGAGGACCGTTCCGTGGTACTGGCATATGCCTCTGTTTACGGGCATACGGAAAAAGCCGTGGATATCCTGGCCGGAAAACTGGCTGACCGCGGCATTACGGGCATTTCCGTATACGATGTGTCCAAGACCCATCCGTCCTATATCATTGCGGATGCCTTCCGGTGTTCCTGCCTGGTGCTGGCTTCCATCACCTACAACAACGGTATTTTCTGCAATATGGACAGCCTGGTCCACAATCTTTCCGCTCATAATCTGCAGAACAGGACCATTGCCCTGATTGAAAACGGCTCCTGGGCACCTGTTTCAGCCAAGCTGCTGACGGAAAGCCTCTGCGCCCTGAAGAACTGCCAGTTCCTGGACAAGGGACTTACCATCCGTTCCGCCCTTCAGGATTCCCAGGAAGCGGCTCTGGATGAGCTGGCGGATGCAGTGGCCGAATCCCTGAAAGAACAGAATCTGTAAAACCAATAAGAAAGGAAGAATCATTATGGAAAGAAAATTTTATATCTGTGAACACTGCGGCAATCTTGTTACTTTCCTTGAAAACAAGGGAGTTCCCGTTATGTGCTGCGGACAGAAAATGACAGAGCTGGTTCCCGGCACCTCCGATGCTGCCGTGGAAAAACATGTTCCCGAAGTCAAAGTGGAAGGCAGCCATGTTTCCGTACAGGTGGGCAGCGTTGCGCATCCCATGATCCCGGAACATTACATCACGTTTATCTGGATGGAAACCGAACACGGTTCCCAGCTTGCCCGCCTGAACCCCGGAGACAAGCCGGAAGCGTCTTTCCTTCTTTCTGAAGGCGACCGGGTAACTGCCGTTTATGCTTACTGCAATCTGCATGGTCTCTGGAAGGCCCAGATTCTGTAATAAACAAATTTAATTTATACAGGAGGATTTTTACATGAAAAAATATGTATGTACCGTATGCGGATACATTTATGACGAGGCTGCCGGTGATCCGGACAACGGAGTTGCTGCAGGAACCAAGTGGGAAGATCTTCCCGCTGACTGGGTATGCCCGCTTTGCTCCGTAGGAAAAGATGAATTTGAACTGCAGAACGATTAATTAAATTAAAAACGTATGGATTTCCGGGCTCCGCCGCCTGCCGGACAGCAGGCGGACGCGGGCCCGGCAGTTTATCCGGAATATCGGATTCAGGAGGTTAATTTATGGAGGTTCGTGTCAATCAGGAAACACTTCAGATGATCGCCGACTTTGCCAATGCCAAGGCACCGTCCGGATTTGAAGATGAGGCCGTCCTTGCCGCCAGAAAACACATCGGATGCGGTTATGAAACCGAAGAAGACTGTCTCAGGAACTTCTATATGTACCGGAAAGCCAATACCGGAGACAAGCCGGTCTTCATGCTGGATGCCCACGGGGATGAGGTGGGATTTATGGTTCACTCCATCCGGCCCAACGGCACGCTTCGTTTCGTTACTCTGGGAGGCTGGAACATCGGCTCCCTTCCTTCCAGCAAAGTTCTGGTCCGCAATGCGGACGGACGTTATATTCCCGGTATCATTGCCGCCAAGCCGGTTCACTTCATGACGGCCGCCGAGAAAACTTCTTCCGCTGCGGAAGTCTCTTCCCTGTCCATCGACATCGGAGCCGTAAGTGCGGAAGATGCCAGGACCAACTTCAGAATCCGGATCGGTGAACCGGTGGTGCCGGATGTGACCACAGAATATGATGCGGAACACGATCTGATCTTCGGAAAGGCCTTTGACTGCCGGATCGGCTGTGCTGCCATGATCGAGACCCTCCGGAGACTCCAGGAGGAAAAACTGGATGTGGATCTGGTAGGTGTCATGTCGGCTCAGGAAGAAGTCGGCGAACGCGGCATGAAAGTGGCTGTCAACCATGTACGTCCCCAGATCGCCATCTGTTTCGAAGGCTGTCCGGCCGATGATACCTTCACAGAGCCCTATGCGGTACAGACCGCATTCAAGAAAGGCCCCATGCTCCGCTTCATGGACAAATCCATCATCTGCACGCCAAGATACCAGAGATATGCCCTGGATCTGGCAGAAAAGCTGGGTATACCTGCTCAGGCATCTGTCCGGGAAGGCGGCGGCAACAACGGAGCCATTGTACATACGGCTCTGGACGGAATTCCCACCATTGTCATCGGCGTTCCTGTCCGCTATATTCACTCTGTTCACGGCATTGCATCCTATTATGATTTTGAAGCAACCGTAAATCTGGCTGTGGAAATCGTAAAATCCATGAATGCAGAACAGATCCGGGCATTCTGATTTTAACCGCAATGCCCCCTGCGGAAACCGGCACGGATTTTTCCTTGCCGGTCTGCAGGGGGCATCTTTTTATGGATACACGTCTGATTCTTTTTCTTTCTTCTGCCGGGCACAGCCAGTCCCTGACGGACCTTTCCTCTCCGTCATCCCACCAATTGTACCAGAATGCCTCCCAGAGTCAGCATCAGCGCACCGCAGGAGCGGGTAACGATCTGCGCAAAGGGAAGCAGCTGCATCCTGTGGGCACTGCTCAGAACAGCCACGTTGCCGGAACCTCCCATGTTTGTGGTGCACATTCCCGCTGCAATGGCAGATTCCAGAGGATAAAATCCCACCAGTTTTCCCAGGACGGCTGCCGTAATGGAAATGGCGGCCACCACCAGCACAACGGCAATCAGATATAACGGCGTCAGGGTTTTTAAAATGGTATTGAGATCAATCAGCGTAAAACCGATTCCCGTAAGTGCCGCTGCTGTCCAGCTGTGGATGGCAAACTGTCCCCACTCTCTGGCTGCGTCTTCCAGTTCGTCTGACATGATTCCTGTTCCTTTTACCAGGACCACGGCGATGATCATCCAGGCATAGGTGGGAATCACCGAAACAAAATGATTGAGCAGGGCTCCCAGCTGATAAAAGGCAAACGCAATGATCATTCCCGTACATAAAAGGGCAAATGTGGGCTTCATGGGCGGTGTGGGTTTCACAGGATGGCCGTCATTGACCAGCGTGCCGTTTCCTGTAACGCCGGGATGCGTCTTACCGAAATTGTTGAGCAGGCCGCCGAATACAATGGCCACACAGTTTCCCAGCACCGTTGCCGGCGCCATTTTCGTCAGTACTTCCGACGCATCCACGCCGAGAGTCTGGGAGTAAATGGCAGACAGCGGTACGGTTCCCGCGGTCATTCCTCCGCTGGTCATGGGGACTCCCACATAAAGGATCCCTCCCCAGAACCCTTCTCCCAGAAAGATTCCGAAAACACCGGAAAGCAGGATTCCCACAGCCAGGGAAAGCACAGCCACCGGAAGCAGCTTCACCGTTGCGCGGATCAGGAGATTCCTGTCGATGTTGAAAAGACTCCCGGTGATCAGGGCCGCAATGTAAAAAATCAGGAAACCGCTGTCATTGACAAAATAATCCAGTGTCTCATAGGTCTGCTGAGGGACCAGTCCCGCCGCCTCAATGGCCGCCGCGCCCAGAATACAGATCACCGATCCTCCCAGATATGTTCTGACCACCGGCACGGAATTTCCTATGGCATTCAGTCCTTCTCCGAAAACCATCAGCACCAGAAAGGCGGGCACCAGGCTTTTGGGGACACATCCTGCCGCCATGCATCCTATGGTCAGTGCGAGCACTGCCAGATACAGCGGAAGGGGAAGCCCGATAATTTTCTTTCCGGCTGTTTTCTGTGTCTGTACCTTTGATTCCATTTTTCCATCCTCATTTCTTTCCCCGGCTTATCCGGTTTCTCTTTCTGTTTCTTCTCCGGCATATTCTGCCTGTTTTCCCGTCAGAAACTTCTGAGTGCATCGCTGCCGTCGTCGGCAGTCTTTTCAATGCGCCGGATAATCACATCATATCCGCTTTTTTCATTGACCTGAACATGGACCCGGTCTCCCACCTTGCGGCCCAGCAGGGCCTTTCCCAGCGGCGACTCGGAACTGATCAGTCCTTTCAGGGAATTTCCCCGTACTGTGGTCACCACCTTGTAGGTTTCCGTCTCATCGTCGTCTTCGAAATATACATCCACCGTGTTGTAGAGCCCCACCTCGTCCTCTTTGGAGTCATCGGAAATCACCCGGGCGGTTTTAATCATCCGCTCCAGGTACCGGATCCGGCTTTCATTTTTGTTTTTATCCCTTTTGGCGGCATAATATTCGAAATTTTCACTGAGATCTCCCTGGGCCCTTGCCTCTTTCACCGCCTCAATGGCCTCTTTCCGCACCACCAGTTTCCGGTATTCGATCTCCTCTTCCATCTTCTTTATATCGTTTTTTGTAAGCTCGTTATACATATCCTCTCCTGCCTTTCTACATCCTTTAATCTTACCGCCTTACGGCAGGAAATGCAACCACCCCATGACTTTTTCTTTTATTCTGTGTTTTTCCGTGGTTCCCTTTATATTTATCCCAGGCATTCTTCCCCGTATCCTTCCCAGACGTTCCCCCGATTCCATTGATCCCCTGCCCGGCGTATGATACAATACAGGCAGAACAGCTTCATAACACGGGAGGAGGATTCTGATGAAAATAAAACATGCATTTCGTCCCGGCCGGGCATCATCTGATTGCCGTATCCTGCTGGCCGCCGGGATTCTTGCAGCTGCCGGGATCTTACTTTACGATGCCATGACTCCTTCCATTTTCTGGCTTCAGGAGCCGCAGCAGATCTATACCATGGAAAGCGGCATCCTCCAGCGGAATGGTCTCTTTGCGTCCGGAGAGGACTGCCGTCTCACCTATGACTTTACCCATCCTGACTATGCGGTTCTGATTCAGACCTATGGCATCGACAAAATCGCCGGGACTGGCACGGAGTTCCAGCGGGCGCTGCGCCTGATGGATGAATACGCCCCCAGACTGACCCATAAAAGTGACTACACCAATCATGTCCGCTTTGCCGCCCTGTCCCTGCTTGCTTACAGCCTGGACAATCCCCGTCAGGGAATTAACTGTCTGAACAAGGCGCAGATCCTCAATGAGATGTGCCTGGCTCTCGGCATCTATTCCCGTGCGGTGACTCTTCTCCCCGCCTCCGTTTATGACACGGAATGTCATGTGGTAAACGAAATCTGGGACAGCACCCTGAATAAATGGATTATGCTGGATATAACCGACAATTCCTACTGGATCGACGAAAACGGTACACCTCTTTCGGTTCTGGAGATCCGATATAAATGTTCCATGCAGGAATTCTGCACCTCCGTACACCCCGGAGATGATCTGAGCCGTCCGGAGCTGCTGTGGGAAAAACACATGGACAATATCCTCTATATCATGAAAAATCTGGCGTATATGATGTACAACGACTATAACGGCGTGGGCGCCGGCCTCATCCGGTATGCCCTGGTACCGGAAAACATGGATGTGGATCATGAATTCCTGATTGACGAAGCCGCCTGCCGGAGATCTCCCCTTGAGGCGGATATCCGGTAATTGCCGACTGCAGACGGATCAACAGGAACATTCAGTTTTCCCGCCTGTTTGAGACATATTGTCCCCGGATCCCGCCGATTCTTGAAACCATGCAGACGGGCTGTCCGGCTGGTCTGTCTTTTGCTTCATCTATTGGCTCCTTACAATGCCATAGTCGGACATATCAAGGAACTCTCCGATGGAAGCCCTGAAATATTCTCGTTTTGTTCCCTCATAACTCAGTCCGCATTTCTGAGCGGCTCTGCCCGATGCGGGGTTTTTAACGGCATGTGAGATCCCGATACGGTTTATGCCGACTTCGCTGAAGAGATAGTCTGTGACCGCTTTTACAGCTTCCGCCATAACCCCTCTGCTTCAGTAAGCATATCCCCTGCAGTATCCAAGTTCAGCCCGTTCGTTTCTCCCGTCTGTCCGGACAACACAGATGCTCCCGATGATGGTTTCTTCATACTCCATGGCCCAGTTATAGGTCTTCCGGAACAGCATTTCTTATGTTTATGTTTATTCTTCCTGCCCCTTTCTCAACAGCATATCAGGTGTATGGCAAAAACCGCCGATTATCATTCCTTCCTATTCCGTATTATAAAAACAGTGCAGGCCAAAATTCCTTCATAGCCTGCACTTCATTTTGTCCGGTCGGATCAGGTTTTGTGTATTGTACTCTTTTTCCTCGGAGCTGTCAACAGATTTCCTCCCGCCGGCTCACTTCACTTTTCACTGCATTTTTCTCTGTTTTTTCACTATGCCTTCTTTTTCACCGGGAAAAAAATCTCCGTCTCCCAGTCTTCCGGTGCCAGAGAATCAAACTGTGTTTTTACATAAATCTCGTAAGGAGCTCCGTCCCAGGCATATCCGTTTTCTTCGATCCACGCCACCAGGGCCCCGTATGCATCCGGCAGGGAAGAATACGGCCCTTTGTGCAGGGTTCTGGCGCACAGCTGGCCTTTCATGATTTTATCCGCCCTGTTTTCTTCCCGGATCCCCAGGATCAGCTCGATGTCCGCGCTTTCCCGGTTGAATTCCTCATCATAATACACGGCTCCGCAGACGCCGTCCGGAGTCAGATGTTCTCTTCCGATACGTTCATACAGCCTGCTGTAATACTGGCCGAACTCGCTGACCGCCATCACCTGACGGCATGCCATGACTGCTCTGTCCGGCGTTTCTGCCACATTGATTTCATAGTGTTTCCGGTATCCCATAATATCACCTGTCCTTTTAAAATCCTGCAGATGGGCTGACAGTTCCGTGATCACCAGTTCCATCTCCCGCTTCTGTGCTTTGAGTGTTTCTTTCTGCTGACTCAGCCTGGAAAAGAGTACTCTGTCATCTCCGCATTCCAGAAGATTTTAATGGCATCCAGGGAAAATCCATACCGTTTCAGCCTCCCGATGAGAAGCATCCGGTCCACCTGCTCAAGGCCGTAATAACGGTATCCGCTGAAGGGATCCACCTTTAACGGCGTCAGAAGACCGATCCTGTCATAATGATGCAGCGTCTTGATACTGACCTGACAGATCCTTGAAAATTCTCCTACTGTAAGCATCCTGTTTCCTCCCATGCGTATCTGTGATTCGAATCTGAATTCAGTATAGATCCTGCCCCCGGGGGAGAGTCAAGGGAATTTTTCCGCCTGCCGTGACCGGCACCGGGACGATGTACAGTGTCTGCGGCACCACTTTTTCTCCGCAGCCTGCATCGGGTATTTTATGATATGGGAACCGGAGTTTGCAGCATAAAAACAGGGATGATAACGCAGAAACTGCGGCATCATCCCTTAAAAACACTTCATCCGGCTTATCCGTGTATATAATCTTCTTCTGTCTTATTTCTCTGTCTGCCAGAATCCCGTCAGGCAGTCTGATTTTCATCCTGTTCTTCAGTCTGTCCCGCTGCCCGCCGGATTCACATGGATCATGATATGCTTGACATCCAGGAAACGCTGCTCCACATTTCTGTGAACACGTTCCGCTACTTCGTGTGCTTCCCAGAGGGATTTATCACCATCCACGGATATTTCCAGATCAATATAAACTTTATTTCCGAACATCCTGGAACGGAGCATATCCACACTCAGTACGTCTTCCTGTCCCAGTATGTCCTCCATCAGATTTTTTTCATAATCTTCTCCGCAGGAAGTATCCAGCATTTTCACCAGCGCGTCTTTTGAAATATCATAGGCCACCTTCACGATAAAAATACAGATCACAACACTGGCCACGGAATCCATCACCGGAAATCCCAGCATGGCCCCGCCGATGCCTATCAGCGATCCAATGGAAGAAAACGCGTCGGATCGATGATGCCAGGCATCCGCCAGAAATGCCGCAGAATGGATCAGCTTCGCATAGTAACGGGTATACCAGTACATGGCTTCCTTGCCGGCAATGGAAACCACTGCCGCCGCAAGCGCAATGGGACCGGGAACAGCAAGCATTTCATAGTTTCCGGACAGGATGTTTTCCACCCCCACCTTGCCGACTCCGGCTCCTGTTGCCATCAGTACGAGTCCCAGAATCAGCGATGCCACACATTCCATACGCTCATGGCCGTATGGGTGGGAACTGTCCGCATCTCTTTTGGAAACCTTCACGCCGATCCAGGCGATCAGCGTAGTAAGTACGTCAGAAAATGAGTGGATGGCATCCGAGATCATTGCACCGGAATTTCCGGTAATCCCGGAAAACATCTTGAACCCTGAAAGTATCATGTTTCCGATTACACTGACCAGCGAAAGTTTCCTGATAACTGCCGTTTCATTGACCGGCTGAGACGCAGACTGATTTGTTTGCTGATGATTGGCTGTCATAAAAGAATCCTCCTGTTTTGTCATATACAATGACACTGATATTTTCCCTTATGAGCACCTCATTGAGATAATCTGTTCCCCAGATGTGTATAAAAAAACACCTGCGGAACATACAACTGTCCCGCAGATGCTGAAAACAATCTGCTGCCACGTCAGCGGCCCGGCCCCATAAACCTGCTGGTTTATCGCCTGTTCAGTTTGTACTGTTGATCTCGCACCCTGAAACAGGGTGTAATGCAGTGCAAAGAGTTTATAAGAGTGTACTATACTCTATGCGCAATGTCAAGGAAAAGTGCTTCTCCGGGTCTGTGAGTTCCTCTGTACCGGCCTGCTTTTTGCTTTCCGCTTCCTGCATGAAGTTCCCCCTCTGTTCCGCGGTTCGGAAAGAGGGGGATAAACCGCTTTACACGGCATATTGCAGAAAGAGAGCGTTCAGCTCACGCCAGTCCGCTGATTTCCAGATATAATCGCTGTCCGGGGAAGCCAAGCCCCAGGCACGGCTTCCGGACTCAACGGCGAGCAGGATCCGGATTTTCCCGTTTTTTCGTTTTCACGGAATTTACTGAGGATCGTTTTCTCCATCGGACTTTTCCCTTCCTTTCTTCCGCGTCAGAGGATCATCCTCTGACGCCTTGAAATTATAAACAGGTCTGATCCTGTCAATGACATCAACCGACTCATGAATCATATCCATAATATCTTCCAGTGACTTATATACCATCGGAGCCTCATCCAGCGTACTTTCATTCACAGTGGTTGTATAAATTCCCTCCATGGAGGCCCTGTACTCTTCCATGCTCACGGAACGCTTTGCCTCTGATCTGGACATAACCCGCCCGGCTCCGTGAGGTGCGGAATAATTCCACTCAGGGTTTCCTTTCCCTGCAGCGATAATGGATCCGTCACGCATATTGATGGGAATCAGCACTTTTTCTCCTGCATGCGCTGCAATGGCACCTTTCCGAAGGATCATCTCCTGCGTATCAATATAATTATGGATCGTGTGGAAAGCTTCAGCCGCCGTCATACCGGTCCTTTCCAGTATGATTTCTGCCATTCTTTTTCTGTTCCGGCGTGCAAATTTCTGACAGATCTCCACATCATGGAGATAGTCTCCCAGAAATGAACCATACAGCCAGCAGAGATCCTCCGGAATTTCAGGGATCTTTGCGGTATATTCCTTTTCAAGGACCTTTAACGCCTTCCGGATTTCAGAACGTCTTCCTTCTGCCTTGCAGTTCCTGATGATTTCGTCTCTTTTTCTGTAATAATCTTCTTTCCCATACATTGACTCCCGAAGGAATAAAATGGCATGCTTCATCGATCCGCTCAAAATTCAGAAATATGTCCGAAAGTCTTACTGTATACATTCCGCATCCGATGTCCACGCCCGCAATGTTTGGACAGACCTTGTCCGCAGCTTTTCTGGTCTGTCAGTCTCTGTTTTATCAGGTCAATAAAATGCTGAGGAGCGGTAACCCTGAGCATCGGTCCAAATGAAAGAACTCTGATTACCATCTCTGTCTCGTCCTCTTTGTCATAGTGAACCGTCACCGTATAGCGGTCCCTGTCCATTCGTTCCGCGGTCTGGCGGCATTCCGTTTTCCATGGCTGATTTCAAATGGTTTCTCACATGGCCTGCAGCTGACAATCCGTCCGACATTGACCGTATTCCCATAGCGGCTCCCGGCACCGATAAGACGGAACTTATCATCCTTTTCCGAATACTCAGGATATTCAGGAAATACTGTCCAGGATATGGGAGCGCCTTTTCTGTTCAATGATTGTAACGCCCGCAAGCAGCATCAGCAGCATCGCCAGTACCATCACGAAAAAACTTCCAAGCATAAGAAGCATATGGTAAGAATAGGCCAGACTATTCCAGCGGGGGATGACTTAAATACCGATCCGGCGATAAGCTATGGCAAATTGCTCTGCTGCCCAAATAAAAAAGTTTTCAACGTATTCCATATCAGTTTTCCTCTAAATATACGGACAGCGGCAGGTATTCATAGGTGGTTTTGTTAAACACATCCGTCTTTTTGCACACATTTCCGTACTCATCGTACTCATACTGATACCACTCATATTTTTGCCCGCCATTTACGCTTTCCTGCCATTCCTCGGTGATGCGGCCTTCTCCGTCATATTCGTATTTCCACTGGCATTCAACAGCTTTTATCATCTCCTCGCCTGCGGGGTTATAATTGTGCTTTACAGTCTGCCTGCCATCCTGGTCATATTCATAGGTCCAATACTGGTTCACTTCCCCATCAAAATCGTACTGTGTTTCTTTTATCAGGTTCCCGGCATTATCATATTCATAACTCATTGCCAGAGATGTGACGCCAGGTCCTGTTTTTCCTTCACTTTGAGAGATCAGGTTCCCATTTTCATCATACTCGTAGATGATCTCTCCCTGATACTCTCCGTTCCCCTTGAATCCTGTTTTTCGGATCAAAAGCCCATCGGGATTATATTCATACTCATAAGTTTCCTCAAAAACGGCTTCGCCTGTTGCCTCAAGAATATCCTGGGATTCCGATACAATTTTACTTCCGTCTTCTTGGTATTGCGTGGTATATTCCTTGTAATGCGTTTCATCCGGTTTTTCTTTATAAGAATATGTTTCTTTGGTCTTATCTCCACGTTCATCATAATCGTAATCAATTACCATACCGTTCCTCTGAACGCTTTCTCGGACCAAAACATAAGATTCATCTAAACCAACCTTGTTTTCCCCCTCAGCCTGGTTTTCCTGCGTTTCAGCTTGCTGGGATGATTCCTGCTGGACTTCTGTACTGGAAATAACATCCTGCTCCGATGCTTGTTGCCCATCACTGCCGCAACCGATCAAAAGAGCGGAAGCCATCATCATTTCCATCAATAAGATTGCAATTTGTTTTTTCATTTCAATCAACCTCTCTTTTTATAGTTCTTTTCCCTATGATTATTCTACCATGCAAAATATCCGCCGCTGCCTGCTTCCGGACGGCTGTCCAGTGTTTCCGCCTGTCCGGTTTCCAGATTAAGCCTCATCAGCAGGCAGTCGCCACCCTGGGTGGCGCTGAAATAGATTTCCTGCGGCGTCACCAGCTCGATCCTGATCCAACGGATGGAGGAGTTCTCATATACAACGGTTTCGGTTCCGCCTTCCTCATCCGCAAAGTAGATCTTGTCGCCGCTCATTCCGTAGCGGTAATCCAGTTCTCCCCGGAAATACACTCCGTCCTGCGCATATACCATTGAAGCCTCTCTGTGTTTTATAAACCGGTTGGACTCCTCCAAATCCGCACCGGAAACAGCGTCCCCTTCTTCCCCGGTGTTCAAATCTAAAAACCGTTCCCCGCGGTACCCGTAATACAGCCGGTCGTCCTGAATCAGGAAGGAGGTGCAGTTCGGCTTTTTAGAACGGACAGGGCAGTCCGCCAAAAGTTTCTGGTCGCTGCCGTCGGGATTGCAGGAGTAAATGGCGGAACTGATTTCACTGGTGCCTGCGGTTTTGCAGGAATAGTACAGGCGATCCTTATAAAAAGCGATACCGCAGATATAGTCATAAGCGGCCGGCTTCAGTGAAAAGTTGGTAAGCCCTGGAATACTTCGATTATTTAGGACATAAATGTTCCCCTGATACTCCGCAATGTTAGAGGAAAAGACCGGCAGTTCCTTTATTTTCACATATTCCGGCGGAATCTTTTCCCGGTGCGCCCCGTCTGTCTCGTTATATAGATTGTTCATATCCCCGTAGAGAAGCAGGCTGGGATCATACTGGGAGGTTTCCTCGAACCGGGTAATACCGGTCTGGCTTTGGATCAGCTTGCCAGCCAGCACATCCATGGAAATGGTTTCTCCGGCGTTCTGACGAATTTCCTCCTCACTGGCATCCGAGTGTCCGGCAAGGTACATATTTTTCCATGCTGAGTAGAGAGAATCATGGCTGTGGGCGGAGGCTTCCATCATCAGGGAGCCGATGAAGCGCAGCTGGGCCACATCTTCAATACTGTTCAGCGTTCCCATTTGACCAACACGGATCATTTCAGCTGCGTACTGGGCCCGCATCAGGACAGACAGGTCGCTGAGCCGCATTGCGGCAGATGTATTATCCCCGGCCTGCTGAGCAGTTTTGGCCGCCGGGATATATGCCTCCACAAAGGTGTGGGCCAAATCATAGGAGGAGAATACCAGCCCTGCCGGGGTCTTATCAAGAAAATATCCCCCTACAAAAGAAGCAAGGGTTTTCAAGCTTTCCTTCACGACATTCCCGGTATAGTCCCCGTATTCCTTGAACAGGGAACCGGCCACCTTGTTTAAATCCTTACAATATTCGGCATATTTATCGTTTTTCACCCGGGACAGATACTCCAACTGGCTGCGATAGCTCTCTCCCCAGTTTTCATATCGTCCGGCTGTAGCAATGGCCTTGGCCATGTCTGCCGCATAACCGGTAACTGTAAAAGAGTCGGAAATGCTCTTAGGGATATTGACATCCGACCAAGCAGTGACGGATTTTGTGAGCTTATCCGCCACGGAAACAGCACCGCCGCCCAGGGACGAAATATCGCCAACCATCCCGCTGATGTCGCTGACGAATTTGCTGCTGTCATTCTGGGCTTCTTCCTTTAAATCGCCCATGATATTTTCACAGGGGACAGCCAAAGTCAGCAGTGCTTCCTCCATCTTTTGCTGGCTCCAGTAATCATCCCCGACAATGGGAACCAGATATTCCGGGGCCACCTCATCCGCAAAGGCCAACAGCCCATACTTAAAGGAATTTCCCCATTTCTTCAGCACCGTATCCCCCAGAATTTCCGCCGGGGAGGGGAGGACATTATCCATCTCCCAGAGATCGCCCACCACGTTCCAGAGCGTTTCCGGCGGGGTATAAATATACACGCAGTCCTCCGCACAGATCCACTGGACATTCAAAAGGTAAAGCATCTGTTCCAGAGGAATCGCAGGCGTTTTCTCCTTGCCGAATTGGACGGTCTGAACCTTCTGCAAGGTGAAACTTTCGTTCTGATAAAGTCTGCTGGCTGTTTCCCCTTTGATGGAAAGGCCAATGTCAATTTTCCCTGTGTTTGTATCCACCTGCACGATGTAATGATCCCGCCAGAACTCAAATTGTCCGTTTCCCCCGTCAACCAGCTCTGCGTCCGCCAGGTAAGCGGCTGTCTTTGGAGACACCAGAATCATGGTTTCATCGTATAGCGCCGCATCTACCTTATGTACGCCCTGTTCCTGGGTGTAAACGCACAGTTTCCCAACAAGGGGTTCCGGGGTTCCTTTGCTTGTGGAAGGTTCCGCTGCCAAAACAGGAAAGCCTGCCTGCAAAGCTACTGTTACCGCAGCAAGCAAAGAAGCGGCGGCACGTTTCATCCATTTCATGGGGCCACCTCCTTCACCGCTTCCTCCAAAATCGAGTAGTATCCGCCCAACAGTGCATCCGCCAATTCTGGCGTTACCTCTACCACCCATGTTTCATTCTTCTGAACTAGGTTCACATCAAGTTCAAATGTTTTTGTGGGAACGTCCTCCGCGCTCAGCGCAGCAGTCAGTGCTTCTTTTGCAGATTCTACACTGTCTATCGATTCCGGCAGGGTTTCCAGCACTTTTTTAAGGTCAGCCGCCGTAATGACGGCGGATACCACCATCGTATCGCCCTTGCTTTTTACCTTTTGGGCTTCAAATTGCAGATTCTCTGCCATCCCCCGCTGTATATCGGTAAAGGGTGTGGGAGCCATCAGCCCTTCCATAGAATCTGCCAGTGCCTGGCTGTCACAGGAACTGTATGCCTGGAAAAAATCTTCACAGGCAGCCTGGGCTTCTTCTTTGCTCTTTCCGCCGCAGGCCGTGCAGGAAACGGTCAGCAGCAGGCACAGCAGTGAAGCCAGGATTTTTTTCCTTTGCTTTTTCACATTCATCCTCCCTCTCATGATTTATTTGGAATAGTTACAACACAGGGCAGGCGGACACCTGCCCTGTACTTTTTATAAAACTGTTATTTGCTCAGGTTCAAGGGGAACCGGAACGTCTCGCCGTCTGCATTTGTATATTCCATATAGGGGTCTTTTTCAACCAGCTTGTCCAGCGCCATATCAGCATCCGTCCCCTCCGGCAGTCCGAACCAAACCTTCAGCGTACTGCCGGTCATAAAGCATTCATCAATCTCCTGTCCCAGGCTCTGGGCAAGAGGCGTACCGTCAGCAGCGCAGAACCGGAACACCTGCGCTGCATTTTCTAAAGTCGGGAAAGATGTTTCCGGGTTTCCATACTCCGGGCCCACCAATCCAAGGCCCACCATAAAGCCATATTGATCCGAGCTTGTGGCAGTTTTTCCTTCCCCTACGAGCACCAGATGTCCCTCAATTTCATAGATGCCTGCTGTCTGCAATTCCTCCTTGCTCATGGGTTCTCCCCAATCGCTGAGCAGGACGGTTTTCTGATCGGATGTGCTGTAATCGGTAATGCTGAGCGACATATCCTCCGTTGTCACTCCGCCGGGCAACTCTGTACAGGTAACCACCCTCCAGCCGCTGTCCATGTGGTTGATGGTCAGCCACGCATCCGCTATTTCAGATGTGCTGCCCTCCAGGTGGAAACCGGCGTCAGCAGGTCCCAGCAGAGCGAATGCCAGATAGGTAAACTGCTCGCCATCGTTCTCAAACTGGTGGCAGTCGATCAGCCGAAGTTTGCTGTCCTCTACATGACTAACTGAACTTTGAGGCTGTCCCAGCGAGCTGTTGTCAGAAGTACTGCCAGACTGCGTTTTCACCCATAAAGAAGGGCGCACAGTACGGCTGTTTTTCTGAGCAGCATATCCGCTGAGGCTCACTCCAGAAGGACGGTAATCCACATACGCCGCGCAGAATCCTCCGTCATTGTGATCGCCGGGTGACCGCAGCCACCAGGGGGAATCGCCATTATCCGCCACAAACGCTCCTTGTTCCACCGCATAGGGAGTGGCCTGCGTCCAAAGCGTCTCGTTCCGGTCCGAAAAATAGGTTTCTGCCTCATCGATACTCAGAAGGAATACCGTATCTTGTGTATCATTACCACCGGATGTACCCCATTTTTCATTATCTGGATTTACATTTGTAACCGGAATAATTACCTCTTTCTGAGCTTCGCTGAAAGCAGATTTATAGAATGTATCGTTCAGCCATTGCCGCAAGCCGCTGTTTTCCCAGGTAACTGGTTCATCACTGCTGCTATATGCCTGTGCATCCAATCCATATTTGCTGAGAAGGAGGACATTTTCTCCTTCGGCATCCAGCACAATCCATTCTATTTTTTCCGCTCCATTCTCTGTATTATTATCCTGCTCATAACTGCCAAAGGAAACGGTATCTCCAATATTGCAGGAACTGATTCCCGCAAATTCTTCGTTTTCGTCCGTGCCTTCTGTTAAATGCTCAGAACTTACTTCCGTTTCTGATTGACCGGAACTGGTACTCTGTGGGCTGCTTTCTTTTTTTGCTCCAGCATTACATCCATTTAAAAGCAGTGCCATAGCCAAAAGTCCGGCCAGTATCTCTCTTTTTCTCAATCTTTTTTCCTCCTTATATTCCCGCGTCGAAAAACCGATTCTGCGGATTTTTGCTTTTTCGTTCTTCCGGCAGCTGTTCAAAGATATTCACAAGTCCAAAGTCCTCTCCATCAGCTTTTGCCGACAGGTAAAGATAACGGTATGTCCCATATTCTGAGGCATCAAAAGAATATGTTTCTCCTGCCGTCCAGCCAGAAATCTCATTTGGTTCCTCCAGGAAAGAAACAACCGTGGTTTTTTCATCTGGAAGGCCGATAACGATAAATTCCAAATGTTCCGGCAGTCCGTCTGGAATGGTGAAAGAGCAGACAGCGCCGGACAAAAAAGGTTCCCAACTGTGTCAGAAGTTCCAGGTTATAAATCGCCAATAGTACCAAGCCAACCAATGGAATAAAAATCAGCCAATATTTGTTGAAATTGATTGCAAACCGAAACAGCATAATCGCAGCAACCAATCCCGGCAGCATGATCAATCCTGCCATAGATAATCCCTCGTTGAACTTTCCAACTGTTTTCTTTCATCGAAGCCAATATTTCAAAACTGCGGCCCAGTAACTATCGCTCAATCATCCGATTCTACATAGGTGTCATCCTCTTTCATCCGATACTTTTTGCCGGTTTTCGGATCGAAAAATCTGGTATCCAGCTCATCCCGGCCAAAGCGGGCCAGTTCGAGGAGATACTGCTGGCGCTCGTTGATCTTATCCTGCCGTTCCTGAGCTTTCTGCTTCACAAAGCGGGCAGCTATATTCCGTTCAGCCTTGTTTCTGCTTTGCAGCAGCTTTTCAATTTCTTCCTCACCCTGGCGGCGGCGTGTCTTATAAAATACACCACCCAGCATTTCCTCATACTTCCAGCGATCAACGCCGTAATTATTATCATCGCTGCGTTCCGCAGGCTGCTGAGGATTGTTTGCAATCAGATCATACAGCGTCAGCTTATCCTCCAGCGTCTTGCAGTACCGGTCCACCCAGACCATCCGATAAACATAATAAGCTACGGTATAATTATTGTGCCATTTACTGCGTATCAGCTGTTCCCGTTCCGGTCCGTCAGGCAGTAATCCTATCAGATACAATCGAAGTTCCTCCCCAGGATCACTCCACCCCTTGCCAAAACGCGACCGCATCTTTTTTACATTTTGGGGGTCTGCTCCCGCACGGCAAAGGGCAATGGCCTTTTCGTGATCGATCAGTTCCGGAAAATGATAAAGATGCCATTTGCAATCCCCCTTTTCTGCGTAACGATAGCTGAATTCTCCCGTAAGATAAACATCCAAAACTTTGGGATAGAATCTGCTGGGCCATTTAGCTGCATCCGCTTCTTCTTTTTTGAACTGTTTCCGCGCAGCCTTTTCCGTATCTTTTGGGAACAAAGTATCCAACAACCCCATGATAAATCCCCCTATCCACTGTTTTACAAAGTCGATTTTCAACACCCGAACAACAAAACTTTTTCACTCCGAAAACCGTTTGGCAAAGTTCTATCATAGCTCTTTCTTTTTGCCCGAATATCGCATTAATAATTAGAATAATTATACGCTTATTAATGCGTTTCAGTCAATACTACCATTACTTAAACTAATGGTAAGAGATTGAGTAGATACAAGAAAGAAAGCAAATCAATGTAGAAATCGGCGAGCGGATCACAGCGGGACGCGAAAAAGCCGGTTTAACACAAGAACATTCTTCAAAGCTGATTGGCCTGGACACCAAAATCGTGTCCGCCTTTGAACGGGGAACCGTGGGGATTTCCTTTACCACCCTCAAAAAAATTTGTCAGGTGCTATCCGTTTCCAGTGATCAAATCTTATTTGGATAAAGAGAACAAGATGAAAATGATTTGTCTGAACTAATGGGCCGCTTAATCCTCATGTTCCAATTTCTCCATTTCTTTTCTTGGCTGTTTGAGTGCTGCGATTTTCCAGTAGTTTACTGTCGTGCGGCTTTTCCCATACATTTCACCGATTTTCTTATCCGTATATCCAAAGAAGAAATACAGTACCAAAACTTCCTGTCGTAGCTTGGGTAAATCGGAAAACACTTTTGCCAATCGTTCATTTTCTATTACGATTTTCTCGTTGCACACAATCAACTCCGTTGAACTTGTTTGCTCCGCAAAATAGCTGTCTGTTGTATACGGATTGTAATACCTTTCCTCCATGAGATAATCAAGGGATATTTCCCATTTTTGCTTTCTGCCAATATCCCGCTAGGCGGACATGGAAGCATTGCGGAGAACAACTTTACAAAAGGCTGCAAAAGTGTACTCGATATGCTCTTTATATTGCTCTGAATCGCTCATTGTTTCATTCCCTTTCTTTTCCGGTATAGGTTTTACAACAAATACCTATACAATAGAAAAACTCATGGGCATTTAAAAATTATTCGATAGAAACCACTAAATGATTTGATAGTCATACTTAGTCCGTTGCGAGATACCGTTTTTGATAAGTTAAGCGCACCATGTAAGCAAAAAACGGACACGACAGCACTTCCTCAATACCGCCGTAGTTTTTCAGAATATAATGAGTAAACGCAAAGAAGCGGCGGCTCTGAAAATCAAAGCCACCGCTTCATAAACGCATGAAATGATATGTACCCAGAATCCTGGACACATGGATTCTGGGTACATATCACAATCCACGTCCGGCTATGTAAATCATTTTTTACCTTAATATCATATGGCATTTATGGGAATACTTATATATCGGCATTGATTTTCCCCTTATTATATGGTACTTTTTAAGGTATAGAAAGGTGGTTAAGGGAATGAGAACTTTCAATTATTCTGCAATCCAAAATCAGAAATGGGACTCTGAAATCTTGGGACTTATTGCAGCTATATATAAAGAAGCCGGCAAACAGGAGCTTTATCTGAAGCAAAAACCGGATGAACTTGAAAAACTGGTTGAGATTGCCAAAATTCAAAGCACTGAAGCATCGAATGCAATCGAAGGGATCGTAACAACGAGTACACGTCTCAAACAATTAGTTGAAGATAAGACAACCCCCAAAAATAGAGACGAACAGGAAATTGCCGGATATCGTGATGTGCTGAATATCATTCATGAAAATTTTGATGCGATTCCTATTACACAGAACTACATCCTTCAGCTTCATAAAATCATGTACAGTCATATGAACAACCCCTTGGCCGGACATACGAAAAATACTCAGAATTGTATCAGCGCAACCTATCCTGATGGACATTCCGAGATTCTTTTTACTCCATTGGCTCCTTTTGAGACACCCGAGGCTTTAGATAAAATATGCGCAGAATATAATCGAGTCATCGGAAACTTTGAAGTGGAACCACTGATCGCAATTCCGGTTTTCATTCATGATTTTCTTTGCATCCATCCATTTAATGACGGAAACGGCAGAATGAGCCGTTTATTGACTACTCTTCTGCTCTATCAATGCGGCTTCTATGTCGGAAAATACATTTCACTGGAAGCTAAAATCGCGAAAAGCAAAGATCTCTACTATAATGCTTTAGGAGAATCTCAGCATGGATGGCACGAAGGCAAAGAAGACTTTGTTCCTTTTATCAAATATATTCTCGGTACACTTTTGGCTGCATACAAAGATTTTGAAGATCGTTTCTCCATAGTGGAAACAAAACTTCCTGCAATTGACATGGTACGCAAAGCAACGGGGAATAAAATTGGCCGCTTCACAAAACAGGATATTCGTGAACTATGTCCTTCCTTAAGTGTCAGCTCCATCGAAGGTGCTCTTCGAAAGCTTGTTGCTTCCGGCGAACTCAGACGTGAAGGGCAGGGCAGGTCTATTTGCTATATTCGTTTAAAATAATTTCCCTTATCCGTCATACTCTTCCCTTAATATTATCACTTTTTTAAGGGGAACTCATATTTTTAAGGCATGATTATTTGGTCTAAAAGTCCTGCACTTGTTCGATAAAATCCTATTGAATTTGCTGCCGATCCGCAGAGCGTTTGATTCTGAACATACAGTGTTTTTAAACTCATGATTCGTTGATTTTCATACATCGCAAAATCTTCAGGATGTCCTTCCAATAACTCCTGCTCCGGTATAAATGAATTTGGTCATTAAATTCTCTTATCTTGCTTCCTCTTTCTTTGAAGTTTTCCCGGAAGGTTTTGATTCATCTGACTTCCGATCAGATAGATCCGAAAGAACAGACGCCTTTGACGAACTGATTGTCGTGAATCATCTTCGGGGAAATCACAAAGGATTCCCGGGGACGGGTATCGGCTCGATCCGGATTCGGTATACTGATTTCCACCAGTTTCTTTCCGCTCTTTGAAATAAAGGGTTCACCGACAAGTCCTTTTCCGAACTTGATGGTTACCTCTGCCGGAGACTCGGGAAGCATTTCTCCACGAGCCATGGCTTCCTCTGCTTCCCGGACGAAATCCGGGATATTGGGATCCCAGCCGGTTCCCGGTGTGATTTGATCATTTGCCATTGCTTTTCACCTCCTTATTCCTCGTCTTCAACACCAAAAAACTCATCCTTCGGGTGAAGCTTCGCTCTGGTATCCAGATACTTCTCGACATCGAAGGTGAGTTTCTTATCGTAGTCTGCTGTGTATTTGTAGTTCGGGTGCTGTGTCAGATCATATTTATCTGACAAAAAAGGACGGACACCGCGCAGCTGCAATACGCATTTGGATCCGTCCATAACCGCCAGTTCATCCCGGCTCATAAGTTCCTTGGCACACGTCCTTCCACCGAGTTGTCCACAGAGATGAAGTTCTTCACATAAATCAGATTCGGTTTTCCCAGTCCCTGACGTTTTCTTTCAATCAATCCGACTTTTTCTTCCAGTTCTGAGAGCAGCTGACCGGCCTTCTTGTTTCCGCAGTTCATATCGGCCATGATGGATTCAATCGTACAAATGATATACACCCGGCCTTCCTCATCGATCCAACCGTTTTTTACCGAAAGGGGAACGCGATCCAGAAGAATCCCGTACAGGGTTTTGGATTCCGCTGACAGACATTTGAATCGTTCATTGGTAAACAGCACCTTGGGAACCCTGTAAAAAGCAAACTGTTCCGCTTGGGCTCCATAAAAATAATCAAACATTCATCCTCACCACCTCTTTTCCGGAAAATTTATCATATTTGAGAGGATTTTTACGAAACACCTCGTTTTGCTGACTGAATTGGCCTCGACTGAACTGACACCTCCGGTATTTGAAATCCGGACGATGGTAAATGCAGTGTTTGCATCTGCGGGGTTTATTTGCAGACGCATTTCCTGCCCTCTTTGAAACTTTCATCAGCTTTTCGCACCGGTGAAGCAGTTCTTCCTGCTTATTCATTGGCCGCTCCTTCCTGCATTCTTCGCTTTGCTCTGGTTTCCTTCAGCCATCGATCCAATTCCTTATAGCAGGTGACACTCACACAGGCTCTTCCTCTGGCATAGCAGCAGCTTTCACATTTCTTTTCCTGTTCAGTCTTCACTGCTTCCGCCAGGTAATAGCAGTTATGGGAGCCAAGCACACAGCCAGCCTTACGGTTCTTCCAGAAGAAGCATTTGCGGCAGGTTTCCGGCCTGTCAGCATAGTAGCGGATCCCGTCAATCAGAATCATGTTCTGCCTCTTTTTGTGTCTCATTTCAATATCCTCCTTAGCTTTGATACATCTCCGAAAAAATCCGGAAACGACAAAAGCCCGTCCAGTAAATCGACAACGTAAAATGTCGATGACTGAACGGGCTATGTAAGATGAAAAGGGGGACGATTTTCCGGCCAAAATGTACTTCAAACGTTCCTACATATTAGCCACTTTTCCAACAAAAATAGGTCAAAAAATGCTCATTAGCCACTCTCCAACACATTTTTTCACGTCAGAAAACGCTAAACCGAGCCATACCGGGACAGCACCCGAGAGTAAAGAAAAACCCCGGAAAACCTTGATTTTCCGGGGTTTGTAAGCCATATCGGACTCCAATTATCTCTTGGAGAACTGAGGAGCACGACGTGCTGCCTTGAGGCCGTACTTCAATCGTCTGAGCGATGATTTTCCTTGATATTCCGGGCTTTTTTGAG
>CABSIM010000009.1 GCA_902477765.1 uncultured Clostridiaceae bacterium | reverse complement strand
AGATGGCAGAAATAAGAGATCATTCCATGGATATGAGAAGATATATGTGGAAAGTGGAATACTAAAAGGAAGATACGGTGCCTGCGGATTTTCCGCAGGCCGGAATACAGACAGCAGGGGGCCGGAAACAGCCTTCTGCTGTTTTTTTATTATAACGTAACCTTCGCCTTCTGTATGATAATTCCCCGGGGAACCATATAGACCTGCAGGTCCTCAGCACCGGAAATGTTCAGGATTCGTCCCGGAAACAAAAATCAGAAAGAAATCAGAAGCAAAAACGGAGTGCCCTGAAAGGGCACCCCGTACGGAAATTACTGTTTTGTGAAATTCAGGGTCACGGAACCGTCATCATTATAGGTCACGGCCTGTCTGGTCATATTCAGGCCGTCAATGGCGGCCAGATATTCTTCTTTGGAACTGAACAGAGTCTTTTTCTCTGCAATGACCTTTTTGGCCAGAGCCGCGTCATTTTTCAGGAGGCGGTCAGCCATGATCAGAAGACATTTTGCAGGTGCGATGCAGGCACACTCCGGATCTGTGATGAAATAATCCTTGCCGTGAGCGGTTCCGGAAGCTCCGGCTCCGTAGGGATGAACGGCCGGCATGATGGCGGAAACATCACCCATATCCGTGCTGCCGGTATCCCAGTGATCGGTTACCACAACACATCCGGGGCCGCCGACGGCCTCCATGGCCTCCAGAGCCAGATCGTTGAGGTTCCTGTCATTGTTCAGCGGGAAGTATCCGTGGCGGTCTTCAATGAGAACATTGCCGCCGATGGCTGCCGCAGAGCCGGCCATGGCCAGATTCAGCTTTTTATTGTATTTGGTGATGGCATCAAAGGATGCGCCGCGGACATAGGTTTCCACTTTTGTCTTTTCCGGAATGGCGTTGACGGCAGCACCGCCTTCGGTGATGATGGGATGGAATCTTATGTGCTGGCTGTCAACGAAAGTCTCTCTCAGAGCATTGGCCACGTTCATGGCAGATGTGGCAGCATACAGTGCGTTGACGCCGTCTTCAGGCGCGCCGCCTGCATGGGATGCAACGCCCTGGAAAGTCAGATTCTTTACCACGCAGCCGTTGCAGCCGGGATTGATGGTCAGATATTTTCCTTCTTCCATGTTTCCGGTATGGATCATCATGGAGATATCAACTCCATCGAAATAGCCGCGGTAAATGAATTCCACTTTTCCACCGTAGTAATGGATCCGTCCCTCTTTTCGGAGACCTTCGCGGTATCCCAGCTGGATCAGCTCCTCGGCAGGAACGGACATGAGACGGATGGAACCGCAGAGGCCGTCCAGAGCTCCGGGCTGTTTCAGGGCGGCAGCGATCCCGGCCAGGGTTGCGGACTGGGCATTATGGCCGCAGGCGTGAACTGCCTGGGTTTCGGGATCCGCATCCGGATGGTTGCCGCAGATCAGGGAGTCCAGTTCGCCCAGAATGGCGATTTTGGGGCCGGGTTTTCCGGTATCCAGATCGGTATAGAATCCGGGAATATCTCCGGCCTTTACCAGTTCATATCCCAGATCTTCAAAAATCTTTTCCATGTAGGCGCAGGTCTTCCATTCATTATAGCCGGTTTCCGGATGAGCCCAGATATCCCGTTCTGTTTTCAGGATCAGATCGCGGCAGTTTTCCACCATGGTTTTCAGTTGTTCTGTTCTGTCCATAAAAATACCTCCCACATTTGATGTTGAATCCAGATATACATTGTATTTTTCTGCTTTTAAGTATACATTTTTTTCCGGCATTTGTCCATTTGGAACTTCCTGAAATTGAAGACGGCAGCCGGAAATTTTCCGGACATCAGAGTCTCCGGCAGCGCATATTTCTGACTCTGCCGCCGTCCAGAACCAGCTCCTGTCCGTCCTGACGGATATACATGGCAAAGTCAGGGCTCAGAAGGAATGCCATGGAGCCGCCGGTGCTTTCATAGACCGGAACCGTACCGTACCGCAGCGTGGAAAGACTGCAGCCGTCAGCGGTTTCGCGGATGGCAAATTCCATGGAGGTCTCTTCCTGACGGTAGATTCCGGGCATCAGACGGCCGGGACGGGCCGGAGCTGCCGGTTTCAATGTAATGACAGAGGAGGGAAGGCGGAAAAGAAGGCTGTCTTTCAGAAAACAGAGCCGCTCATCCAGAGTTCCCACACGGAAGCTGCCGTCCGGACAGGAAGAAAGTTTTGTAAACCCTGTTTCCCGTTCCATGAAATAATCGTCCTGTTTTTTCAGGACCCGTACGATCTGCGGGTCGTCCGGACGCGAGGAAAGATAAGCCCCTTCTTCCGGAGCAGAAAAAACAGCATCGGGAAGCGCCGGTTCTGTGTCATCAGGAAGACCGAGAATCAGGCAGGCGGCTTTTCTTGCGGTCTTGGACATGAGCCTGGAGTTGGTATTGGAAAGAAGAACAAGTTCCAGTTCTTCCTGAGGAATGCAGAATACATGGCTGCGATATGCGGCATCAGCACCGCCGTGTTCAAAAATGCCGCATCCGCCCAGCCGGTGGGTCATCAGTCCGCCGCAGTATTCGGATACGGTTCCGTCGGAAAGCACAGCCGGGGTCATCATGACAGAGAGAATCTCCCGGTCAAAGACACGGGGATGGATATATTCGGAAAGCATGCGGACCAGATCCCGGGCACAGGTGTTGACGGAGGTGGGACCATAAAGGGAATAATTGAGCGGATCATAGGAATAGAATCCGGTGCCGGGGTCCTGATAGGAATATGCCAGTCCCGGGATGATTTCTCCTGTGGAAGCGCGGACCCGGGTGCGTTTCATACCGAGCGGCTCAAAAATACGTTTTCTTGCAAATTCCGGAAACGGAAGTCCGCTGCAGCGTTCCACAGTCAGGGAAAGGAGATGGAAGCCGGTATTGCTGTAGAGATAGGCACTCCGGGGAGGAAAATTCAGATGCTTCTGCATACGGATGGAGGTATTGATATCCTCCATGCCGATGGAATCGCTGATCCGGATTCCCCGCATAAAAAGCAGCTCCCACTGGTCTCTGAGTCCGCTGACATTGTTCATCAGCTGGCGGAGCGTCACAGGTTCATCAAAGGAAATCAGTTCCGGCACATGGACGCGGATATCATCTTCCAGATCCAGGCGCCCTTCTTTCCAGAGAAGCAGAAGAGCAAGCACTGTAAACTGCTTGGAAACAGAAGCCACATGGAAGACTGTTTCCGGAGTCACAGGGATCCGGTGTTCCAGACTGGCAAGGCCAAAGCATTTTTCATAGAGGGTCCGTCCGTTCTTACGGATCAGAATCTGGATTCCGGGGCCGTTCTGGTTATTCCAGGGAAGAAACAGAGAATCCAGCTGTTTTTCCAGAGACTCATTCATGAGAGCACCGCCTTTCGTCAGATAAAAATGATAAATAATTATAAACTTGGACCAAAATAATGTCAAGATATGGACAGAATGCACAAAAATCCGGAAAGATGATGTAAAAAGCAGGCAGGAAGAAGCAGAAACATTTTCATCTCCGTACAGATGCGGCTGTGGAAGAAAACGGAGAAAAACAGGACTTGACGGAGAAGTATCTGCCGTATAGGATGTAAGAAAAGGAGGAAAGACGCATGATCTATAATTTCGATGAAATCGTGGACAGAAGCGGCAACCGTTCGGCCAAATACGATGAACGGGTTAAAAATTTCGGGACGGATAACGTGATTCCTCTCTGGATTGCGGATATGGATTTCCGTACCGCCCAGCCCATTATCGACGCCTGCAGAAAGAAAGCAGAGGAAGGAATCTGGGGCTATACATCCAGACCGGACAGCTATTACAAGGCCTATGCGGACTGGCAGGAAAAAAGAAACGGCTGGAAGATCGATACGTCGTTATGCAGCTGGAGCCTGGGAGTCGTTCCCGCACTGACAGCTCTGGTACGGATTTTTACAGGGGAAAATGACAGAATCCTGATTCAGCCGCCGGTGTATCCGGAATTTTATGATGTGAATGAGCTGAGCGGCCGCCGGGTGGCAGAAAATAATCTGATTGAAAAGGACGGAACCTGGGAGGTGGACTTTGAGGATTTTGAAAAAAAGGCAAAGGATCCTCTTACCAGAATGTTTATTCTCTGCAATCCCCATAATCCGCTGGGAAAGGTGTGGACTCCGGAGGAACTGAGGCGGATGCTGACGATCTGCAGGGAAAACGGTGTGCTGGTGGTTTCCGATGAGATCCATTCGGATCTGATCTTTCACGGAAAAAAACATACGCCGGCAGCCATGGCCATGCCGGAAGCGGAAAATCGCGTGATCACCTGCATTTCCGGTACCAAAACCTTCAATCTGGCCGGTCTCCAGGCGTCAGTTACCGTATTCCCGGATCATGAAATGAAGGAGATGTTCGACCGTTTCTGGGGATCCATGGATATTCACAGAAACAATGCCTTCAGTTCCGTGGCCATGGAGGCAGCCTTTAACGAAGGCGGGGAGTGGCTGGAACAGGTGCTTTCCTATATTTCAGGGAACTTTGATTTTATAGCGGACTACTGCAGGAGGCATATTCCGAAGATCCGTCCTACAGTACCGGATGCCACCTATCTTGTCTGGCTGGACTGCCGGGAACTGGGGATGAATGATCAGGAACTGAGAGAATTTATGATACAGAAGGCAGGACTTGGCCTGAATCCGGGATCTTCGTTTACCAGAAGCCTGACGGGATTCATGCGTCTCAATGCGGCATGCCCGCGACCGGTGCTGGAAAAGGCCATGAAACAGCTGGAGGATGCGGTTAACAGTCTGGAATCGGAGGAATAAGATGGAAGAACTGACAAGGCTGATCCGGGAAGACATGAAGCCTGCTCTGGGTGTTACGGAGCCGGGGGCCATTGCATTTGCGGTATCCAGAGCCAGGGAACTGGCGGAGGGAGACCTTCTGGGCGTGGAGCTGGTCCTGAACAGCGGTATGTATAAGAATGCCTATACCTGCGGAATTCCCAACAGCCGGTTTATGGGAAATGAGTACGCAGCCGCTCTGGGAGCAGTGGCAGGAAAGCCTGAAAAGGGACTGGAAAGCCTCGCGGATGTGACGACAGAAGACAATGAAAAGGCAGAAGCACTGGTACGGGCCGGGAAAATCCGGGTATCCATGGGCGAAATCACCAGCCGTATTTTTATCGAGGCCAGAGTGACCACGACGGAAGGAGAAGCAGTGGTAACCATCCGGGACGCACATACCAACATTGTAAGAATCCGGGTGAATGGAGAAACAGTATTTTCCGGAGGAGAAGAGATACAGGAAGCAGACCCGGTTCCGCCGGTGATCCATTCCTATACCTTAAAGGAAATCTGTGAATATGCGGCAGCCGTGCCGGCGGAGGAACTGGCTTTTATCGGAGACGCCTATGAGATGAACTTCCGCCTGTTTGAAGAAGGCCTGGAAAGCCCCAGAACCACATATGCTCCTTACCTTCTGGAAAAAAACGGAGGAAAAATCTTTTCCGGGGATGAGCAGAAAACTGCGTCTCTCCTCTGCAACGCAGCCATTGAGGCACGGGTTATCGGACTGGACCGTCCGGCCATGAGCATTACCGGTTCGGGAGCTCATGGGATCATCGCCACCATGCCCCTGTATGCGGTGTACAGGATCCGGGGGCTCAGCAGAGAGGCTCTTTACCGGGCTACCGCCATCAGCTATCTGGTCTGCATGTACATCAAGGAATATTCGGGAAAACTCTCTGCGTTCTGCGGATGCGGGATCGCAGCGGGAACCGGCATGGCCTGCGGGCTGGCATACCTTTACGGAGGCGGTGCGGATGTGATGGAGCGGGTCATCCGCAACATGGCCAGCAGCCTTACAGGTATGATCTGTGACGGAGGAAACCAGGGATGCACCATGAAGGGCATTGTCGCTGTGGACGCGGCGTTTCAGTCGGTGGATTTTGCCATGCATGGAATCAGCATCGATGCAGTTCATGGAATTAACGGGAAAACACCGGAAGAGACCATGCGGCATATGGGGGAGATTGCTTCTCCGGGAATGGAAGGAACGGAAAAAACCATTGTGGATATTCTGACAGAAAAAAGCGGTTCCGGTGAATAAAAAGCCGGAGCCTGAGGATCCGCGGACAGCCTGAATCCGGGGGTTCTGCCCACCTGCTTATTGACAAGTCTTTTGTACAGATGGTATACTTTTCAAGTGTCATTGACACAGGCGGGTATGGCGGAATTGGCAGACGTGCAGGATTTAGGTTCCTGTGCCGCGAGGCGTGTGGGTCCGAGCCCCACTACCCGCATGATGCGGATGAAGTATATACGGACAGAATTTCAAGACGGAGGCAGCTCTGAAAGATTTTCAGAGCTGCTGAATTTTTGCATCAAACTCCTTATTGACAAAATTACCTCAATAAGATATGCTCATGTATGAGAGCGGGGCCGGCGTATCAGAACGGACCGCGGAGAGACGGTGCGGCATCCGCATAATCTGTGGAGGCGTATCGGTGTTTTAATAAAAACAGAACCAGCATAAGGGAGTAGTCGGCGCAGGGCGCAGCGCAGCCAACATACTGGATTTAATCCTGGCTGTGCTTTAAATGATGAGACTTATCTGTCAGGGGACAGGTGGGTTTCTTTTTTTTGTCCTGAAAGCGGCGGAAATGCCCGGAAAGCAGGTTCAGAAAACCAAAGGAGGATCAGGTATGAGTATACCGGAACTTTTTATTATCGCGGTGGGGCTGTCCATGGATGCTTTTGCCGTTTCTGTCTGTAAGGGACTTTCCGTGCAGAAAATGAAAGTCAGTCATGGGCTGATCTGCGGCCTCTATTTCGGGGGATTTCAGGCGCTGATGCCGTTTCTGGGATATCTGCTGGGAAGTCAGTTTGAGACCATGATCACCAGAATCGACCACTGGATTGCCTTTGTGCTTCTGTTCCTTATCGGATTCAATATGGTGAAAGAGTCCAGAGAAACAGATGAAGAGAAGCTGGATGCCTCTTTCGGGCCTGCTTCCATGCTTCCGCTGGCGGTGGCCACCAGCATTGATGCTCTGGCTGTAGGAGTGACATTTGCGTTTCTCCAGGTGAATATTTTCTGGGCGGTTCTGTTTATCGGAGTCGTGACATGCATTCTTTCCACCGTGGGAGTCCGGGTAGGCCATGTCTTTGGAGTGAAATATAAGTCCAGGGCAGAACTGGCAGGCGGAGTCATCCTGATCCTGATGGGAACCAAAATTCTTCTGGAGCACCTGGGGATCCTGGTGCTGTAATCGGAAAACGGGAACCGGAAAGGCTCTGGAGCGGCCCCGGAGCCGGCGTCTTACGGCCGGAACCGGAAGAAAAAAAGGTTGAACACTGCCATGGGATAGGGTATGATGAAAGGAAGAAATCACAGGAGGTTTTTTCATGAATCAGGAACTGGAAAGAATCTATGCCGGCGTGGAGAAGAAGATTTCTTTTCGCCCGGAAGCAGCGCTTATTCTGGGCTCCGGCCTGGGAAACTTTGCGGAAAAGGTCCGCATTGCAGAGACGCTGGACTATAAGGATATTGAAGGATTCCCTGTCTCCACCGTACCGGGGCACAAGGGAAGATTCATTTTCGGATATGTGGAAGATGTGCCCATGGTCATCATGCAGGGGCGCGTCCATTATTATGAAGGATATTCCATGAAGGAAGTTACCCTTCCCATCCGTCTGATGAAACTCATGGGAGCGAAGCTTCTGTTTCTCACCAATGCATCGGGAGGCGTTAATACAGAGTATCAGGCAGGGGATTTCATGCTGATGAACGATCATATCAGCTCGTTTATTCCATCCCCGCTGATCGGACCCAATGAAGAGGATCTGGGCCCGAGATTTCCCGATATGAGCGATGTATACAGAAAAGAGATCCGGGAGATCATCCGCCGTGTGGCAGCGGAAGAGCAGATCCCGCTGAAGGAAGGCGTATATGTTCAGTTTACCGGCCCCGCCTATGAAACCCCGGCGGAGATCCGAATGGCCCGGCTTCTGGGAGCAGACGCAGTGGGAATGAGTACGGTCTGCGAGGCCATTGTAGCCAATCATATGGGAATGGCAGTCTGCGGAATTTCCTGCATTACGAATATGGCCAGCGGAATTCTTCCGCAGCCTCTGAGCCATGCGGAAGTACAGGAAACTGCCGACAGAGTGGCCCCTCTGTTTGAGCGGCTGGTGAAAAAGTCACTGACAGCCATTTATCACGAATATCTTCTCAGAGACTGAAAGATCATCCGGCAGAAAGACAGGAGTGCCGGAAAAGGCAGAGCGATAGAACAAAGCTGACAGAAAGACAGCCCCGGTTTTCCGGAGGAACGAGATGTTCCGTACCGGAAACCGGGGCTGTATGTTTTTCACGGGAAAAGTTCTGGCGTCTGCAGGGAAGGCAGATGCCGGAGGGGCCATGCGGAAAAAATCTATGGCCTGAGCCGGAAGATCCCGGCCCCCAGAAGGAGATGGTCTTCTTCATTGTGGGTGGATACCAGAAGGAGCCGATCGCGGAGAAGTTCACAGATGACCGATGCGGCGGCCTGTCTGGAATCAGGATCGAGGCCGGAGAAGGGTTCATCCATCAGAAGAATATCCGACGGAGCCAGAAGCGAACGAAGGATGGCAGCACGGCGTCTCATGCCGCCGGAGTATTCCGATACGGGTTTTTCCAGAGAATCTTCGGGAAGAAGCCGGAGAGCGGTTTCACGGATCAGGTCCGCCGGCATGCGCCTGCCGGTGACAAAGCGGATATTTTCAAGAAGCGTATATCCTTCCAGAAGCCGGTCTTCCTGAAAAACCGCAGAAAACCGGGGCCGGGACGGATACCGTGTGACGCCGGATGAATTTCCTTCCCGGACGGGAAAGGAAATCTGTCCGCTGTCCGGTTTTTCCAGTCCCATAAGCAGGCGGAAGAACGTGGTTTTTCCTGTTCCGGAGGGAGACATAAGGCAGTAACGCCCGCCGCACAGGAATTCGGCGGAAAGATCCCGGATTACAGTTTCGTCTCCGTAGGATTTGGAAAGATGTACGGTGCGGATTCCGAAAAGAGTCCGGCAGTTATTCTCTGCTCCGGTTCTGCTCATATGCAGTCCCTCCTTTTCCGGCACAGATTTTCAGCAGGGCGAGAAACAGATGCTCGAACAGTGCGCTCACCAGAATGATGGTGAGTGTCCAGGCAAACAGTTCCGCCGTACTCAGATATATTTTCGCCATATAAAGCCCTTCTCCGATGGAGCCGTCCGGAACGCCGATGACCTCAGCGGCAATCCCGGATTTGAATCCCATGCCGAGCGCGGTCCGGCAGGCGCTGGCCAGATACGGATACAGGGCCGGCCGGTAAATGAAAAGGGCTTTCCGTATTCCGGAGACCCGGAACACAGCGGCCATTTCCAGAAGTTTTTCGTCGGTACTTTCAAGTCCTGCGAGAGTATTCACATGGATCATGGGATATACAACCATGAATGCAATAAAAATCGAGAGATTTTCTGAGCCGGTCCAGATCAGGGCCAGGATCACGAAGGAAGCCACGGGAATGGACTTCATGAACTGGACTGCCGGGGAAAGAAATTCTCCCACAGGAGGAACACAGAAGGAAAGGGAACCGGTGCCGAGTCCCGCCAGAAAAGCAAGAAAAAATCCCAGGCTGATCCGTCCGAAAGAGAACCCCACAGCCTGCCAGAAAGCAGGGGAACCGGCCTGAGAAGCCAGAGCCTTCAGAGTGGCCGCAGGGCCGACCAGGAAGATCTGGTTGTTTATCAGCACGGAAAGTCCCTGCCAGAGGCAGAGCCAGAACAGGAGTATGACGGTTTTTCGGAACCAGCCCGGGAATTTGTTCATAAACGGATTTATGCCCCTTTCACTGAGGAAGGTATGGGAAAATTACGGAATATAATAAAATGCATCATCCGGCAGCGCGCCTCCCACAGAGTCTGCATTCTGCTCATACAGTACATTCAGGTATCCTTCCAGAGCTTCTTTCATCTGTGTACCGGCCATGTATGTGATGTTGCAGTAGGGAAGTGCCGCTTTGGCAATTTCCGGCTTGGCCACGATCCCGGCGTCGGCAATCAGCTGGGCGGTGGTGTCAGGATCTTCTGATGCAAACCGGATGGATGCTTCATGTTCCTTCAGGAACTGGTCCACAGCTTCTTTGTGGTTTTCCAGGAATTCATTGTTTACAATGGTGACGCCTGTCACAAGGCGGCTCTGGCTGCCTTCTTCCTGTACCTGGTTCCATTCCTTGGTCAGATCCATGATGATGGAGAGCTTTTCGTTCTGTCCTAGAGCCACGGTGACAAAGGGCTGGGGGAGAAGTCCGATGGCATTGGGATCCTCTTTCAGGATGGCAGCCACTTCAGCGGCTTCGGACTTGAATTCCAGGGTCACATCCGATTCGGAAAGTCCGGAGGCGGAAATCAGATACCGAAGCGCATACTCCGGTGTGGTTCCTTTGCCGGGCAGATATACGGTTCTGCCTTTCAGCTGGCTGATGGTCTGAACAGAGGAATCAGCGGATACCATATAAAGCACGCCCAGAGTATTGATGTCAATGACAGAAACCTTTCCCTGGGTTTTGTTGTAAAGAACGCTGGCCACATTGGCCGGAAGCAGGGCAATGTCCACCTTTCCGCTTCCCACCATGGCGGTCAGCTCATCTGCCGCAGTGACCATGGTGAACTCATAATGATTTTCAGTTTCTCCGTTTTTGGCATCTTCCATGAGCTTTACAAGTCCCATGGTGGTAGGACCGTTGAGGCCGCCCACACGGATGGCACCTTCGGCTTCTGCAGCGTCGGTTTCTGCGGCGGATCCGGAAGAGGACTCCTTCTGTGCGGATTCCGCTGTGGTTTCGGTTTCTGCGGACGCGGCAGATGAGGAAGGGGCTGCAGTGGTTTCAGCAGAAGAACCGGTTCCTCCGCAGCCGGACAGCAAAGATGCGCTCATGGCCGCAGCCAGAAGCAGTGGAAGTAATTTTTTCATGACATATCCTCCTTATACTCAGTGGATTTTTGAATAAATGGTTTTCGTACCCACGCCGTCGAGCATTCCCAGTTTCCCGGACAGGCTGCTGATTTTGTCCATGGGGGCATCCATGACGACGCTGATGATGGAAATGCCCTTTTCTCGGTAAGGGATTCCCATGCGGCCGATAATATAGGGACCATACTGGTGGAGGATGCGGTTCAGCTGCTCCACGGATTCCTGGTTTTCTATGATGATACCGATCAGGGCCACGCGTGTTTCCATAAAGCTCCTTTTCCAGAAAAAAGGCCGGTACGCACACGAAAAGAGCGTACCGGCCTCTGTAATCATAAGACTGTACAAAATCCTTTCGCCTTCTCCCGCAGGGATCCCTTTGGGGTTAGCACGAACACTTTTACTATATCACAGCCCCCTCCTGTTGTCAAAAGGGGAAAAACCCTGCAAAACTTAATAAAATAAAGGAGAAACGCCGAAAGTCGTTAAAAAATATACAAAAACAATCTTGCGGCAGGAAGGCCCTTGTGCGATAATAAATGGGCAAATAAATGGTATTTTGTATACATATATGAGGAAAATCTCAGGAGGAAGAAAGATGGTAACGAATGATGCAGCGCTGCTTAAGATCAAGCACGATGTACTCTATGAAGTGGCAAGACTGGCTTTCGAAGGAAGACTGAATGAAGAAAAAGACAATATTCCCTATAAGCTGATTCCGGGTCCCAAGGCCCAGTTCCGCTGCTGTGTCTATAAGGAAAGGGAAATCATCCGCCAGAGGGTACGTCTGGCAGAGGGCAAATGCCCCAGTGACAAGCACAGCGACAATATGATCCAGGTCATCAGCTCCGCATGCGAAGAGTGCCCCATTACAAGATTTGTGGTAACGGATAACTGCCAGAAATGTATGGGCAAGGCATGTCAGAATGCATGTAATTTCGGAGCCATTACCATTGGCCGTACCAGAGCCTTCATCGATCCGGGCCAGTGCAAGGAGTGCGGTAAATGTGCTCAGGCATGTCCTTACAATGCCATCGCAGAACTGATCCGTCCCTGCCGGCGTGCCTGCCCGGTGGACGCCATTACCATGGATCCGGAAACAGGCATCTGCCAGATTGATGAAAAGAAGTGCATCCAGTGCGGCGCCTGTGTAAGAAGCTGCCCGTTCGGTGCCATTACCTCCAAGGTATTTATTGTTCAGGTCATCGATGCCATCAAGGCCGGCAAGAAAGTGGTAGCCATGCTGGCTCCGGCTGTGGAAGGCGAATTCGGTGCCGATATCACCATGGCCAGCTGGAGAACCGCTCTTAAAAAAGTCGGTTTTGCTGATATGGTGGAAGTCGGTCTGGGCGGCGATATGACGGCTGCCTTTGAGGCTGAGGAATGGGCTGAGGCCTATAAAGAAGGAAAGAAAATGACCACCTCCTGCTGTCCGGCATTTGTCAATATGATCCGGAAACATTATCCGACGCTGGTTGACAATCTGTCCACCACCGTTTCCCCCATGTGCGCCGTATCCAGAATGCTGAAGGCAAAAGATCCGGAAACTGTGACCGTATTCATCGGACCGTGCATGGCCAAGAAAGCTGAGGCGGCTGATAAGTCCATCGAAGGAAACGCAGACTATGTTCTGACGTTCGGCGAGGCCAGAGCCCTGCTTCGTGCGAAGAATGTCAACCTGGAGCCGGAGGAGAATACCAGCCAGGAAGCCAGTGTATTTGGAAAACGGTTCGGCAACGGCGGCGGAGTGACCGGTGCGGTTATCCAGTGCCTGAAGGAATCCGGTGAGAATGCGGATATCAAGGTGGCAAAATGCAGCGGACCGGCTGAGGTCAAGAAAGCACTCCTTCTTATGAAGGTGGGACGCCTTCCGGAAGATTTCGTTGAAGGCATGATGTGCCAGGGCGGATGTGTCGGAGGCCCCAGCAATCTGAAGTCGGAAATGGCCATGAAGAAAGACCGTGATACTCTGATTGCGCAGGCAGACCAGAGAGGCGTTCATGAGAATCTGGAAAAATATGATATGACGGCATTTTCCATGCACAGATCTTACGAGAAGTAAAATGCCGGCAGCCGGGACATTACCGGAAACATACAGGGATCCGAATCCGGAAACAGGCCGGAGAGGAAAAACAGGCATCAGCGGGATAACCCCTGATGCCTGTTCTGTTTATACAGAAATGGCTGGCGTTTTATTTATGATCGGACAAAAGGCAGCTGCAGGCATGAAGAAGCGTTCCCTCAATACCGTCCTGCTTCATCAGACTGCCCGGTTCGTATGCCGAAAAGGACAGAGAAAATGCCAGATTCCAGTTGAGATACTCCGCAATGCAGGAAAACTGTTCGCGGATAAGGAGGTACTGCGGATTATTCAGAGCATTTGCCCCCACGGCCAGGACGCCTATGGTTTTCTTCAGGGTCTTGAACGGAGCATCCTGAGAGTAAAATTTATCAAGGACCATTTTCAGCTGTGCGGACATACCCCACCAGTAAACCGGTGTTCCGAAAATGACTGCATCGGCACGGACAATGCGCTGGATCAGCGCATCTGATTCATCCGGACAGACACAGTGGCCTCCGTTCTGCCTGCATCCGTCACAGGCCCGGCATCCGCTGAGCTTCATGTCACAGACATCCAGAAATTCCACATCATGATTCTTTTCAAACACGGACTTCATCATCTGAAGGGCTGAACGGGTATTTCCGTTTTTTCTCGGGCTTCCGTTGAGAATTAAAAGTTTCATTTCCTTTTCTCCTTTCGATCACAGGCCTGCTGACGCAGCATCCTGTTCTATGTACAGCCGGTATCCGTAAGGCTGCGGGACTTTCCGGGACCGGTGACGGAACAGGAAGGCTGCAGGAACAGGGTATATCTGAATTATACCGCGTTCTTCCTGCCGCGCAAGTACGCACATTTTTTTTACCAAGTGTAACCGGTTTCACTATTGGAAAAGGAAATTCCGCGGGCTGCCTCCAGGAGAGGCGCATCAGGGAGTGTCTGCGGTTGCCCTTTTCCCTTTATCGTGCTACAATAGAAAACATATGGAAAAATGTCTGTTTTACAGGCGGGTCACAGATAACTGTCTGTGCTGCAGGCAGGAGACGGAACGGGAGGAATAGAAATGGAAACGGACGGGACAGGAAAATCCAACAAGCTGGAAACAGGAAACATCTGGAAGCTGATGATCTCACTGGCCATACCTGCCATTGTAGCCCAGCTGGTGGGGATTCTTTACAACATGGTGGACCGGATGTTCATTGGTCATATTGAAAACGGGACAACGGCCATGGCGGCATTGAGCGTTTCGCTGCCGTTAATTACCTGCATCACGGCCTTCACCAGACTTGTGGGTATTGGAGGAGCACCGTTCTGTGCCATTAAAATGGGACAGAAGGATCAGGACGGGGCAGAAGAGATCATGGGGGTCAGCTTTGCATCCCTGATTGCGCTGGGGCTGATTCTCACGGTGGTGATCCTATTGTTCCAGGAACCGATCCTGATTCTGTTCGGAGCCGATGAAACCACCCTGGCCCTGGCATGTGACTATGTGACCATCTATGCCCTGGGAACAGTATTCGTCATGATTTCCCTTGGAATGAATTCCTACATCACGACCCAGGGATTTGCCAGAACGGGAATGTTCACGGTGCTCATCGGTGCGGTACTGAATATTATTTTTGATGCTTTTTTTATTAATGTTCTGCACATGGGCGTGAAGGGAGCGGCCATAGCCACCATCATTGCCCAGGGAATTTCCTGTGTCTGGGCACTGTCGTTTCTGTTCGGAAAGAAGAGTCTCCTGAAAATGCGGAAGAAATACTTCAGAGTCAAATGGAGCGTCCTGCTTCCTATTATGGCCCTTGGAGTTTCGCCGTTTACCATGAGCATTACGGAAAGTCTGATTCAGATTTCCTTCAACAACCAGCTGGCTGAATACGGAGGAACCATTGCCGTGGGAACTGTGGCCATTCTGTTCAGCCTCTGGCAGTTCATGTCGCTTCCGGTTCAGGGATTCTGTCAGGGAGCACAGCCCATCATCAGCTATAATTACGGGGCGGGAAATTTTTCCAGAGTCCGGAAGGCATGCAGGATCAATGTTATGATCTGCCTGATTTTTGCGGCGTGCCTGACATTTCTTATGGTAAGCCTGCCGCGTGTCTTTGCCGGGATTTTCAGCAGTGATCCGGAGATGATTGAACTCTGTGCCTGGGCGCTTCCCATTTATCTGGGCGGCGGAATCGTGTTCGGAGCCCAGACCGGGTGCCAGCAGTCGTTTATGGCTCTGGGACAGGCGAAAATCTCCCTTCTTCTGGCCTGCCTGAGAAAAGTAGTGCTGCTGGCTCCGTTCATTTATCTTTTCCCGGTTACGGTGGGAAAAACCGCATTTGCCGCCGGAGCAGGGGAAGAGATTGCCCATATGGTAAAATATCCGGC
Organism: uncultured Clostridiaceae bacterium; assembly: GCA_902477765.1. Taxonomy (GTDB): domain Bacteria; phylum Bacillota; class Clostridia; order Lachnospirales; family Lachnospiraceae; genus CABSIM01. The sequence continues at coordinate 48,249 of CABSIM010000009.1, read as the reverse complement.
AGAGGTTTTCTCCATCTTTTTTGCGGAACCGGTTTCGGATATTACTGCAGCCATCTGCACATCCATTGTATTTATATGGTTTTACCGTAAAAATCTGTGCAGACCGGACCGTACGGAAGACACAGACCGGAGAACCATACAGGAATGACAGACCGGTTCCGGGATTGAATACGGGATAAGGGTAAAGGAAAAAGGAAGAAAACAACAAAATAAAAGAAAACAAAGGCCTCCAAGGCCTGACATGAAAAAAGATCGCCGGTGCGCGGATTCCGCGCAGATGCCGGCGGTCTTTTTCTGTGCCTTTTGAAGGAAAGTTTAAGAACTTTTCAGAACTTTATAAGGGGGATATAAGATTTTATCCTGTATGATCGGTGCATATCAGAAAAAGGAGTGAAAAAATGCAGAAAAGGAAGCCGGTCATAGATGTACAGAATGTACGGAAGGTGTACCGCATGGGCGATGAGGAAGTGGTTGCCTTAAACAGGATCAATCTGAAAATATACAAAGGAGAGGTATGCTGTATTTTCGGAACGTCAGGCTCCGGAAAAAGTACTCTTCTGAACCAGCTGGCCGGAATGGAGAAACCCACCGGCGGCCGGGTCCTGATACACGGAAGAAACATATCAGCCATGACGGAGGAGGAACTGGCGGCATTCCGGCAGCAGCATATCGGGTTTATTTTTCAGTCGTACAATCTGCTGCCGTCCATGACTGCGGTGGAAAATGTGGCGATGCCTCTGATGTTCCGGGGAATGGAGAAACGGAAACGTGAGGAAGCGGCCAGAGCTCTTCTGAAGCGGGTGGGGCTTTCGCACCGCATGTTTCATTATCCCGGACAGATGTCGGGAGGACAGCAGCAGAGAGCCGGGATTGCCAGAGCATTTGTGACAAAACCGCAGGTGGTATTTGCGGATGAGCCCACGGGGAATCTGGACTCCAGGACGACAGAGGAAATCATGAAAATGATCATGGGGTTTGCCAGAAAGTATGAGGAAACCATTATTCTGGTGACCCATGATCCGGGAATGGCACGGTTTGCGGACCGTATTGTGACACTGAAAGACGGAAATATTATCGGAGACGAAAGGAAGGAAAAAAGAAGTGAACAGATATAAAGGATGGAAAAGGCTGGGAGTGATAATGCTGGCTGTGATGCTGGCGGCGGGTATGCCGGGAAAGGCTGCGGCCGCGGCCGTTCTGCCTGCCGAAGCGGATGCGGGAAAAATGCAGCCGGAACTTTTGGAAAAAGAAAGAACAGCGGAAGGAACGGGGACACAGACAGGAGAAAACGGCAGGACGGAAACAGACACAGCGGATGTACGGACCCCTTCCGGACCGGAGGAAGATGTGCCGGAAAAAAAAGATCTGCCTGACGGATTTCAGATGGTAATGGACAGTTATGAACTGTATCCCCGGGGAGACACATCCAATACACTGGATGTACTGAGAAAGGGAAGAGATGTCCGGGTGGTGGTCCATATGAAAGTAAAGGGACTTCTGACCGGGGATGTGGGAAAAAGCAATGTGGCGGTTACCAAGCAGGGAGACAGTTTCAAAATGTCCGGTGCTCCTTCGGTGAAGGTTATTTCAGACAAAGAGGATGAACTGGAGTATACGGTCACTTTCCCGAACCTGACATATCTGGGCAAGGGAAACAGCCTGAAATTCCGCACATCCTTCAGAAAAACAGGCCTTCCTTCCCAGGTACAGGAGGTGCGGATTGAGGAATGTGCGGAGTCGTCATCAGGAAAAAAAGAGCATTCCGATGATATGAACGGCCAGCCGGTGATCCGCATCAACAGGGTTGCTCCGGAAACTCCTGTGGCTCCGGGCGAGGCGTTCACACTGAGCCTGGAACTGGAAAACACCAGCACGGATTCGGATATCGAAGACATGGTGGTCAGTGTGGTTCCCGGCACTTCCCTGTTTATAGGCGATGACACCAATTCCAGAATTGTGGGACGGCTGGACTGCAGAAAAAGTGCCATTGTACATCTTGGCATGATTGCGGGAAAAGAACTGTCGGGGCCTACCCAGGTGATTGATCTGGAGCTGAAATTCAATTATTATTCCGGCGGAAATCTTACAGCCGGCAGTTCCTCCCAGAAAGTACTGATCGGGGTGAAGAACGGTGCATCCGCCGGTCAGCCGGTGATCCGCGTGGGTCGTCTCGGACCGGACCGGCCTGTGGGGGCCGGCGAGGCATTCCATATGACCGTGACGCTTCAGAATACCAGCCAGGACAAGGATATCCGCAGTCTGTCGGCAGTGTTTGAGACCAACGATCAGATTGCACTGATGGAGGAGACGGATACAAAACAGCTGGGAGATCTCAAGGCAGGGGAATCGCTGGAAATACCGGTCAGCCTGAAAGCATCGCCGGACCTTGCAGCGGCAGCTTCCCAGATGCTGGGCATGACCCTCAGATTTGAATATGACTCTGACAAGGGAGCGGCTCAGGGAACATACAGTGAAAAACTGGTGATTCCCACCGGCGCCGGAGGAAAAGGACCGGGCTCTCCCACACCCAATATCATCATAAAAAATTATACATACGGTGAAAAGGTTACTGCAGGCCAGGTATTTGATCTGGAACTGGAATTCGCCAATACCAGCCGGACATCGGCAGTGGAGAATGTGGTCATGTCTCTGGAAACCGGAGAAGGGATCTCCATCAACTCAGCCTCCAACACGTTTTATATTCCGCAGATGGGGCCCGGAGAGTCCCGCAGGGAAAAAGTACAGATGCAGGCACTGTTTCAGTCGAAACTTCAGTCTCCCAAAATCACCATTTCCTGCAAATATGAGTTTGTGGACAGGCAGGAGAGGAAACAGTCTTCTTCCAGCGAGATCATAGCCATTCCCGTATACCAGCCGGACCGGCTTCAGATCGGAACTCCGTCATTTTCGGAGATTTTCCGTCAGGGCGAGGAGGCCACCATATCCATTCCCTATGTCAACAAAGGACGCGGGCAGGTATACAACGTGGAGGCCACTCTGGACGGAGACATCGATGCACTGGCCCGGGAGGTGAACCTGGGGAACTTTGAGCCCGGAAAAAGCGGTACCATTGACTTTGTGGTGACGCCCAGGGAGGCAGGACAGTTCAGCGGAAAGGTACTGGTTGCATATGAAGATGAAACCGCGGACGTAAAGCAGATGGAAATTCCGGTGACCTTTGACGTGGAGGAGCCCATGGACGGTCTGGATGAAATCCCCGAAGATTTTGATCCGGTCAGCCAGGAAAAAGGCTTTCCGGTTCCCTGGATTGCGGCGGCAGCGGGAGCTGTGCTTCTGGTGACGGCAGCGGCGGTCCGGATCCGCAGACGGAAAAAGTCAGGGAGCCGGCCGGAGGAAGAGTCCTGGGATGAACCGGATGACATGGAGGATTTGAACGATATGGATGAACCGGAGGACGCGGAGAACATGGACGGCATGGAAGACATGGACGGTTCCGGAGATGCGGAAGCAGAGTTCGGAGCAGAAAAGGAGGACGGGAGATGAAGACAGGAGACCTGATCATTGTCTGCCTTCAGAATCTCAGCCGCCACAAGGCAAGAACATTTCTGACGGTACTGGGAGTGGTCATCGGATGCTGTTCCGTTGTAATCATGATCTCCATCGGAATCGGCATGAAAGAGGCCCAGGAAAAAGCGCTGGCTCAGATGGGAGACCTGACCATCATTCAGGTGTACCCGTCCGGCAAAGGATCCGGAGCGCAGAAACTCAATAAAAAGGCAGTGAGTCAGATGAAGGGACTTCCGGGAGTAGAGGCAGTCACCCCCAGGATGGTGGCGGAAAATGTTCCCATGGTCATATATGGAGGCAGAGACCGGCGGTACCGGACTTCCTATGCCACGGTTGTGGGAATTGATCTGCAGACAGCGGAGACCATGGGATACCGGCTGATGGAAGGAAAATGGCAGCCGGAAAAGAAGGACAGGATCTATGCAGGACAGAACCTGGCCTATGCATTTGAGGATACCAGGCGCCCGGAAGGAAGGAATACCGTGGATATGTACGGAGGCGAATGGGACGGAAACGGGATGCCTGTGATGCCGCCGCCATATTTTGATATTATGAAAACACCTCTGATCATGGAGCTGGAAAGCGGGAAAGACGATGGAAAGAAGGTGACGCAGGCTCTGACCGCCGGAGGGCGGCTGAAAGAAGACTACGGGAAAGGCGAAGAGACCTCAATGGGAATGGTCATGGGACTGGAGACGTTTCAGTCCCTCCTGGATCAGCAGTCCCGCCTGGCAGGAAAAAAACGCGACAGCCGGGAAGGCTATCAGGGAGCTCTGGTCAAGGTGAAAGACATCAGGGACGTGGCCGGAACAGAACAGGAGATCCGGAAAATGGGATTCCGGACCAGTTCCATGGAGAGTATCCGGAAACCCATGGAGCAGGAGGCAAGACAGAAACAGATGATGCTGGGCGGCCTGGGAACGATCTCACTGTTTGTGGCGGCGCTGGGGATCACCAATACCATGATCATGTCCATTTCGGAGCGGACACGGGAAATCGGCGTCATGAAATCTCTGGGATGTTTCGTAAAGGATGTGAGAAAGATTTTTCTGATGGAGGCAGGATTTATCGGACTCATGGGAGGTATCGCGGGAACTGTCTTCAGCTTTGCCATATCCGCGGTGATGAATCTGGTATCGGCCGGATCCCCGGACTCCTCCATGGATATGATGATGGGGGCGGGAGAGGTATCTTCCAGGCTTTCGATCATTCCATGGTGGCTGGCCCTGTTTGCGGTTCTGTTTTCTGTGGCCATCGGCGTGGGAGCAGGATATTATCCTGCGGATAAAGCTGTGAGGATTCCGGCGCTGGAAGCCATCAAACATGACTGACAGATAAAGAAAGCAGCCGTCTCGGAACGGCTGCTTTGTCATGGCAGAACAGGGTATGGCAGGAAAGACATCCGGCCTGAAAACGATTCTCAGGCGGGATTTTTTCCCTTGAGATTTTTATGGGCAGTGGCCAGCATCAGCTTGATGCGGTTCAGCTGGTTTACTTCACTGGCGCCTGGGTCGTAGTCAACGGCAATGATATTGGCGTCGGGATATTCTTTCCGGAGCTCCTTGATGACGCCTTTTCCCACAATGTGGTTGGGCAGGCATCCAAAGGGCTGAACGCAGACAATGTTGGGCACGCCTCCATGGATCAGTTCCAGCATCTCTCCTGTCAGGAACCAGCCCTCGCCGGTCTGGTTGCCGAGGGATACAAAATCGCCGGCCATGACCGCCAGATTCCGGATCCGGGCAGGCGGTGTAAAGTGACGGCTCTTTTCCAGGGCGATGCGGGCAGTTTTCCGGAAATACTCCAGCAGGGAAATTCCCATGTTGCAGAGATATGCCGTGGAGCGCTTGCCGCCCAGGTTTTCCGCTTTGAAATTGCTGTTGTAGAAGCAGTACAGAAGGAAATCCATCAGATCCGGCATCACGGCTTCGGCACCTTCCGACTCCAGAAGCTCCACAATATGGTTGTTGGCCAGAGGCGAAAACTTCACCAGAATTTCCCCGACGATGCCGACTCTGGGTTTTTTGATATCCAGACGCTCCAGATCGTCAAATTCACGGATGATGCCGCGGATATTTCTGGAAAATCCTGTCATGTCCGGAGCTTTTTTGGACAGGGAACGGATGCAGATTTTCTTCCATTTTTCATGGAGGGCATCTGCGGAACCCGGTACTTTTTCATAAGGCCTTGTGGCATACAGAACACGCATGAACACATCGCCGTAAACAATGGCCTGCATGGCCTTGGTCAGCATCGGAGCTGTAATGGTAAAGCCCGGATTGGTCTCCATGCCGTTGGCATTGAGGGAGATAACAGGCACCTGAGGCATACCCGCCTTTTCCAGAGCCCTCCGGATGAATCCGATGTAGTTGGAGGCACGGCAGCCGCCGCCGGTCTGGCTCATGATAACGGCAGTGTGCTCCAGATCATATTTGCCTGACAGCAGAGCGTCCATGATCTGTCCGATAACAATCAGAGACGGATAGCAGGCATCGTTGTTGACATATTTCAGGCCGGTGTCCACAGCACCTCTGTCATCGTTCTGGAGCACCACCAGGTTATATCCGAAGTTGCGGACCGCCGGTTCCAGAAGGTCAAAATGAATCGGTGACATCTGCGGGCAGAGCAGTGTATAGGTCCTGCGCATTTCTTTTGTGAAAAGGACCCGGTTGTAGGAGCTGTCCACAATTTTCCGTGTGTACCGCTTTTCATCCCGCACGCGCAGTGCGGAGATCAGGGAACGGATGCGGATTCTGGCAGCACCCAGATTATTGACTTCATCAATTTTGAGCACGGTATAGATCTTTCCGGATGAGGTCAGGATATCGCTGACCTCATCCGTGGTGACCGCATCCAGACCGCAGCCGAAAGAGTTCAGCTGGACAAGATCCAGATTGTCCCGGGTCTTTACGTAGCTGGCAGCGGCATAAAGACGGGAGTGATACATCCACTGGTCCGTAACGATCAGGGGCCGTTCCACCTTCCCGAGATGGGAGATGGAGTCTTCCGTCAGCACTGCAAATCCGTAGGAAGTAATCAGGTCCGGAATTCCGTGGTTGATTTCCGGATCCACATGGTAGGGGCGGCCGGCCAGCACGATTCCGCGTTTTCCGGTCTTATCCAGGTATTCCAGAACTTCCTCGCCTTTTTTCTCTATGTCATGTCTGGCGGCTTCCAGTTCTTCCCAGGCTTTGTGCGCTGCGGCGCGCAGCTCGCTGTCGGGAATGGAAAATTCCTTTTTGAATTCCTTCAGAAGCTGTTTTGTCAGGGTCTGCTCATCGGTAAAGGCCATGAAAGGATTCATGAAGCGGATATTCTGCTCCTTCAGCTCCTCCATGTTGTTTTTGATGTTTTCCGAATAAGAGGTGACAATGGGGCAGTTGTAATGATTTCCGGCTCCCGGCACTTCCTTTCTTTCATAGGGAATGCAGGGATAGAAAATAAAGGGAACCTTCTGTTTGATCAGCCAGGATACATGACCGTGGACCAGCTTGGCCGGATAACATTCGGATTCGCTGGGGATGGTCTCTATACCCAGTTCATAGATCTGGCGGCTGGACTGGGGAGACAGCACCACCTGAAATCCCAGTTCTTTGAAAAATGTAGCCCAGAAGGGATAGTTCTCGTAAAAATTCAGCACTCTGGGAATTCCCACAGGACCTCGGAATGCCTTGTCAGCGGGCAGAGGCTCATAATCAAAAAGACGCTGGTACTTGTACTGGAACAGATTGGGAATGTCACGCTTGGCCTTGGAAATTCCCAGACCTCTTTCACACCGGTTTCCGGAAATATACTGACGTCCGCCCTCAAAACGGTTGACAGTCAGTACGCAGCTGTTGATGCAGCCGCGGCATCTGGTCATGGAAGTGGAATAGGTAAGGCCTATGATCTTGTCCAGAGACAGCATGCCTGTCTGACGGGGATTCCGGAGATACCGCTCCCTGGCAATGAGAGCTGCACCGAACGCACCCATAATTCCGGCAATATCGGGCCGGATGGCATCACAGCCGGAAATCCGTTCAAAACTTCTCAATACGGCATCATTGTAGAAGGTGCCGCCCTGAACCACCACGTTTTTTCCGAGGTCACCGGCAGAGGTGATCTTGATGACCTTGAACAGGGCATTTTTGATGACAGAATAGGCCAGGCCTGCGGAAATATCCGCCACGGAAGCGCCTTCTTTCTGTGCCTGTTTTACGTTGGAGTTCATAAATACGGTGCACCTGGTTCCCAGATCAATGGGATTCTGTGCAAAAAGAGCCTCTTTTGCAAAATCCTGCACACTGTAGTTGAGAGATTTGGCAAAGGTCTCGATAAAGGAGCCGCAGCCGGAAGAGCAGGCCTCGTTGAGCTGTACACTGTCAACGGTACCGTCTTTGATGCGGATGCATTTCATATCCTGTCCGCCGATATCCAGAATACAGTCCACCTGCGGGTCAAAAAAGGCGGCTGCATAATAGTGGGAAATGGTTTCCACTTCACCTTCGTCCAGAAGGAATGCAGCTTTGAGAAGCGCTTCTCCGTATCCGGTGGAGCAGGACCAGGCAATGGATGCCTCCGGCGGCAGCAGGTCCCGGATCTCCTTTATGGAGCGGATGGCGGTGGCCAGAGGACTGCCGTTGTTGTTGCTGTAAAAATGATAGAGCAGAGAGCCGTCTTCTCCCACCAGCGCGATTTTGGTGGTGGTGGAACCGGCGTCGATGCCCAGGAAACAGTTTCCCTTATAAGTTTTCAGATCGCCCCGAAGGACTTTATGGCGGTTATGGCGCTCAGTGAATTCCCTGTAGTCATCCTCATCGCGGAACAGCGGTTCCATACGTTTCACTTCAAATTCCATTTTAATGCCGCCGGACAGGTCATGGATCATCTGATTCACAGACTGAACCGGTTCTTCCTTGGAATTCATGGCGGCGCCTACGGCCGCAAACAGATGGGAATGATCGGGAGCGATGATCTGGTCCCCGCTGAGATTCAGGGTCCGGATGAACGCGGCCCGCAGTTCGGAAAGAAAATGAAGCGGCCCGCCGAGAAATGCCACATTTCCGCGGATTGGCTTGCCGCAGGCCAGACCGCTGATGGTCTGATTCACAACAGCCTGAAAAATGGATGCGGAAAGGTCTTCCCTGGTGGCACCGTCATTGATCAGAGGCTGGATGTCGGATTTTGCGAACACTCCGCATCTGGCGGCAATGGGATAAATCGCCTTGTAATTTTTGGCATACTCGTTAAGGCCGGTGGCGTCCGTCTGAAGCAGAGAGGCCATCTGGTCAATAAAGGAACCTGTACCGCCGGCACAGATTCCGTTCATACGCTGGTCGATGCCTCCTGTGAAATAAATGATCTTTGCGTCTTCACCGCCCAGCTCGATGGCAACGTCGGTGCGCGGTGCATAGTCCTGAAGAGCCGTGGCCACGGCCACAACTTCCTGTATGAAAGGAATATGTAAATAACCGGACAGGGTAAGACCGCCGGAGCCGGTAATGCTTGGCCGGACCTGGATCTCTCCCAGTGAATCCCTGCATTTTTTGAGGAGCGCAGTCAGGGTCTCCTGGATATTCGCAAAATGCCGCTCGTAATCCGAAAACAAGATGTGATTGTTATCATCAATCACCGCAATTTTTACAGTGGTGGAACCGATGTCGATTCCAAGCCGATAACATTGATCCATATGAGCGGGGATATCCCCTACCTCCTTTGTAATATAACAGTACAATATACTATACGAAAATATAGCATCATATAGACGAAAAATAACAGCCCCATACCTCCGCATGAAAACGGCAGAGGAAAGGGCATATCTATGGCCACAGTATATCATAAATTTTTTTGGAATACAATCGACACAATGCGCATTCAGGTGTAAAAAAATGGTACATATCTGTTAAAAATGCGTAAACTTTTTCGGAGATCATAAAAAGATAAAGCAAAGAGTTTGACAAAAGGAAGTAGTGGGAATTATAATGTTGAATAACTATGTGCTGCGGCCGGGACGACGGCATCAGGCGCCTGTCCGGCTGAAATTACCATTAAGAAAGGACTCCATTAGACTATGAACATACTCAGCAAACTGGAACGGAGATTCGGCCGTTTCGCCATTCCAAACCTGATGTATTATATTGTGATTCTGTACGCTTTGGGCATGCTGATCCAGATGTTTGCTCCGGAAGTATATGTACGGTATCTGATGCTGGATGCCAGAGCAATCCTGCACGGGCAGATCTGGAGAATCATAACCTTTATGGTATGGCCGCCCTCCGGCGATATCTTTTTCAATCTGATTGCGATCTATCTTTATTATAATCTTGGAACGACCCTGGAGCGGGTATGGGGAACTTTCCGGTTCAACCTGTACTTTTTCATGGGTGTTCTGGGGCATGTACTGGCAGCCGTCATCATTTATATGATGACAGGAGCCGTATATCCGCTGACTACGGACTATCTGAATTTCTCTCTGTTTTTTGCTTTTGCGGCCACGTTTCCGGATATGCAGTTCCTTCTGTTTTTTGTCATTCCCATCAAGGCCAAATGGCTGGCTCTGTTCAACGGAGCCTACTTTATCTACGGACTTGTGTTCGGGAATCCCGTGACTCGGGTGGCCATCTTCATGTCCCTGCTGAATTTTGTCATCTATTTTGCAATGTCCAGAGGCGGGAAATATAACCCGAAAGAGATAAAAAGAAAGCATGATTTCAAGGTACAGACCTCCAGACCGGTCCGCGCGGAAGCGCATACGGGAAGACACCGGTGCGCAGTCTGCGGCAGGACGGAACTGGATGATCCGAACCTGGTTTTCCGCTTCTGTTCCAAATGTGAGGGGGATTATGAATACTGTCAGGACCATCTGTATACCCATCAGCATGTGACGCGCGGAGGAATGGACCCCAGGCAGGGAAGAAACGCGGCTTCACCGGGGATTCCGCCCCGGATGCAGGCGGATATGCAAAATGGCTCCGGCGACGGAAACTGCAGGCAACAACAATGAAACAGGAGGCATAATCTGCTATGAAAAAAACAAAAATCATCTGTACCATGGGACCCAACAGCGACAACCGTGAGATCATGAGACAGCTGGTGATCAACGGAATGGATGTGGCCAGGTTCAATTTTTCACACGGGGATCATGAAGAACATAAAAAGAGACTGGAGCAGCTGAGAGAGGTGGCTGAGGAAGCCGGTGTGCCTGTGGCAGCTCTTCTGGATACCAAAGGACCGGAAATCAGAACCGGTGTCCTGAAAGACGGAAAGAAAGTCCTTCTTTCCGAAGGACAGGAATTTATCCTGACCACGGAAGAGACGGAGGGAGACAGCAGAAAAGTCTCCATCAATTACAGCGGACTGAATGAGGATGTGAAGGAAGGGTCCAGAATCCTGATCGATGACGGACTCATAGGACTTCAGGTGGAACGGGTGGAAGGCCCGGAAATTGTCTGTCGCGTCGTCAACGGCGGGGGACTGGGAGAAAGAAAAGGCGTCAATGTCCCCAATGTGAAGATCAAACTGCCGGCGCTGACGGAAAAAGATAAAGAGGACATCCGGTTCGGCATCGAAATGGGATTTGACTATATTGCCGCATCCTTTATCCGCAATGCGGATGCCATAAGGGAAATCCGCCATATCCTCAATGAAAATGGTTCAGCCATGGGGATCATTGCAAAAATTGAAAACGCAGAGGGGCTGGAACATCTGGACGAGATTATTGAAGCCAGCGACGGCATCATGGTGGCCAGAGGAGATCTGGGAGTGGAGATCCCGGCGGAACAGGTGCCGTTCCTCCAGAAAATGATGATTGAGAAATGCAGTGAGGCGTGCAAACCGGTAATTACGGCCACACAGATGCTGGATTCCATGATACGAAATCCCAGACCCACCCGTGCAGAAGTTACGGACGTGGCCAATGCGGTTTACGACGGAACAGATGTGGTGATGCTGTCCGGAGAAACCGCCAACGGAAAGTACCCGGTGGAAGCACTGAAAATGATGGTGCAGATTGTGGAGGAAACCGAATCCCATCTGGATGATGCATTCTTCAAAAGAAGAAAAGTCAGCGGTGATGACAGCCACAGCATTTCCAATGCAGTATGCTATTCTTCGGTGACCACCGCAAGAAATCTGGGTGCAAAAGTCATCATTGCTCCCAGCATCAGCGGCTATACAGCCAGGATGCTGTCCAAATGGCATCCCAAGACCATGCTGGTGGGAATGTCCCCAAGCCTTTCCACGGTCCGGAAGATGCAGCTTTACTGGGGTGTGAAGCCGTTCCGGGCAAAAAGGGCGGAATCCACGGATACACTGATCATGAATTCTGTTGATATGCTGAAGGAAAACGGCATTGTACAGGAAGGAGACCTGGCAGTGGTGACTGCCGGTGTTCTGAGTCACTCGAGAAGACATGAACCGGCCACGGCCACCAATATCATGAGGGTCGTGACAGTAGACTAAGGAGAGAAAACACGCATGGAAAAGAAACCGTTTGCAACCAAGGAACAGCTGGAAAAAATCGCGGAGACATATCCGACCCCTTTTTATCTCTATGATGAAAAGGGAATCCGTGAAAATGCCAGAAAAGTAAAAGAAGCCTTTGCATGGAATCCCGGTTTCCGGGAATATTTTGCCGTAAAGGCGACTCCCAATCCGTTTATCCTGAATATCCTGAAAGAATATGGTTTCGGCACAGACTGCTCTTCCGCCACAGAGCTTCTGATGTCCAAGGCCTGCGGCTTTTCAGGACATGATATCATGTTTTCATCCAATGATACGCCGCCGGAGGAATTCAAGCTGGCGGACGATCTGGGAGCCATCATCAATCTGGATGATTTCACCCATATCCAGTGTCTGGAAAACGTGCTGGGAAAGATTCCGGAGACCATCTGCTGCCGTTTCAACCCCGGCGGGCTGTTCAAAATCAGCAATGACATCATGGACAATCCGGGTGATTCCAAATATGGCATGACCAGGGAGCAGATCGCCGAAGCTTACAAGATCCTGAAATCCAAAGGGGCCAGATATTTCGGCATTCATGCGTTTCTGGCAAGCAATACGGTGACCAACGAATATTATCCGCTTCTGGCAAAGATCCTGTTTGAACTGGCAGTGGAACTGAAGAAGGAGACCGGTGCGGATATCCGCTTCATCAATCTTTCCGGCGGAATCGGAATTCCCTATCATCCGGATCAGGAGGCCAATGATATCTTTGTCATCGGAGAAGGCGTAAGAAAAGCCTATGAAGAAGTCATGGTTCCGGCAGGTATGGGGGATGTGGCCATTTATACGGAACTGGGAAGATTCATGCTGGCGCCGTACGGCTGCCTGGTAACCAGAGCCATCCATGAAAAGCATACGTATAAGGAATATATCGGTGTGGATGCCTGTGCGGTCAACCTGATGCGTCCGGCCATGTACGGGGCATACCATCACATCACGGTTATGGGAAAAGAGAAGGAACCCTGCGATCATAAATATGATGTGACGGGATCTCTCTGTGAAAACAACGACAAATTTGCCATAGACCGCATGCTGCCGAAGGTGAATATGGGAGACCTGCTGGTAATCCATGATACGGGGGCACATGGCTTTTCCATGGGATACAATTATAATGGAAAACTGAAGAGTGCGGAGCTGCTGCTGAAAGAAGACGGCAGCGTGCAGATGATCCGGAGAGCGGAAACCGCCAAGGATTATTTTGCCACCTTTGATTTCTGCGATATCCTGAAAGATGTATCGGAATAAAACTTCATAAAAGTATAAAAATGCCCCGCGGCATGAACGGAACGGTTCGTGCGCGGGGCGTTTTTTGCGGAAGTGAAGAACCTATGAGGAAAAATGAAAGGAAATATAGTTCCGGACGGTCATGAAAAAGCCCTGCACCTTACGGTACAGGGATTCATCATTTAGGATTTCGATTTTCAAAAAGGTTTTAAGGATAAAGGATTCTTTTGTATCGTGCATTTTTTATGGTTATAGTATATCATGCCCTGCTGGAAAATGATTGTATATTCTTTGAATGAATTATGAAGATTTTCTTAAGATTCTGACCATTTTTCCGCAAAATTGTAAGACCGGACATGAAAAACACATCCGGATTTAAAGGGAATCCGACCGGAAAAGGTACAGATAGCCTCTGCCCACGTCTCTGAGATAACAGATTCTGTCTTCAATATGAAGTTCCATGAGCCGGGTAATGCCGTCTGCCGCGGCAGCGGTATAGTAATAGGAAGTTCCGGGTTCTCTTTTCCGGAGTCTGTCCAGAATTTCATCCACAGCCTCTTTTTTCCTGTGGGAGTTTCCGGAAGAGGAAGACCATTTCCCGAGGGCAGTGCCGATTGCGGACGAAGAGGCGGATATGTATTCAAAATTCACCCCGCGTTTCAGGGAAAACAGCTTTCTGGAAGAGGAAGCCAGGGAATTCATGGGAAAGCAGGACATATAAGGGCCAAGTCCCAGTTCCCGGCCGGCCTGAAGAAAAAGATTCAGAAGGGAAAGATGCTTTTCCGACGGTTCGGCTTCCTGGTAAGCCGAAAACAGATCCAGAACCAGTCGGAAAGTTTCTTCCATATTAATGCCGCGTGCGTGCAGAGACAGCAAAGACAGTTTTATGGCTTCCAGATAAAGTTCATCTTTTGATGTGGCGTTCATACTCATCTCCATTCCGCCGCCGGTTACGGCGGCATAAATCGGCAGTCGTGCGGACTGCATGTGGCGGGGAACCCGTAAGTTTCCGGGAAGGCTGAAGGCATCCCCCTTTATTCAGAATATCATGACAGGTCGTTTTTGTAAATCAAATTAGGCGTTTTAGTTATTATACATGGATATTCCCTTTTGCTAAACTGAAAACAGTGACAGCAAATACGTGCAGGGAGTGGCCAATGAAAGAAGAAATCGGCAGACGGGTGCGGGACGCCCGGCTGAAGAAAGGAATATCCCAGGAGAAGCTTGCAGAGCTTGCCGACACGTCTCTGAGCTGCATCAGCCGTCTTGAAACAGGGCGGGCCATGGTGAGCCTGGAGAAACTGCTTCTGATCGCAGATGCCCTGAATGTGGGCATTGATGAACTGCTTCAGGATTTTATCAAAAGCAGCAGACCGGAGGAGCAGATGATGAACCGGATCAGCCTGCTTCTTTCCCGGTGTACCAGGGAAGAACAGGGATTCTGGGTGGAAAATCTGCAGATGTTTATCCAGTATGTAAAAAAACAGAGATAAAGCGGGAAAGGGATTTACAAAATTTCCGGTGCTGAATATCCTAATAAAAAAGGATGAGGATCTGCCATGTGAATCGTGTAAAGGAACAGATCCGCTGCAGGGATGCGTTTACGATCGGTCTCACGGGAAAAGGGGTTGGGGTTGCGGTTCTGGACACCGGCCTGTTTCCTCACAGAGACTTTGAAGGCAGGATTGCGGCGTTTGCAGATATGGTGAACCGGCGGCCCAGGCCATATGATGACTGCGGCCATGGGACGCACATCTGCGGGATCATTGGTGGAAGCGGTGCCGCTTCAGACGGAAGGTATCAGGGCATTGCGCCCGGCTGCAGTCTGGTGGGCGTCAAAGTACTGGACCGGAAAGGAAACGGTTTTGCTTCCGATGTGCTTTCCGGGATTTCATGGATCATTGAGCATAAAGAAGAATTCGGCATCCGGATCGTGAACATCTCCGTGGGTTCCTACGGGAAAAAGGGGATGAGCGAGAACTCGGCCCTGGTAAAAGGAGTGGACCGGGCGTGGGATGCCGGTATTGTGGTTGTGGTGGCGGCAGGAAACAACGGTCCGGGCAGCATGACCATTACCACACCTGGCATCAGCCGTAAAGTCATTACGGTGGGATGTTCGGATGACAGCAGGGAAGTTGTGGTGGCGGGAAACCGTATGGTGGATTATTCCGGAAGGGGACCTACGGCAGCATGCATCTGCAAACCGGATGTGGTGGCACCCGGCTGCAGTGTTGTGAGCTGCGCCGGCCGGCCGGACCGGTATACGGTAAAAAGCGGGACGTCCATGTCAACGCCCATTGTTTCAGGTGCCATAGCGCTTCTGCTGGAAAAGTATCCCGATATGACAAACCGGGATGTGAAGCTGAAGCTGATGGAAAGTTCAAGGGATATCGGGCTGCCGAGAAATCAGCAGGGCTGGGGGCTGCTGGATGTGGAGCGCCTTTTACAATAATAATCGTGTTTTATACGGATTTGTGACCGCCGGAGGAGGGAAAGTCTCTTTCGGCGGTTCTAAATTTTACGTAAATTTTACATAAGGACGGTTGACATTTTACATACTGATGATATCCTGACAACGGAATATAGGAAAAAAGAAGGGTGTTTTACACATTTTTTACGGAGGAATGTATGGATTTTTTTGGTGTTTTGACTTTGTTCGGAGGGCTCGCGCTGTTCCTTTACGGAATGGATACCATGGGACAGGGCCTGGAAAAGGTGTCGGGAGGACGCCTGGAAAGAATTCTTGAAAAGCTGACGTCGAATCCTCTGAAAGCCGTGCTTCTTGGAGCCGGAGTTACAGCAGTGATTCAGTCATCTTCAGCCACGACGGTTATGGTGGTGGGTTTTGTAAACTCAGGCATCATGAAGCTGTCTCAGGCTGTGGGCGTGATCATGGGTGCCAACATCGGTACCACCGTCACATCCTGGCTTTTGAGCCTTACGGGAATTGAAAGTGATAACTTCTTTATACAGCTTGTAAAGCCGTCATCTTTTTCACCGGTGCTGGCCGTGATCGGCATCATTTTCCTGATGTTTTCCAAAAAGGAAAAGAAAAAAGATATCGGTACCATCATGATCGGATTCGCGGTTCTCATGTTCGGAATGGAGACCATGAGCGGTGCGGTGAAACCGCTGGCGGATGTTCCGGAATTCACAGGAATCCTGACCATGTTTTCCAATCCCATTCTGGGCCTCATCGCGGGTGCCGTTCTTACAGCGGTGATCCAGAGCTCATCTGCATCCGTCGGTATTCTGCAGGCACTCTGTGCCACCGGTGCCGTGAGCTTCGGGACAGCAATTCCCATCATCATGGGACAGAACATCGGTACCTGTGTGACTGCAATGCTTTCCGGTATCGGCGCCAGCAAGAATGCCCGCCGGGCAGCTCTGGTACACCTTTACTTCAACATCATCGGAACTGCGATTTTCATGGTGGTGTTCTATACACTCAACGTATTTGTACATTTTGAATTCCTGAATGAGGCTGCAAGCCCCGTGGGAATTGCCGTGATCCACAGCTGCTTCAATGTGGCGGCAACCATCGTCCTGCTTCCGTTCTCCGAAGGTCTGGTAACGCTTGCCTGCCTTACAATTCCGGATGCCCAGACAGTACCCGGAAAAGCAGTGCAGGAATCAGGGGATGAGTCCGGTGACGAATTCGGACTCCTGGATGTCCGTTTCCTGGATACCCCCGCGTTTGCCGTGGAACAGTGCCGGAACATGACCGTGCGTATGGGAAAACTTGCAAAGGCAGCCCTGTTCATGTCAGTGGAGCTGCTGGAAGAGTATGACCAGAACAAAGCGGATGCGGTGGCTGCGCTGGAGGAAAGGGTAGACCACTATGAAGACGAGCTGGGAACCTATATGGTGAAGCTGGGCGGCAGACATCTTTCCAAGAATGACAGCCGTACCATATCTCTTCTGCTGCACTGCATCGGAGATTTTGAACGTATTTCCGACCATGCCATGAACCTGATGGAAGCGGCCAAGGAAATGCATGACAAGCAGATGGAATTTTCCAAAAAGGCTCAGAAGGAGCTGGCGGTCTTTACCTCAGCAGTCAAGGACATTCTGGATCTTTCCATCCAGGCATTTGAAAAAAATGATGTCAGCACGGCGACGCTGGTGGAACCGCTGGAGGAGGTCATTGACGATATCAATACCTGCGTGAAGGCCAATCATATCCGCCGTCTGCAGAAGGGAAAATGTACCATAGAGCAGGGATTTGTCCTTTCTGATATTTCCACCAACTATGAGAGGGTGGCGGACCACTGCTCCAACATTGCCATCAGTATCATTGAAATTGCCAGGGACGGATTCGATACCCATGGCTATCTGGAAAATCTCAAGAGGGAAAATGATGTGAAATTTGCGGCCCAGGTGGAAGCATACCGTCATAAATATGAACTGCCGTCATAAATGTGAACTGCCGCCGCCTGCCGTCATGAAAACATGGCGTCAGGCGGCGGGAGGTTATTTACAGGCAGGAACGGGAGGTATATGTCATGGCGCTGATCTATACAGTGGAAGATGATAAGAATATTCTGGAAATAGAAATGTTTGCGCTGAAAAACAGCGGATACCAGGTGGACGGATTTGAGTGCGCCCGGGATTTTTATAAAAAAATGGAAGAAAAACAGCCGGATCTTGTTCTTCTGGACATCATGCTGCCGGACGAGGACGGACTGGAGATTGTCAAGAAAATCCGCCGCCGGCCGGAGACCAAGAAACTGCCGGTAATCATGGTGACGGCCAAGACCACGGAGATTGACAAGGTAAAGGGGCTGGACATAGGAGCTGACGATTACCTGACAAAGCCGTTCGGCGTCATGGAGCTGATTGCCAGAGTCAAGGCAATTCTGAGACGGACCATGGAAGAGGACAAGTTCCTGTCGCTGGGAGATGTATTCCTGGATGACGAAAAGCATATGGTTTATGTCAAGGATACACCGTGCAGCCTGACGTTCAAGGAATATGAACTTCTGAAGCTGCTGCTTCACAATGCGGGGATTGTGGTTACCAGGGAGATTATTCTGGAGCGGATCTGGGGAATCGATTTTGAGGGAGAATCCAGAACGCTGGATATGCATATCCGGACGCTGAGACAGAAACTGGGGGATGCCGGAAGCATGATCCGGACCGTGAGAAACGTGGGATACATGATTGAATAAAGGCAGGGGGAGGATACCATGAAGAACAAACTGCATATGGAACTCCTTTCCACTTCCACACTGGCCATCGTACTGACACTTGTGTTTGCAATGATGGCCTTTTACGGACTGTTTAAGGAACAGGTGGTAAGCGACCTGAAGGCAGACGCTCTGGTGCTCAAGAACATGCATGTGTTCGACCAGGTGGACACCATTCATCAGGATGCCTATGACATGGGACCGGACAGCCTCCGTGTCACGGTGATCAACACGGACGGGACGGTCCTTTTTGACAGCAATGCAGATGCCGCAGCCATGGAAAATCATGCCGACAGACCGGAAGTGAAGGCTGCCCTTGAAAACGGGGAAGGAAGCGGGAGCAGATCTTCGGAGACCGTGGACAAAAATCTGTTCTATTATGCGGTACGGCTGGACAACGGTACGGTGATCCGGGTATCCAGAGAGGCGGACAGCCTGTTTGCAGTACTGCGTAACATGATGCCTGCCATTCTCGGGGTACTGCTTCTGCTGTTTCTCCTGTGCTTTTTCCTTTCCAATTATTTTACCAGAAGTCTGGTGGAGCCCATTGAACATATGGCGGAGAACATTTCCGATACGGGAGCGGAAGCCGTCTATAAGGAGCTGGCTCCGTTTGTGGCAAAGATCCGTCAGCAGCATGAGGATATTCTGCGAAGTGCCCAGATGCGCCAGGAATTCACGGCCAATGTCTCTCATGAACTGAAGACTCCGCTGACGGCTATTTCCGGATACGCGGAACTGATTGAACATGGAATGGCCAGCGGGGCAGATACGGTACGGTTTGCGGGGGAGATTCACAACAATGCCAGCCGGCTTCTGACCCTGATCAACGATATCATTCAGCTTTCCCAGCTGGACAGTGATACCTGCAAAGTGGAATATACGGATGTGGATCTGTACCAGGTGGCGGAAGAATGTGTGGACATGCTGAAAATGAACGCCGAAAAACAGGGAGTGACCATGAGACTGTGCGGAAAACCGTCCATTGTCTTTGCCGACAGACAGCAGATGGAAGAACTGGTCTATAACCTGTGCGACAATGCCATCCGGTACAATAAGAGAGGCGGTTCCGTTACGGTGACGGTCAATACGGAAAAGACCCATGTGTTCCTGTCTGTCAGGGATACGGGGATCGGCATTTCCGCAGAACATCAGGACCGTATTTTCGAACGTTTTTACAGAGTGGACAAGAGCCGTTCCAAAGCCACCGGCGGAACGGGGCTGGGACTTGCCATTGTAAAACATATTGTTTCCCAGCACGGGGCGGAGCTGTCCCTGGAAAGTCAGGAAGGAAAGGGAACGGAAATGAAAGTTGTCTTTTCCGATACCTACCGGAGAGAGGAAGGTTGACAGAAAGGAACCTGAGGGTATATCATAGGAATATCCCTGCAGGTTCCTTTCTGCATTTTCCTTTCTTGCCCCCGAAATTTCCCGGGACTTCCCAGAAGAAACAGTTGACTTTTTACGGCATGTATATTATGATTAGGACATATCAGAACATCTGTTCGAAAATGGAGGACAAATATGAATCAGGATGATAAATTGAAGGCTCTGGATGCGGCCCTTACACAGATCGAAAAGGCGTATGGAAAAGGTTCGGTCATGAAACTGGGCGATTCCGGCGCCAGAATGAATATTGAAACAGTACCCACAGGTTCCCTGAGTCTGGATATTGCCCTTGGACTGGGCGGCGTTCCCAAAGGACGTGTGATCGAGATCTACGGACCGGAATCCAGCGGAAAAACCACAGTGGCCCTGCACATGGTGGCAGAGGTTCAGAAACGGGGCGGAATTGCGGGCTTTATCGATGCGGAGCATGCCCTGGATCCGGTCTATGCCAGAAATATCGGCGTAGATATTGACAATCTCTATATTTCCCAGCCAGATAACGGAGAACAGGCACTGGAAATCACGGAGACCATGGTACGTTCCGGCGCTGTGGATATCGTGATTGTGGACTCAGTGGCTGCGCTGGTGCCCAAGGCGGAAATTGACGGAGACATGGGGGATTCCCATGTGGGTCTTCAGGCAAGACTTATGTCCCAGGCTCTGAGAAAGCTGACTGCCGTCATCAGCAAGACAAACTGTATTGTCATCTTCATCAACCAGCTCCGTGAAAAGGTGGGCGTCATGTTTGGAAATCCCGAGACAACCACAGGCGGACGGGCACTGAAGTTCTATGCATCCGTCCGGATGGATGTGAGAAGGATTGAAACGCTGAAACAGGGCGGTGAAATGATCGGAAACCGCGTCAGAATCAAAGTGGTGAAAAATAAGATTGCACCGCCGTTTAAGGAAGCGGAGTTTGATATTATGTTCGGACGGGGAATCTCCAGAGAAGGAGATATTCTGGATCTGGCTGCCCGGGAGAATATTGTGGAGAAGAGCGGTTCCTGGTATGCATACAACGGCGCCAAAATCGGCCAGGGCCGGGAAAATGCCAAGATCTACCTTGCCGGCAATCCGGTTCTCTGTGAAGAAATTGAAAACAAGGTGAGAGAGCGGTACGGACTGGCTGCGGAACATCTGGCATCTCCGGAGGGGACCGGACTGCCGGAAGGACAGAACGCCGGCGGGGATCCGGAAGAACAGAATTAGAGCTGCGGAAAGAGGTCTGACAGATGGAACATACGGATCAGCCGCTTTCCGGCATGCCGGAGGAATTCAGGAAGGCCAGGGACAAAGCCCTGTATTACCTGCAGTTTTCCGGAAAAACTGAAAATGAGATGAGAAAGAAGCTGGCGGAACAGGGGTTTTCGCCAGCCTCTGTTGATGATGCAGTCAGTTTCCTCAGGAAATACCGTTACCTCAATGATGAGGATTATGCATACCGGTATCTGGAAAAGAACGGAAAAAAGAAAAGCAGAAAGCAGATTATATTTGAACTTCAGAGAAAGGGCATCGACCGGGAGACCATCCAAACCGTGATGGAAGAAGTGCCGGTGGATGAAGAGGCTCAGATTCTGGATCTGCTGAAAAAAAAGGGGTTTTCCGGGGGTGAGGCTGACCGGGCGGAGCAGCAGAAAATTTCAGCATATCTGGCCAGAAAAGGCTTCTCTTATGAGGTGATATCGTCCGCTTTGATTCATTATGCACGTAAAGACACAGAATGAGGGCAATATGCTTGACATAATGCATAAAACAGTTTAAAATTGAAGTGTTGTACAATGAAAACTAAATAAAGGAGGTGCTCCTGTGTCACCAATAATTTATGTGCTGATCACAGCAATTATTGTGGCCCCTATTACCTGGCTCCTCGCTGTGTCTTACCGGAAAAAGAATTATGAAGCGAAAATCGGAAGCGCTGAGGAGAAATCCAGAGAAATAATAGATGAAGCATTGAAGGTCGCAGAGACGAAGAAAAAAGAAGCTCTCCTGGAAGCCAAGGAAGAGAATCTGAAGGCAAGAAATGAACTGGAACGTGAAACCAAGGAACGCCGGGCAGAGATTCAGCGCTATGAGCGCCGTGTGCTGAGCAAGGAAGAGAATCTGGACAAAAAAGCTGAGGCCATGGAAAAGAAAGAGGCCGGACTGATGTCCAGAGAGGAATCCCTGAAGAAGCGCAGCGCTGAAGTGGAGGAACTGTTTGAGAAGGAAAAAGAGGAACTGGAAAAGATTTCCGGTCTTACTTCCGAACAGGCCAAGGAATATCTTCTGAAAACTGTGGAGGAAGATGTCAAGCACGATACTGCAAAGCTCATCAAGGAACTGGAAAGCAAAGCCAAGGAAGAGGCTGAAAAGAAAGCCAAGGAATACGTGGTGACAGCCATTCAGAGATGCGCTGCGGATCATGTGGCTGAAACAACGGTATCTGTGGTGCAGCTTCCCAACGATGAAATGAAAGGACGCATCATCGGCCGTGAGGGACGGAACATCCGGACCCTGGAGACTCTGACCGGTGTGGAACTGATCATTGATGATACTCCGGAAGCTGTGGTTCTTTCCGGATTTGATCCTGTCCGCAGGGAAGTGGCCCGGATTGCCCTGGAACGTCTGATTGTGGACGGCAGAATTCATCCCGCAAGAATTGAGGAAATGGTGGAGAAAGCGCAGAAAGAAGTAGAAAACATGATGCGCGAAGAAGGAGAGGCCGCAATTCTGGAAGTAGGCATTCACGGGATTCATCCGGAACTTGTAAAACTTCTGGGTAAGATGAAGTTCAGAACAAGCTACGGACAGAATGCACTGAAGCATTCCATCGAGGTTGCCCAGCTGTCAGGTCTGCTGGCATCGGAAATCGGTGTGGATGTGCGGCTGGCAAAGCGTGCCGGTTTATTACATGACATTGGAAAATCCGTCGACCATGAAATGGAAGGTTCCCATATCCAGCTGGGTTCAGAACTCTGCAAGAAATATAAAGAGTCTGCCGTTGTGATCAATGCAGTGGAATCTCATCATGGCGATGTTGAACCCACAAGTCTGGTTTCCTGCATCGTACAGGCTGCGGATACCATTTCTGCCGCAAGACCGGGTGCAAGGAGAGAGACTCTGGAGACATACACGAACCGTCTGAAACAGCTGGAGGATATTACCAATTCCTTCAAAGGCGTGGAAAAATCCTATGCAATTCAGGCAGGACGCGAAGTCCGTATCATGGTGGTACCGGAACAGGTTACTGATGATGATATGGTTCTTATGGCAAGAGATATTTCTAAGAAGATCGAGGCCGAATTGGAGTATCCGGGACAGATCAAAGTCAATGTGATCCGGGAATCCAGAGTAACTGACTACGCAAAATAATGAAAATATGAAGATCCGAAAGTACATAGTCCGAAAAGACAGTGTACTTTCGGATTTTTTATTATACAGGAAAAGGTATTCCCTGCATAATAAAAGATTCCGCTTGGAACTCGGTGAGACAAAAAAGTACCGCCAAAACGGCATAAAAAAACATGAAAGAATTTTCCATACAGCATATTTTTAGAAAAAAGTATTGACGGACAGGGAAATGTGTTGTAAAATGCAACGTAAATAAAACCGGGACTGAAAAAGGCCCGGGGAGGTAGCTGAATGAAAACTTTTAATCATACAATTCAGATGAATATGATGTCTCTGATGTGCGGCATGGCCATGTGCGGCATGGTTTTTGGCGTGGAAAAAATTTCAGAGAATTTTGTATCATGTGTGGATTGTGATTCATAAAAGCTGCCCGGTCAGTAAAAAAGTGGGAAGTCGCAGTTCGTACAGGAACTGCGGCTTTTTATTTTATGGAAAAGACCTTGCTGCACTGAAGCGATAAAGCCTTTTCCGGCAAGTATGGCGGCACCTCCGGAATGTCCGTCAGAATACGCCGCAGTGCGGCAGAAAAAGGAGTGGAATCATGTCAGAAAAAGATCCGATCATCCGTCTGGACGGAATGGGGAAGGTATTTACAGGGACTCAGGGAACCGTGAGAGCTCTTGAAAACATTACGCTGGATATTGCCAGAGGAGAGATCTTCGGAATCATAGGTCTCTCCGGCGCAGGAAAGAGTACGCTGGTAAGATGTATGAACTATCTTGAGGTGCCCACAGAGGGAGAAGTATTTTACGATGGGAAACCGCTGTCAGCCATGACAGAACAGCAGCTTCGGAAGACCCGCCAGTCCATGGGGATGATTTTTCAGCAGTTCAATCTGATGGCGCAGAGAAATGTGCTTCAGAATGTATGTTTTCCCATGGAAATTGCAGGAAAGAAAAAAGATGAGGCGAAAGCCAGGGCGCAGGAGCTGCTGAAAATGGTGGGGCTGGAGGAACGGGAAAAATCCTATCCGTCACAGCTGTCAGGAGGCCAGAAGCAGAGAGTGGCCATTGCCAGAGCCCTTGCCATGGAGCCCAAAGTTCTGCTCTGTGATGAGGCCACCAGTGCTCTGGACCCCAATACAACCAAATCAATTCTGACTCTTTTAAAAGATATCAACAGAAATCTGGGAATCACCATTATTGTGATTACCCATGAAATGTCCGTGGTGGAAGCCATCTGTGACCGGGTGGCCATCATTGATCAGAGCAGGATTGCAGAGATCGGAACCGTGTCCCAGGTGTTTTCAGAGCCGAAGTCCAGAATCGGAAGACAGCTGATTCTGGGGGAAGCCGCCAGACCGGTGGAATTCGGAACCGGACGGCTTTTCAGAATCACCTTCGACGGGCTGTCATCCAACGAGCCGGTGATTTCCAATCTGGTTCTGGCCTGCCGGGTACCGGTCAATATCATGTACGCGGCGACGCGGGACATTCAGGGAACTGCAGCGGGACAGATGATCATTGAGCTGCCTGACAAGGAGCAGGACATCAGTCGGGTGCTCCATTACCTGAATACAGCAAAAGTACCTTATGAGGAGGTTGGAAAAAATGACCTTTGATATGATTTCCATGTATGCAGAAGAAACCTGGAACTCTCTGATTATGACGTTTGTGTCCTCTGCCCTGGCGTACGTTCTGGGGATTCCGCTGGGAATTCTGCTGGTTATCTGGGCAAAAGACGGGATCCGCCCTCATCCCAGAGCGCAGGAAGTCCTGGGAATTGCCATTAATCTGATACGGTCCGTACCGTTTCTGCTTCTTCTGATTGCGATTCAGTCTTTTACAAGACTTCTTGTGGGAACAACAGTGGGAGTGAAAGCCCTGATTGTTCCCCTGACCCTGACATCAGCGCCCTATGTGGCGAGGATCGTGGAATCCTCCCTGAAGGAAGTGGACCGGGGCGTGATCGAAGCGGCCAGATCCATGGGAGCATCGGCATGGCAGATCATCTGGAAGGTGATGCTGCCGGAGGCCAGGCCGTCTCTTCTGGTGAACGGAGCCATTGCGGTCACCACAATTCTGGGATATTCGGCCATGGCAGGATTTGTGGGAGCCGGCGGACTTGGTGCCGTCGCCATCAATTACGGGTATTACAGATATGACAGCGGCCCCATGTGGATCTCCATTGTGCTGCTGGTGATCATTGTCCAGATCATTCAGGAAATCGGAATGGTGCTGGTGAAGAAAACAGACAGACGGGCTCGGTGATAAATCAACTGGCCGGAATGCTTCGGCGCGCGGGCGGACAGGTCAGGGGTTTATATAAATGAAAAAAACTATTATCTGAAAACAGAAAGAGGAGATATAATTATGAAGAGATATGCGGCAGTTATTCTGACAGCAGGTTTTGCAGCGGCAGTTCTGACAGGATGCGGAACAGGGGCATCCCAGAGCGGAGATACGGAATCCCGGACGATTGTTGTGGGCGCAAGCCCGTCACCCCATGCGGAAATTCTTGAGCAGGCAAAGCCGGTTCTGGAAAAGGAAGGATATACACTGGAAATCAAGGAATACAATGACTATGTCCAGCCCAATACGGCTCTGGCCGCAGGAGACCTGGATGCCAATTATTTCCAGCATACCCCGTATCTGGAACAGTTCAACGAAGAGAATAACACCAGCCTGGTTTCCGCAGGCCAGATCCACTATGAGCCTTTTGGAATTTATGCAGGAAAAACAGGTTCTCTGGAGGAACTTGCGGACGGCGCCCAGGTGGCGGTACCCAATGACGCTTCCAACGAAGCCAGAGCGCTTCTTCTTCTGGAAGCACAGGGACTGATTACGCTGGCAGACGGAGCGGAACTGAATGCAACCAAGCAGGATATAGTTGACAATCCGAAAAATCTGGATATCATTGAAATGGAGGCAGCACAGCTTCCGCGTGCCATTCAGGATGTGGATATTGCCGTAATCAACGGAAATTATGCGATTCCGGCAGGTCTTAAAGTGACGGATGCGCTGGCTGTGGAAGATTCCGATTCCGTGGGAGCCAAAACCTACGGAAACATCATCGCCGTACAGGAAGGCCATGAACAGGATGAAAAAATTCAGGCCCTGGTAAAGGCCCTTCAGAGCGATGAGATCAGAACGTATATGGAAGAAACGTATGAAGGAGCGGTGGTTCCCCTGTTTTAGGGGCCGTCCGCGGCAGAACAGGAGGAATGGAAATGGCAGAGATTGGTTTTATCGGTATGGGGAACATGGGACTTGCCATCATGAAAGGGCTTCTGAAATCCTATGCGCCCGAAGAGATCCTTTTTTCATCGGCTCATGCTGAGAAAATGGAGCGGATTACGGAGGAAACAGGGGTTCCCCATGCGGCATCCAATGCAGAGTGTGCGAAACAGTCCAGATATCTGGTACTGGCAGTAAAACCCCAGGTGCTTCCGGAAGTTTTCAGAGAGATCCGGGACATTGTTACCGGAGACCAGGTGGTCATTTCCATTGCCGCCGGATATACCATTGCAGACCTGAAAGAAGGCCTGGGAGAACATGTGAGGATTGTCCGTTCCATGCCCAACACCCCGGCCATGGTAGGCGAGGGAATGACGGGAGTCTGCTATGACAGCGGAGAATTCAGCGACGAAGAAAATGAGACTCTCAGCAGATTTTTCAGCTCCTTCGGAAAAATGGAACGGGTGCCGGAGAAACTGATGGACGTGGTGGGAAGCGCCAGCGGGTGTTCACCGGCTTATGTGTACATGTTTATCGAAGCCCTGGCAGACGGATGCGTGAAACATGGGATGCCAAGGCAGACGGCTTACAGGATGGCAGCTCAGGCCGTACTGGGAAGTGCAAAAATGGTTCTGGAAACGGGAAAACATCCAGGAGAACTGAAAGATATGGTATGTTCTCCAGGAGGAACTACCATTGAAGGCGTGGCTGCGCTGGAGGAATGCGGATTCCGCAGTGCTGTGATCCGTGCCTGTGACGCCAATTATGAAAAAAACAAGCTGCTGAAATAAAGAGAGGACGGAAAAATATGGAAGCTACCATTCGTCTGAAAAGGGATCTGGCCTATACAGGGACAATTCTCAGAGTCTACCGCGATACGGTGCTGGCCAACGGGATCCGCGAAGAATATGATTATATCCACCATGACGGTGCGGCAGCTGTTCTGCCGGTCACAGAGGATGGAAAGATCCTGATGGTGAAACAGTACCGGAATGCGCTGGACCGGTTTACACTTGAAATTCCTGCCGGAAAAGTGGACGCACCGGAGGAACCCAGAATTGAGTGTGCATACCGCGAGCTGGAAGAAGAAACAGGGTTCCGTACGGAACATCTGGAATATCTGATGACGGTCAATACCACTGTGGCATTCTGTGATGAGGCCATTGATATTTTCATCGCGCGTGATCTGATTCCGTCGGTGCAGCATCTGGATGAGGATGAATGCATTGAGGTGGAAGCGTGGGAGGTCACGGACCTTCTGGAAATGATTTATTCAGGGAAAATGACAGATGCAAAGACCATTGCTGCCATTACTGCCTATGCCCAGAGAGAAGGCATAAGAAAAAAAGACTGAAACCTGCCGGAAAGCCGGAGCAGGAGGGCAGAAATGCCGGGACCCAGCCGCAGACAGGCAGAAACGGGACAGGAAGGGAAAAGCATAAACGTCAGAATCCGGTCATATAGTGAATCAAAGAAAACCGGGGGTGCTGCCGTGGGCTTTGCTGGAACTCATGAGGACAGCTGCTATGTGCGGCTGTCCTTTTTCCTGCTTCTCGGAACATTTTTCGGAACCGTTTTCTGCAATGGCATCAGTGCGGAGATGAAAGAGGAACTGGGAATTCTGGAGAGCAGTCTGGTGTCTGCATCTGTGCTCAGCAGGACGGAGCTGTCAGGGCTGTTTTCAGTGGTTCTTATGAGGAGAATTCCGGAACTGCTTTTTCTGTTTCTGGCGGAACTGACCTGCATTGCGCCGGTGCTTCTGGCCGGTGCCGCAGCCTGGCTGGGATTTTCCACCGCCGTGATGGTATGCATGACAACCATGGAAACGGGAATTGCCGGTATTTTCAGATATGCTCTGCTGATTTTTCCTCAGTGCCTGTTTTATATTCCGGTGATTTATGTCCTGTTTCTCTGGATACCGTCCGAAAGACAGAGGCTGAAACCGGCAGCTGCAGCCGCACTTTCCGGGCTGGTTCTGGCGGGAGCAGCTGCGGAAACATGGCTGAATCCCCGGATTTTATCTCTGTTTCTCTGACAGAAGAAAAAAATTTTTTACAACATCTTGTCCGACGGCCGGAGCCATGGAGCAAGATGTTGTATTTTTTATGTAAATCAGGGGAAAACCGGAGGGAAAGTGGGAAATTTGTGTTTGATTTTGCGGGAAAAGCAGGCTATAATGTATGAAAACATGCGGTTTACCGCTTTTTTTTGACTTCAGGGGTATGCAGAAGCGGCACCGCAGGGGCACGACAGGAACGTTCGGGGGATATGAGTAAAATGAGAGAGGAAATAAAAAGCTTTATTGAGTATCTGGAACAGGAGAAGCATGCGTCGTCCAATACGCAGGTCTCATACAGACGTGATCTGATGCAGATGGCCGCGTTTCTGGAAAACATGGGGATGACAGATCCTTCCCGGGTCACCAAAACGGCTCTGACATCTTATGTGCTGTATCTGGAAAAGGCAGGACGGGCAGCGACCACGGTTTCCAGAATGCTGGCCTCAATCAAGGCTTTTTTTCATTATGAAATGATCAGCGGCAGGATCAGGAGAGATCCGGCAGAGACAATCCATGCACCCAGAATTGAGAAAAAGGCGCCGGTGATCCTTTCCGTGGATGAAGTAAACCGTCTTCTGGCTCAGCCGGAGGGAAACGGACCCAAGGAGGTACGGGATAAGGCCATGCTGGAGCTTCTGTATGCCACCGGAATCCGGGTATCAGAGCTGATTCACCTGTCCACAGGCGATATCAACATGTCAGTCGGGTTTATTACCTGCCGGGACGAGCACAAGGAAAGGATCGTTCCGTTTGGAAGAGCCGCCAAGGAAGCGCTTCAGAAGTATCTGGACCAGGCCAGACCGGAACTGCTTCGGGGCAATGAGTCGGAACTGCTGTTTACCAACTGCAGCGGAGGCCCCATGAGCCGCCAGGGTTTCTGGAAGATCATCAAATATTACGGACACAGAGCCGGAATTGAAGAGGACATTACTCCCCATACCCTGCGTCATTCATTTGCCGCCCATCTTCTGGGAAACGGGGCAGATGTGAAGGCAGTTCAGACCATGATGGGACATGCAGACCTTGCCACGACCCAGATGTATATGTCCTATGCCAGTGTCAGCTCTGTGCGTGAGGCATACCGGACGGCGCATCCGAGAAAATAACCGGAAATCCGGATCATAACTGACAGTCAGAAGAGAAAACGTTTCTTCCGTCTGTGTTCTGTTGCAGGACAGAACACAGGGAGGAGACGTTTTTTTGGCAGATGAAAACGCTGGAAGAAATGCCGGTATGGTGGTAGAATGTGCAGAGAAAGATACAGACAGAGGAGGTACAGAAATGCTGTCATTTGAAAGTGATTATACAGAAGGTGCTCACGAAAAAATTCTGGAACGTCTGGCTGAGACCAACAGGGAAAGTCTGTCCGGCTACGGAAATGACCCATACTGCCGAAGCGCTGCGGAAAAGATAAAGGCGGCCTGCCAATGTCCGGATGGAGACGTGTTTTTCCTGGTGGGAGGGACTCAGACCAATGCGGTGGTGATCGGGTCTCTGCTGGCTCCGTATGAAGGCGTGGTGGCCGCAGAAACAGGGCATGTCAGTGTCCATGAGGCAGGTGCCATTGAGTGTATGGGCCATAAGGTACTGACCCTTCCTCAGCATGACGGAAAGATGGATGCCGGAGAGCTGAAACAGTATATGGAAGATTTTTATCATGACGGCAATCATGAACACATGGTATTTCCCGGAATGGTGTATATTTCCCATCCGACAGAATACGGAACGCTCTACACCAGAGCGGAACTGGAAGCACTCTCCGCGGTCTGCCGTGCCTATAAAATTCCTCTGTACATGGACGGAGCAAGACTCGGCTACGGGCTTATGAGCCGGGATACGGATGTGACGCTTCCTGTGGTGGCCCGGTATTGTGATGCATTCTACATCGGAGGAACCAAAGTCGGGGCCCTGTGCGGAGAAGCCGTGGTTTTTGCCGCAGGAAAGATGCCGGCGCATTTCATGACCATGGCAAAGCAGCGAGGTGCCCTGCTGGCCAAGGGAAGGCTGCTGGGAATCCAGTTTGATACCCTGTTTACCGACCATCTGTACGAGAACATCAGCCGGCATGCCATTGATATGGCAGAAATGCTGAAAGACGGATTCCGCAGAAAAGGGTACAGATTTTATCTGGAATCTCCCACAAACCAGCAGTTCCTGATTCTGGAAAACAGAGAAATGGAGCGGCTCCAGGAAAAAGTCGCCTTCAGTTTCTGGGAAAAATACGATGAAAATCATACCGTAGTGCGGTTTGCCACCAGCTGGGCCACCAGGGAAGAGGATGTACGGAGCCTGATGGACCTTCTGGGATAAGAAAACCGGGGCAGATGCCCCGGTTTTCTTTTGTCAAGACATTCAGTTCAGGCCTGAATGAAAATTAAATTTCATAAAATACATTTACGTAAATTTTAATTTCATTTTACGCCGTCATGGTGGATGTGTTTACATGTATTCGATACAATAAAGCCGTTCCTGAAGTTAGAAAATATTGGAGGAATTAAAATGAACGGCATTGAAAGAAAAAATGTGTCACAGTCGCAGAAACTGATGGTATTCGTGCTGACCATGTCTCTTTACGGACTGGCAACTCTGTTTACAGAACTGATTCCCAAATTTCAGGTGGGACTTGTGGAGTTTTCTGTAGAGTACTTCCTGTTTATTCCGCTGACCCTGGCAATGCTTTTTGATCCGCTTTCCGCAGCTCTGGGGGCATCCACAGGAGAGCTTGTATTCAGCGAAATCATGCTGGGACAGTTCGGGGGACTTGGCGAACTTGAAAAGTTCATTACTGTGGCATTAGGAGTGTACCTGGCCGGCCGGCTTGTGAAGGATCCTTCGAACCGGCTGATGGTGGGGACTGCAGCTTTCGTGGGAACCGGAGCGCAGCTTCTGATGGGAACCATTGTTGATATCCTGAAAGTCCGGTTCGCAGTAGCAGATTTTGAGGCAGTAGCGGGGCTTCCGGAAAGCGTCTATGCCACAGAAGGATTTGCATTTCTTAACGATCTTCTGTTTTCGGGTATTCTGTTCTGTCTGCTTCCGACCCTTTACCTGGTGCCCAGAATGTATGGAAAAATAGAACCGCTTCTGGGAATGCAGCCCAGAAAAAAAGAGACTGTGTCAGAAGGAATCCACATAAGTGTGATTCTGGGATGTCTCGCGGCATTTGCCTGTGCCATCGGGGCAGAGATGCTGGCAGAAAGCGGAGTTTCACTGATTGACTGGGAGGCAGGCTGGGCGGAAAGCGGAACTGCCATAGCCACAGGAATGGCGTCGGCGGCTGCCATAGCCGCAGCAGTTCTGATGTTCATGAAGACAAAAGGAGACAACAGGACGGAGAATCAGTCATGAGCGGGATACGGATTGAAGATCTGAGTTTTACATATCCTGGTGCGGACAGCCCCACGCTGGACCATGTGAATCTGGAAATCAGCCAGGGAGATTTCCTGGCAGTAGTCGGGAACAACGGGTGCGGAAAGTCCACTCTGTGCAAGATTCTGAATGGTCTGATTCCTCACTTTATTTCCGGAACATTCTCCGGCAATGTATGGATCGACGGCCGGAACACGCTGGATACGGATGTGGGAACCCTGGCACAGAAGGCAGGATATGTATACCAGGATTTTGAAAATCAGATTGTACGTCCCACGGTCCTGGATGATGCTTCCTATGCCTGCCTGAACTACGGTATGAAGGATTATAAGGAACGGGGAAAAGATGCCCTTGCCAGGTGCGGACTTGAGGGACGGGAATCCGAATACGTCTGGCAGCTGTCGGGAGGACAGACTCACCTTCTGGCACTGGCCGGAGCTGTGGCAATGGGACCGGATATCCTGATTCTGGATGAACCCATTGCTCAGCTGGACCCGGGACACGCGGACCGGATTTATGAGGTCCTGAAGAAGCTCAATGAAGAAGATGGAAAAACCATCATTGTCATAGAACATCACACGGAATATATTGCAGATTACTGCAGACATGTGCTGCTTCTCAAAGACGGAAAAGCTGCATGGAAGCTGCCGGTACGTCAGGCACTCTCACGGGTGGAAGAACTGCAGGCATGCAATATTTTCCCGCCTCAGGTGACAATGGCTGCCTGCATACTGCAGAAAGAGGGGCTGCTGCCGGAGACCGCACCACTTCCCACAACAGTGGAAGAAGGAGAGAAAATCTTTTCCGCCATTCCCTTAAGGAGGCGTCCGCCAGTCCGGAAAATGCAGGAAAACCATGAAAAACCTGCCGCAGCGTTTCGCAGAGTATCCGTGTCTTACCGGTCTGTGAAAGGCGAACCGCATAAAGTCTTTGATAAACTGAATCTGGAGATCCGCAGAGGTGAAAAAATCGCGCTGATCGGTTCCAACGGTGCGGGCAAGTCCACACTGATGAAACTGATGACAGGCCTTCTGAATCCTTCGGAAGGCAGGATAGAACTGCATGGGGAGGATCTGAAAGACATAAAGATGGAGTCGCTTTCCCGACGGATTTCTTTGGTGTATCAGAATCCGGAAGAGATGTTTATAAAGGATTCCATTAGAGCGGACATCGCCTACGCCATGCAGGTAAGAGGAGAAGAGGGGTGGAAGGAACGGACAGAAGAACTGATGGAAAGGTTCCGGCTGGCAGATCTGGCAGGACGGGATGGAAGGCTTTTATCCGGAGGACAGATGCGCCGTGCCAGCCTTGCCATCGGAGTCGCTTTGAATCCGGGAATTCTTCTTCTGGATGAACCAACGGCAAATCTGGATATTGCCACCAGAAAAGAAATCATGAGAACCCTTAACGATATGAAGAAGATTACGGAAACAGTGATCATCGCCACTCACGACATGCAGCTGGTATGCGAATGGGCAGAGCGGATCCTGGTACTCTGCGGAGGTCAGATTGTGGGAGACGGAAGCAGGGATGAAATTTTCGGAAACAGGGAGCTTCTGTTTAGAACAGGAATACGTCCCCCGGAAATTTTTGACATGGGACGGAGAATAGATGCACAGGCACATTGCTATACGGTACCGGAATTTACCGGTATGTTTGGGGAGGCGGATAAATATGATGCAGAAGCTGTCTGAAAATTTACTGGATAAATTTTCCATGGATTTCCTCAGAAATCAGGTCCTGAAAAATGCATATGGAAACGATGATACGGTGATCGCAGCCAGGGATCCGAGAATTCTTATGGCCTGGTATCTGTTTTTTGGTCTGGTTCCCTGGTTTGCAGATAATCTGATATTTCTTCTTGGGTGCTTTCTGATGGTGGCTGTCACCACATTGCTGGCAAAAGTTGCGGGCCTTGTGCTGTTTCTGTTTGCGGTGGGGGTATTTTCCCAGACGGGATATCTGCTGGCTGCCACATTGATTTTTGGAGGAAATCTTTCTGCAGCGCTGCCTCTGCTGATCCTGACTCTGAAAGTGGCGACGGTTTCTCTGGCATCGGTTACTGTATTTTCCGGACTGGATCCGGACAGGCTGGCGAATGGACTCATGTGGTATGGATGTCCGGAACGGCTGTCTTTTTCCATTTCCTATGCCTACAGGATTCTGCCTATGCTGATGGAAGAATTTCAGAACGTGCTGCTTTCATACAGACTGAGGGGAAATCCGCCGGAGCATGATACTTTTTCCGGAAAGATCCGGTATCTGATCTATCAGCTCCGCATCATTATTCTGGCATTTTATCCGCTGATGCTGAATACGGCGAAGCGGTCCAGAACCACTGTGGAAGCTCTGGAAATCCGCGGTTACCGGTACGCGGCGGTCAGCAGGGAAGTAAGGAAGATGAAACTTGCTTCTCTTAAAATTACCTGTGACGATCTGCTCTTTCTGACAGTTTCCGTTTTCTGGGTATCGCTGACGCTTCTGGTTTCGTCCATGATTTAAAACAGGAGGAAAAGGAATTGTATCTTGATTTTCATACTCACGGGAAGCTTGCGAAAAAGCTGCCTTTTTCAGAAGAATATACCCGCTGGCTGCTTACGGAAGCCAGAGAAGCAGGGCTGGATGCCATCTGCCTGACTGAGCATTTCAATACCCTTGGATTTGACAGGATCTGCCGGTATATGACAGAACACGGGGAAAAGGACGGGGATACCCTGGTGACGGATGGAATGAGAATTTTTCCCGGAATGGAAACAGATATTGCTGAAGGCGGTCATATTCTTTCCGTTGGACCCATGGAGGCAATCAGGGAAGTGAACAAGCGTCTGGAGCCATATAAAGAAAAAGGGCATTTTCTGCCGTATTCCAGGCTGATGGATCTGCTGGAAGAGTACCCGGTACTGGTGGGCGGGGCCCATCCGTTCCGCGCCGGAAGCCATATACCGGAACTGGAGGACAGGCAGCTGGCGCGGCTCCATTTTTTTGACCTCAACGGAAAAGATGTGGCAGAGCACAGGGAACTGACGGAACATCTGACATATGGTCTCGGGAAAACATATGGAAAACCGGTGGTGGGAGGCAGCGATACCCATCAGGCAGTCCAGTACGGATGCATCCGTACAGAATTTGAAAAAGAGTGTCGCACTGTGGCGGAACTGTACCAGGAGATGAAGGCGGGGAGATATGCGATCTGTATTTCGGATCAGGCGTCACTTCAGGTCAAGACGGCGGGGCTGCTGAAAAGGGCACTGAAAGAGATTCACGCGCTGGGCGGTGATTATGTATCGGTGCTTCTGGGGAAAGAACCGGCCTGGCTTGCCTTTCAGGGGAAAAAGGTGGTATAATTACGGTGGAAAAAGAAAGAGATTATGATCTGTTCCTGAAAGCAGCGGAAGCGGTGGGAAAAACAGGAAGAATCCTTTTGGATTCAGGAGAAAATCTGCGGATCGGTGAGAAAGGAAAGACAGACTTTGTCACACCCGTGGATCTGGAGGTGCAGGAAGAACTGTGCAGGCGCCTGAGAGAACTTGCACCGGATTATGAATTCATGGGAGAGGAAAAAGAGAACAGAAATCTCGATCTTTCGGGAAAGCTTTGGATTCTGGACCCTGTGGACGGGACTACCAATCTGATTCACCAGTTTCAGCACAGTACTGTTTCCCTGGCCATGGCAGACAGAGGAAACGTAATGGGAGGCATTGTGTTTCAGCCGTTTTCCGGAGAGATGTTCCTGGGATTTCAGGGAAAGGGTGCCTGGTGCGGCAGAAAACCCATCCATGTAAGCCGGAACTCTGTGCTCAGGGACAGTCTTTTTTCCGTAGGAACCAATCCGGGATACCGACAACATGCGGACCGGTCATTTTCCATCATGCGGTCTTTTTATGACTGCTGCCATGATATCAGGAGAATCGGTGCTGCATCTCTGGAAATCTGCTATGTTGCTGCAGGAAGACTGGAGGGTTATGTGGAATATGGACTGAAACCATGGGACTATGCTGCCGGTGCCCGGATTCTGGAAGAAGCGGGAGGCCTCTGTACAGACTGTTCCGGAAGGATTCCGGTCTGCACGGAGCCGGCAGATATTCTGGCCACCAACAAGCTGGTTCATTCAGAGGCATTATCATTGTTATTATAAGGAGAGAGTGGACGGAATGTATCTGCAGTTTCCTCAGAAACCGGAAAAACTGACCAGAGCAGAACAATCGCTGCTGGAATTTGTGGAAGGAAGCAGGGAGGAGTTTCTGTTTATGACCATCGGTCAGCTGGCCCGCAGGACCGGCATTTCAGAAGCTACCATTTCCAGATTTGTCAGACATCTGGGATGTCGGGATTTCAAACAGCTGAAACACCTGGTAATGGAACAGAATTATCCGGATGGACCGGTGGGAAAGATGGCAGGCACGCTTTTGGGAAACGGACCTTTTGGTGTGACGGAGTATCTGAGGCAGCAGCAGAAATGCCTGGAAAAAACGCTTCAGTATATGGATCAGAAGGAATTTGAACGGGCGCAGGAGGAGATTCTGAGAGCAAAAAAAATTCTGATTCATGGAAAAAGTGCTTCTGCATCCATGGCCCAGCTTCTGCTTTTTCGCCTGAGGCGCCTTGGATTGCCTGTACAGCAGATTCCTTCAGGCGGAACCGAGATGCTGGAGGGGCTGGTGCAGGCGGAGAAGGACGATCTGGTTATTCTGTTTGGCTTTTCCAAAATATCCAGGGAAGGGAAAATGATCTTGCAGCAGCAGAAAACGGCCGGCTATCATACTCTCTGTTTTACGGGCCGTCTTCACCTGACTGACGGAGAGAAAGCAGATGTGAATCTTTACGTATATCGCGGGGAATCCGGAGAATACCATTCCATGACAGCCGCAGCGGCGCTGGTGGATGCGCTGGTGGTGGCGGTTTCTTCGAAGATGGGAGTGACAGGAGCAAAATATCTGAAACGCATTCATCAGCTGAAAGTAGCCTATGGAAAGACAGAAAACATATAAAACAACAGAATCGTGGATAAGACGGGAGACGGTACCTTGGTACCGGAGCCCGTTTTTTTATGACACAGGTGACCGGGTGTGCATATTCGTCAGACGAATATGCACAGAAGGAGAAAAACGACGATTATGTTAGACTTCCTCGCCTATATACAAATAAAGACAAATAAAATAAAAATGCAGAATGAAATATCAGATAATACTTGATTCCAAAACATCATATATGATAAGATGGGGAAAAAGCACCTGCGGTAAAAGGACGGCTGGATCTGGGGCTGTCCGGGGAATGGAATCATAAAGCGAAAAGGAGATTTGATTATGAGCAGACTGGAAATTATGTCTCCAAAAAGAGCGCGGATCGTCATGGAAGGGCTGTACAAGGATCTGGAACGCCGGATCGAGTCGAGTCCGCCGGGACTCTGTCCTGTTGACATGGCCCGCGCTTTTCTGGAGTTATGCCATGCACAGACCTGCGGGAAATGCGTGCCCTGCCGGATCGGGCTGGGACAGCTGAATCAGCTGATCCGGGACGTGCTGGATGGAAAGGCCACCATGGGAACCCTGGATCTTATGGAGAAGACAGCGCTTTCCATCATGGAATCCGCGGACTGTGCCATCGGATACGAGGCCGCCCATATGGTTTACAAAGGTCTCATCGGTTACCGGGATGATTATGTGGAGCATATAAAAAACGGACGCTGTACCTGTACATACAATCAGCCGGTGCCCTGTGTCACCCTCTGTCCGGCCCATGTGGATATTCCGGGCTATGTGGCTCTGGTGGGAGAAGGCAGGTATGCGGATGCCATCCGTCTGATCCGCAAGGACAATCCGTTCCCCACCACCTGCGGCTTTATCTGTGAACATCCCTGTGAAGCCAGATGCCGGAGAAACATGGTGGATGCCCCCATCAATATCCGGGGACTGAAACGGTTTGCCGCCGATTATGCAGGTGTGGTGGATCCGCCGGCCTGCATGCCGTCCACGGGAAAACGAATCGCCGTTGTGGGCGGAGGCCCCGGAGGTCTCAGTGCAGCCTATTATCTGCAGCTGATGGGCCATCAGACCACAGTATTTGAGATGCTGCCGAAGCTGGGAGGCATGCTGCGGTACGGGATTCCCAATTACCGTCTGCCCAAGGAACGGCTGGAGGACGATATCAACGCCATTCTGAAGACCGGTGTGGAGGTGCGCTACGGCGTCAAGGTGGGACGGGATGTGACGATTCAGGAACTGCGGGAGCAGTACGATGCGGTTCTGATCACCATCGGAGCCAGCGCCGACAAGCGGCTGGGCCTGGAGGGAGAGGACGCTGAAGGTGTGCTGTCGGCAGTAGAATTCCTGAGAAACGTGGGACTGGATGATATGATGGACATGACCGGAAAAGAAGTGGTGGTCATCGGAGGAGGAAACGTGTCCATGGATGTGGTCCGGACCGCAAGGCGCTTCGGTGCAAAGAAGGTCAGCATTCTGTACAGAAGGCGCAGAAATGACATGACTGCGCTGCCCACGGAAATTGAGGGAGCCGTGGCCGAAGGCGTGGAGCTTCTGACTCTGAAGGCACCGTCCTCTCTGGATGTGGATGAAAACGGAAGGATCCGGGGTGTCTGGGCGGCTCCCCAGATCATCAGCTCCATCCGGGATGGCCGGGCCGGCGTGAAATCCTCCGGGGAACCGGACGTGTATATCCCCTGCGACTTCCTGATCCGGGCCATTGGCCAGGCCATTGAATACAGCCATTTTGAAGAAGCCGGTGTTCCCGTTTCCAGAGGAAAGATCATTACCCAGAGCAGCGGCGCGTTTGAGAACATGCCCGGCGTATTTGCCGGAGGCGACTGCGCCAGCGGCCCTGCCTCCGTGATCCAGGCCATTGCCGCCGCCAAGGTGGTGGCTGCCAATATTGACGAGTATCTGGGATACCGTCATGAGATCACCTGTGATGTGGAGATACCGGAACCGAATCTGGAGGACAGACTGCCCTGCGGCCGCGTCAATATGACGGAACGGGAAGCGTGCGAGCGGGTATGCGATTTTGACAGCGTGGAAAACTGCATGACGGAAAAGGAAGCGCACCAGGAAGCCGGGCGCTGCCTGCGCTGTGATCACTTCGGATACGGAATCTTTAAGGGAGGCAGGGAAAAATTATGGTAAATATCACGATAGACGGAAAACAGATTTCGGTAAAAGAAAATACAACGATCATGGAAGCTGCCGCCCGGTGCGGGATCCCCATTCCCAAGCTCTGCTATCTGAAGGATATCAATGAAATTGCCGCCTGCCGCGTCTGCGTGGTGGAAGTGGAAGGGAAAAACCGGCTGATCACCTCCTGCAACAACGTGGCCGAGGACGGCATGGTGATCCATACCAACAGCCCCAAGGTCAGAAATCACAGAAGAAATACGGTTCAGCTGATTCTGTCCCAGCATGACACCCGGTGCGTGACATGCCCCAGATGCGGCAACTGCAGTCTGCAGAACATTGCCAGAGACCTGAATATCCTGGAAATTCCCTTTAAACAGGAGCCGGAATACCGCCCATGGAACCGGGAATTTCCGCTGATCCGCAACTCGGAAAAATGCATCAAGTGCATGCGGTGTGTTCAGATCTGCGATAAGGTCCAGGGACTGGGGATCTGGGACGTGGAAGGAACCGGTTCCCGCACCACCATCAATGTGTCCGGGCTCAAGACCATTGAAGAAGCAGACTGCTCCCTCTGCGGCCAGTGCATCACCCATTGCCCTGTGGGTGCCCTGACTGCCAGAGATGATACGGAAAAAGTCTGGGAAGCCATCGAAGATCCGGAAAAGATTGTGGTGGCGCAGGTGGCGCCTGCAGTCCGGACGGCCTGGGGAGAGGAACTGGGGCTTCCCGGTGAAAAAGCCACCATCGGAAAGATCATGGATGCCCTGAAGCGGATGGGTGTGGACTATGTCTTTGATACGGTGTTCTCCGCGGATCTGACTATCATGGAAGAGGGGCATGAATTTGTGAAACGGTTTTCCGCCGGGGAATTCAGGGACCGGCCCATGTTTACCTCCTGCTGTCCCGGCTGGCTGCGTTTTGTGAAATGTCAGTTCCCCCATTTTGTAAAGAATCTGTCCACGGCCAAATCTCCCCAGCAGATGTTCGGAGCCGTGATGAAGACATATTTTGCGGAAACACTGGGAGTGGATCCGGAAAAGATCGTGACGGTTTCCGTGATGCCCTGTGTGGCAAAAAAGAGCGAGCGGGAAATGGAACTGTATTATAAAGAATATGCCGGTCACGATGTGGATGTGGTTATTACCACCAGAGAGCTCAACAAGATGATACGGGCCGCCCATATCAGCCCGGATACACTGGAAGATATCGCGGGTGACAGTCCCATGCGGGGAGGAAGCGGAGCCGGAGTCATTTTCGGAGCCACCGGAGGCGTCATGGAAGCAGCACTCAGGTCTGCGTATTATATTATTCAGAGAGAAAATCCGCCGGCAGATGCGTTCCGGGCCGTCAGAAGCCAGGGCTTCGGCGCCAATGAAGGGGTGCAGGAAGGCGAGTTCCATATCGGAGACCTGGTGATTCATACAGCCGCAGTCAGCGGATTGGGCAATACCAGGCGGCTGCTGGAGAGAATCCAGAGGGGTGAGGTCCATTATGATTTTGTGGAAGTCATGGCATGTCCGGGCGGATGCGTGGGCGGCGGCGGACAGCCCATCCATGACGGTGAGGAACTGGCTTTTGAAAGAGGAAAGACCCTGTACCGGCTGGATGCGGAAGCACCGGTGCGGTACTCCCATGAAAATCCGGATGTGATCCGGATGTATCAGGAATATTTCGGGGAGCCCATGTCCGGAAAATCTCATGCGCTTCTGCATACAGATCATACGGCATGCGGGAACCGCAATGCCTGAGACAGGGGAAGATATGCCGGGCCGGTGACGCCGGAAGGAGGAACCGGAACGAAAAAAACAGAGAAAACCCTGACAGACAGAATTCTGGCTTTCGGGACGGCATGCATCCGGAAAATGGTGAGATGCCGTCCCGGAAGTCTTTTTTCGAAGCGGAAAAGAGCATTCCGGGACAGAAGCGTACCGGAGATGGTTTCCTGTTTCCGGAAAATCCGCATACCAGGGGAAAACAGCTCAAAAAGCCGGGAGAAATCCCTTGTAACTGCTCTGCAAACCTGCTAGAATGAAAAGTCCGGGGGCGTTTCAAAGGCCCCTTAAAGGCGTGTAAAGGAGAATACAGAATGTTTATCATAGCAGGACTGGGAAATCCCACAAAAGAATACGAAGGAACCCGCCATAATGCGGGATTTATGGTGATGGACGCACTGGCGGAACGGCTGGGGGCGGATATTTCGGAAAAAAAACATAAGGCACTCTGCGGAAGGGCCGTGATAGAAGGAGAAAAGGTCATTCTTTTAAAACCTCAGACATATATGAATTCCAGCGGGGAAAGCATCCGGGCAGCCGCAGATTATTATAAGGTGGATCCGGAAAATATTCTGGTGGTCTATGATGACATCAGCCTGGCTCCGGGGCAGCTGAGAATCCGGGCCAAAGGAAGCGCAGGCGGTCACAACGGCATCAAAAGCATTATCGCCCATCTGGGTACCCAGGAATTTCCGAGAGTCAAGGTTGGGGTAGGAGAAAAACCGCCGAGAATGGATCTGGCGGACTATGTGCTGGGACACTTTTCCGGAGAGGAAAAAAAGATCATGGAACTTGCGGTGAAGGAAGCCGCTGACGCAGTCTGTGAGATTGTGTCCCAGGGCGTGGACAAAGCAATGAATGACCATAACGCGAAAAAGGCCTGACGGGCTCTGAACATGAAAACAGACTCCACGGGAGGCATATATGGGAGAAATTTTTGCGAATCCGCTGACGGAACTGGCGGAATATACGGACATGAAACGGGACCTGGAACTGGGCCGGGGTCCTGTTCAGATCTGCGGCGTGACAGATTCCCAGAAAGTACACCTGATGTATGAACTTTCGCGGGAAAAGGCATGGAAGCTGGTGGTGACCTACGATGACACCAGAGCCCGGGAACTTTTTGATGACTTCAGTTATTTTGAAAAAAACACATGGCTTTATCCGGCCAGAGACCTGCTGTTCTACAGCTCTGATATTCACGGAAACCTGCTGACCAGACAGAGAATGCAGGTGTTTTCCAGACTGATCCGGGATGAGGGAGGCGTTGTGGTCACCACTCTGGACGGACTGATGGATCATCTGGTTCCGCTGGAACAGATCCGGAACAGCTGTCTGGAATTTTCCGCCGGACAGACGCTGGATCTGAAGGAAATATCAGGGCGTCTGGTATCCATGGGATATGAAAGAATGGCACAGGTGGACGGCATGGGACAGTTTTCGGTTCGCGGGGGAATTCTGGATATTTTCCCGCTGACGGAAGAACTTCCGGTGCGTATCGAACTGTGGGATGACGAAGTGGATTCCATCCGGACCTTTGATCCGGAGAGCCAGAGATCCATTGTACAGCTGGAGGAAGTGGTTATTTACCCGGCAGCTGAAATGATTCTGGGGGAAGGACAGGCGGAAGCGGGTCTGGACCTTATTGAAAACGAAGGAAAAAAACAGGAAAAACAGTTTCGGGACGCCATGAAGACCGAGGAGGCATACCGGATCCGCGAAGCAGTAAGGGAACTTACGGAAAGACTGCGTGAGGGAACGGACATCAGGGGACTGGACGGATATATCCGGTATTTCTGCCGGGACACGGTGTCTTTTCTGAACTATATGCAGGATGCAGGGGCCAGGGGAGGACTGGCAGTCTTTCTGGACGAACCGCAGAGGCTCAAGGAAAAAGGGGAGACTGTGGAGACAGAATTCCGGGAGAGCATGGGAAACCGGCTGGAGAAAGGATATCTTCTGCCGGGCCAGGCGGACCTGCTCTTTTCTTCCAGAACGGTGCTGGCCTCACTTCAGGGTGAGGATGCCCTGTTTTTCAACGGACTGGAACAGAAACTTCCGGGCATGACCGTAAGGAAAAAATACAGTATCACGGGAAAAAATGTCAGTTCGTATCAGAACAGTTTTGAACTTCTCATCAAGGATCTGACTGCCTGGAAACGGGACGGGTACCGGGTGGTGCTGCTGTCGGCTTCCAGAACCAGAGCCAGCCGTCTGGCAGGAGACCTGAGGGAATATGACCTCAGGGCCTACTGCCCGGAGGATCCGGGCCAGCCGGTGAAGCCGGGGGAAATTCTGGTAACCTACGGAAAACTTCATAAGGGGTTTGAGTATCCGCTGATCAAATTTGTGGTCATTACCGAAGGAGACATGTTCGGGGCGGAGAAGCGGCAGAAAAAGAGAAAACGGTATCATTATGAGGGACGCAGAATTGCCAGCTTTTCCGAACTGACCGTGGGAGATTATGTGGTCCATGAAAGTCACGGACTGGGAATTTACCGCGGTATTGAAAAGATCGAGCAGGACCACGTGATCAAGGACTACATCAAAATCGAGTACGGAGACGGGGGGAATCTGTATCTGCCGGCCACGAAACTGGAAGGAATCCAGAAATATGCCGGTGCGGATGCCAAAAAGCCCAAGCTGAACCGGCTGGGCGGCAGTGAATGGACCAGAACCAAGACAAAAGTCCGGACAGCGGTAAAGGAAATTGCCAGAGAACTGGTGGAGCTGTATGCGGCCAGACAGCAGACCGACGGTTTTCAGTACGGAGAAGATACCGTATGGCAGAAGGAATTCGAAGAAATGTTTCCCTATGAGGAAACGGATGACCAGCTGACAGCCATTGAAGATGTGAAACGTGATATGGAAAGCCGGAAGATCATGGACCGTCTGATCTGCGGAGATGTGGGATACGGAAAGACGGAGATTGCCCTGAGGGCAGCCTTCAAGGCGGTGCAGGAAGGCAAGCAGGTGGTCTATCTGGTGCCCACCACCATTCTGGCCCAGCAGCATTATAATACGTTTGTCCAGCGTATGAAGGATTTCCCCGTGCGTGTGGATCTGATGTCCCGGTTC
Organism: uncultured Clostridiaceae bacterium; assembly: GCA_902477765.1. Taxonomy (GTDB): domain Bacteria; phylum Bacillota; class Clostridia; order Lachnospirales; family Lachnospiraceae; genus CABSIM01. Next base: position 4,467 of record CABSIM010000009.1, on the reverse strand, counting down.
CGGACTTCCACGGATATGAAAAAAACCCTGGAAGGACTGAAAAAGGGATATGTGGATATTGTCATCGGAACCCACAGGATCCTTTCAAAGGATGTGGAGTTCAAAAGCCTGGGACTTCTGATCATTGATGAGGAGCAGCGTTTCGGCGTGGCCCACAAGGAAAAGATCAAGCAGATGAAGCAGAATGTGGATGTTCTGACTCTGACGGCCACACCCATTCCCAGAACGCTTCACATGAGCCTGGTGGGGATCCGCGACATGAGCGTGCTGGAAGAACCGCCGGTGGACCGTGTGCCCATTCAGACCTACGTGATGGAGTATAATGACGAAATGGTGCGGGAGGCCATTCACAGGGAAATGGCCCGGGGCGGACAGGTGTACTATGTTTACAACAGAGTAAGCAATATTGACGAAATTGCCAATCATGTGGCGGCACTGGTGCCGGAAGCCAACGTGGCCTTTGCCCATGGACAGATGCGGGAACATCAGCTGGAACGGATCATGCTGGATTTCGTCAACGGGGATATTGACGTGCTGGTATCCACCACCATCATCGAAACCGGGCTGGACATTCCCAACGCCAATACCATGATCATTCATGATGCAGACCGTCTGGGCCTGTCCCAGCTGTACCAGATCCGCGGACGCATCGGACGGTCCAGCAGAACATCCTTTGCTTTTCTGATGTATAAAAGAGACAAAATGCTGAAGGAAGAGGCGGAAAAGCGCCTGCAGGCCATCCGGGAATTTACGGAGCTGGGGTCAGGAATCAAGATTGCCATGAGGGACCTGGAGCTGCGGGGAGCCGGAAATATTCTGGGGGCGGAACAGCACGGCCACATGGAGGCGGTGGGATATGATCTGTACTGCAAGATGCTCAACGAGGCGGTGACGCTCCTGAAAGGGGAACGGACGGAGGAAGAAACCTTCGACAGCACCGTGGACTGCGACATCGATGCGTTCATTCCGGACACCTATATCAGGAACGAATACCAGAAGCTGGATATTTACAAGCGGATTTCCGCCATCGAGAATGCCGATGAATATATGGATATGCAGGATGAGCTTTACGACCGTTTCGGAGATATTCCGAAACCTGTGGAGAACCTGCTGCAGGTGGCAGAACTGAAGGCAATGGCTCATCGGGCCTATGTAACAGAAGTGGATATCAACAGGCAGGAAATCCGGTTTGAGATGTATCAGAAGGCAAAACTGGATGTATCCAGGATCCCGGCCCTGATTGAGGAATATAAAAACGCGCTCCGGTTCATTCCCGGTGAGAAACCCTTTATGCTTTATCAGGATAAACGGAATAAGAACAAAGACTGTGAGAAGATGATGGGAACCGCCAGGGAAATTCTGGAGAAACTGGCGGAGCTTGGGGATAAAGGTTCATTTTCCGGAGCTTCCTGTGGATAACAGGCTTGACAAAGGGAATAAAGCCACATATAATGAGGGCTATAATCGAAATCCATAAAGAAAAAGCAGTGAAAAGAAGAAGTAGCGGTTTCCGCCCCTGAACAGAAAGCTGCCGGCTGATGAGAGGCGCGCAGGGAGATTCCTCGTGAATACATCTTGGAGCTTCACACCGAAAGGCCATGCCCGGTAGGCTGTGACGGAATTGGCACACGTTATCGTGCCGGACCGGAGACGGTCCGCAGAGCCGTACGGCGCAAGCCGTCCGGGAACATTAGGTGGTAACACGGGTATATGCCTCGTCCTTTTGAAAGGACGGGGCATTTTGTTTATACAGGAAACTCTGATTCCTGTATGACAAATGCTTTGCGCGGATCACACTGCGGCGGAAAAGGAAGGCGCTGCCGGAACGGCCGCCTCAGGCAGGGAATTCTGCAGAGCAGGATTCTTTTTTCCGGAGACAGGAACGGATTCTTTTTACGGAATGAGAAAAGGAGAAAAATTATGGGAGTTTATGAGGAACTTCAGGCCAGAGGGCTCATTGCCCAGGTCACCAATGAAGAAGAAATCAGAAAAATGGTCAATGAAGGCAAGGCGGTTTTCTATATCGGTTTTGATCCCACGGCGGACAGCCTTCATGTGGGCCATTTCATGGCCCTCTGCCTGATGAAACGTCTTCAGATGGCAGGCAACAGGCCCATTGCCCTGATCGGAGGCGGCACCGGAATGATCGGTGACCCGTCAGGCCGCAGCGACATGCGCCAGATGATGACCGTGGAGACCATCCAGCATAACTGCGACTGCTTTAAAAAGCAGATGAGCCGTTTCATCGATTTCTCCGAGGGAAAGGCCATGATGGTCAACAACGCGGAATGGCTTCTGGATCTCAATTACGTGGAGTTTTTAAGAGAAATCGGTCCGCATTTCTCCGTAAACCGCATGCTGGCGGCTGAATGTTACAAACAGAGAATGGAAAAGGGACTGAGCTTCCTGGAATTCAACTATATGCTGATGCAGAGCTATGACTTTTATGAGCTGTTCCGCAGATATGGCTGCAACATGCAGTTCGGCGGCGATGACCAGTGGAGCAACATGCTGGGCGGAACCGAGCTGATCCGCAGAAAGCTGGGAAAAGATGCCCATGCCATGACCATCACCCTGCTGCTCAATTCCGAAGGCAAGAAAATGGGCAAGACCCAGTCCGGTGCCGTATGGCTGGATCCCAATAAGACCAGTCCCTTCGAGTTCTACCAGTACTGGAGAAACGTGGACGATGCCGATGTGATCAAGTGCATGCGGCTTCTGACCTTCCTGCCGCTGGAGCAGATTGACGAGATGGCCAAATGGGAAGGCAGCCAGCTGAATCAGGCCAAGGAGATCCTGGCATATGAGCTGACCAATCTGGTACATGGAGAAGAAGAGGCAAAGAAAGCCCAGGAAAGCGCAAGAGCCCTGTTCGGAGGCGGAAACGCGGCAGAAATGCCTTCAGCAGTCCTGACAGAAGGCGATTTTACCGACGGTGCCATTGACCTTCTGTCCGTACTTCAGAAATCCGGCCTCTGTGCATCCCGTTCCGAAGCCAGAAGAAATGTGGAGCAGGGCGGAGTTTCCGTGGACGGTGAAATCGTCAGGGACATCCGGACTTCCTATACAAAAGAACTGCTTTCCGGCGAGGGAATTGTGGTAAAACGAGGAAAGAAAAATTTCCGGAGAGTGACGGCAGAGTAGAAGCCTGAAAGGAGTCAGGAATGGAAATACTGCAGGAAGCGAGAAAACAATTTGACTATGCGGTTTCTTTAAGGAGACAGATCCATGAACATCCGGAGACTTCAGGAAACGAGACCGAAACGCTGAAACTGATCTGCCGGGAGCTGGATTCCATGGGAATCGAATATGTGCAGGTGCCGGACGGAGGAATCGTGGGACAGATCCACGGGGGCCGTCCGGGAAAGACCCTGCTTCTGAGAGCGGACGTGGATGCCCTTCCCATCGAGGAAAATCCGGAGAATCTCTGCCGGAAAAAGGTATGCGTCTCAAAAATTCCAGGTGTGTCCCATGCCTGCGGCCATGACGCTCATACGGCCATGCTGCTGGCGGAAGCCAGAATTCTCAGCGAACACAGGGAGGAACTTCCGGGAACCGTTGTGCTCTGTTTTGAACAGGGAGAAGAGGGCGGAGGGCAGGTGAAAAACCTTCTGACCTATATTGTGGAGGAAGCCAGGATTCCTGTGGACGGCTGTTTTGCCACCCATGTGAAATGGGATGTGAAGACCGGCCAGATTTCCGCAGAGCCGGGACCGGTCTGTTCCGGGGCCTATGGATTTTTCATAAAACTCCGGGGGCTCACCGGACATGGCTCCCGTCCGGATATGGCCCACAGTGTGCTGGACTGCTTCCATGCGTTCTATACCAATCTCAATATGGTCCGCATGAAATACGTAAGCCCGTATGATGTGCTGACGTTTTCCGTGGGAACTCTTCACTGCGGCAGCAAGATGAATATCATACCGGATGAACTGGATTTTGCAGGTTCTGTCCGTACCTTCAATGTGGAAGGAGCCGGCGCACCGTTCATGAAGGAATTCATGGAGATTCTGGAACACGAGACAAAGATCCATCAGTGTACCTATGAGATCACCCGGATGAAAAAGCCGCTGTATGAATGCGATAATAACAGGATCTGCAGCGGCATTGCAAAAGATGCGGTGAAAAAATATATCGGGAAAGAGGCTGTGACCAGCGCGGATCCGTGGATGGCGTCGGAAAGCATGAACATGTATCTGAAACTGTGGCCCGGCGTCCTGACATTCACCGGTATTGCCAACGAACAGCTGGGTTCCGGCGCCAACCATCACACGGCCGAGTTCGATGTGGATGAAGAAGGCATGGTTTACGGAATTGCTGCAGCTGTGGGCTATACCGTGGATTTTCTGAATTATCAGGAGGAGATCCCATTTACGCCCTACGGCGGTCCGCTGGAGGATCTTCTGGACAGAAATATTTAAATAACAGGTTCCGGAAAGTTTCGGAACGGCAGAAAATAAAAGGGAC
>CABSIM010000008.1 GCA_902477765.1 uncultured Clostridiaceae bacterium | reverse complement strand
GGAAATCAGCATGGCGCCCATCATCCGCATGCCCAGCACAATGGTCACAGCTGTAAGCACTGCAATCAGCATGTTATACGCCTGTACATTGACGCCGGTGGCTTTGGCAAAGTTTTCATCAAAGGTCACGGCAAAAACCTTGTTGTAGCAGAACAGATACATTCCCAGAACCACTGCCGAAAGAAGGACGCTGAACAAAACATCCGTCCGGTTCATGGCCAGAATGCTTCCGAACATATAGCTGCTCACATCCGTAGTCATTCCGGTGGTCAGGGATGTGACAATAATTCCCACTGCAAGAGATCCCGCCGAAATCATGGCAATGGCGGCATCACTTTTTATTTTTCCATTGCCCGTTGCACGCAAAAGCAGAATGGCCGCAGCCACCACCACAGGAATGGAGACCGCAAGAGGTGCCCACCCGAACGCCAGCGCCACGGAAAGGGCTCCGAATGACACATGGGAAAGTCCGTCTCCGATCATGGAGTACCGCTTCAGAACCAGGCTGACTCCCAGAAGCGACGCGCAGAGAGAAATCATGATTCCGCCGGCCATGGCCCTGACCAGAAACGGATAAGAAAACATTTCGGCAATCAGATCCATCATCTGTCTCCACCTCCCAGAAACTTTTTTCCGCACTGTGATTTTCTGTATTCATCCACTGTTCCGTAAAAAAGGACCGTCTGATCCAGATGCAGAATTTTTTTTGCCTGTTCCACAATATTCTGAACATCATGGGACACCATCAGCACTGCCACGTTATTTTCTCTGTTAAGCCGGCGGATCACCTGATAGAATTCCTGGGTGGTGGCCGGATCCAGGCCCGTAATGGGTTCATCCAGAATCAGAAGCCTGTCGGTGGCACACAGAGCCCTGGCAATCAGCGTCCTCTGCTTCTGTCCGCCGGAAAGATCCCGGTAGCAGCTTCCTGCCAGACCGGAAATTCCCAGTTTTTCCATGTTCCGGACAGCCGTCTTTTTTTCCGAAGAAGAGTAAAACGGCCGGTTTTTCCTTTTTCCCAGGCATCCGGACAGCACAACTTCATACACCGTGGCGGGAAAATCCTTCTGGGCCGGGGTCTGCTGGGGAAGATAGCCGATGCCCGACTGTTTCAGGTCCCCGGAAAAAGTTATGGTGCCGCCCGTAGGCTTCAGAAGACCAAGAAGACCTTTCATCAGCGTACTTTTTCCGGAACCGTTTTCTCCCACGATGCACAGATAATCCCCGGGCCAGATTTCCATGGATACATCTCTTACCACATCGTCGTTTTCATATCCGAAATCCACATATTCACATTTGAGTAATGGTTGATTCACTGACTGATTCATCTGCATAATCCCTCCCGCAGGGCGTTGATATTGTTTTCCATCAGCTGCAGGTATGTCACTCCGCCGTCAAATTCCCGTCTGGTCACATTATGACAGGAATGAAACAGCATCGGCTCTGCTCCGGTCTCTTCTCCTATGATCTCCGCCACCCTCGGACTGGAAAGCTCCAGATAATAGATCACGGGGATCTGTTCCTCACGGACCTTGTCGATCAGATAGGCAATGGTTCTGGCACTGGGTTCCGTGTCAGATGAACAGCCGGAAAAAGCCGCCCGGTAGCGGAGTCCGTATTCATCGGTAAAATACCGCAGGGGAAATTTATCCCCGAAAATCATGATATCCCGTTTTCCCTGGGAAACCACCTGCCGGAATTCCCTGTCCAGTTCTTCCAGCTGCTCTGTATATGCGGCCGCATTTGTTTCATAGGATTCACGGTGTTCCGGATCCATTTCCTGAAGAGTCCGGGAAATAATCTCCGTGATCTTCATGGCATTTACCGGGGAAGTCCAGATATGTTCGTCATATTCAATCTCATATCTGCTTTCATCCTCTTCCGCTTCTTCATGCAGATCCGCTTCTTCCCCGTGTTCATGTTCATGCTCGTCTCCGGACACTTCCATGCCTTCCACAATCTCCTCTTCCACCACATCCACATAATCCATCATGGAAATGGTTTCCGGAGCGTCCTCTCCCAGGGAATCCAGCACCCTGGAAACCCACTGTTCCATATGTCCTCCGTTGCAGATCAGAAGATCCGCTTCCTGAATCATGCGGATATCTGCCGGAGTCGGTTCAAAGGAATGGCTGTCCATGCCGGCCGGCACCACCATGGAAAGTTCAATATTTCCGCCGCCGATCTGACGTGCAAAGTCATAATAGGGAAACAGGGTCGCCACTACCCTGAAAGAGTTTCCGGTTTCCGTAAAAGTGCTGTCAGACGTATTACCCCGTCCGCAGCCGGCAGAACAGAATACTGTCCCGCACAGCAGAAAGAAGAAAAGCCGCCGGAGCCCGGCGGAAAAAAAACTGTTCATCAAATCTGTCCCTTCTGTTTTTCTGTTTCCTGCTCAGCACACATGTTTTCCAGTATCCTGACCATTTCTTGCGGATGCCGGATCAGGTATTCCGGGTGAAATTCCCGGAGTTCCTTCTCGGACCGGAATCCCCAGAGCACTCCTACCGTGGTCATTCCGGCGTTCTTTCCCGTCTGCATATCCGTATTGGTATCTCCGAAATAAAGGCATTCTTCCGGAAGGGCTCCGAGAATTTCCGCAGCTTTTCTGGCTCCTGCCGGATCCGGCTTTTTGGGAATTCCTTCTTTTTCACCGATGATAACATCAAAATATCCCTTTCCGAAAACCGCTTCCACCGTATCCACAGCCTGAGCATGAGGTTTATTGGACACAACGCCGATACCAAGGCCGTTTTTTTTCGCCCAGGAAAGAAACTCCGGGATACCGTCATAGGCATGAAGGCGGTACAGGCAGTTCCTGGAAAAAATATCCATATATACCGGAAGGATCGCATCGTAATGCGTCAGTTCTGCATCACCGGCAGCCAGCAGAGATCGCCGCATCTGCATCCGGTATCCGTCTCCCACAATATTCTTCATCTGCCCTTCGTCAAGGGGGCCCAGCCCGAATGTCTTCAGTGCCTCATTGGTACAGTATGTCAGCGCATGAATGGAATTGACAAGTGTTCCGTCCAGATCAAAAATACAGCATTTATATTTCATATGAATTCTCCTGTCCCATGTCCGGTCTCATGGATCTTCCGGACACCGTCTTATTTTATCATATGGATTTTTGATTGGCAAGAAAAGGATCCGACGAAATCGTTATTTTTTTATCAATAAATATGGTTTTTCTTGCGTTTCTCCGGTCACTGTGGCAAAATACAGTGAAAAAAATGATCGTTATTTTTTTAACGGTGCATGTGTAAAGGAGATCCCATTATGAAACCGGAGAAAAAGAAGAAAGAAACCTGGAAAGAATTTCTGGAGCGGAAACAGATCCGCTTCAGCGCCCGGACCTATCTCATTGATGCGCTGGGAGCCATGGCCTTCGGCCTGTTTGCTTCTCTCCTGATCGGAACGATTTTTGCCACCCTGGGAGAAAAAAGTCATATTGCGGTATTTGTAACCATTGCGGATTATGCCAAAAGTGCCACAGGCGCCGCTCTGGGCGTGTCCATTGCCTATGCCCTGCATGCCCCTCAGCTGGTACTGTTTTCTGCAGCTGCCGTAGGCATCGCCGGCAATGAGCTGGGCGGTCCTGTAGGGGCTTTTGTTGCCGCCATTGTGGCAGTGGAACTGGGAAAACTGGTGTCACGGGAAACCCGCATTGATATTCTTGTTACCCCAGGGGTCACCATCATTTCCGGTGTTTTCATGGCACAGTTTGCCGGTCCCGGCGTGTCCGGTTTTATGACCTTTTTCGGAAACCTGGTCAAAAGTGCCACAGAGATGCAGCCTTTCTTCATGGGCATGCTTGTGTCGGCCCTGATCGGCATCGCCCTGACTCTGCCCATCAGCAGTGCTGCCATCTGTATCATGCTGGGACTGGACGGAATTGCCGGAGGTGCAGCCACCGCGGGCTGCTGTGCCCAGATGATCGGCTTTGCCGTTCTCAGTTTCCGCGAAAACGGCTGGGGCGGATTTTTTGCCCAGGGTCTGGGGACCTCCATGCTCCAGATGCCCAATATTGTAAAGAATCCCAGAATATGGATCGCTCCCACTCTGGCTTCCATGGTTACAGGCCCTGTCTCCACCATGATCTTCCGTCTTGAAAATATTTCCACCGGTTCCGGCATGGGCACCTGCGGTCTGGTGGGGCCCATCGGCATCTATACTGCCATGCCGGAAGGCGGCGCTTCCATGTGGACAGGCATTCTCCTTGTCTGCTTCCTTCTTCCTGCGGTTCTGACACTGCTGTTCGGAGAAATTCTCCGGAAATGGGGGTGGATCCGGGAGGGAGATCTGAAACTGGATCTGTAATCTCCTGTGCAGAAGTCCGATGCGTCCGTTCCTCCGCATCTTCGAAAATACGTTCTGTTCTTTCGTATAAACCCCCTGAAGCCGCCGGAATGTCCAATGGCCTCAGGGGGGGTTGCCTATTCATACCGCAGGGCGTCAATGGGATCTGCCTTGGCCGCCTTGGAGGCCGGATAGATCCCGAAAAAAATTCCCACCACCGCAGAAAAAGAAACTGCCAGAAGAATCACCGATGGTCTGATCACCACGGGAATTCCCAGCGCCGTGCCTCCGATTCCCACCAGGGACACCGCCAGCGCTACTCCGATGAATCCGCCGCATGCAGAAAGGATGGCGGACTCTGTAAGAAACTGGATCATCACGTCCCGCGTTCTCGCTCCCAGTGCCTTCCGGATTCCGATTTCCCGGGTCCGTTCCGTCACAGATACCAGCATAATGTTCATGATTCCGATTCCTCCCACCAGAAGGGAAATGGCCGCAATGCCGCCCACAGCCCCCGACAGGGCCCCCATGACCTGGTCCACGCTTCCCATTTCCTGGACAGCCGTCAGGGTGTAAAAATCTTCCGGATTCCGGTTCTTGATCTTGGCAATGTAGATCACAAGCCGGTTCATAAAATCGTTCATGTCAATTCCGTCCGCCGCAAAGAGCCTGCACTGGTAAAAAGTATCGTTGGGCCATGTGAGAATGGTATACGGCAGAAATGCCGATCCCGTGCCGGAATCTTCCCCCATCAGCAGCGCCTGGAAAACATTCATTTCCTTATGGTAGACACCCACCACCGTATACTCATCGGTGGTTCCGTAGATGGTTGTTCTGAAAGTCTTCCCCACCGCGTTTTCCGTCCCGAACAGACTGACTGCGCTGGTATCTTTCATCACCACATTCTTTTTCCGTCCCAGAATATCTCCTTCATTCAGATATCTTCCGTAAATGATATCCACCGGCTGTACATTCTGATACGTACTGTCAATCCCCTGGAAATCAAACTTCATTTTGGTCCGTCCCGCCTGCACATCTGAAGACACGGACGCACTGCTGTCAATATAGGCGATTTCATCCCCGAAGACCTCCCCGATCTGATCCAGTTCATCCAGGGTAAAATAATCTGTGGTTCTCACATCATCAATCCAGTACCCGATGCTCACATAGGCCTGGGTGATCCCCACATCCTTATAGATATCCGAAAAAAGCCCACGCATGGTATCTCCGATGGAAACAATGGAAATCACAGATCCGATTCCGATGATAATGCCAAGCATCGTCAGGAAGGAGCGCATCTTATTGGCCCGTATGGCATGAAACGCCATGAACATGTTTTCAATCAGCATCCTTCTTCCTCCTTTTCTCTGCGGCTGCGGTACAGTCCCCGTGTATGGATGACCCCGCTGCTTTGGGTGGGTTCCGGATTGGGTGCGTCTTCAATGATCTGTCCGTCGGAAAAACGGATAATCCGGTGGGTGAAGGCGGCAATATTCTCTTCATGAGTCACCACCACAACTGTGGCTCCGGCTTTATGAAGTTCGGAAAAAATCTCCATGATTTCAACGGAGGCCGCCGTATCCAGATTTCCGGTGGGTTCATCGGCCAGGATCAGGGGCGGCTCGTTGGCCAGCGCTCTGGCAATGGCAACCCGCTGTCGCTGACCGCCGGAAAGCTCATTGGGCATGTGAAAGGCTCTGGCCTTCAGCCCCACACAGTCCAGCAGTTCCATTGCCCGTTCCTGCCGTTTTCTCGGCGGGATTCTCGCATATGTCATCGGCAGTTCCACGTTTTTGACAGCCGTTGTCCGGGAAATCAGATTAAAAGACTGAAAAACAAATCCGATTTTCAGATTCCTCACATATGACAGTTCGTCCGGAGACAGCGCTGCCGTGTCAATGCCGTCCAGATAATATTTTCCCAGGGTCGGACGGTCCAGGCAGCCCAGAATATTCATCAGTGTGGACTTTCCGGAACCGGAATGGCCCATGATCGCCACAAATTCTCCCCGCCGGATTGTCAGATTGATTTTTTTCAGTCCCAGAACCTTGATGCTTCCCGTATCATAGATCTTCACCAGATTTTCCAGACGGATCAGGTCTTCATGAAGATTTTCCGTGATATAGGAAGGCAGTTTTCTTCTTCCAAACATCGTCCGCCCTCCTTACACCGGGGAGACCAGAACGGCCGTCCCCTCCGTATAGGCCGGGCCCGGTGCTGACAGGATACTGCTGGTTTCATCCAGCACCTCTCCGTTCAGCGGAAGGATCTCGCTGTCCACATCTCCTTCCACTCCTGTTTCCACCGGTACCCAGTGAATCTTTCCGTCCTTTACCGCCTGAACATATGTATTCCCGTCCTGGCTGAACAACGCGGAAACCGGAACACTCAGGGCATCCGGAGAGGACTCCAGTATAATCTGTGCTTTGGCTGTGATGCCGGCAATCAGCTTTGTGTTTTTATCCTGAATCCGTATGGTAATGGGAATGACCCGTTCCGTGGAACCTCCTCCTTTTTCCTCTCCGGTGGGAGAAATGGAGACGACTTCCCCTTTTACCGTTTCTCCGTCCAGAATGTCTGCGCTGATCTCCGCCTCCTGTCCCACCTGCACTTTTCCGATGGAGTATTCGCTGACTTTGATTTCCATTTCCAGCACATCCAGGTTCTCGATGACAAACAACGGCTCTTCATTTTCCATTTTATCCGCAAACCGTCCGATTTTTGTATTGACTCTCACCACAGTGCCGGCAATGGGGCTTTTGATCTGTGCATCTTCCACTTCCTCCAGCTTCTTTTCATAGTCAAAACGTGCCTTTTCAATCTGAAGCCGGTAGGAATCATCCGCAGCAGGCTGTCCGTTTTTCAATGTATAGGATTCCATCTGCCGTCTGGCATCATTCATGGAATTGGCTGCGGTTTCCAGATCCACCTGAGATACGCTGCCTCCGTCAAAGAGGACTCTGGTCCGGTCATAATTTGCCTTTGCCGTCTGATAGTCCTGAACAGCCTTCTCGTATCCCTGAACGGCTTCCCGGGTCTTTTCCTCATACGTGGAGACTGCAAGATCATAGTCATTTTCCGCAATCTCTGCCTCTTTTTTCAGATCGGAATCATCCAGAACGGCAATAACCTGATCCTTCTCCACCCGGTCCCCCTCCTTCACCCGGATTTCCAGTACTTCCGCATGGATGCTGGAAACCACATCCACGCTGTCAGTTCCCGATACAGGACCGCTGATGGAAAGCCGGTTCTCCACGTCTTTCCGGACAGGGTTTATGGCCTGAACCACAGGAAGCGCCTGTTTTCCTGCGCCTGCAAGCTTCAGAACGGCTGCTCCCAGCAGAACCAGAATCACGGCTGCCGCTGCCGTCTTCTTTTTCCTGCTCCAGGGTCTCCTCTTTTTCCGAGGGGTGTCTTTGTCATTCAGCAGACGCTCCAGCTCTTTATCAATATCTTCCGGGCGTATCTTTTCTTCGCTCATACCAACTGTCTCCTTTTTCCGTATTATCTCCTTTTCTTTTACCGTCATTTTCTATAACGAATCAGGAACACAGATTACTACAGAAAACCATCCCGAATCTTTCCGCAAAAAAGCCGGGGCAGCCGCCCCGGCTTTTATTTCTTCTGATTCTGAGAAAGAGTATAGACATCCGGCCTGCGGTTTTCCAGAGAAGGCATCTGACTCCGGATCTTTCTGACAAGGTCCAGATCAATCTCCCCATAGAAAATTCCCGGCTCCGTTCCCGCCTGGACGGTCACGTTCCCCCAGGGATCCACCAGCATGCTGTGGCCGTATGCGGTATAAGCAGGCTTCTTTCCTGTCTGCCCGGCCGCGATGACATAGCAGCCGTTTTCTATGGCCCTGGCTCTGAGAAGCGTCTCCCAGTGGGCTGCTCCTGTTTCCGCCGTAAAACTGGCCGGGACAAAAAACAGCTGTGCCCCGTTCAGCGCCAGAAGGCGGTACAGCTCCGGAAACCTGACGTCATAGCACACTGACATTCCGAATGTTCCCAGCTGTGTGGGAACTGTGACAATCTGATCTCCAGGACAGACCCGGTCCGATTCCCTGAATTCCGTTCCGTCCGCAAGAGTTATATCAAAAGTATGGAGTTTTCTGTATTGCGCCAGAACATTCCCGTCCGGCCCTATGAAGACGCTGGTGTTATAGGAACGTCTTTCCCCCGGAATTTCTTCGGTAATGCTGCCTCCATGGACAAAAACGCCGCATTCTTCCGCTTTCTTTCTCAGCAGATCCGTGGTAAGCCCCGGAACCGGCTCTCTGCCTCCGCCGGCTCCCACATTGCGCCCGATCAGGTTCATGACTTCCGGAAAACATACCAGGGAAGCGCCGGCTTCTGCCGCTTCCCCGATGCAGCCGAGGGCATATTCCAGATTCTTTTCCTTGTTGTTTCCGGTATCCATCTGAACCAGAGCAATTTTATACCGTTCCGTCATGCTTCCTCTTTTCCGAAGCCGTTGAACCATGCCCGCTCTTCAAATGTCATTTTTCTGGCATCCGGACCTTCCGCTGCCGGAACCCCGATGGGAAGATAGACAGCAGCTTCATATTCTTCAGGAACGCCCAGAAGTTTTTTCATGCGTTCTCCCTTTTCTCCGCGGATCTGACCCTCAATCCATGTGGTGGCATATCCCTTATCCGCAATGGCAAGAAGCATGTTCTCCGCAGCCGCAGAATAATCCTGAATATGATAAGAAGGGCCGCTGGGTGAGGCTGTATATCTGGTCAGAAGAAGGATTGCTGCCGGTGCCGTTTCCGCCCAGGCATTTCCATAGATTTTTCCCAGCTGGGCCGCCAGTTCCGGATCATCCACACCGATAAATCTGGTGGTCTGCATATTGCATCCGGACGGGGCCAGGAAACCAGCCTCCATAATCTCTTTCAGATCCTTTCTGGGAACCGGATCCGGTCTGAACGTACCACGGTAACTTTTTCTTTTTCTTATGGCTTCCAGTGTCTGCATGTTCTGTTCCTCCTCTGTTCTGACATTTTCTGGTCTCATTGTATACAGAAATCCAGGAAAAATCAATAGACAAAGTTTCTCGCTGAAACATGCTCACACCCGGCTCATCCGGACATATTCTAAACTGAAACCAGAAATATTCCGAGGTGTCACATGGTTCCCAAGCTGGATGTCAGAGGGCTGGGCTATTCCTACCATACTCTGGACGGAGAAACCCAGGCTCTTTCCGATATATCCTTTACCGTGGATCCCGGTGAATTCATCGCCGTTGTCGGTCCTTCCGGCTGCGGAAAATCCACACTTCTTTCTCTGATCAGCGGACTTCTTACTCCGGACGAAGGCACGGTCCTCATGGATGGGGTTCCTGTTGCAGACGGTCTTTCCGGTATCGGCTACATGCTTCAGAAAGATCATCTGTTTGAATGGCGTACAATTTTCTCCAATGTATGTCTTGGTCTGGAGATCAGGCACCTGCTGGATGACCGGCATAAAAAAAAGGCAGAGGAACTTCTGAAAGCATACGGCCTCGAACAGTTCCGGAATTCCAGACCTTCCGAGCTTTCCGGCGGCATGCGCCAGCGGGCGGCACTGATCCGTACACTGGCTCTGGAACCGGACCTTCTGCTGCTGGATGAGCCCTTTTCCGCTCTGGATTACCAGACCCGCCTTTCGGTCTGTGATGATATCAGCACCATCATAAAAAGCCGGCATAAAACCGCAGTTCTCATCACGCATGACCTGTCCGAAGCGGTCAGTGTGGCGGACCGGATCGTCATTTTGTCCAGGCGGCCGGGAAGAATCAGGGAAATCCTTCCGGTTCCGTTTTCTTCCCCGGATCTCAGTCCTCTTGAACGGAGAAATTCTCCTGAATTTTCTTCTTATTTCAATAAGGTCTGGAAAATCCTGCAGAACTGATGCAGACAGGATCCCGGACAGTTTTGGAGGTGTCCCATGAAAACTCATGAAACTCTGGCCCAGCAGGAATTTGTTGCGGCCCAGAAACGGAGAAGGACCTTCGTGGCCGTAAGCCGTGTTCTTCTTCTTTTGATATTTCTGTCGGCCTGGGAGTTCTGTGCCAGAGCCGGCCTGATCAATGACTTTATATTCAGTTCTCCTTCCCGCTCTGCCCTCTGCTTTTATTCCATGGTGCGGGACGGAAGTATTTTTCTGCATCTGGGCATTACCCTGTGGGAAACCCTTGCAAGTTTTTTTCTTGTGACGGTCCTGGGAATTCTCGGAGCTGTGGCACTCTGGTCCAGCAGAAGCCTGTGGGAAATCCTGGATCCATATCTGGTGATGCTCAACAGCCTTCCCAAGTCTGCACTTGCCCCTATTCTTATTGTCTGGCTGGGAAGCAATCTGCGCACCATCATCATCGCCGCTGTTTCGGTGGCGGTCTTCGGCTCGATTCTTACCCTTCACAATGGTTTCCGGAACATGGATCCGGATCAGATCAAACTCATCCGTTCTCTGGGCGGCACCAGAAAAGATGTGCTCACCAAAGTCCTTCTTCCAGGTTCCGTTCCGCTTCTGATCAGCAATATGAAAGTCAACATCGGGCTCTGCCTTGTGGGTGTGATCATAGGAGAATTCCTGGCGGCAGACTGCGGACTGGGATATCTGATTATCTACGGAAGTCAGGTATTCAAGCTGGATATGGTAATGATGAGCATTGTGATTCTCTGCATTCTTTCTGCCGTCCTGTATCAGGGAATCAGCTGCCTGGAAAAAAAAATCCGATAACAGAAAAATCTGCCGCACCGGAGATTTCTCTCTGCGGCAGATTTCCTTTCTGTCAGAACAGCCGCTTCCCGCGGCAGAATACCATAAGCGGTTTCCGGAACATGGCTTCCAGGGACTCTCTGGGATCCTGATCCACCACAATGAGATCCGCATATTTTCCCGCACATACAGAACCTGTCAGGGAGTCGATGCCGATGGCCTCCGCACTGTATATGGTGGCCTGCTTCAGAAGCTCCGTATTGGAACATCCAAAATATTTTTTCCGCATCCGGAATTCCAGTCCCGGATTCTTTTCCCATGAGTCCAGGGGAATGTCTGTTCCCCATCCGTATTTCAGTCCCGCCTCGCAGCCTGCTCTCAGATTTTCAAACGACTGAAGCTTCATGTTCAGTTTGTGGCTTGCCGCCCGGATAAACCCAGATGACGAATCATTGTTGTCATAGAAAATAATGGTGGAAAGTGTCGGAACCACAAAAGACGAGCCGGATTCCTTCAGTTCTCTGATACAGATATCATCCATAAAAGAGCCGTGTTCCAGGGTCCTGACTCCCGTTTCGACAGCCATCCGGATTGCATCCCGGCTGTGGACGTGTGCCGCCACATAGCCGTCTTTTCGCTGTGACACAGCCACGGCAGCCTTCAGTTCCTCCGGTGTGACAATGGGCTGGGACGGCACTCCTCCGTCGTTGAGAAAAGATCCGGATGCCATGATTTTTATGAAAGAGGCACCCTTTTTATATTCTTCCCGGCAGGCCTTTGTGATTTCCTCGGAACCGTCCGCTTCATGATACATGCCGGTAAAGCTCTGATTTCCGGTTTCCGTGGGAGTGACGATCAGTCCGCAGCTGAATACCCTCGGACCGTCGATCCATCCGTTTCTGATGGCCCTGCTGAGGGCATTGGCAGATCTGAAATCAGAGCCCACATCCCGGACTGTGGTATATCCCTGTGCGGCAAACGCCATTGCATGGCGGTAATAGCGGAATGCGGCTTCTGCCGGATCCAGAGTCAGGAGTTCATAATTGGAGGTATCACTCCACTGGGCAAAGTGCGTATGCAGATCAATCAGCCCGGGAAGTAAAAATTTTCCGGAAAGATCTTTTACTTCCTCGCCCTCTTCCGGTTCCAGTTTTTTTCCGATTTCCTGAATGAATTCCCCGGAAATTCTGAGATCCCCGGACTCTTTCCCATATCCTTCTGTCAGTTCTCCTGCAAATCTGCAGTGCTTAAACAGCATAATACTCCCTCCCTGTCATGGATTTTCCGTACATTCTGCCGGAACCGGACCGGATCCGCTTCCTGTTTCTGCCGGAAAAAATTTTTCATATTCCCCTCGGTAGTTGGCCCACCAGATACTGGCAGCCCCATCCTTTTCCACCACATAAAACGTGGAAAACAGCATTTCCGATTCATTCAGGGAAGCAGCAATCCGGATCAGCCGGTCTTCTGCCGGAAAAATCACATCTCCCTCCCTGTGGTCCAGTTCTCTCAGATACTGTATTTCTTCTTCTGAAAGCACGGATCTGACCTTCTCCGCTGCCTTTTCCTCCAGAACATAATAATAAAAATCCAGGTATACCTTTCCGCCGGCTTTCTTCTGTTCCAGGAAAAAATCTGCAGCCGTTTTCCCGTCCATAAGCACAGTCCTGTGGGAATAGGAAGACAGAGCCTCCCCCAGTGTCCCGGCATATATGGCCCCTGCTTCCTTCAGTTCCTTTACAGTCATGATCCCTTCTCCTTTCAGGCGGACACCATATCTTGTTCAGCCAGGACTTACGCCGGTCTCATTCCTTTCCCGGGAACCGCGGAACCGGACCATCCCTTCCGCAGTTCTGTCAGCAGATTCCAGAGCGGTACCAGATACAGATAGCAGGCCGCCGCCAGACCGGCCATGGGCGCGCCGATGGTGGCAAGAGGAACCGCCCCTGCAATGGACCAGGGAACCAGAGGCGCCATGACAATCACGGAATTTTCCAGATGAATGGCCATCCGCTGCCTGTCCGGCTCCAGCTCACGGCAGAGCTGATGGGTCAGCATGGCCGCCAGAGTCTGATTGCAGGAAATCATGGAAGTAACCGCCGACACCGCCAGAATTCCTCCGAATGGAGTCAGTGTTTTTCCCAGCGACGCAATATATCGTTTCAGGCTTGTCAGAAGTCCTGTTCCTTCAAATATGCCCGCATAGGAGGAAGAAAGACTCACAATCAGTGCCACCCGCACCATGGATGTGATCCCCCCTCCGTTCAGCATCCCTGCCAGTTCCGGATCTTCTGCGGAATACCCGAACACCATCATCTCTGCCAGCTCTGCCGGCGACGTCTTCTGAAAAATGATTCCCATCAGAAAGGAAAGAATGATGCTGACCGCCATGGTAATCTTTACATTGACCCGGAACAGGGAAAGAATCAGAATGGATGCAGCCGGAAGCACCAGAATCCAGTGAAGAAAGAAACTTCCGGAAAAAATCGCCTCCACATCCATGATCTCTCCTGTTCCGCCGAAAAAGAAGCCGGCTCCTCCGTAAATAAGACAGGAAATCAGAAAAGGAACCAGAGCCGTGGCTGTCATACGCCGGATATTCTCATAGATATCCGTGGAGGTCAGTTCACTCACAAGCAGCGCGCTGGTGGAAACCGGTGAGCACCGGTCTCCGAAAAAAATGCCGGAAATCACCGCTCCCCCGCAGAAAACCGGATTGATTCCCATGGCCGATGCCATGGACATGCAGATGACCCCCATGGTGGCCGCAGTGCCGAATGCCGTTCCTGTCAGTACGGAAACCATACAGTTTAAAAGAAACGTGATGAGAATGAAAACTGACGGGCGTACAAATCCCGCTGCCATGCAGATGATCACCGGAATGGTCCCCGAAGCTCTCCAGAGCGCCGTGATCATTCCGATCAGAAGAAAAATGATCAGGATATTCCGGACACTGCGCACTCCGGAAAAAGACATCCGCAGAATTTCACCGGGCGCGTGTTTTTTCATGAGTCCGTAGGCAAAAAACAGCACATAGCCGGCCGCCATGGCAAAAACAATGGATGCCCCTGTCCCGATGCAGGCAATAAGAATCAGCGTAAATGCCGCCATCGTCGCGATTTCCAGCATATGTCAGTCTCCCCTCTGCTCTCCGAATATTTTTCTGATCCGGTCCATCCGTTCCATAACCGGAACATGGAAGGGACAGCGCATTTCACATCCGCCGCACCGGATGCAGTCGCCGGCGTGGGCACTCAGAGCCTGATAATGGGCCTGTACCGCCGCAGGCACCGTATCCTGCATGACCGCCAGATCATACAGCTTGCTGACCATGGCCACGTCAATGCCGGCCGGACACGGTGCACAGTGACCGCAGTAGGTACACTGGCCGGAATATGCATGGCGGGGTGCACGGGCCAGCACGCTGGCATAGTCTTTCTCCTGTTCTGTGGCATTCTCATAGGAAACAGCCTCCAGCACATGCTCCGGAGTATCGAATCCCGCCATGACACTGGCCACAGCCGGTCTTGTAAGGGCATAGTGAAGGCACTGGACCGGTGTCAGCGCCACACCGAAAGGAGATGTTTTTTCGGAAAACAGCCTTCCTCCTGCATACCCTTTCATCACATGGATTCCCACACCGCGCTGCTCACAGATTCTGTACAGTTCCGCCCGTTCCGGCGCAATTCCGGAAAAATCGCCTGCATAGGAAGCCTCATCAAAATACCGGTTCATATCTTCGTCTGCCGGAAGCAGGTCAAAGGCCGGGTTGATGCTGAACAGAAGCAGCTCAATCTCACCGCACAGGGCTGCCTGTTTTGCCACAGCCGGATTATGTGTGCTGAGACCGATATGACGGATCACTCCCTGCTTTTTCAGCGATCTGACATATTCCATGAATTCCCCCGCCAGAATCCGGTCGAATTCCGCAGGCTCATCCACGAAATGGATCATGCCCAGGTCGATGTAATCGGTTTCCAGTCGTGTCAGGAGATCTTCAAAAGCCTCCCGCACCTTACCCATTTCCCTGGTTCTCACATACTGTCCGTTCTGCCATGTGGAGCCGATGTGCCCCTCTATGATCCACCGGTCACGTTTTCCGCGGATGGCAGCCCCGATGTTGGATCGGACATTGGGCTCCGACATCCAGCAGTCCAGCACATTGATTCCGTTTTCCTCACAGCAGTCAATGACTGCCCTGACTTCCCGGCTGCTGTGACGCTCCAGCCATTCTCCTCCCAGTCCGATCTCACTGACCAGAAGCCCCGTATTTCCCAGTGCTCTGTATTTCATATGATTTTCTTCCGCCCTTTCTCTTTCTGTCTGGAATATGCCTCCGGATCAGTCCAGAAACAGTTCATTCTCTTTCCTTCCGCTGCATGCCTTTTTCATTTTCTGCTCCGCTGCAAACAGAAGAACCTTGTTCACATCTCTGGCGTGAGCAGGACAGACGGACACGCACCGCATACAGGAAATACAGAGGTTTTCATCCGCCTCATAGGGTCTTTCCATGCGGATTGCCCTGACCGGACAGACGGATGCGCAGCGTCCGCAGGCCACACAGTGTTTTCCCGGCTGAGGCTTGAAAGGAACCCCGTTGTATTCCCGGTATGGCCTGTTTCCCGGTACGGAAACCGGATTCATTCCGGACCTGTCCTTTGTTTCAAGCTGTTCCCTTATTTTCTCTGCAAAAGCCGTCAGTTCTTCCTCATCGGCACGATCCGGTCTTCCTTCCGCAAACCTGTGTATGATGGAATGTTCCGCCACAGCTGCCACAGCTGCCGCGCAGAAGAATCCGGCTTCCCGGGCTGCATCCTCCAGTTCCAGCAGCGTATCCTCATAGGCGCGGTTTCCATACACGCAGACCAGCACGGCTGCCGCTCCGTTTCCCTTCATCCTGCGGATCCGTTCTGCTGCCGGAGCCGGGACTCTTCCCCCGAAAGAAGGAACCGCCAGAATACATACATCCTCCGGTTCCATCCGGCATGTCAGATATTCGCCTTCAGGATCAGAAAGATCCAGTTTCCTGCTCTCGCACCCCCATGACTCCGCAAGAATCTCTGCCACCTTCCGGGTACCTCCCGTGGGGCTGAAATATGCCTGATATAACATTTTTCTCCCTCCTGATAAGACCTGTTGGGTCTTCCTGTATTTCCGGCTTCCACAGGGAAGCCGCATCCCGGGTGGACCGGCCCTGCCGCTCCCGTCCCTGTCTGATACTACCTATTATATCAGATGCTCCCGATTATTCAATGACCGCCGGAGCGGATCACGGATTTCCTTCCATTCAGAATACATGGAAAGTCCCCATATTCCCCTTTCCTCCTATTGCACTTCCGATCTTTCATATGGTATAAATAAGTATGGCATACATACAGGCGTTTCAGCTGCATGCGGCGCCGGATAACACACACAGGGAGGACTGAACTATGCGCACAATCATAGAAAACGGCTGGATTCTTACCATGGATGCGGAGAATACCAGCTACAGAAACGGATACGTGGTTTTTGAGGATGACCGGATTACCGGCACCGGCGCCGGTTCCTGCCCGGAAACGGACGGAATCAGAATCAATGCCGGAGGAAAACTGGTCATTCCCGGCATGGTCAATACCCACTGCCATGTCTCCATGATCCCGTTCCGCTCCATGGGCGACGACTGCCCGGACCGTCTCCGGCGATTCCTGTTCCCTCTGGAAGAAAAGGCCATGACTCCCGATCTGGTTTACTGGGGCGCGCTTTACGGCATTGCGGAAATGCTTCTTTCAGGTATCACCACATTCCTGGATATGTATTATTTTGAAGACAAGGTCGCTGAAGCCTGCCGTCTGGCCGGAATGCGCGGATTTCTCGGAGAAACCGTTATTAATATGAAGACATGTGACAGTCCGGTTCCCTACGGCGGTCTGGAATACGGGGAAACCTTCATCCGGAACTGGCGCCAGGATCCTCTTGTGACTCCGCTGATCGCTCCTCATGCCACCAATACCAATGAACCGGAGTTTCTGAAAAAGGCCTTTGATCTGGCGGAAAAATATGATACTCTTTTCACGCTCCACAACAGTGAAATGGACTATGAAATGACCTATTTTGCTGATCAGTGGCACAAAACGCCGACTGCCTTTCTGAATGATCTGGGTGTTCTTTCCGACCGCACCGTGCTGGCTCACTGCATTCACATGACTCCGGAAGATCTGGACATTTTAAGGGAACGGAACTGTTCTGTGGCTCACTGCATCGGCTCCAATACCAAATCCGGAAAAGGCGTTGCCCCGGTAAAAGACATGCGGCTCCGTAACATCCGGGTGGGACTCGGAACCGACGGTCCCTCTTCCGGCAATACCCTCAGCATGTTTACTCAGTTCCGCCTGTTTGCTTCTTTCCATAAAACGGAACATCATGACCGCAGTCTTTTCCCTGCAAAGGACATTTTCCGCCTTGGAACCATCGGCGGTGCCGAGGCTCTGGGAATCGGCGGCATAACCGGTTCCATCGAAGCCGGAAAACAGGCGGATCTGGTGATGGTGGATCCGGAAGCTGTCAACATGTTCCCCTGCTATAATCCATGGTCTGCGCTGGTTTATTCCGCAGAACGTTCCAACGTGGATTCTGTCTGGGTAGCCGGAAAGCAGCTGGTGAAAAACGGTGCTCTCTGCAGCCTGGATCTTGGTGAAATCCGTGCCCGCCTTCTGGAGCATATGGGAGATTTCATGGAAAAAGCAAGCGAATTTGAATCAATTATCTGATGCATGTTGACAATCTTCCGTTCTGATGCTAAGATTGTTTTATAAGTTATTAAGACTTGTTTATATATATTAATAAGTTATATTAATATATAAAATTTTACAGAAGAAAGGAGGGTGACAAGTGAAGAAAAATGCCCTGAAAATCGGATGGCTTATGGTCCTTCCCGGTTCTCTTTTTATTGTTTTCTTTATGCTGGTTCCCCTGTTCCTGCTGGTTTTCAGAAGTTTTGTAGGAGAAAACGGGCTGACACTCAGCGGTTATATTGAAATGTTTCAGAGTTCCTATTTCAAGCAGGTATTTTTCCGGAGTCTGAAACTCAGTCTGATCAGCACAGCGGTCTGTGCGCTTCTTGGTTTCCCGGCTTCTTATTATATTGCAAAATATTCCAGGCATAAGGGAATGCTGATGGCGTTTGCCGTATTTCCCATGTTTACAAGTCCGGTAATCCGTTCCTTCAGCTGGATGGTTCTTCTGGGAAAGAAAGGAATCGTCAATTCTCTGCTGGTATCTTCGGGTCTGGCTGATAAACCCATGAGTCTCCTGTACAACGAGATCTCCATGACCATCGGCTTTATCCAGCTGTTCCTTCCTCTGATGATCCTTTCTCTTATCGGTGTTATGGAACATATTCCGGAAGACCTGAATCTGGCTGCCGGAAGTCTTGGAGCCACAAAAATGGGAACATTCCGTCATGTGGTGCTTCCTTTAAGTATCCCGGGCCTTGTAACCGGGTGCGTTCTTGTGTTTACAGGCTGCCTGACCGCATATACCACACCCCAGCTTCTGGGCGGTACGGATACACGTGTTCTGGCCACTGTAATCTATCAGTACGCCATGACTCTCGGCGACTGGACACAGGCTTCCATTGTGGCTGTGGTAATGATCGTGATTACCATCTGCGTCTCATCCGGCATCAACACCATCAGCCGGCGTCTGAATCCTACCATATAGAAAAAGGAGTAAGCTATGTCACTGTTAGAATTACGGGATATCACAGCAGGATATGATAAAAATGTGATCCTGAAGAATCTGAATCTTCAGGTGGAAAAAGGGGAACTGCTCTCCCTTCTGGGCTCCAGCGGATGCGGAAAGACCACAACGCTGCGGCTGATCGCCGGTTTCTCCTCTCCCATGAGCGGATCATTTATTTTCAACGGAAAGGATTATACCAATACTCCTCTCCACAAAAGAAATTTCGGATTTGTATTCCAGAGTTATGCACTTTTCCCCCATATGAGCATTTTTGACAATGTGGCCTTCGGTCTGAAAATGAGAAAATGTCCTGCTTCCGAAATCAAAAGTCAGGTTCTGGAAGCACTTGAACTGGTGGATCTGGCCGGATATGAAAGCCGTTATCCCAAAGAGCTTTCCGGAGGTCAGAGACAGCGTGTGGCCCTGGCAAGAGCTCTTGTGATCAAACCTGATCTTCTTCTGATGGATGAGCCCCTCAGCAATCTGGACGCCAAACTGCGCGTCAAGATGCGTGTGGAAATCCGCAAACTCCAGCAGAAATTCGGCATTACCGCCATCTACGTCACTCATGATCAGGAAGAATGTTTTGCCATTTCCGATAAGGTTGCCATCATGAATCAGGGTGTCATCGAACAGCTGGATACTCCGGACATGATATACAAGCATCCCAAAACCGAGTTCATTGCACGCTTCGTGGGCTTTGAAAACTTCATCGATCTCACCGCTTCCGAAAACGGCTATGTCGGTTCAGACGGAACCGTATTCAGAGCGGAAGGGCCGACCCGTACCGGTTCCATGAAAGCCTGCATCCGTCCGGAAGACATTCTGATCGCACCGGCAGGAACCGATGCGGTAAACCGTCTCGATGGAGAGATCATGGTGGAGACATTCCTCGGAAAACGGTATCAGTACAATGTAAAAACCGCTCTTGGCGAAATGGTAGTCAGTTCCGATCAGGAGCGTATTTACCACGCCGGTGAACAGGTAACCCTGTCTCTGGCGCCCAATAAAATCATACTTATTTAATTCAGGAGGAACATTATGAAAAAGAAAGCATTGTCCTTAACTCTGGCTCTGGCTGTGACAGCCGGACTTCTGGCAGGCTGCTCTTCTTCCGGCACAGCCGAAGAGACCACCACTGCCGCTGCTGCTGAAACCACTGCTGCAGAAACGACAGCCGCCGCTGCCGAAGAAACCACTGCTGCAGAAGCTTCCGGTGAGAAACCGTTTGCCGGCCAGACTCTGACCGTATCCACATTCTCCTTCAACGCTGAACTTCTTCAGAAAAACATCTATGATCCTTTCATGGAACAGACCGGATGTGAGCTGATCGTGGAAGGCGGAAAAAACGCAGAGCGTGTCACAAAGATCAAAGAAAATCCCTCTGCCTATGACGTGATCGTCATCGGCGATTCCTTTATCACAGACCTGATCAACGAAGGCCTGATCGCAGAAATCGACAACACCAAGCTGACAAACCTGGATGCACTTTATGACTGTGCAAAAGCTCCTTTCGGTGAGCAGTACGGTCCGGCATACACCTTCAACCGTCTGGGAATCGTATATGACAAGAACTTCTGCCCGGTTGAACTGACTTCCTGGGCTGACCTCTGGAATCCGGAGCTGGAAGGCAGCATCGCCATTCCGGACATTACAGCTACTTCCGGTCCTCTCTTCTACTACGCAACAGCCAAGGCTTTCGATCTGGTTCCGGGACAGGATGATGACGCCATCTTCGAGAAACTGGCAGAACTGAAGCCCAACATTGTAAAGACCTATACAAGTGCCAACGACACAATCACCATGCTGAACCAGGGTGAAGTCAGCGCTGCTGTTCTTCTGGACTATTCCTATACAACTGCAAAGCAGGCATCCGAAGATTATGTATGGGTAGATCCCACCGAAGGCAGCTACAGCGGATTCAACGCCATCAACATTCTCAAAGACTGTGAAAACAAAGAGCTGGCTGAAGCATTCATCGATTTCTATATTTCCCACGATGTACAGCTGGCTGAGGCTCTGGACGGCGTAGATTCTCCGGTAAGAAAAGACGTGGAACTGACAGAAGAGCAGGCACAGAACTTTACATACGGCGAAGAAACCATCAACAGCCTTCTGTTCCCTGACTGGTCTGTCATCAATGACAATCTGGCTGACTGGGTTGCACGCTGGAACGAACTGTTCTCTGTACAGTAAAAAATAGGAGCTGACGGCATATGAAAAAAAGCAGATCACTGTTTTTTGTTACTTTTCTTGTATATCTGTTTCTGATCGGGCCTCTTGTGATCATCGCATCGGCCTCCTTCAGCGACACCACCTATCTGAAGTTTCCCGGCGAGGGATTCACGCTGCGCTGGTACGCACAGATCTTCAAGATCCATTCCTTTGTCGCGGCAGCTAAAATGAGTGTGTTTATCGCAGTGGCTGCTACCCTGATTGCACTGATTCTGGGCGTTCCGGCGGCCTACGCGCTGAACCGCTACCCGATGAAAGGAAAAGAGGCCATCCAGTCTCTCTTCCTTTCCCCGGTGCTGATTCCGGTCATCGTTCTTGGATTTGTCATGCTCAGATATGTCGTGAACCAGTATCATCTGCCGGTAATCGCAAGTCTCCTGGTGGGACATACGATTCTCTCCATCCCCTATATCATGCGGGTGGTGACCGCCAGTCTCAGCAACTTTGATTTTGCCACCGAGGAAGCTGCCAGAAGTCTGGGAGCCACACAGATGTATACCTTCTTCAAGATCGTGGTCCCCAATATCAAATCAGGAATTGCATCGGCATGCATCATGGCCATCATCAATTCCTTCAACAATGTTTCCCTGTCGGCTTTCCTGACAGGCGCGGGTGTCACCATGCTGCCCATCGAGATGATGGCGTATGTGGAATATCACTTTGATCCCACCATCGCCGCTCTGGCTACTCTTCTGATGGTCATTACTCTGGGAGTCATGCTTCTCATCGAAAAGACTCTCGGACTCAAGAGCGTGGTATAAGAACGTTTTCTGTATAAAAAAAGATCCCTGCCGTTACCGGCAGAGACCCAGCTGAAGAAATTCTTCATCTGAAACAGAGGCTCCTTTGACTGATACAACAGCGGAGGAGACTCTGTTTGCTTTTTCAAGGGCTTCCTCCATGGACATGTCCCGATACAGGCAGGCCATCAGCGCTCCGATATGGGAATCTCCCGCTCCGATGGTATCCACCACATGGGCGGGCACTCCCGGCGCCGCACAGACTGTCCCGTCTTTCTTAAGGCAGTATACCCCGTCGGCTCCCATGGTGATGACAACCGCATTTCCTGTTTTTCTGCGGAGTTCTTCTGCCGCTTCTTTCATGTCATTGCATCCCGACAGGATTCTGCTCTCCGCTTCATTGATGTGAAGAACCGGATGAAGGGCGTAAAGGCGGTCAACCCACTCTTTTTTCAGATGCGCCGCTCTGGGGCCGGGGGCAAAGAAAATTTCCGGTCCGGGATTTTCCTCCAGCCAGGATACCAGCTCTCCTCCTGTTCTTTCCTCAATTTCCATGCCGCAGACATAGACCATGCTGTAATCTTCCGCAGACAGTCCTTTCATCCACTCTTTCCGGAAACTGTATTCCACTCCATGGTAAGACATAAAGGTTCGCTCTCCTCCCGCTTCCACAAGGCAGTAGCAGCATCCGTTCTTTTCTTCCGGAACCCGGACCCGGATTTCAAATCCCTTTTCTTCCATGGACTTCTTCACATAATCCCCGTAGACGCCTCCTCCCACGGGAGAAACAAATGTAAATTCCGCGCCGGACTGGCGGAGAATATTGGCTGCATTGAAGGCACAGCCGCCCAGGGCAAAGGACTGGCCTGTGGGCCGGATGTTCTCTTCCGTCACAGGAAGATGATCAATGTTTATAATGACATCCACACAGGTGGAACCAATGACAAGAACTGGTTTTTTCATATGCATTTCCTCTTTCCGTTTTTCCTTTTTCATGGCAACCTTATTATACATGGATTTTTCCGGCGCTTCAACCTTATATTTGTATTCCGTGCCTTCCTGTGTTAAAATAAAGGGTATGGATTTATGAAACCGGCAAAGGAGAATGAAACATGGATATGTATGAAACCATTGACCGTCTGGCCCGTGAAATGCATGAGGAAACCGTGGCTGTCCGCAGGGATATCCACCGGTATCCGGAAACCGGATGGTTTGAAATGAGAACATCCGCGGTGATCGCCGCCTATCTGGACTCCCTGGGCTATGAAGTCCTGACAGGCCGCGCCGTCTGCGATGCGGCATCCCGCATGGGGGTTCCTTCGAAGGAAGAACTGGATGCCCACTATGAACGGATCAGGACCCAGGACACCCCCATGGAATATGTCACGGAAGATATGAAAGAAGGCTTCACCGGCGTCATCGGAATCCTCCGCATGGGGGACGGCCCTGTGGCTGCCCTGCGTTTTGACATTGATGCACTGCCCATGACGGAAAATCCCACAGACGCCCATCGTCCCACAAGGGAAGGCTTTGCTTCCAGGAACCCCGGATGCATGCATGCATGCGGTCATGACAGCCATATCGCCATGGGACTTGGCACTGCCAAAGTTCTTTCGGAGATCCGGGACCATCTTTCCGGCACCGTAAAACTCATCTTCCAGCCAGGAGAAGAAGGTGCCAGAGGTTCCAAGAGCATTACCGCCGCCGGACATCTGGATGACGTGGACTTTTTTGCGGCCACCCATATTGCCCCGGACAATACCATTGACGACGGAGACATTACCCCGGGTACATATGGATCTCTGGCCACGGCCAAGCTGGATGTGGAATTTTTCGGCAGGGCTTCCCATGCCGGCGGTTTCCCGGAAAAAGGCTGCGACGCCCTTCAGGCTGCTGCCCATGCTGCCGTGGGACTGGCCGGAATTCCAAGGCACAGCGGAGGCATGAGCCGTGTCAATGTGGGAACTCTTCAGGCCGGCAGCGGACGGAACATTGTGGCTGATCACGCCTTCATGCAGATGGAGGTCCGGGGAGAGACCACAGAGATCAACCGCTATATGGCTGACAGGGCCCGGGCCATCTGTGAAGGTGCCGCACAGATGAACGGCTGCACCTGTACCGTCACCGTGGTGGGCGAGGCTCCGTCCCAGACCAGTGACATTGCCTTTGTGGAACGGATCCGCGATATGATCCGGACGCATCTTCCCCAGTACAAAGTCAGCAGCGAATACAATTCCAGGAACTGGGGCAGCGAGGATATCGGCTTCATGATGGATCGGGTACAGTCCCACGGCGGTCAGGCTGTCTATATGCGCACCATGACTTCCATGCCGTCTGCCCAGCACACCACGGAATTCGATCTGGATGAAAAAGCTCTGGACAAGGGCATCAGCGTTTTCGCCTCCATCATCTACAATGTCATGGGAAAAGAATAACGGTGTTTTCACATCCGCAAGCAGGGACAGACCCGGTACTCCGGAGTCTGTCCCTGCTGCTGTTCTGTCCTGTTTTCTCTTTCTCTCTTCTGTTTCCTCCGGTATTTCCGTCCGCCTGACATCCTTTCCATTTCCCGTTTTCTGCCGTTTTCATTTTTTTCCGGTCACGGTCATATACCGGTTATGGGCATCTTTCATACAGGCAATCAGCGGTTTCTGAGTCAGGGCAAAATACCTGGTACGGATCTCTTTTTCCAGGTCCTCCAGATCTGTCCGTATGCTTTTTCCGATGAACATGGAAGCCACAAAGTTTCTGGTGACCGAGAGAATGGTGTTGCACTCCACATCCAGGATCTTTCCGCTCTCCCGCTCCAGTACAAGACTGATGTAAAATTCTCCGTGAAGATTGTAAATGGCGTCCTCCCTGCTTGGTTTTGCCTGGCCCACCACCAGGATCGTATCCTTTCCGTACATGATCGTCCTCCGGTTTTTATTTTCTTTATTATATCAGGATTTCCTGCGGTTTTCCACCGGTTCCCGCTTGACAAACCGCCTTTTTTTCATTATGATACATATGGAAAAATCAATCAGATTCTTTTATTTATCGGGACTCCTGCCCGGATGCTCCCACCATAGATAAGAGCCATGAATCTCCATAGGATACGTGGGTCTTTTTTTATTGCCCATAAGAAAACCGGAGGAAACAAGAAAATGAACTTTTATCAGGAACTGGACACCATCATGAGACAGGATTTCGGCGGCAGGGGGCTCCTGGCGTCCCTTCCGCCGGCTCCTCTGAGAGAAACGGCGGAAACACTGGCCTGCGCCGAACGTGCAGTGCTCCTCACCGGCTTTCCGGTACGTCTTGGAAAGGATCGTTTTACCGGTGAAACCGACGGACCGTCCGGCACTGTCAATCTGGCATCTGCCCTTCTCCGGTGCGGGTGTTCCGTAGTGGTAGTGACCGATGCAGTCTCCTATCCTCTTCTGAAAGCCGCCATGGAGTACCGCACTCCTCAGGCCGGGCTCTTCGTACTTCCTGAGACCGGCACGGAAGACTTCATCCGCAGCTTCCTGAAGGCTTTCCGGCCCACACATTTTATCAGTCTGGAGCGGCCGGGAAAGGCCCTGGACGGCCATTACCATAACATGCGGGGAGAAATTATTGATGACATGATCACCGATTCTGCCTATTTCCTGAGAGAGGCGGAAAAAAACGGAGCTGTCACCATCTCCATCGGAGACGGCGGAAACGAGATGGGCATGGGAACGTTCCGTCAGGAAATTCTGGATCATGTGCCCTGCGGCGATTCCATCTGTACCCGTGAAAGCGCCATGCTTGCGCTTGCCAGCGGGGTATCCAACTGGTGGGGATGGGGAATCGCCTCCATGCTTTCCCTGATGACCGGCAAAAACCTTCTTCCCACTGAACAGGAAGAGGCGGAAATGCTTCACCGTGTGGTCTGTGCAGGAGGTGTGGATGGGTGCACCAAAGAGGCCACGGAAACGGTGGATCATCTTCCGCTGTCACTCCATCTCTCCATTCTCCGGGAAGTGACGGAGCTCACAGAAAGAGCCATGAAGGGCTCCCGTGCAGTATCCGCATAAAAATTCCGGCATATGGCAAAAAAGGTGTTTCCAGGCCCTGTAAGGGCCTGAAAACACCTTTTTTCAGGATATCTGACGGTCTGCCAGGCACCGGCACCGCATTCTGTCCTGTTACTGTTTTTTTGTCTTGTCACTGTCTTTAAATGCCTTCAGCACCCACTGAGACGGATAACAGTAGGCATAGGTGCAGCTTTTCATCAGTTCTTCTTCCTGCGGCGTCTTGCAGACGCTGAGGATCATGTCCTCCTCTTCTTTAAGAAGGTATGCCTCCGCATTTCCTCCCACTTCCCGCAGTTCCTTATATATGCGGAACTTCTTGCAGTAATCCGGACAGTTCTTCTTTTTGATCCGTATGGGCTCCGGAACGATATTTATTTTGTATTTCTCTGACATTCTGGCCAGAATGTTATTGACAGCATTACAGGTGTCCCTGGAAACCTTTTCCATATTGGGAACACAGAGCAAATATTCCATATACATCTGCCTTTCTTCCGTATCATGTTTGACGTATCCACTGCTATTATGGCAAATCCTCGAAAAAAGTGCAAGTCCTTTCTTGCAAAACCTTTCCCGCGGATCCATGCCGCGCATAAAATCTTCTGTTCCGGAGAATACTGGGTTTCAGAAAAGCCGGACGATATGAACGGCTGAAAGGAGGACATCATGAAAAACAGATTCCATGAAAAAAATTCCCCTGTCCATACCATTCCGGACGGAGCCTATGAATGCGGAACCACAGGACAGGACAGCGGAAAAAACATATCGCGGACTAGTCCGGCCGAAGACCTTCAGGGCAACGGATATCCCCCGGATCACAGGGAAAATCCGGTCTCCCAGCAGCAGAAACATCAGGAAACCATCTGAATCAGAAAAGGTGCGGAGGAAGAATTGTCTTCGTCCGCACCCTGCAGAGAATTCTGCTTCCGGGATTTTTTCCTGCAGCAGGATTATAAGGCCTGATTTTTTTTCACGTCCTTGAATTTCTGTGCGATCTTCAGAAGAAGTTCCACCGTAAGTTCCATGGACTGCACACAGATGAATTCATATTTGCCATGGTAATTGTGACCGCCGGTGCAGAGATTGGGGCAGGGAAGTCCCATGTAGGAAAGCCTGGAACCGTCTGTACCGCCGCGGACGGGATTGACTGCCGGCTGCTCCACACCCAGCTCCGCAAATGCCTCTCTGGCTATGTCCATCAGATACATATGAGGCCTGATTTTTTCTGCCATGTTGTAATACGTATCGGTGATTTCCACATCTACGGTTCCCTCACCGTATTTTTCGTTGAGGAAGGCCCCGATCTGTTTTCCAAGTTCCTTCCGTCTGGTGAATTTTTCCATGTCATGATCCCTGACAATATAATGAAGTTCCGTCTCCTCCACATTGCCTGCCATATGGTTCAGATGGAAGAATCCTTCATACATCTGGGTATGCTCCGGTCTTTCCGCCGCAGGAAGAAGAGACTGGAATTCCATGGCAATCAGGACGGAATTCTTCATCTTGTTCTTTGCACTGCCGGGATGGATGTTTCTTCCGTGAACGGTTACCTTCATGGCTGCTGCATTGAAAGTCTCATATTCCATTTCTCCCCATGCGCCGCCGTCTACGGTATAGGCCACATCCGCTCCCCATCCGGGAACATCAAAGAAGTCAACGCCATGGCCCACTTCCTCATCCGGTGTGAATGCCACTTTGATGGTTCCATGGGGAATTTCTGGATGGGAAAGCAGAGTCTCGGCCATTGTCATGATCTCGGCGATTCCGGCCTTGTCATCAGCCCCCAGCAGAGTGGTTCCGTCGGTGGTGATCAGATCTTTTCCCTTGTAATTTTTCAGGTACGGAAAATCTGCCGTGCTCATGCGGATTCCCAGATTTTTATTGAGAACAATGTCCTCGCCGTCATAATTCTTGATCAGCTGCGGATGTACATGCTCTCCTGAGCAGTCCGGTGATGTGTCCATGTGGGCCAGAAATCCTACCACAGGGCCATCGGTCTCCACCGTTGCCGGAATGGTTCCATATACATATCCATGGTCGCTCATGGATACATCCTGCGCACCGATCTCTTTCAGCTGTTCGGTCAGAAACTCCGCCAGGCGGAACTGTTTTTCCGTACTGGGCACGGTTGCCTGTCCCTCTGCAGACTGGGTATCAAACGCCGCATACTTCAGAAAATTATCCACTACTTTTGACATGATGCACTCTCCTTTTTCTTTATTGAAAGACTGCGGATGCAGCCTTTGTTTCAGTTCAGGCTTCCCTGGAGAATCTTCGCAAGTTCAGAATCCCCATCCAGGATAATGGTCTTGTTTCCGCCTTTCAGACTGGCTTTCAGCGCGTCCAGGCTTCTGATATAATTATAATAATCTGCCTTTCCTTCGTCGTTGTACGCCCCGGAAAGAATTCTCATATACTCGGCTTCGCCTTCTGCCCGGATCTTTTCCGCCTGGGCATTGGCCTCGGAAATAATCATGGAAACCTCCTTGTCCGTGGAGTTTTTAATGACGCTGGACTGATATTCTCCGTCCGCGATATCCC
Source organism: uncultured Clostridiaceae bacterium (assembly GCA_902477765.1). Taxonomy (GTDB): domain Bacteria; phylum Bacillota; class Clostridia; order Lachnospirales; family Lachnospiraceae; genus CABSIM01. The sequence continues at coordinate 45,057 of CABSIM010000008.1, read as the reverse complement.
CTGCCGCAATGTTCTGGCGTTCGGAGATCATTCTCTGGTATACCGCCTCCTTATTGGAATCCGGAAGATCCAGAAGCTTGGTTTCCACTTTTCTGACTTCAACACCGTAACTGTCCAGGGAATCACCGATCCGGTCCGTGATCATCTGTGCCAGTTTTCCGTCACGGCCGGAAATGACATCTGCCTGGTCCGTGGAAGAAATCACATTTTTTACGGCATTGTATACCACCACGGAGATTCTGCTCTCCGCATTGGATTTATTGGCCCCCAGTCTGGACAGATATTTCAGCGGATCCGTCACGGACCAGAGTGCGAAAGAGTCTGTCACCATGACTTTTTTATCCCTGGTATTGACTTCGCTGGGCACCAGATCAAAAATCATTTCATGGTTGGGAATGGACTGGGTCCTCTGCAGGAACGGGATCTTGAAGCTGAGTCCCGGAGTATCGATCACCCGTACCACTTTTCCAAACTGAAGCACCAGCTTATATTCATCGTTGTACGTGCTCACCATACTCATATTCAGCAGAATGAACATCACTGCCGCAGCAGCAGCCAGAAACACTTTTTTCTTTTTCATAGATTCTCCTCCTGCTTCTCTGTTTACCGGCTGTTTCCCGAAGAGGAGTCCGTCTGTCCGCTTCCGGACTCCGCCGTCGGATTCATCATATACGGTTCCAGCGGAAGAACTTTCTGAACCCCGTCCCCGCTGTCGATGATAACTTTCAGATCCGGAAGAACTTCCTCCATGGTCTCATAAAACATACGTTTTTTTGTAATCAGCGGGTACTTCACATACTCTGCATATGTATCTTCGAATCTGGCCACCTGTCCGCTGGCCTCATTGATCCTCTCCTGTTTATAGGCTTCAGCCTCCTGAAGGACCTTATCCGCCTGTGCCCTGGCCTTGGGAATGTTTTCAGACTGGTATTTTTTTGCCTCGTTGATGGCGGTTTCCATTCCCTGCTTTGCATCCTCCACTGCCTTGAATGCATCCGAGACATCGTCCCTCGGCATGTTGGAATCCTGAATGGACACATTATAAATGCCATAGCCGATATTTTCCTCCACCAGACGGTTGGTGAGGAGTTCCTTGATCCGTTCCTGGATCTGGGTCTTTCCGGTGGTGATCACATCGTCCACGTTGTACATTCCCACCGTATCACGGATATAACTCTGGGCCAGATTTTTTATGATATCCTCATAAACACTTCGATGGCGCACCGCCTGAATGGGATCTGTCACCATGTATTCAATATAAAAATCCACATTGGTAAGATTGAAATCCTTGGTGATCATCAGGCTTTCATTTTCCAGATTCACCGGATTTTCAGGACTGGCCATGGGATCCACCTGGGGATCTGTGGTATAGCCGATCTGCATGCCCACAATGGCTTTGGAGACTTTTGTCACCTTCTGTATAAACGGAAGTTTGAAATGCAGGCCGGAAGTTTCCTCCACGGCAGGACTTCCGAAGGTGGTGACCACTGCCATTTCCTGTTCTGTCAGCGTATAATAGGACTGAAGCCCTGTAAAAACCACGGCAGCAATGCAGATTCCGGCGCCTGCAGCCACCCGCAGTTTACCTGGAAGCCGGAAGACCCGGTTTTTCTTCCATGGGTCTGCCTGCGCATCGTGATCCGCACTCTGCTCAAACACCACATTGTCATCGTCTTTTTTTCTGTTTTTCTTTTGCTTTCTCTCCAGATCTTTCGTGATTCTGTCCAGAGTGCCGTTTTTTTTCATTGCTGACAGCACCACAAATGCAACCACCACAAGCCAGACAATCAGCTCATACATTCTGTCCGCCCTCCTCCTTCATTTCTTTCCGGTCCAGATCCATCTGGAGCTGCTCCAGATAGTGAACCAGCATATCCTTATGGCTCCGGATCTTCCAGGCTCTGGAAACGACTTCCTCATAGGTAAAGCTTTTTCTGCCTCCGTTTTCCATACGGTCCCAGAACTCCCGGATCACATCATAGGGGACATAATAGATTTCATCTTCCGCGGTAAAAGAAAGGATTACAAATGCCACTCCGCCCTGCCGTTCAAATTCTTCCATAAAAGCCATCTGATGGGGATGAATGTTCTGCAGCGGAAAAGTCCGGACCGCACATTCCTTGGCATCAAAACATACAGGAATTCCCTGCACGGCTCCGATATAATCCACTGTACTTTTCATATCAAAATATGCCAGGGTAATGTGTCGGCTTTTTTTATCAATTTCAATGGGGGTAATGGGGGTCGGAATCTTCTGGATCAGTGCCAGTTTTTTTTCCCGGTAGCTTTCATTGGTCCGGTTGATGAATTCTTCCAGTGTGGATCCCCTCAGTCCCCTTGTTTTCCAGGTTCCCATGGTTCTGTCTTCCTTTGCCTGCAGCTTGCTGTGTTTTAGTTTACATAATTATATTATGTAAACTAATTGGCAGATCCGGGCAGCAGCCCTTCTCCTTTTGCCATTTTCAGAAATTCTTCCGGCAGCTCCGCCTCAAAGACTTTTCCGGAAAGGCGTGAAAACGATCCGGAAAGTTCCGGAAATTCCAGACGGAAAGAATGAAGCAGCTGGAACGAAATTCCATATTCCTTCCCCACCTTCCGGTTAACCGGATCCAGGCCGTACTTTCCGTCTCCCACAATAGGATGTCCAAGGGACGCCAGATGGGCACGGATCTGATGGGACCGTCCTGTCAGCAGCGTCACTTTGAGCAATGTATACTTTCCGTTGGAGCTCTCCGGTTCATAGCGTGTCCGGATGGGCAGAGGCTTCTCTTCCCTCTGCTGATGACGGAGCGCTTCCGTTTCATTGAGAATCCGGACACGGTTCGTTTTCCCGTCCTTTAAGAGCCACCCGTTTACTGTGCGGCAGTCTTTCATTTCTCCGGCAACAATGCAGCGGTAATATTTGTGAACGCTTCTGTCCCTGAAGATCTCCGACAGCATCTGAAGCCCGGCCAGTGTCTTTCCTGCTGCCACGATTCCGCTGGTATTTCGGTCCAGACGGTTGCAGACCGAGGGCCGGAAGGTTCTCAGCTCATCTTCGGATAATGTCCCGTTTTCCAGCAGATACCGGATCAGATACTCCACCAGGGATTCATCGGTTTCCCTGGCTTTCTGAGACAGCATGCCGGAGGGTTTGTTGATCAGAATGATATCTTCATCCTCATATATGACATCCAGCTTCTTTTTTCCCGTTTTCTGTATTTTCACATCTGAAAATTTTTCTATGGTTTCATCGGCAAGAAACAGCTTCACCTTGTCTCCTTCGGCCAGTTTCTCCGAACCCTCGCATTTTTTCCCGTTGAGGGTGATGTTTTTCTTTCTCATCATCTTATACAGAAAACTTTTCCCTGCCAGGTTCAGATATTTGCCGAGAAACTTGTCCAGACGCTGCCCTGCCTCGTTTTTTCCGATTTCAATTTCTTTCATTTCCGTTCCGGATTCCGTTTTTCCTACATGGACAGACTTTTCAGCAGTTTTTCCGTATAGGCGGCGCTTCCGTCATCCTCCTCTTCTGTCACGGTTTTCAGACTTGCCAGGCGCTTCAGGAAGGTCTTTTCTTCCGTGATCACCCTGGCATTTCCATCCAGCTTCCATTTCCGCAGGGTATCATTGAGAAATGTCTCTGCCTTTTTCACATCCGCTTTCCCCGGACAGTACAGATAGACGCCTGTGGGATGGACGGCAGCTGCATCCACGGGAAGAATCATGTCCTTTGACGTGATGATAAGTTCATAGAGAATCGGAAATTTTTCCCCGTAAACACGGCAGGAATCGTAAAAATCCCGGCTGATGCTCCTGTATTTCCAGGATGCCAGCAGCGGAGACGCCACATTGGCCATGGGAAGCACCGTCAGAATCGCCATCACCGTCAGAATGTTCTTTACAGCCTGGTCCTCCGTCAGATATCTGGCAGCCAGCTGGGCAAGGACTGCCGCTGCCAGCACCAGAACAATGGCCAGCTGGACTTTTTTATGATAATTCCGGTACCCGAATGTACCTTTTCTTCTGTTTTTCAAATTCTGTGCCTCTTTTCCTGTATTGACCTCTGTCTTACTGCCTTACGGTTCCCAGGTGATGAACCGCATCAGCAGGCTGTGAGGAAGCCACCGGCACAGCAGCCGGAAACCTTTCATCGGAATTCCCGCAACGGAAACGTTCTTTCCCATGCAGCTGTCGGCAATGGCATGCTTCACCACGTTTTCCGGCTTCGCCATGACCCACTTTTTATAGGAAGTCAGCTTTCCTCCATTGAGAGCAATGTCAAAAAACTCCGTTTCCACCGGCCCCGGACATACCGCAGTCACCGCAATGTCACGCGCTCTCAGTTCCTCGGAAAGAGCCCGGCTGTAGCTGAGAACAAATGCCTTGGTGGCCGCATAGACGGCAAACCCCGGCTGCGGCAGAAACGCTGCGGCAGACGCGAACTGAATGATCCGGCTGTTGGAAGAAATATATGGAAGGACCATCTCCGTCACTGCCACCATGGCCTCATCATTGAGGCGGATCATTCCCAGCGAGTCTTCCGGTGAAATTGTTCCGCATCCTCCGGTTTTTCCGAATCCGGCTGCATTCACCAGAATCTTCACGTCCGGTTTTCTCTCTCTCAGTTCCTGTTTCAGCCGCTCCCTGTCCTCCCGTTCTGTCAGATCCAGCGGCAGACAGCGGATGGGAACCGGTACGTGTCCCACCAGTTCTTTCAGTCTGTCTTCTCTGCGTGCCACGGTCCAGATCTCCTCCAGTCCGGCAAACCGGTCTGCCAGCTGGATCACCATTTCCCGGCCCATTCCTGAGGAAGCACCGGTTACGATTGCTATTTTCATACCATCAGTTCCTGCCTTTCGGAGATTTATGAATATTGCGGATGGTCTTTCTGCGGCTTCCGCCCCGCGTTGCTCCGTCCGCTGTTTTTCTTCCTCCGGTTCTGTCCGGATTTTCTTCTGCTTTCTTCCTGGCATTGTACGGACGGGAAGCCATATGCGGCATACCGGATGTTCCCGGTGCACCTTTGGCGTTCTTCACCGGATTCCTTTCTTCCGGCCGGATCAGACACTTTTTCCCGTAACCGATCAGGTCTTCTCTTCCTGCACGGAGCAGCGCCTCCCGGACCAGACTGTAATTTTTCGGATTCCTGTACTGGATCAGTGCTCTCTGCATGGCCTTCTCATGGGGATTTACCGGCACGTAGACCGGCTCCATGGTTCTGGGGTCCAGACCTGTATAATACATGCAGGTGGAGATGGTGGAAGGTGTCGGATAAAAGTCCTGAACCTGTTCCGGCATATACCCCAGATCCCGGAGATGTTCCGCCAGTTCAATGGCCTCCTTCAATGTGGATCCGGGATGGGAAGACATCAGATACGGTACCAGGTACTGTTTCAGTCCCAGCTTCCGGTTCATGTCCTCATACTCCTGCACAAAACGCCTGTATACGGAATTTTCCGGTTTTCCCATCCGTTTCAGCACATTGTCCGCCACATGTTCCGGCGCCACTTTCAGCTGGCCGCTGACATGGTACATGCACAGTTCCCGGAGAAAGTCCTTCTTTCTGTCAGCCAGAACATAATCAAAACGGATTCCGGACCGGATGAACACCTTCTTCACCTTTGGAAGTTCACGGAGTTTTCTGAGCAGCGCAATATAATCCGAGTGATCCGCCCGCAGGTTCCTGCAGGGCCGGGGAAACAGACATTGTTTTCCCGGACAGGCCCCCCGGGTCAGCTGACCTTCGCAGGCCGGGAAGCGGAAATTGGCCGTGGGGCCTCCCACATCGTGAATATACCCCTTGAAATCCGGATCTTCTGTCAGAAGCCTGGCTTCCTCCACAATGGACTCATGACTTCTCACCTGGATGATTCTCCCCTGATGAAACGTCAGCGCACAGAAACTGCAGCCGCCGAAACATCCCCGGTTGCTGATGAGACTGAATTTCACTTCCCGGATGGCCGGAATGCCGCCTGCCTCTTCATAGGACGGATGGTAGGTCCGCATGTAGGGAAGGGCGTACACATCGTCCATCTCCTGGGTGGACAGAGGCCTGGAAGGAGGATTCTGCACCACGTACAGATCCTCTCCGTAAGATTCGGCCAGACGTTTCCCGGAAAACGGATCCGTATTGCTGTACTGTATAAAAAAGCTCTCTGCATATTTTCTTTTGTCAGATGCCGTCTCTTCGTAGGACGGAAGGAATACCGCGTCATAAATGATATCCCTGTCCCCGGTTTTAAAAACCGTTCCGTCGATAAAGGTAATGTCTTTTATATCCAGTCCTGAATTCAGCGCATCGGCAATCTCCACAATGGACCGCTCTCCCATTCCGTAGGAAATCAGATCTGCCTGAGAATCCAGAAGAATGGACCGCTTTATTTTTCCGGACCAGTAGTCATAATGGGCCAGACGCCTCAGACTGGCCTCAATGCCGCCGATGATGACCGGAATCTTCCTGTACACGGACCGGATCAGATTGCAGTAGACCACGGTGGCATAATCCGGACGCTTTCCCATGACTCCGCCCGGGGTATAGGCGTCTTTCTCTCTCCTGTGTTTGGATACCGAATAATGGTTCACCATGGAGTCCATATTTCCGGCGCTCACCAGAAATCCCAGTCTCGGTTCTCCCAGCACGGTAATGCTGTTTCTGTCTTTCCAGTCCGGCTGGGCAATGATCCCGACTCTGTATCCCCGTGACTCCAGCACCCTGCTGATGACGGCATGTCCGAAAGAGGGATGGTCCACATAAGCATCCCCGCAGACATAAACAAAGTCACACTGATCCCAGCCGCGTTTTTCCATATCACTCCGGCATACCGGAAGAAAATCATGTATCATATCCTGTCCTCACTGCAAAAGTTCATGGTAATCCCGGATGAAGCCGTCGGCCAGAGCCTTTTTTTCCTCTTCCAGAGGCCGGGAAAATTCATCCTCCACGGCAATCACCGTCATGCCGGCCCGTTTGCCCGCCACGATTCCCGCCGGAATATCTTCAAAAACAAGGCAGTCCTCCGGCTTCACTCCAAGCCTTCTGGCCACCTCCAGATAAATATCCGGTTCCGGTTTCCCGGCCGGTACCTCACAGGCCGTTGCCACCTCCTGTAAGTATTGCCCGATTTTCAGGGATTCGATCACCGCGTCCACCATATCCCGCCCGTTGCTGGTTGCAACGCCTGTCCGGATTCCGTTTTTGCGGCAGTACTCCAGGAATTCTCTGGCCCCCGGCTTCAGGCCCACCTCATTTCTGTATTTTTCTATGGACATACGGATCCAGCATTCCTTGATCTCCTCCACAGACAGGGGAAGACAGAACCGCTTCAGAAAATATTCCGCTGTTTCAGAAAAACTCATTCCCTCGATTTTTCTCTGAAGATCTTCCGGGCACTCCAGCCCGAATCTTCCGAGAAATTCAATATCAATATCCTTCCACATCCACATGGAATCCACCAGGGTTCCGTCCAGATCAAACAGAACCGCTTTTTTATCCGTCAATAACTCTTTCATCATAAATTTTCAAGTCTCTCCTGCTCTTCTTCCGTCAGTTTTCTGTATTGCCCCGGCAACAGGTCCTCGTCCAGCACAAGCGGACCCATGGAAAGTCTTTTCAGATACTCCACAGGGCAGCCCACCGCCTCCATCATGCGTTTCACCTGGTGAAATTTTCCTTCATGTATGGTGAGAAGCACTTCACTTCCGTCTTTCCCGTTCTTCACCACATTCAGCTCTGCAGGCATACAGGAAAAACCGTCAGGAAGGATGAGCCCTTTTTCAAACTCTGCCTCCGTTCCCTCCGGAACCATCCCGCTGCATCTGGCAAAATAGGTTTTATCCACATGTTTTCCGGGTGCCAGAAGCCGGTGAGCCAGAGCTCCGTCATTGGTGATAAGAAGGAGTCCCTCCGTGTCCAGATCCAGCCGTCCCACCGGAAAAAGATCCTTTCTGACCCGTTCTCCGATCAGAGACACCACCGTGGGATACCTGCCGTCCTCTGTTGCACTGACTGTTCCTGCCGGTTTATTGAGCATATAATATTCCATGGACACATACTCCACCGGATGTCCGTCAAAGACCACCCTGTCCTCCGGCAGACGGACTTTCTGTTCCGGTTTTTTTACGGTCTCTCCGTTGATCTGCACCCGTCCTTTCCGGACGGCCTCCCTTACCTGGCTCCTGGTTCCTTTTCCCATATCCGCCAGATATTTGTCCAGACGCATTGTTCCGGCCATTTTTCTGTATTCTCCTTCCGGTCAAAAAGATTCCTGTTCTTCTATCATAACAGACTTGGGCGGAAAGTACAATTCCCAACTGAGAAGGCAGCTGCTTCCTCTCTGCTTCCTGTGCCGTCTGCCTTCTGCCCGTTCATCTGTCTCCGTAATCATAAATCAGCCGCTTCTTTTCCAGATACCGCAGCACCCAGTAGGGATTGACCGACAGTTCCTCGTAATGTTCCGTTTTCAGATAGATTCCCACATGCAGATGTACGTCAAACATTCCTGTGGTGCCTTCTTCTCCGTAGCCGGAATCTCCCATATATCCCAGAAGTTCTCCGGCCCGGACCACGTCTCCTTCTTTCCACTGCCGTTCATACCGGTACAGATGTGCATAATAAAAATAGGCACCGGACGGCGCCCGGATGCCGATGCGCCATCCTCCCTGCTCCAGCCATCCGGTTTTTTCCACCGTTCCGTCTGTCATGCTGACCACCGGATAAAATCCTCTGGGCATCTTATTCCCCATGAGATCGCAGCCTTCATGGCCTCTTTCTCCTCCATAGCTTCGCTTCTGCATCCAGCCGTCGGAATAGGTTATATCCGGAACAGATCTGCTGCAGCTAAGAGGAACCGGAAAATATTTCAGATCATCGAAAATCATCCCGTAGTACTGTGACAGTTTCCGGAATTCTTCCGGTTTCTTCACAGGAAACTGAAGCACCGGATCAGCACTGTCACGAAAGTCTGTCAGATCAAATCCATGTTCGGCCATCAGAGAGGCCAGGGCATCGCTGTCAATCGCCTCCTTTGCAGCCAGGGATTCTCCCAGCTGCAGTTTCCGGAATTCATTTCTTTCCCATACATAAGGGGTCAGACTCCCCACAGCGGACCATTCTTCCAGGTGATCTTTCATGAAGCTGCAGAACAGAGCCATAAGCAGCAGAAACACAAGCCTCATAAGCCAGGCTCCTTTCTCATAAGCTGTATCAATGAATCTTATTCAGGTGCCTATGAAAAAATCCTCCCGGCTTTTCCCTGCCTTCGTTCTTATTGCTCTGCTGGCACTGATGCTGTTCCATGCGGATCTTGTGACAGAAGGCGCCAGAAACGGCCTCCTTCTCTGGTACAGCGCCGTGGTTCCTGCGCTGTTTCCGTTTATGGTTCTTTCCGGACTCATTGTGTCAAGCGGCGGGATCCGCATGCTGACCGCTCCGTTTCATTTCTTTCTGGGGCCTCTGTTCAGGCTTTCCTCTTCCGGCATCTATGTCCTGATCACCGGCCTTTTGTGCGGATATCCCATGGGCGCCAAAACCTGCGGTGATTTTCTCAGGCAGGGACAGATCTCCCTCCGGGAAGGCCGTTTTCTGATGGCCGTCTGCAACCATCCAAGCCCCATGTTCATTCTGGGATTTGCCTGGCCGCTTCTTGAAAAGGAAAGTTCTCTTCCGGCATTCCTTTTTTCCATATACGGTCCTCTCCTGCTCCTGTTCCCTCTTTCCGCCTTTTTCTGTTCCCGGTTCCCTGCTGACCGGAAGCCCGGATTTTCAGACGGAATCTGTCCCGCGGACCCGGGCCATGAGCACAGGCTTTCAGGAGATGAAATCATCCTGAATGCTGCGGAAACCCTCTGCAGAATCGGCGGCTGTCTGATGCTTTTCTCCATCGGCGTCCTGTTTATACAGGAATGCACGTTCCTTCCGGGTCTGCTCCGGTTTCTGCTTACGGGCTCCATGGAAATGACCACAGGTGTCCGTACCCTGTCGGAAGTCCTTCCGTCTCCCCTGTCGGGGGCTTCCGTCTGTGCAGCTCTGTCTTTCGGCGGTTTTTCGGGAATTGCCCAGACCCAGGCGGTTCTGGGAGGCGAAAAAAATGCCGGACTTTCCATCCGGCATTATTTTCTGTGGAAACTGCTCCACGGTATCCTGTCTTTTCTTTTTTTCCTGTTTACTGTCCGTCCGTTTCCTGGGATTCCTCTTCTTTTTCCGTAATGATTCCCGCGGAAAGTTCCTGACGGTTGGATGAAACGATGTCGTAGCTGGACTTCATGGAATTCATGAAGGCATCAAAGCGGCCCTGTGCACCTTCCATGGAGTGATTGATGATGGTCTGCAGGCTCTTGAGCATGTCATCCGTATACTGGATGGAACCCTGACGGATATTGTTGGCATCGTTCACCGCATTATCAATGATGGTCTGGGCCTGGGCCTGGGCCTGTTCAATAATTTCATTGGCATGGGCATAGGCCTTCTGCATGATTTCATGCTCATTGACCAGCTCGTTGGTCTGGGCAGTGGCATCAGCCAGCAGTGCGTCTGCCTTTGCCTGCGCATCGGAAAGAATTGCTTCCTGATTGCTGATGATTTTCTGATACTGTTTGATTTCATCGGGAATTCTGAGTCTCAGCTCCACCAGAAGTTCGTCCAGTTCCTCTTTGTTTACGATGATCTTGGTTGTCGACAGCGGCTGAAATTTACAGCTGTCAATATATTCCTCAATTTCACTGATTAACTGCTCAATTCTGCTCATAATCACTTACCCTGCCCTTTCTGTTCTATGTTTTTCAATTTTTCCAGCACCAGTGCTTCCACATAAGGAGTCACAAAGGACTTGATGTCACCGCCATAGGATGCCACTTCTTTTACGGAGCTGGAACTCAGGTATGCATATTTCAGATTTGTCGTAAGAAAAATCGTGTCGATTTCAGGCGCTATTACCCGGTTTAACTGAGCAATCTGCAGCTCATATTCAAAGTCCGTAATGGCACGGAGTCCCCGTACCAGCACATGAGCGCCGCATTGTCTCGCAAATTCCACCGTCAGTCCTCCAAAGCTCAGGACTTCCACACCGGGGATGTCTTTTGTAACTTCTTTCAGCATATGTACCCGCTCTTCCACGGTAAACAGAGGTTTTTTGGAGCTGTTCACCAGAACTGCAATGATCAGATGATCAAACAGTTCCGCCGAGCGTTTGATGATATCAAGATGTCCAAGAGTCACCGGGTCAAAACTGCCCGGATAAATTGCATTTTTCATGGTATCTGCCGTTATGTCCTTTTTTATTCTTTTATGAGAAATATATGTTTATTGGTCTTGTATTCCTTGCAGCGCACAATCCGGTATCCCAGAGTTTCCGCCGCCGGTATGTCGGTTTCCAGAGACGTCTCCGCAATCAGCACCGTGTTTTCTCCCACCAGGGAAGATCCTGCCAGGGCTTCCAGGACTCTGGTCTCCAGCTGCCGGTTATAGGGCGGGTCCATGAAGATAAAATCAAAGCATTGTCCCTGCTCTTCCAGCTTTTTCAGTCCTGCAAACACATCGCAGGACAGAACCCGTGCCCGGTCTTCCAGATGTGTGGTCTTCAGATTTTCTCTGATGCATGCGGTCTGGGCATTTCCGCTTTCCACAAAAACCGCCCTGGCTGCCCCCCGGCTCAGCGCCTCGATTCCGATGGCCCCGCTCCCGGCAAACAGATCCAGAAAACTGCATCCGTACAGGTCATTCTGAAGCATATTGAATAATGTTTCCTTTATCCGGTCCGTTGTAGGTCTGGTATCCAGACCTTCCGTTGTTTTCAGAAGCAGGCGTCTCGCACTGCCGGCAATTACTCTCATATATTACCTCATTTTGCTATTCTGTTCCATTATAATATTAATATCTCCGATATACAAGCTGTTTTCATGAAAATTTTAAGTCATTTTCGGCTTCCGGGATTCCGTCTGCCTCTCTGTTTTCCGTCCTTCTCCGGCAGTTCCTGCGCTGGTTCTGCACCTGATCAGAAAAAGACCCCTTCCGGAGATCCGTTCGCGGAAGGGGTCCTGTATCGGCAGTTCTGATTATTTGCCTGCCATCTGTTTTTCCTGAGCTTCGATCATCTTCTTGACCATGTGGCCGCCGACGCTGCCGTTCTGATAGGAAGTCAGATTTCCGTTATAGCCGTTTGTAAGCGGCACTCCCAGTTCTGTGGCAACTTCCATTTTAAACTTGTCCATGGCCTCCTTGGCTTCCGGAACTGCTGCACGATTGGAGCTGGTATTGTTTGTGTTAGACATATAAAACGCCTCCTTTTCAGTGTTTGCCGGAGTCTTCGGATGTATCCGTCGCTCCGGTGCTTGTTGGTACATTCCTAGTATGGACCCGAAAAAAGATTATACACTAGAAGGTTTTACGTTTTTTGTCATATTCAGGAAACTCAGTCTTTCAGGCACAGAAAAGCGCAGAGGTTTCCGCGTTTCTCCGGGGAATATCTGTGGGAAAACAGAAGTTCAGGATTACAGCGGGTACAGATGTCCGTGACGGAAATCTGGTTTTCCGGCACACCTGCCTCCATCAGGACAAGACGGTTGGCTTCCCAGAGATCCAGCTGGTATCTGCCGTTTTCCTTCCGGTAAAACAGGCGGTCATGATCCTTCTCCATGAATCCGGCTGCAAACTTTTCAATGACTTCAGCCCCCACTTCGTAGCAGTCCCTGCAGATGCTGGGCCCGATGCATGCGATCGCATCTTCCGGCACGGTGCCGAACGCCTCTTTCATGGTATCCAGTGTTTTCTGTCCCATGCGTTCCGCAGTTCCCCGCCAGCCGGAATGAGAAAGTCCGATGGCCCTGTTTTTCCGGTCAAGAAAGTACAGAGGAACACAGTCCGCAAAGAAGGTCACCAGAGTCATTCCGGGAATATCCGTCACCAGACCGTCCACATCCCGGTAATCCCGTTCTCTGACAACACCCTTTCCGGCATCTTCTTCCGTAACCAGACGCACGTTGGTGGTGTGGGTCTGCCATGTGAGAACCATGCGTTCCATCTCCACACCCAGAGCGGCTGCCATTCTCCTGTAATTTTCTTTTACGGCCTCAGGGTCATCTCCCCTGGTGAATGAAAAATTCATTGTGGAATAGGGACCTTTGCTGACGCCTCCCATTCTGGTGGAAAAGCCATGACGGACCATGCCGCTTTCTTCCAGAGCGGGAAAGGACAGATAGGTTACGCCGTTTCTGGTGATCTCTGTCATCGGATTCCGGTTTTCTTTTCTCAGCCATTGGTACATAATCAGACTCCTTTTGGTCAGAATGCATTTTTCAGATATGTTATGATTTCTCCGTCCACAGCTGCCGCATCAAATCTGCATGGAGTATCCTCAGGCAGCCGTTTTTCAAACAGATAATATTCTGCTGTCCTCCGCACCTGTGCGGCTTTTCTTGGGGTTACAGCCTCCAGTGCGCTTCCCATGGATCTGTTCTTCCGGTACTTCACTTCCACAAATACCAGAAAACGCCCGTCCGCAGCCACCAGATCGATTTCTCCGGACCGGCACCGGTAATTGGCCTCAAGGATCTTCATCCCCTGTTTTTCAAGATACTCCGCAATCAGCCGTTCATACTTTCCACCTGTTTGCCGGTTGTTTTCCCGCATGCCGTTCCTTTCTTTTTCCGTCAGACCGGAACAAAATGTCCGATAAAGCTCCTGCGGTGAATGGCACAGGGGCCGTATTCCTTAAGGGCGGCAATGTGAGCCGCCGTTCCGTAGCCTTTGTTCTTTGCAAATGCATACTCCGGATAAAGCCGGTCATATTCCGTCATCAGCCGGTCTCTGGTGACTTTGGCAAGAATGCTGGCGGCAGCTATGGATACACTCCTTGCATCTCCTTTGACGATGGGCACCTGACGGACCGGAATGCCGGGAATGGTGACCGCATCGTTTAAAAGAAGATCGGGAACAATTCCAAGCCCGTTTACGGCTTCGCGCATGGCTTCATAAGTGGCCTGAAGAATATTGATCTCGTCAATTCTTCCCGGAGACGCCGTTCCCACATGCCAGGCCACGGCTTTTTCAGTAATCTCCTGATACAGCTCTTCCCTGCGTTTTTCCGACAGCTTCTTGGAGTCGTTGAGATACAGAATGGTGCAGTCCGCAGGCAGAACTGCCGCCCCGGCCACCACGGGGCCTGCAAGAGGACCCCGGCCGGCTTCATCGATGCCGCAGATCAGCCGGCATTCCCCATACATCTTTTCAAACTCCTTCATGGCCTCCAGACGTGCCAGTTCTTTTTCCAGTTTTTCTCCTGTCAGAGGCTTTCTCATGATATTCCGTCCTTTCCTTCCGTACAGGATTCTGCGTCACATGCCCCTTCGGTTCCTTTTTCTTCTGTTTCCGGGAATTCCAGCGTGATACGTCCCAGCCGGCCGCTTCTGAAATCGTCCAGAAGAAGTCTGGAAGCCCGCTCCATATCGAGATTTCCGCCTTTCTGAAGGCATGCCCTCGCTCTGGCAATTCCTGAAAGCACCTCAGCCGGTTCTCCTGCCTCCTCCGTGAGTCCGTATTTTTCCACAAGAAGCCCCGGCATATGATCCCGCAGCCACCGGATCAGTTCCAGTGCCAGTTCCTCCTTATCCAGGATCTCCTCATTGACCGAGCCCAGAAATGCCAGCTTCAGTCCCACATTCTGATCTTCAAATTTGGGCCACAGGATACCGGGCGTATCCAGAAGTTCCACCTGCCGGTTCAGACGGATCCACTGATTTCCCTTGGTGACTCCTGGTCTGTTTCCTGTTTTTGTACATGCCTTTCCCGCCAGGCTGTTGATAAAAGTGGATTTTCCCACATTGGGAATTCCCACCACCATGGCCCGTACAGGCCGGTTCAGGATCCCGCGCTTCCTGTCCCTCTCGATTTTTTCCTTGCATGCCTCCTGAACCAGCTGACTGATCTGTTTCAGAGTTCCGCGGGCCCTGGCATCAATTTTCAGGACCTGATATCCTTTTCCTCTGTAGAAAGCGGTCCATTTTTCATTGCCCGGTTCGCAGGCCAGATCCGCCTTGTTCAGAAGAATCAGCCGGCCTTTTCCTTTCCCCAGTTCGTCAATATCCGGATTCCGGCTGGATATCGGCGCTCTGGCGTCCACCAGTTCGATGATCAGGTCAATGAGCCTGATATCTTCCTGCATGGCACGTTTCGCTTTTGTCATATGTCCGGGATACCATTGTATATTCATAATGTCCTCCTACGAGCTGACCAGACCAAAATCAGAAACAGACCGGAACCGCAGCCAGACTTTACCGATGATCTGCTCTCTTTTCACGTTTCCTATTCCAAAAAAGCGGCTGTCTTCACTGGAGTCACGGTTGTCCCCCAGAAGAAAATATTCATCTTCCCCCAGTTCCACCGGATGTTCCGCCGCTCCGGCAATGGATACATTTCCCAGATCCCCATCTGCCTCCAGCCGTTCTCCGTTGATGTAGACGGCACGGTCCTTTATCTGGACCGTTTCTCCGGGCAGGCCGATGACTCTTTTTATATTCTGCACACTTCCGTCCTGTGTAAAAACCACAATGTCAAATCTGTCAGGCTGTCCCAAATCGTAAGTCAGACGGTTTACCAGCACATAATCCCCCTGGGACAGCGCAGGTTCCATGGAATGGCCGTTCACAGACACACAGCAGCCAAACGCATAGACGGTATAGCAGGCCAGCACAATCATCACAAGAATGTCCACAATCCAGTTTACAGCCATCTGAATCCGGTTTTCTCCCAAATACACCACTCCTTTTCCTGCCGGAAGCTCTCCGGCCGGGAGACGGAATCTGTCCTCTGTGTAAAAAGAAAGGGACAATTTACATTGTCCCTTGAATCCGTCAGATTAATTACCTAACCAGTTCTTTTACCTTGGCAGCTTTGCCTACACGGTCTCTTAAGTAATTCAGTTTCGCACGTCTTACTTTACCTCTTCTTACCACTTCCACATTCTCTACAGCCGGAGAATGAAGCGGCCAGGTCTTTTCCACGCCGATTCCGTTGGAATTCTTTCTTACGGTAAATGTTTCTCTGACGCCGCCGTTCTGTCTCTTGATCACGGTACCCTCAAATACCTGGATCCTCTCACGGTTTCCTTCTTTGATTTTTGCGTATACCTTTACAGTATCGCCTACGTTGAAGCTGGGTACGTTTTCCTTCAGCTGAGCAGCCTCAATGTTCTTGATAATTTCGTTCATCTTTCATGAACCTCCTTAAAGTATTCGATGTTCTTACCCGCACACTGCGGCAGAGGACCATCTCTTATTTCACAGGGTAAGATTATATCATAAAAAAAATGGAAAATCAAGTCCTTACAGAACTTTGCCCAAAAATGATTTCAGGCGCTCCGATCTGGGATTTGAGAAAAATTCTGCCGGAGGCGCTTCCTCCACAAAATCTCCGCCGTCCAGAAACATGACCCGGTCCGCCACTTCTCTGGCAAACCCCATTTCATGGGTCACAACGATCATGGTCATATGTTCTCTGGCCAGTTCCCGCATGACAGCCAGAACCTCCCCCACCATTTCCGGATCCAGCGCCGATGTGGGTTCGTCAAACAGCATCACATCCGGTTTCATCATCAGGGCCCTGACAATGGCAATTCTCTGTTTCTGGCCTCCGGAAAGCTGATCCGGGTAGGCATTTTTCTTGTCCAGAAGTCCGACCCGGCTCAGCAGTTTCTCTGCTTCCGCAGCCGCATCTTCCTCTTTCATCCCCAGAAGCTTCACAGGTGCGATGGTCATGTTTTTCAGAATACTCATATGGGGAAACAGATTGAACTGCTGGAACACCATTCCCATTTTCCTGCGGAGTTTGTTGATATCCGCTCCGGGAGCCGTAATGTTACGTCCCTCAAACAGGATGCTGCCTCCCGTGGGAACCTCCAGAAGATTCATACACCTGAGAAACGTGGATTTTCCCGAACCGGACGGTCCCACCACAAAAACCACTTCCCCTTTTTTTATGGTTGTGGTGATATTTTTAAGGACCACATTGGTGCCAAAGGATTTATACAGGTCATTGACCTGGATAAGTGGTTCGCCCGCCTGAATCTCCGGCAGCGCTGTCTCATTTTTGCCCATGTCCTACTTCCTTTCATTCTTTCTCAGTTTCTTTTCCAGTCTCCCGACCATGGCAGTCAGGAATGTGACAACGATCCAGTATACAAAGGCCACCGTAAACAACGGCAGCGCCGCATTGTATGTCCGGCTGCGGATGATGTCGCCGCCTCTGGTAAGATCCTGAAGGGCTATGAATCCGGAAACGGAAGTTTCCTTAAGTAATGCAATAAACTCATTGCAGAGAGCCGGAAGCACATTTTTGAATGCCTGCGGCAGAATAATGTACCAGATTGTCTGACAGTAATTGAATCCCAGACTTCTTCCTGCCTCAAACTGCCCGTTGTCCACAGACATGATTCCGGAGCGGAAAATCTCGGCCACATAGGCACCGGAGTTGATTCCGAAGGCCAGAACGGCACAGACAATTTTGGACGCGTCCGGTGTGGCAAAAATAAAATAGTACATGATCATCAGCTGTACCACCACCGGTGTTCCGCGGATTACGGAGAGATAGACCCGGCAGATGCCGTCCAGAATCTTCAGTTTTCCGGTCTTCTGGTTGGTAGACCGGATCACGCCCACAATCATTCCCAGAACAATTCCCAGAAGCACCGCAAACAGGGTGATTACCAGCGTATTCTGCAGTCCCTTCAGGATATATTTTTCAAACCTGTCATCTGCAACAAAGTTCAGATAGAACTGTTCCGGGGTAAAATAGTTTTTCCACTGTTCCACGTCGAAATTCCTTTCCCTTGGCGCAGAACAATGCCCAAGCATACGCTCCGGCATTGTTCCATGGTGTCATGTTTTCCTTTTTGCAGTGCAGACAATCCGTCTGCGTTTCCGGTTTATTCTGCCGGAATATATTTGTTCATGATCTCGTCGATGGTTCCGTCTTCCTGGAGCTCATCGATGGCTGCATTGAGCTTGTCCAGAAGTTCTGTATTTCCCTTCTGTACCGCAATGGCATATTCTTCCTTGTCCAGATCTTCTCCGGCCTGCTTCAGGTCTTCATTCTGAGCCAGAAATACCTTTGCCGGTGCCTTGTCGATCATGACAGCATCGATTTTTCCCTGTTTCAGGGACTGCACGGCTTCGAAGAAAGAATTGTACCGTTCCACATTTTCGTCACCCACCAGCTCAGAAGCCTTAAGGTCGCCTGTGGTTCCTGTCTGAGCACCGACTTTGTGTCCTTCCAGCGTATCAACTCCCTGAATTTCCTCGTTGGAAGCCTGTACCAGAATCACCAGTGCGGAATCCGCATAGGTATCTGTAAAGTCCACAGATGCTTTTCTTTCATCGGTCACGGTCATACCGGCCATGGCAAAATCACACTTTCCGGAAACAACCGAAGGAATGATTCCGTCAAATGCCATATCCTCAATCTTCAGCTCCATACCAAGATTTTCAGCAATGGCTGCCGCAATCTCCGCATCGATTCCTACGATACTGTCTCCGTCATAATACTCCCAGGGTTCGAATTCCGCATTGGTTCCCATCACCAGAACCCCGCCGCTTTCTGCCGGCGCTTCCGTCTCTTCCCCTGTGGTTTCTGCTGCTTCGGTCTTGCTTTCTGTTTCTGCAGATGTCTCTGCTGCCGCAGCTGCTGTGGTTTCCTCTGCGGTGCTGCCGGATCCGCATGCTGCCAGGGATGCGGCCATACCCATTGTCAGGATAATTGCTGCTGCCTTTTTCATCATTTTCATAATTTTCTCCTCCTGGACGCCGGAAACTTCCGGCCTTCTGATAATATACAAAAAAATGAATAAATATTACATCTGTTATTTTAACTCATTCTTCTGAAAATGCAAGCACTTTTTAGGTTTTTTCACCGGCGTCCTCACTCCGCTCCGCCAGCAGTTTTTCGAGGAACTGCTGTTCTTTTTTTGAAAGCACCGCATCCGCCAGAAGTTCCGGCCTGCGTTCCAGAGTCCTTATGATGGACTGTTCCCTGCGCCATCTGTCTATGTTGGCATGATGGCCGGAAAGCAGGATTTCCGGAACCTTCCTCCCCATGAACTCCTCCGGCCTGGTATACTGAGGATATTCCAGAAGATTATCATGGAAGGATTCAAACTCCGCCGAGTCTCCGTTGTTCAGGACTCCGGGGATCAGCCTGGAAATACAGTCAATCATCATCATGGCCGGCAGTTCACCTCCGGTCAGAACATAATCGCCGGCAGACAGAAAGTCTGTAACAATCATATCCAGGACTCTTTCGTCCACGCCTTCATAATGTCCGCACAGAAAAACCAGTTCCTCTTCCCTGGAAAGTTCCTCGGCAATCTTCTGATTGAACACACGCCCCTGAGGCGTCATGTAAACCACCCGCGGCTTTTTTCCGGACCGGCCGGCAATGGCCTCATAAGCCCGGTATATGGGTTCCGCCTGCATCACCATACCGGCTCCGCCGCCATAGGGATAATCATCCACCTGCCCGTGGCGTTCCAGAGTATAGTCGCGGATATTGACCGCATCAAAGGACACCAGGCCTTTCGCGGCTGCCCGTCCCAGAATGCTGGTATTGAGTCCGTTCATCACCATTTCCGGGAACAGCGTCATCACGTGAAATTTCATCCGTTTCCTCCTCCTACAGATCCAGAAGCCCGTCCATCACATGGACCAGCATTTCCTTTTTTTCCAGATCCACCCGGAGAATGCAGTCACCGATGGCCGGCAGCAGAATTTCTTTTCCCTCTGCAGTTTTCACGGAATACACGTCGTTGGCTCCGGTCTGAAGCACATCCTCCAGAATCCCCAGAACCTCTCCTTCATCCGTAACAACAGAAAGGCCGATCAGATCGGCAATAAAATACTCATCCTCTGACAGTTCCACCGCCTGATCCCTTGTGATCATCAGATCTTTCTGGCGGAATCCTTCCACATCCTCTATTTTATCAAGTCCGGAAAATTTCAGGATCACCAGATTCTTGAAAAACTTCACCTGCTGGATTTTCAGGACTTTCTGTTCCTTTCCTGTATCCAGAATCACGGATTTCAGTTTTTTAAACCGCTTCATGTCATCGGTGGTGGGATAGACCTTGACCTCACCGTGAATACCATGGGGCGCCGTGACCACGCCCACCCGCAGCAGATTTTCCATTTGGATACTCCTTTTCGCACAGCATATAAGAGAAAAGGGCTGCAATCAAAGCATGCTCTGATCACAGCCCTCCATATTACTGAATTTCCACAGTAACTTTCTTCTCCATTTTGGAAGAAGCGGCTTTCACCACGGAACGGATGGCCTTTGCAATTCTGCCCTGTTTTCCGATCACCTTTCCCATATCAGAAGAGGCAACCTTCAGTTCAATGACAATCTCGTCTTCCTTTTCCGTTTCTGTAACCGCAACTTCATCAGGATTATCAACCAGTGCCTTAGCAATTACTTCGACCAATTCTTTCATCAATCACACCTCGCGTTACTGGATGATGCCGGCTACTTTTAAGAGTTTTCCAACTGTCTCGGTCGGCTGAGCACCTGTAGATAACCACTTCTTAGCTGCTTCCTCGTCGAATTTTACTACGCTCGGCTCGCAGTTCGGGTCATAGTATCCGATTTCCTCGATGAATCTTCCATCTCTCGGGGAACGGGAATCAGCAACAACAATTCTATAGAAAGGAGCCTTCTTCTGGCCCATCCTTCTCAGTCTCATTTTTACTGCCATTTCATTTCACCTCCTTGAAATATGCTTTTATAAGCTATGCGAAAACGCATTTGCTAACTTGAAATCAGAACGGAAGCTTGAATTTTCCCATCATGCCGGGAAGCCCGCCCCTCCGTTTTCCGCCCATCATGCCGGGAAGCTGTTTCATAAGTTTCCGCGACTGTTCAAACTGCTTGACGATCCGGTTCACTTCGGAAATGTCCACGCCTGCACCTTTTGCAATCCTCTGTTTCCTGGACGGATTCAGAACAGACGGATTGGAGCGCTCCTCCTTTGTCATGGAAAGGATAATGGCTTCCACCCGGTCCATGGACTTTTCGTCTATATCAAGATTCCCCTTCATCTGATTCATGCCCGGCATCATGTTCAGGATGCTGGCCATGCCGCCCATTTTCTTGATCTGGCGCATCTGATCCAGGAAATCATTGAAATCGAATTCGGCCTTCCGGAGTTTCTGGCTCATCTCCCGGGCCTTTTCCTCGCTGACCTCAAACTCTGCCTTTTCAATCAGGGACAGGATATCTCCCATACCCAGAATTCTTGAAGCCATACGGTCCGGATAGAACTGTTCCAGATCCGAAAGCTTTTCTCCCATACCCACGTACAGGATCGGCCGGCCCGTAACGGAACGGATGGACAGAGCAGCGCCGCCTCTGGTATCACCGTCCAGCTTGGTCAGTATGACGCCGTCCACGCCGATTTTTTCGTTGAAGGTTCCAGCCACATTGACCGCATCCTGACCGGTCATGGCGTCCACCACCAGCACCGTCTGGTCCACATGGACCGCTTCCTTGATCTCCACCAGTTCATCCATCATGGATTCGTCGATCTGAAGACGTCCTGCCGTATCCAGGAACACCAGATTCATGCCTTCCTTCCTGGCATGTTCCACAGCAGCTCTGGCAATGTTGACCGGCTTCTGGTTCTCTCCCATGGAGAACACCGGCACGCCCACTTTTTCTCCGTTGACCTGCAGCTGTTTGATGGCCGCCGGACGGTAGATATCACAGGCCGCAAGGAGAGGCTTCCTTCCCTTGGCCTTGAACTTTCCGGCCAGCTTTGCTGTGGTCGTCGTCTTGCCGGCGCCCTGAAGACCGATCATCATGATCACGGTGATCTCGTTCTGCGGTTTCAGCGCCAGCTCCGTGGTCTCGGAGCCCATGAGCTTTACAAGCTCTTCATTTACAATTTTTATTACCATCTGTCCCGGAGTCAGGCTGGTCAGCACATCCTGACCAATCGCCCGTTCCTGTACAGAACTGATAAACTGTTTTACAACCTTGAAACTGACATCGGCCTCCAGAAGCGCCATTTTCACTTCCTTCAGCGCCGTTTTCACGTCTGCTTCCGTCAGCCGCCCTTTGCCTCTCAAATTCTTGAAGACATTCTGCAGCTTATCGGCCAAACTTTCAAATGCCATGCAATCTCTCCCTCAATGTCAAAGCTGTCCGATTTCTCCGGAAATCTCTTCGATGCGGTCGATCAGGCTCATGTCGCCGGTCTCCTTATAAGCACCCGCCAGCGCCCGGATTTCCTCCACCATCTTTTTCGTCCTGTTGAACTTGTCAACCAGGCCGAGCTTTTCCTCATAGCCGCCAAGAATCCGGTCACAGCGCTTCACCAGGTCATGAACTCCCTGTCTGCTGATCCCCTGCTCTTCTGCGATCTCGCTTAAAGACATGTCATTGAAGACCACATCCTCATAGATGTGCCTCTGATGCTCGGTCAGGAGCTCCCCGTAAAAATCATACAGAAGTCCCTGCTCCACAATTTTTTCCATTTCCGATCACCTGCGTAATCATACTATAAAACCGGACAGGTGTCAAGTATTTTTTCTTGACACCTGTCAAATTTTTTATTATGGGGCCGGGCATCCCTGCTCCGGCTGAGGCACAGGTTATTCCTCCGCAATTTCCCTCACTGCCTCAATGGCCCTGTCGATCTCCTCCTCCGTATTGAACCAGGACATGGAAAACCGCACCATCCCCTGTTCCACGGTTCCCATGGATTCATGCATGAGCGGCGCACAGTGCGCTCCCGGCCGTGTGGAAATCCCGTAGGTAAAGGAAAGTTCATCGCTGACCTCCGACGAATCATAGTCCCGGATATTGATGGCCACCACCGCCGCCCGGTAGTCTGTGGAAAAATCGCCGTAGATTTTCACGCCGGGAATGTTCTTAATCCCGTCATAGAACCTCCGCATCAGCCGGATTTCCTTTTCATGCACCGTATCGATGCCGGTTTCCATCAGAAACCCCAGAGCCGCATGAAGTCCGGCAATGCCGTGTCCGTTTAAGGTTCCGGCTTCCAGAGCCGTCGGCATCTCATGCGGATGTTCTTTCAGATATGTCTGTACGCCGCTGCCGCCGGATTTAAGCGGCGCCACGGAAATCCCTTCCCGGACGCAGATTCCGCCGGTACCCTGAGGTCCGTAAAGACCTTTATGACCTGTAAAGCAGAGGACGTCTATATTCATCTTTTCCATATCAATAGGAAGCACGCCGGCCGTCTGGGAGGCATCCACCACAAAGAGAAGTCCGTGTTCCCGGCAGAATTTCCCGATCAGTTCCAGATCGTTGGCATTTCCCGTCAGATTGGATGCATGGGTGCAGACGACCCCTTTCGTCTCCGGACGCAGCGCGGAAGAAAGAAGATCCGTCCTGAGTCTGCCCCGTTCATCACAGGGAAGGAACGTCACGGCTGCTCCCTGCTTTTCCAGCCGGTACAGAGGCCGCAGCACGGAATTATGCTCCATCACCGTGGATATGATGTGGTCTCCGGGGCCGAAAAGCCCGAAAATCGCCGTGTTCAGCGCCTCGGTGGAGTTGCAGGTAAACGCCGCCTGCTTGGGATTTCCCAGATGGAACATGGAAGCCAGCCGTTCCCTGGTCTCAAAAATCACTCTGGATGCGTCCAGGGATGCCTCATGAGCCCCCCGTCCGGAGTTTCCCATGTGCCTCATGGCCGATACCACCGCGTCAATGACGCAGTCAGGCTTTTTCATGGTGGTCGCCGCATTGTCAAGATAGATCTCCGTCATATCTCCTTTTCCTCCTTTAAAAGCGCCGGTTCGTTCTGCGCCTGCACAAAAAGGGCAGCCGGACTTTCCCCGGAAAGCCGGTGAAAACCATCTGCCCTTTCTTCATCAGTATAATATTTCTGCCATCTCCTCAGACTCAAGCCCAAGAGAAAAAAGCAGGCCTTCCATGCTTTCCCGTTCTTCCGGCACGGTACACCAGGCCAGACCGCATCCTGCGGACAGTTCTCTGGGAACCGGAATCATCCGGCCGGGAAGCGCCTGTTCCTTACAGGCCTTCTCCACGGCAATGGCATCTGCCGTGGTATGGAAGGTAATAATCAGTTTCAGTTCTTTTTTTCTCATTCAGTTTCTTTCCTACTGGATCACCAGTTCAAATTCGTCGCCCTTTTCCGTCACGGTCACTTTCTTTCCCTGACTCTTTGCAAACTTCTCCACATTTGCGCGGGTGTGGGGCTCACTCACAAGGACCTTAACGGCCTCATTTCCATGACTTTTTAACGCCTGGGATGTGAGCATCACCGGCTCAGGACAGGACAAACCTCTTGCATCTACTTCATACATGACCTTTTCCCTCTTTTCTCTTTCCGTGCAGGCTTATGCATCCCTGCGCTTTGCAAAACCAATAATAAACAGAATCACGATGCAGGCTACCACAGCCACCTGGCCGTTGATTCCCGGTCCTCCGGCCACAGCTGCCGTGGTTTCCGTTGCTGCCGCTGCCGCCACACCGGCAAGACCGAAGTTATGACAGAACGCAGCACCCACCAGCAGTCCCAGGAAAGTCACAGCAGAATCAGAAGAACCCTGGCCTGCAAGAACCAGCTGTCTTAAGGGGCAGCCGCCTGCAAGAACGGCAGCAAAACCTACCGCATAAAGTCCAAGGAAATTCCAGATATGCTGCGCATGAGCCACAGGCTGTCCGTCGAAGGAAAGCTTGAATCCGCCGGTGGCCAGATTGAATACCAGCATAACCAGGAAAAAGCCTCCGATAATGGTAATCAGGTCAAAATTTCTCATCAGAATCACGTCACGGATGCTGCCTGCAAAGCAGGTTCTGCATCTCTGTGCAATGGCTCCGAACACAAGTCCTGCGATCAGGGAAACCAGCACCGGAGCATGCATGCTGCCGGGACCGCTTTCGCTGAATGCAAACAGGGACGTGGTCACGCTTAAAATCAGAAGCACCACCAGCACGATGGGAAGCACCGCGCCGGAGCTTTTATGTATGGTATAGGAACGGCCCAGGGAAAATCCGCGTTTCAGCGCCAGAGTTCCGGTAAAGATACCGGCCACAAATCCCACAAATCCCACATAGGCATTGAGGTCGCCTGCTGACATACGGATCACCATACGGAGCGGGCATCCAAGAAATGCCAGAGAGCCGATCATCATGATCACACCCAGAACGAAACGGATCATCGGGGAAGAACCGGCTGTGGAACGATATTCTCTGGTGGCCAGTGCAACCAGAAAGGCACCGCATACGATTCCTACAATCTCCGGCCTCATGTACTGGACAATGGGTGCCGTGTGAAGCTTCATGGCTCCGGCAGAATCACGGATAAAGCAGGCAATGCACATCGCCATGTTTTTCGGATTGCCCATGTAGGCCAGGACCGCCGCAAGTGCGCCAAGAACCAGACCTGACGCCAGAAGCGTCTTTTTGTTTTCAGCTAAATTCATCTCTGTTACCCCTTTTCTTTTGACGATTTTGACATCAAAGGCAGAGTTACTCTGTCTCCATACTGCCAATCTTACCAAAATATTTCCGGGGCGTCTAATTTAAAAAAACTTAGCAGAAACAGAACCCATAGTTTTTTTCTATACCGAACCGGTCTTGCTTTCCGAACACGCTCTGCTTATGCAGGATACCCTTTTTCCGCGTTTCAGAAAGTCTGCTGCCGGTCCTGACATGGTCTTATTCCATGTTTTTTCTTTCACGGGCAAAGTTCAGGAATTCCTCCGCTGCCGGGGACAGACAGGCAGATTTATTATAGGTCAGATAAAATACCCGCTTTTTCTTCAGTCCTCCGATTTTGAAGTACCGGATTCCTTTCTTTCCCATCCCCGAGCAGACGGCCCGTTCAGACACAATGGAAACTCCCAGGCCGAGCGCCACGGCCTGACGGATAGCCTCCATATTGTTCATGCGTGCCACCACGGAAACATTCTTGAATACGGCCTTTCCGTCCACCAGAGCCTTTTCCATCTCTTCCTTGGTGCCTGACCCCTCTTCTCTGAGAATAAACGGACACTTCAGAAAAGTTTCCGCAGGAAGCAGATCCCCGTCCTGAAATTCCTCGTACCGGGGATCCGCCGGTGTGATGAGAACCATATCGTCCGTAAACATGGGTTCATACGCCAGACCGGTATTGCCTTTATATCCGGTGAATCCGATCTCTCCCTTCTGATTCAGAAGATTCTCATTTACGTTGTGACTGTCCGACTGCTCCACATAGAACCGCACCTTGGGATTTTTCCGGTGAAACTCCCGCATCAGTTCAGGAAGAAAATACTGGCCCGGAATGGTAGACGTCTGGATATCCAGAATGCCTGACAGCTCCTCCTTCACATCCCGGACAGAAAGGACCGCCTTGGCGCGGGTGTTGAGAAGCGCCGTGGCGTAAGAGTAAAACTCCCGTCCCTGCGGGGTCAGAGAAATTTCTCTCCCGCTGCGGTGAAACAGAAGAACGCCCAGTTCGTTTTCCAGGTTGCTCACATGGGCACTGATGGTGGGCTGACTTAAAAAAGTCGCGTCCGCTGCCCTGGAAAAACTTTTGTATTTTACGGCATTGACAAATGCCTCCAGCTGTCTGAATTCCATATTTCCTCCGCTACTTCAGAAGAATACGCACATCATCCTGTTTTTTCGTGATCTTCTGCTGGTCGAGATACTCCAGAATCATCAGCACGTATTTTCTGGAAGTCCCCAGCAGATCTCTGTATTCTGCCAGAGAAATGGTCGGACTGGTCTCAAAGTGTTTATTGAGAAGCGCCATGGCTCTGTCAAAATGCGTTCTGTGAATATAGGCACCGGGATTCAGCTTGACGAGAGTTCCCTCCTTAAACAGATCCATGAGAACCTGTTTTGCCTGCTTTTTATCCTTGAACTGTGCCATCACGTCATCCGTGGCCGGCGCCTCAACGCCTGCATCCAGATACGTTTTCAGCATCGTATCCCGCATTCCCGAATGAGCGTCCGAATATTTGGCGGAGAAGCCCGCAACCGCCACCGTGCTTCCGGAAGCGGTAATGACACCCCGCTTGATCAGTTCGTTAAGAAGAACATCTCCCTTTTTTGGATCTGTCAGGTAAAAGCGTTCCAGAATCCTGCTCTTGAATTCTTCTTTCTCCATACCGGCAGCAATGGGATTTTCCTTATGGAAGGCATTGAGAATTTCCAGACTGGTTCCCGTGACCTTGTCCCAGAAATTTTTGTGGAAATAATTCCCGTCATTCAGAGACAGGGCCTTCTTTTTCTTCTTCAGTACCTCCAGAAGTTCTCCCGTTTCCCGGTCTGTCCAGTTCATTTTGGCCGCCAGCCGGTGAATACCCGGGAAATGAATACTCTCCTCTTCCAGAACCAGTTCCAGTACTTCCTCATCGGTACCGTTCTCCCGTATGGAAAGGCTCCGTATCAGACTGTCCTGAAGTCTTTTATGCTTGCCCGGACTGGCGTCCAGAATCATTCCGCCGCCAAAGGTCTCCACCGGGGAATAGAACCGGATAATGAACCGGTCCGTACGTTTTACCGCCACCGGCTCATCGAAACGCAGCTGGACAAAGGCCCCTTCTCCCGGCTCCACCACATCCTTATCCAGAACAACCGCCTTGGCAATGGTCTGGGCTGATCCGTAATTGAAATGAATCCGGTCGCCGTTCCTCAGCTGACGTTCCGTGGTCTTGAACAGCTGAATCTTCACGTCCAGAAATGTGCTGTTGGTCAGAGAACCGGGAGCTGCAAGAACTTCTCCTCTTTCCAGGTCCTCTTTTTTTATATTTGCCAGGTTCACCGCAGTCCGCTGGCCGGCCAGAGCTTCATCTTCCTTCTGGCCATGACTCTGGATCCCACGGATCTTTAAAATCCTCTCCTGAGGATATACCATGATTTCCTCACCGGTCCGGCAGCTTCCCTCCAGAAGCGTTCCCGTAACCACGGTGCCGAATCCCTCCATGGTAAACACACGGTCAATGGGAAGTCTGAAAAGCTCCGGCTCACTGCGCCGTATGCCCACGGAACGAACCTTATCCAGAATCATGGATTTCAGAACATCTATATTTTCTCCCGTAAAAGAGGAAACCCGGATCCTGTCCGCGTGTTCCAGAAAGCTTCCCTCCACCAGGGCAGACACATCTTCCTCCACCATTTCCGCCCAGTCATCGTCCACCAGATCGGCTTTGGTAAATACGATGATTCCCTGACGGATATGCAGCATTTTCAGGATCTCAAAATGCTCCACTGTCTGGGGCATGACACCCTCGTCCAGGGCGATTACAAGAAGCACCAAATCGATACCGCCGATACCGGCCAGCATGTTCTTCACAAACTTTTCATGCCCCGGCACATCGATGATGCCGATATGGAGTCCTTCCTCATTGGGAAGGTTGGCAAAACCCAGCTCAATGGTGATTCCTCGTTTCTTCTCCTCTTTCAGTCTGTCTGTATCCACTCCTGTCAGAGCCTTGATGAGACAGGTCTTTCCATGATCCACATGTCCTGAGGTACCGACAATGACATTCTGCATCCGGCATCACGCTCCTTTCCCCTCTTGTTCCTGGCGCTCTGCAAAGGCGAACGCATCAGCAACCGCATCCAGTTCCTCTTCCCGTATGGTGCGGACCGAAAGGATGACTTTATCATGGGCCACCCGGACGATCACCGGAGTCTCCGCTTTTCTCATCAGCCGCTCCAGCCGCTCTGCCGTCATGGTTTCCGGCGCCGCAGTCACGGAATATCCGGAAAGCAGCGTTGTGGGGGCGGAGCCTCCTCCGATCTGATCTTTGCACGGTTCCATATCCAGTACAAAGCTTTGGGTCTTCTGTGAAATTTTCTCTTTCAGAAGTGCTGCACGGCTTTTCAGCTCATCCTCCGGCGTTGTGATCATTCTGAGCACCGGAATTGCAGACCTGGCGCCTTCCATATCCAGATATTCAAAAAAAGTAGCTTCCATGGCAGCCAGTGTCATCTTGTCCACACGGAATGCACGGGCCAGAGGATGCTTCTTCATCCGGTCCACATATTCTTTTTTTCCTATTATAATTCCGCCCTGCGGGCCTCCCAGAAGCTTGTCGCCGCTGAAAAGTACCACGTCAGCCCCGTCCTTCAGTGCATCCAGAACGGTGGGCTCATCCACTCCGTACCTGGAAAGATCCGTCATCAGGCCGCTTCCCATATCATAAATCATGGGAACACCCAGTTCCTTTCCCAGAGCTGCCAGTTCCTTCACAGACACATCCTCTGTAAAGCCGACAATCCGGTAATTACTGGTATGGACCTTCATCAGAGCTGCCGTCATTTCCGGATCAAAGGCCTTTCTGTAATCGGACACCTTGGTCTTATTGGTGGTTCCCACTTCTCTCAGATGGGATCCGCTCTGCTCCATAATCTCCGGAACCCGGAAGGATCCTCCGATTTCCACCAGTTCCCCTCGGGATACAATCACTTCTTTCCCCCAGCCCATGGCGGAAAGACAGAGCATGGTGGCCGCTGCGTTGTTATTGACCACCATGGCAGCCTCTGCCCCGGTGATCCGTGCAATGATCTTTTCCACATGATCATGCCGGGAACCTCTCATACCGTTCTTTACATCATATTCCAGATTGGAGTAGGAATCCGCCACAGACAGAATGCTGTCCACGGCTGCGCGGCAGAGATTGGCTCTTCCCAGATTCGTATGCAGCACCACTCCGGTGGCATTGATCAGTCGCCTCAGATTCCTTTTCTTTTTTCCATTCACATGGCTGCAGATCTCCGCGATCATCTCTCCGCGGTCCGGTACATCCGTCCTGTCACCGGAAAGAATTTCCTTTCTGATCTTGTCTGTGATTTCTCTTGCCGCATCTACGACAACGGCCCTGGGAGTTGTTTCCATAAAAAAAATGAGCTGCTCATCCAGTAGCAACTCGTCCATTTTTGGAATACTCCGCAGAATTTCCTGCTTTTTTTCCATATATAATTTCCTCCTACTACTTCGATGGGATAAAAACGGAGGAGGTGGGAATCGAACCCACCCAGGAGGCTCTTAACCCCCTACAACGGTTTTGAAGACCGCGAGGCACACCAGCAACCTATCTACCTCCACATCTTGCAGTATAACATGGTTTATTCTACCACGTATTTTTCATTCTGTCAATGACTGAATTGATGTAATAATTAAAACAATTCCTTTTTTTACTGCGGATCACTGCTCCGGACAGACCCAAAGGCCTTCCGGAGCAGCTTCCTGTCCGCAGAATCAGCCGACGTAGCCGGCTTCTTTCAGGATCTCATACGCACGTGCCTTCTTATCCGCAGCCATCAGGACGATGGGACCGGTACATCCCATACCGCTCTCTGCGTAAATGCCTGCTTTCCAGAGTGCCTTGACCGCATCTTCCAGGTCCATGACCTCAATGCCGGGGATCTGGTCTGTACAGATCTCCTTGGGCGGAGCTGTAACGGCTTCCTCGGAAGCAGCTTCCTTCTTGCCTGCGGAACGGATCTCATCCAGAATTGCATCCAGTCCGGCTTTCTTGGCCTTTGCAAACTCTTCGTCTGCAACAGCTTTCCAGTTATGTTTCACCAGATTGGTGGCAAATTCCATGGCGCCTGCAATGACCGGAGCACCGGAAGCCCGGGACACGATCATGATCAGACGGCTGTATCCGTCTCCGATACCGGGGCCATATCCGAATCCAACAGATTCATAGCTGCCGCCGGTGGTATAAGCTGAGAAAATCTTCATCATCAGATTTCCTGTCAGGGAATCCATGACCATAACGTCAGGCGTACCTGCCAGCAGGTCGTTTCCTCTCATGACAATTCCGCCGTCCGCACGGGCAGACTGGGCAAAATTAATGTCATATCCCTGTTCTTTCAGCTTTACAAGGGCTTTTTCCGTCTGTCTTGCCCCGTCAATATTGGCAATTCCTACTGTGGGATGTTCGATTCCCTCAGCCTTTGCCGCAATAATTCCGTAAACGGCATTTTTTACCATGCCGCAGATTCTGTCGGTATCAGACGTACCTGTGGTTGTTGCGATATACATGGCTTTTCCGATGCCGGGGGTAATGACCTTACCCACGGTGGAAACGCCGATGGGGAATGGATAATGCATGGTGACTGCGGCGTCAATCTCGCCGGAATCCAGCATTTTTTCCATCTCCTTATGGATATCTTCTCCTTTGATCAGAAGAGCCTTGATTCCTCTGGACGCAGCCAGTTCCATGGCTCTTTCGATATTATCCTCACCATGCTCACTGCCTTCGCTGGCAAAGCCGATCACCGGCTGCTTTCCGTACTGACCGGTTTCCAGGGCATCTGCCACTTCCAGGAAGGTTTCCGCAATGAGTTTTTTAATTTTCATATCTGACATAAAACCCCTATCCTTTCTGACGGCAGTTTCTTATTCTCCAAGCAGTCCTTTGGCAAATTCTCTCATGGCCTCACCGATCATGGTCTTTACCTTTGCCTCGTCAAATCCTGCGTTTCCGCCTTCTGCAGCAGAACCGTCATTGGCCTGTACCACAAAGGAAACACCGTCGAACAGGTTTGTCATTCTTCCCAGGAACAGACTGCCCTTGCCGATGATCATGGCACGCTTGGTCTCGCCTGCCAGAACCTCGTCACGAAGGGGTCCCATATAGGGAACGCCGGACGGAATATGGCCCTGTGTGGGAGCCCATCCGGTCATACCGTGCTCTTTTACAAACTTGGCAATATCTGCTCTGGCGATTTCGCCCTTCTTTACACCCAGGGCAGCAATCATCTTGTAGTTGGCTTCCGGAACATCTCCTGCTCCTGCCGGTTTTGTGATATCCGGGTTCTGCATTTCCGGAGAATACTTGTCGATGTCAAGAATGTTCAGGCCGGCTGCTTCCAGAGGATTGGTCACCAGTGCGGTGATTACGTTCTGGGGTGCGGAACCGGTGCCGATGGTATGACGGCCGACAATATCCGTACGGATCTGCGGGCTCACGCCGTCGTCCTCACTGATCATGACGGAGAATCCGGCAATGGCATCTTCCAGAATCGGAAGACCTTTCTTTACATGATCCTTACCGTTCATGCCCAGTTTTGCAGTACAGCCTCCGGCAGTAACCACCACATGTTTGAAGGTTCCTGCCTTTACCAGTGCAGCTGCATGAAGCAGTGCATGAGCCGGTCCTGCACAGAATCCGCGTACGTCGGAACCGGTGGCGTTTACAAAGCCTGCAATCTCAGCAGCAGCCTTTGCAAAGTTTCCGCCGCCTCTCTGGTTCATATCGCCGCATGCTTCCTCGCAGCAGTCGATTACATAGTCTACTTCTTCCGGATTGATGCCGGCCTTTTTCACCAGTTCAATCAGGGAAAGTACGTTGGAAGCCTTGGTTACGATGTTTTCAAGCATCACATGTGCAGACAGGTTCACGTCCACATCATGAGCACGTTTCACAGCACCTACCAGTTTTCCGTTCTGGTAAAGTCCCTCTGCATGCTCGTCATTTACAAGGGCTTCAATCTGCTCGGAAGAGCTTTCATTTTTATCGAGAACTGCCAGCTGATCCTCTTTCAGAAGATTCTGGGCAGCCAGTTTCGTCTTTACATCCTGGGCAAATGCTTTCTCAAGCTGTACCAGGTCGAACACATCACAGATCTGCATCAGTCCGTAGAACTCATCCTGAGGCATGATCTGACCATATTTTCCGTCACGGGAGGCATTTTCCCATTTCTTGTCATAGAATGGGAATTCCGTGGCTGCCAGGTCTGCAGGTTTTGCATTTCCGATATAAACCTGGTTGGGTATGTAGGATACTGCATCTTCAAAACTTCTCAGATGGCCCGGTAATTCCTTCAGATATTCGGAATCCGGATTTACGATCATTTCCGTTGTCTGTGTCGTACCGTTATGGATTACCATATCCGGTGTAATTGCCAGTGTATAGCTGGCTCCTTTTAATACTGGATACCCGTTCATTACTACACCTCATATCTTAAAATGGGGGCGCCTATTCAGCGCCCCCTTTGATTCGCCACAGCAATCAAGAAGGCTGCCAGTGGCAGGCTCTTTGTTACAGATACTTACAGTACTCGTCTCTGATGGAAGACATTTCGTTTGCAATGTCATCCACATCCATAACCATTTCCATCATGCTGATCTGCTCGTCATAAACAGCAGGATCAACCTCTGCCTTAATTTCATCTTCACAAATGTGATATACAGTCAGTCCCAACTGGACTCCTGCTAATGGGCCTGCGAAAGTCGGATCACCCGCAGTAACGGTTTCAGCTGCCAGACCGGCTGCCTCACCCTCTGCCGCACCGAGAACAACAACTACGTTCTCCGGTCCGTACTTTTCTGCGAAATCTTTTACTCTCTTCTGATTTTCCAGGTCCATAGCACCCGCGGACGTTCAGACAAAGCACTCGGTGGATGAATAAACAACATCACCGCCTGCCGTTTTTACGCAAGCTTCGATGGATGGCCCTGGAATTCCGTCACGGTCACCGATGATAACTACTTTTTTACCATTCAGGATAGCCATAGCATCTTTTCCTCCTTTATTTATTTGATGCACCTGTCCGGTCCGGACCGGTGCGATAGCCTGTGAACCCGCTGTGCGTATTCCCAGACTTGAAAAACACATGAAATGTGTTATTTCCTTTGTATCATTCCCTGCCGTTTCCGGCAGTCCCGGCCGGACGCCGGGCATTCATCCTTTTACAGATGAGCTTTGATCATAGCTTCAATGTTCTCAACCGTTGCATCGTCCTTTACGCACTCTGCAATCTTCTCGCCGCCCTTGTAAAGAGCGATAACCGGAAGTCCCAGAACTTTCTGGCCGATTGCCAGACGACGGGCCTTGGTGGTGTTGAGAGCAGTGAACTTAATGTCCTTGCCATAAGTATCTTCCATGGCATGAACATGCGGCATAAGAGCCTGGCACGGAACGCAGCCGTCACCATAGAAATCCACAAGGACAGTACCCTCTGCCTTTAAAACTTCTTCTTCAAAAGTTTCTTTCGTTAATTCTACCATATCTAAGACATCCTTTCCATGATTTTCTGAAATAATCCAGAATCTGTGTATCAATGAAGGTCTGAAATATATTTTTCTGCCTGCTGAGCGGCAATGGCACCGTCTGCTGCGGCAGTCACAACCTGACGAAGGCTCTTTACACGGATATCGCCTGCTGCAAATACGCCCGGGATATTGGTATGCATGTTGTCGTCGGTCTTAATGTAACCGTTCTCCATGTCAATCATACCCTCGAACAGTTCGCTTCTGGGATTGTATCCGATGAAGCCGAAGAGGCCGAACATTCCGTCATCCGGATCTGCATCGATTCTCGTCAGTTCGCCGGTCTTGGTATTCTTAACGGTCATTCCGTCCAGGATTCCGTCACCATGGAGTTCATCCACAACGGTATCCCACATGAAATGAAGCTTCGGATTCTTGAATGCCTTCTCCTGAATGGATTTTGCGGCACGCAGCTCATTTCTTCTGTGGATAATGGTAACTTTCCTTGCAAACTTGGTCAGATACATGGCCTCTTCCACAGCGGAATCTCCGCCGCCGACCACATAAACTTCCATGTCCTCAAAGAAGTTGGCGTCACAGGTGGCGCAGAAGGAAACTCCCTTGCCCATGAATTCGCCTTCCCTCTTGCAGCCGATGGGCCTCGGGAATGCGCCTGTGGCGATGATCAGTGCCTTGCACTGGTAGGTGTCTTTGGTACCGTAAAGCTTCTTGACGTCGCCGTCCAGCTCTACTTTGTTGATGATGTCGCTCACACGCTCAGCGCCGAACTTCTCCACCTGTTTTGTCATCCTCTCGATCAGGGACGGACCACTTTCGCCTTCCACAATCTGTCCGGGATAATTTTCAATTTCATCCGTGATTGCAATCTGTCCGCCATCCTTGGCTTTTTCAATCACCAGGGTGGAAAGGCGGTATCTTCCTGAGTACAGTCCGGCAGCTAAACCTGCCGGACCAGCACCCAGGATAATCACATCATATACCTTATCCATAGGATGTTTCTCCTTTTTTACTTCCACTCAAATACAGTCTGTTCAGTAACCGGAGTCTGTAATGCTTCCAATGCCTTGGAAACGATCTTTCTTCTGATTTCCTTCTCTTCCTCATGAGTCAGGGCGGGGTTTCCTAACGGATGCGGAATCGCTACAGCCGGGACGATACGGTTTGCGCCTACCGTCTGGGAAATCGGAACTACGGTCGCAATATGAACAACCGGGATACCATAGCTTTCAATAGCCTTAACCATCGTTGCACCGCAACGAGTACAGGTCCCTCAGGTCGAGGTAAGAATTACGGCATCCACATGGTCATCGACTAACTTCTGGCCGATTTCCGTTGCAAAGCGCTTCGCATTCGCTACTGCCGTCCCGTTACCAACGGTTGCGTAGTAGTATTTGTGAAGGCTGCCAATCTTTCCTTCCTTAATGAATTCATTAATTACATCTACAGGAAGAACGCGGTCAGCGTCCTCGTTTGCATATACCGGGTCATAGCCGCCGTGTGCAGTCTCATAGGTTTCTGCAGTCAGGTCGGTTACGCCTTCGATATCATACTGTCCGTACTTGGAAGCACTGGAAGACTCGATATGATCCGGGTTTCCTTTCGGAACAATACCGCCGGATGTAACAAGAGCAATCTTTGCCTTGGACATGTCCTTGATTGCCTCACCGGGAGCCACCCGGTCAAAGCTGGGCATTTCATACTCTGTTTCGAACTCTTTTCCGGCAAGTTTCTTGATGAGCATTTCAACGGCACGCTCGGATCCTCTCTTCTTCTCGAAGAAATTCACACGAAGACCGTTGGGAAGGTAACCTTCCTCAGCAGATGCGCCGACAGCCTCGCCCTTGGCAACCTTCAGTGCCAGAGGAGCCATCTTCTTAACAGCATCTCTCATACCGGCTGCACTGTTCTTGGTGGAAACGATATACACTTCCTTCTTGAACATATCAGCACCCGGGTTTTCCTTGTACATACCGGTAACAACCGGAAGACCCAGTTCTTTCTTTACAGCAGCAGCTACGGTACCGCAGGCTACGCCGTAACGTCCGGCGTTGAATGCCGGTCCGCAGATTACCAGATCCGGGTTCTGGCTCTTGATCATGTCCAGAACAGTCTTTGTTGCGGAATCAACGTTTTCATTGAAGTAGGAGTCACCGCAGATTACGGTTGCAACGATCTCTGCCTCTTCGCCGAAAGCCTGGTTGAACGCGAGACCCGGTCCAACCACTCCTTCCCGCAGTTCCGGCTGATAATCAGCTTTTTCTTCGCCGCCGATGTTGGCGAAGAACTGATTAATATAATGAACTACTCTTAACTTCGACATCTTTTCCTCCTATCTGGCGCTCAGTCTGTTAAAGCCCATTTCGTTGGTGGCGCCTGTGATAACCTGAAGCTCGGCCACAATGGAGCCATCTTTCTGAAGGCTTCCGTCAAAGCCGCCGGCGATGATATCCGCAACGTCCGGATATCCAATCACTTTGTCCATCGGTCCGAGATGGATTACCTGATTGGCGTTTCCGCCGGTTACTACCGCATTGGCAGCAGCGTCAGCATCTGCCAGAGACTGGGATGCGCCGTCACGTCCTGCATACTCATCTGTGATGATAACAGTCTTAACGCCTTTCTCCTCAATCTTCTTGCAGTTCATGATAAGGTCGGTATCCGGGTTACCGAATCCCTCCTGGGATACGATGGCACCGTCAACGCCCAGCCACTCACAAAGTTTTGCGCTCCAGTCGGAAGAACGCATCTTATCAGCCAGGTACACATTCTCATTGGTGATGATAACGCCAACAAAGTTCAGTGTCTTTCCGTGCTGTGCGAACAGGTCTTTGATAACCGGATTGTTCAGATGATGATAGGTGGTGTTCTTATCGCATGCAGATACACAGTTTCCGCTTACGATGGCACCGTCCATGATCTCCGTCGGGTTGATAATTGTGGACAGAGACTGTTTTGCATCAACACCATATACATATGTATCATGCATAAGTCCCTGGCTCTGGAGCATCAGCACATAAGCAACTCTCGGCAGATCCGGCCATCTCTGGATACCTTCTTTAACAGATACAGTTTCGTATGTCTCCACTTCCTCTGCTACGATATCCTTTGCCAGCTTGCCCACATAATCGGCAGCTTTCAGTCCTGCCATGCGGACTGCATGCTCATGAGCATGTTTTGCAAGGCCGTCCACCGGCTCGCAGATTACCACCAGATTGTTGAGTTTGGAGAACGGAGTGTACTCCGCTCCTGTGCCGCACATGTCAATGATACCTTCCTGGAATCCAACAATCTTTCCTGTTGTCACAACAGCGCTGCCGCGAAGTACGTTGGTACGTCCGCTTCCTACGGTTGCAACTTTGGAAATGATTCCAGGGAACATAGCTCCGTTTCCGCTTACCTTCACGCGCGGTTCAATCACATCTTTCACCGGCATGATACGAACACTTTCACCGGGTCTTGCAATGTCAAGCTCCACGGACTTCAGTGATTCGTCTTCCAGCAGAAGGGCCTTTAACTCGTCGGCATTCACATAGATGGTACCGTTTTCCACCTTGGATTCTGATCCGAACTGAATGTCGTTAATCGGAATGATTCCTAATTCGAGTTTCATCTTTCTGCTTCCCCCGCTTTCTTAAAAATTTAGGATTTTTTGTAGTGCTCCCTCAATCAATGACAGATCCACTTCCCGGTAGTCTTCCCTCAGATGTTCCGGCCAGTCCGGAGTCTGCCGGATCGCCAGAAACTTTCTGCAGGTCCCGATGCTGTTTTCCATGGTGATTTCCTGGCTAAAGAAATCCTCACGGTCCACCGGGCGGTTTGAGATCATGATTGACTTATAAGGAGTCTGGTTGGGTTTCAGGCTGCCAGTCATCGGATGGGTCTCCAGACACCAGCCGCTCTGGATATAATCCCTGGTCTTCAGGAGCACATCGAGATAACTCCCGTTTTCCAGATAATCCATTTCGATCCGGTCTCCGTATTTGTCCCGGCAGAGCCGGTTATTGGTCACAATCCGATACATCGCTTTCACCCTCTATTGATTCAGGAGATTCTCCTGTTTCAACCACTCTGTAATTTAATAGACAAAATCATACTTATAGATTTTTTCTATAGATATAAAATAGCATATTTTTTTGAATTTGAAAAGATGATTGAAATTTTTTTCTTATTTTTTCTCCATTGATAGAGAACTTTTTTTCTCTGTCTTGAACTTTTTTTCTCTGTTTCAGGGATTTTCCCGAACTCTGTCAGAAAAGCACATGCCGGATGAAAACCAGGACAAGAAGATGAAGCGGATAATACATATAGAAAAAGTATTTCCATCCGCGTTTTCCCGGCGCTCCCTGGTAACGGCTGATGAAAAAGAAGGCCAGAGGCGCCGTAATTTCCGGCAGGCAGAGTGCCGCACCGGCTGCGGTCTGTCCTTTTCTGCCGGCACGCAGCAGATACAGTACGGATATAAGAAGAATGCCGAACCAGCCGTAATCACACCGGAGCATTTCCGCCGCAGCACATCCCAAACCGATAATCGCTGCCCGTGCTGCCATTCCCGCAGCACCGGAACAGGCCTGTGCAATGCCCGGAGTCCTGTTTTCCGTTTTTTCCAGCAGAAACATGACTGCAATTCCCAGAAACAGGGATATAAATACATTCTGGCCTCCGGATTCCAGAATTTTTCCGTGAAAAGCCAGATCAAAAGGGATCTCCGAGATGACTGCAAAAAAGAACATCCTGCCTGCATACCGTTTCCGGCTGGACGTATGGCAGAATCCTTCGGTCAGGAGAAAACAGAAAACCGGAAATGCCAGTCTCCCTGCAAATCTCAGAAACAGATACAGAATAAACTGCAGATTTTCCGCCGCAGAAGCGGGTCCCGCACCTTCCAGAACTTCCGGAATCCTGCTTCCCAGGAGAACTGCGCCGATATGGTCCAGAGTCATGGAGAGTATTCCGACCCATTTCAGTGTTCGTCCTGTCACCGTCATCTTCGCTTCCGTCCTTTTTCATTCTGTTGTTTTCCTGATTTTTCCCGCAAAAAGCAAAGACAAAATCTTCTATCTGCTTTCAGCTTACCTTTATTTTCCTTTTTTGTCAAGACATCTTGTCTGTCATGCTATAAATCTTCTGTTTTTTTATTCTGCGGACCGCAGCAGGGATACATTGTCAACCCAGGGAAAATCCGTTATAATAATGAAGAATCTAAACTTCTATCTGACTTCGAGAGGATACGACAATGGATAAACGGGAATTTGAACAGTCGTTTTTTATGGAAAGCCGGTCCCCTGCCTATCTGAGAACCCTTCAGGACTGCAGGCGTGTCGCCGCTTCCAATGTCAACGTACTTTTAATCGGGGAATCCGGTACGGGAAAAGATGTGGCAGCTCAGTACATTCACTCCCTCAGCCGCAGATCCGAGAAACCTTTTGTGGCAGTCAACTGCAATGCCTATACGGAGTCTCTGCTGGAGCCGGAACTGTTCGGTATGGAACCGGGAATTTTTTCTGATACCATACGGCGCCGTGTGGGAAAATTTGAGCTGGCTGACCACGGAACACTGTTTCTGGATGCCATCGGTGATGTGAGTCTAACCACGCAGGTAAAACTTTTGAGAGCCATAGAAACCAAGGAAATTGAGCGCCTCGGCGGAAACAACAAAAAGCTGCTGGATTTCCGCCTGATTACGGCCACCAGCCGGGATCTTCCCACAGAGGTCCAGAACGGCAGCTTCCGCGAGGATTTCTTTTATCGGATCAGCACCATCGTCATAAGGATCCCCCCTCTCCGGGAACGGAAAGAAGATCTGGAGGGCATGATCCATTTCCTCCTGGAAAAAGCCCAGGAGGAAAACAGCATCCGCATCGACCGGATTGAAGACAAGGCCTGGGAATTTCTCACAAGCTATGACTATCCCGGAAATATCCGGGAACTGAAAAACACCATCGACCGGATGGTGGTTCTGTCCCAGGATCACGTGATCACCACCGAGGGAATTCCCATTCTCTATAATCTCCACCGTACCTCACCCAGTTCTTCCTACAACACTCATCAGATGATCTCCTGGAAGGAATTCAAACGGAGAAGCGAAAAAGAATATCTGGAATGGGCTCTCCGGCAGACCGGCTGGAATATCAATGCCACCGCCAAGGAACTCAACATCAGCTCCCGCCAGATTTTCAATAAAATCAATGAATATAATATAGAAAAACCCTTTTAAATAGAAAAAGCCTTCTGGACATTCTTCCGGATACGGTTTATCATGAAAAGGTCAAAAAACACAAAGGAGGTGGCCCCATGTCATCCATCAAACTGACATCCATGTCCAAACAGGGCGGCTGAGCGGCCAAAGTGGGCCCTGATGCCCTGGCACAAGTTTTGTGTCATTTGCCCAAATTTTCCGATCCCGATCTTCTGGTGGGGTTCGATACCAGTGATGATGCGGCCGTATATAAAATCACCGATGAGCTTGCCCTGATCCAGACCGTGGATATTTTCCCGCCGGTGGTGGACGATCCTTATGAATACGGAAAGATTGCCGCCGCCAATTCCCTCAGCGATGTATATGCCATGGGAGGCTATCCCAAACTGGCCATGAATGTGTTCTGTTTCCCGGAAGAACTTGCAAAGGAGCATCTTCAGGCCATTCTTCAGGGAGGGTACGAAAAAGTAGCGGAGGCCGGTGCTCTGGTGGTCGGCGGACACACCATCAAGGATCCGGTTCCCAAATACGGTCTCTGTGTGGCGGGCTTCGTCCATCCGGACCGGGTACTGAAAAACAACGGAGTCAAGGCCGGTGATGTGCTGATTCTTACAAAAGCCCTTGGAACCGGAATCCTGACCACCGCGGACCGCGGCGGCATGCTGTCCTCCGAAGAACACCGGGCGGTTGTGGAATCCATGGAACAGCTGAACCGGTATGCGGCCGAAGTCATGATGAAAGAACCGGTAATCCATGCCTGCACAGATGTAACCGGCTTCGGTCTCATGGGACACGGTTATGAAATGACTGACGGAAGCGGTCTGAGCCTGCATATAAACAGCAGGGCAATCCCGGCTCTTCCCGGCGCACTGGACTATGCGTCCATGGGACTTGTTCCGGCAAATACCTATAAAAACAAAGGGTATCTGGACGACCTCTACACCATTGCCCCATCGGTTCCTGAAAATGTGGAGGATCTGATCTTTGATCCCCAGACATCCGGCGGACTTCTGATCGCCCTGCCGGAACAGGCAGCAGAGGGATTTCTCCGCCGTCTCAGGGATACGGTTCCCGTAGCCGAAATCATCGGCTATGCCGTGGATTACGAAGAGTATCCCCTGTATGTGGAATAATCCGGCATAATACACGCCTTTATTTCCTGTATAAAAAACGCAGCGGCATACGGATATGTGCCACTGCGTTTTTTCTTTCTGCTTTTCTCCGGCTGTATCATTTTTTTCTGCATCAAATCAGGCTCAGCTGCTCGTACTCCATGATTTTTTTCAGATCCGGCGGCGTCTTTTTAAGCAGCATCCGCGCATGGTCTCTGTCGGTACACCAGGCCTTCAGTTCTGTCTCCTTAAGAATCAGAGGCATCCTGTCATGAACCGTTCTCACGGAGCCTGCGGCCTCTGCCGTGAGAATCACAGCATGCGGCCCGTCTTCTTCCATACGCCAGATTCCCGCCAGCCACAGGAGCTTCCCCGGCGCATTCCCTTCAAATTTCGCCTTTTCTCTCTGCCGGTTCCACTCATAGAACCAGGATGCCGGCACCGCACAGCGGAAGCCGGAAAAAGCGGCTCTGAAAAGAGACTTTTCTTCCACGCTTTCCGATCTGGCCTGAAAAATCAGAGTCTTCTTCTCTTCCATCCGGAACCCCCAGATCATGGTCCGGATTTCCGCGCCCTTTCCTGTTTCCATAAAAACCGGAATCCGGTCTCCCGGATGTGCTTCTCCTGTCTGTACTCCACAGCCTCCCGGAATCTGCTCCAGAAGTTTTCCGCCTCCGGCGGTGAGATGAAATCTGCTGCACATGGCTGTTCCTCCCATCTGAACCATCGGTCTGTCTTCATAACCGGTCTTTTCGCCCGGTTTTCCGGATCTGCCGTCCCGACCGGTTTTCGGCCTGAATCACGCTTTAAAAAGCAGCGCCGGGCTCTCTGTTATTAGAGATGCCCGGGGCTTTATCATGCTCTGTATTCCGGATAGCGGATTCATCCGGTATCTGCTGTCTTTACTGCTTTTCTTCTTTCTTTCCTTCCACCTGGCGGATTTCACGGCTCTGAATTTCTTTCTTCAGGCTCTCCACAAATTCTGCCAGACTGGCGGCACCTTCGTCGCCTTTGAAGCGGCTTCTGACGGATACCGTGCCTTCTTCTTCCTCTTTCTGTCCCACTACCAGCATGTAGGGAATCTTCTGGGTCTGTGCTTCACGGATCTTATAACCGATCTTTTCATTTCTCAGATCGATTTCCGCGCGGATACCGGATTCATCCAGCTGTGCCTTGACTTTCTGTGCGTATCCTTCATATTTTTCGGAAATCGGAAGCACCTTCACCTGTACAGGCGCCAGCCAGGTGGGGAATGCACCTGCAAAGTGCTCGATCAGAATTCCGATGAATCTCTCGATGGAACCGAACGCCACACGGTGAATCATAATGGGTCTGTGCTTCTCTCCGTCGGCACCGATGTAATCCAGTTCAAACCGCTGGGGAAGCTGGAAATCCAGCTGGATGGTGCCGCACTGCCAGGTACGTCCGATGGAATCCTGAAGATGGAAGTCGATCTTCGGTCCGTAGAACGCGCCGTCGCCTTCGTTTACCACATAATCCAGTCCCAGATCCTCCAGAGCGCCTCTCAGGGACTCGGTTGCCAGCTCCCAGTCCTCATCGCTTCCCATGCTGTCTTCCGGTCTGGTGGACAGTTCCACATGGTATTTGAAGCCGAACAGGGTATATACTTCGTTGATCAGTCTTGCAACATTTTTGATCTCATCGCGGATCTGCTCCGGTGTCATGAAAATGTGCGCATCATCCTGGGTGAAGCAGCGGACACGCATAAGTCCGTGAAGCTGACCGGATTTCTCATGTCTGTGGACGATTCCCAGTTCTCCCATTCTCAGCGGCAGATCCCGGTAGGAACGGGGCTCGGATGCATAGACCAGAACGCCGCCGGGGCAGTTCATGGGCTTGATGGCATAGTCTTCTTCATCAATGACTGTGGTATACATGTTATTTTTGTAGTGATCCCAGTGGCCGGAAGTCTCCCAGAGGCTTCTGTTGAGAATGATGGGTGTGGAAATCTCCACATAACCGGCCTTTCTGTGGATCTCTCTCCAGTAGTCCAGCAGAACGTTTTTAAGAATCATTCCCTTGGGAAGGAAGAAGGGGAATCCCGGGCCGGCGTCATGCATCATGAACAGTCCCAGTTCTTTTCCCAGCTTTCTGTGATCGCGTTTTTTCGCCTCTTCCATCATGGTGATATAGGCTTCCAGCTCTTCCTTTTTCTGGAATGCTGTGGCATAGATTCTGGTGAGCATCTTGTTTTTCTCGCTTCCGCGCCAGTAAGCACCTGCAAGATTCATCAGTTTGAATGCTTTTCCCACATCCTTTGTATTCATCAGATGAGGGCCTGCACACAGATCCGTAAATTCGCCCTGGCGATAGAAACTGATGACCGCATCCTCAGGAAGATCTTCGATCAGCTCCACCTTATAGGGCTCGTCTTTTTCTTTCATAAGGGCAATGGCCTCGGCTCTGGGAAGTTCAAACCGTTCCAGAGGAAGGGCTTCCTTGATGATCTTCTTCATCTCCGCTTCGATTTTTTCCA
Organism: uncultured Clostridiaceae bacterium; assembly: GCA_902477765.1. Taxonomy (GTDB): domain Bacteria; phylum Bacillota; class Clostridia; order Lachnospirales; family Lachnospiraceae; genus CABSIM01. Next base: position 1,281 of record CABSIM010000008.1, on the reverse strand, counting down.
GATCTTCAGCAGTAATCGGCTGCTCGGAATCCACATCATAGTAAAATCCGTCGGCAATGGAGGGACCGATGGCCAGTTTTGTGGAAGGCCACAGTCTCTTGACCGCCTGAGCCATGACATGGCTGGCCGTATGACGAAGGGCGGAAAGTCCGGCAGCATCTTTTGCCGTACAGATATTCAGACAGCAGTCACGGTCCACGATGGTCCTGAGATCTGCTTCTTCTCCGTCAATTTCCGCAACACAGGCCATTCTGGCAAGGCCTTCACTGATGTCTTTTGCAATGTCCAGCGCTGACATCGGATTTGCGTATTCTTTTACAGAACCGTCTTTCAGTGTGATCTTCATGATTCATTCTCCTTTTCCATGCGGCATGAAAGCCGTACTTTTTCACTCCCGGAAGGGAACAGGGTATCTGTTCCGCAGAATGTTCTGCGGCATGCGGTACCTGCATTTTTCCCGCGCAGCCTGATTTCCGCACGGGAAGTTTTCTGTGACAGAAAAGCATACACTTTCTTTCCGGAATATAAAAAGTCCCCTGACAGATCACTGGAATCTGTCAAGGGACGATTTCTGCATCGCGGTTCCACCCTGTTTGCACGGACTCAGGTCCATGCCACTCATTCTGATGATAACGGAATCACCGTTCCCGATTAAGGGACACTCCAGGGACACTCCAGGGTGGTCTTCCCCCTGCTTCCTGTAAGGCGCTCACACCATACGCGTCTCTCTCTGAACATTCGTCAGGGCTACTCTTCCTGTCAACGTGTTTTGATCTTTATTTGTGTAATTTAGTATAGCATCAGAAATTCATTTGTCAAGGCTTTTTCCGAATCCCGCTCCGGTTCCTGCCTCTTCCCGGTCCTTTCTGAAGGCTCAGTCTGCTCTGCGGTTGATAAATTCAGTCTTGGTTTTTGAATACGGAAATTTCTGGCTGGAATAAAGTCCGTAATAGCCGGACAGAGAAAAGCTTACTGCCACGGCCACTGCAAAGTACGGCAGCGCCTCCGTTCCGAACATTTCTGCTCCCAGAAACAGAGCTGCCACCGGGCAGTTGGTGACGCCGGCAAACAGCGCAAGCATGCCGCAGGCCGCACAGAGTGACGGCGAAAAACCGGTCAGGCTTCCGAATGCGGCACCAAGACATGCACCTACGGAAATGCTGGGACCGATCTCCCCGCCTTTGAATCCGCCTCCCAGCGTAATGGCGGTAAACAGCATTTTCAGCAGAAAGGCTTCATAGGGAACCGTACCTTCCATGGACGCTTCCACATACCCTTCAC
>CABSIM010000007.1 GCA_902477765.1 uncultured Clostridiaceae bacterium | reverse complement strand
CCTATGGTGGGTATAGCGCAGTTGGTTAGCGCGCCAGATTGTGGCTCTGGAGGCCCAGGGTTCGAATCCCTGTATCCACCCGTTCAATCCCGCAGAATATTCTGCGGGATTTTTTATATACAGAAAGCGGAACTTCCTGTATATTCATATGCTTCGCGTGCAGTGTACTGCGGCGGAAAGGAAAGTGCCTCCGCCGGCGGGGAATCCTGCTCTGCAGGATTTTTTTCTGAAAAAACGAAGGAAGACCGGACAGATACGTGAAAATGGTTTTCTTCTGCGGAAACATGTATAGTATGTTTCTGTTTGGGGAATCCTGAAAAAGAAAAGGAGGGATTTCCCATGCTGAATAAAATCGCACTGGCGCTTCTGATTGTGGGAGGCCTGAACTGGGGTCTGATCGGCCTGTTCCGGTTTGATCTGGTGGCCTGGCTGCTGGGAGGTCAGGAAGCGCTGCTCAGCAGGATTGTGTACACCATCGTGGGCGTGTCGGCTCTCTGGTGCATATCCCTGCTGTTTCGCACAGACGAAGCTGCAGCCTGATTCAGGCGGCACAGAGGGAAAAAAGAGTCCCGGGAGACCGTAATTCATGCGGAATCCCGGGACTTTTCCGTTGATTTTTTTGGTGTCCTATGATAAACTAGGTAAAGGCTGTTGGGCCATCGCCAAGCGGTAAGGCACAGGACTTTGACTCCTGCAGTCGCTGGTTCGAATCCAGCTGGCCCAGTTGGAAAATATGAGGAAAGCTCGTAAAATCAGGGATTTTACGGGCTTTTTTGTTTGGGGAAAGTAAAAAGAAAGTAATGAAAAATTCCTTTAAAAGAATATATGCCCCCCCCAAATGATACAAAAAATGATACAAAAATACAACGGTGTGAAAAGACAGGCTGCTGGCTGAAAACTCAAAGAATGAGAGGAGAAAAGATGAAAGAGAATTCAGCTGTAAGTATGAAAAGTGCGTTGGAGAGAGCTGGAAAAGGATTTACGACTCAGGGAGATCGTATTAAACATGAAAAACTTCCCGTATTTTTCCTTCCGGAAGGGTACGGGAAGTTCCGCGTACGGATGAATGTTCGGGTGACGGAACCGGACCGCAGCGGGTCAGAGACGCGGGGCCTCCTCTTTTTCCGGCGGGGAAGCCGTGTCCGGAGCTTTGCGGCCTGGAAATTCCCTGGGAATTTCAGGAAGAGCGGAATCTTTCCCGGGAAGTCGGATTTCCGGCAGGGAACTGTTCCTGCCGGGGGGAATGATTTCGGGCTGGGAATTCATACTTTTTTCCTCATGAGAAGTCATATGGATCTCCTTTCTGCTTTGCTTAGGGATTAGTATGCAGAAAGAAAGGGAAAAGTATGCGGGCAGGTTCCGGACGGGAACGGAACCTGCAATCCGGACATGGCATTGTGTCTGTCCGGGGATTTGAAGCAGCCGAAAACAGTCAGAATATCAGAAATCCCATATGAATCACATGCCGGAGCGTGAAATCGGGTCCCACCACCAGAAGGTCGGCGAGTTTTCCGGGCTCAAGACTCCCGACCCGGTCGTATAGTCCAAGGCAGCGGGCGGGATTTTCACTGGCGCAGCGGAATGCATCTGAGACGGGGATTCCGGCGCTGACAGCAGTGCGGACACAGTCAAACAGACAGGTGACGGAACCGGCAATGGTGCCGTCCGCAAGACGCGCCTGATTCCCTGATACAGTTACCTGCTGGCCGCCAAGATCCCAGGTACCGTCCCGGAGTCCGGCGGCCCGCATGCTGTCACTGATGAGAACGATGCGTTCCGGGCCGAACATGGAAAATGCGGCGCGGACCGCTGTCGGCGAGACATGGACTCCGTCACAGATCAGTTCGGCCGTGACGCTGGAAGAATCAAAGGCGGCGCCGATCAGACCGCTTTCCCTGTGGGAAAAAGGCGGCATTGCATTATAAAGATGTGTTACATGGCATGCTCCGCTGCGGAATGCGCGGGAAGCGATGTCATAGGAGGCACAGGTATGCCCCAGTGAAATTCTCAGTGTGTCCCGGAATTCACGGATAAAATCCATGGCGCCGGGAAGCTCGGGGGCAATGGTGATCAGGCGTATCAGGCCGCCGGAAGCTGTACGGAGGAGGCGGAATTCCTCCATGGATGGAGAACAAAGATAATCTGCCCTGTGGGCACCGCACTTTCCGGGCGCCAGATACGGCCCCTCCATATTGATTCCTGCCATGGAAGCCATACGGAAGGCATCAGTCCGGCTGTCCTGCTGCCGGCGCATGAAAGACGCCGCGGTGGAAAAGAGGCGGGAAAGCAGGGGGAGAGGAAGGGACATGGATGCCGGGACCATGGTGGTAACGCCTCTGGACAGCTGAAAGGCGGCCATCTGTTTCAGTGCCGTTTCCGTTCCGTCGCAGAAATCCGCTCCGCCGCAGCCGTGAAAGTGAAGATCAATGAGGCCTGGAACCACATAGCAGCCGTCTGCGTCCAGTGTTTCATCTTCATCTGCGGGCCCGTCGGCAATGTACCGGCCCGACAGAGACAGATCTTTTCTGTACCATCCGCCGTCAGGGCCGTACAGAAGTCCGTTTCTGACAATCATAAGAAAATCCCTCCTGAATATATGGGAACAGGCCTGCAGACGGCCTGTACGGCCCTGCGATGCCTGCTTCTGTTCCAGTATACCGCGGCGGCAGGGAGAAGTAAACGGCTGACATTGCCGCTGAAAAGGAAATCTGGTATACTGTGGAAAGATACGTGCGAAAAGCAGGAAAAGAAGAACCTGAAAAAGACGGAGAGAAAAGAAAATCAGAAAGGAAAAACGGAGGAATCAGACATGACGCATGGAGAACGGGCAGAAGAGCTCTTTAAAAAAGGATATAACTGCGCGCAGGCTGTGACAGCGGCATTTGCAGAAGATATGGGAATGGATCTGGATACGGCGGCAAGAATGGCTTCGTCTTTCGGCGGCGGCGTGGGACGGCTCCGGGAGATCTGCGGATGTGTCAGCGGCATGGCGCTGGTGGCGGGGATTCTGTATGGCTATTCTGATCCGGAAGATACGGAAGGAAAGGCAGAACTTTACAGCCTGGTACAGGAACTCTCGGGGGAATTCAGGAAAAAGCACGGGGAAATCATCTGCCGGAATCTTCTGGCCGGGATCACATCGGATTCCTCACCGGTTCCGGAAGCCAGGACAGAGGCATATTATCAGGTGAGGCCGTGTGCCGGGTTTGCGGCATCGGCAGCAGAGATTCTGGAAAAAAAGATGAAGGAGAGGGAAAAAAGCCCGGAAGAAGTATAAAAAGACAGGCAGGAGGAAGCGCTGAAGAAAAAGAAGCCGGAAGAATACGGAAAACAGGAAAGCGGAACGAGGGAGAAAACAGAAGAAGAGAAAGAAAATGGAAAGAAGGAGGCAGAACGGCCGGATTTCCGCTGTAACCCGGCGGAAATCCGGCCGTTCTGCCCCCTCCGTCATGTGATCTGACAGACTATGTTTCTTTTTTCCATTTCAGAAGTGCCAGTGCACCTCCCAGAGGAAGAATCACTGAGAGAATGGCTGCCTTTCCCATCAGCCCGGAAACATGGACCCCGATGACGGCACCCGAGACAAATGTGAGAATGATGCCGAGATATTCTGCGGCATCTTTCCGCAGGCGGGAATCCCTGTTCCGGATTCCGCGATAAAAACATTCTGCGCAGCTGCGGAGATTGCCGGTACACATGGTGGATGCGAACGTTTTTCCGCCAACTTTTCTGAAGCTCTCGGCCTGAAGGGCGCAGAGAAAGGAAACCAGAATGTTGGACAGAATGTTCAGGATGGTTTCCGTGGGAATCAGGCTGACCACTGCCGCTACGGCAATTTCCAGCAGAAGGATTCTCTGCCGCCAGAGGGAACGGTTTCCTTCACCGAACCGGTCTCTCATGGCCATGGCAAGACAGACTCCGCAGAAAAAAGCAAAGATGGGAATCAGGTAACGGATCACATCGTCGTAAGCGCCCAGGGCAAGGGAAATTCCCACCCGGACGACATTGCCGGTCTGTGCGTTGGCAAAGACCTGATCGCGGCAGCAGTACGTATAGGCATCCAGAAAGCCGCCGGCTACGGTCAATAAGCATGCCAGCAGAAAGGATTCTGCGGTTGCTTCCCCCACTGTCTTTTCTTTCATTGCATTTCCCCCTTATGGTGTTGTTATAAAGTCAGGATTTGCGGTGGTTGCAGAAGCAGCCGGTTTTCCCGGGAACGGGGAAACCGGCTGCCGCTTTTCAGACAGATATCAACCGTATTCTTCTCAGACAGACCAGCTGTCCGGGGAATCAGATGACGCCTTCCGGTAAGTAGATGCCGACACCAGGACCGATCGGGATGCCCAGAAGCACCCAGATAAGCATGAAGATGATCCAGGCGATCTGAAGGACAATGGCGATGGGGATCATGTTGGAGATCAGAGTACCGATCTTAAGATCCTTCATATACTTGGTCTGTGCAACACTCAGAACCATCCAGATATAAGCGGACATGGGAGTGAAGCAGTTTCCCGGGGAATCGCCGAGTCTGTAAAGCAGCTGGGCAAAACCGGGATGGTAGCCGAGAAGCATGAACATCGGAACGAAAATGGGAGCGAAAATAGCCCATTTTGCGGAACCGGAAGATACGATGATGTTTACCAGTGCACAGATGATAATGAATGCGACGCACATGGGAAGACCGGTGAAACCGACGCCTTCCAGGAAATCAGCGCCCGCGATGGCCAGCATGGTACCGAGGTTGGTCCAGTTGAACAGACCCTGGAACTGACCGCAGAAGAAACAGAAGCAGATATATGCACCCATTCCGGACATCTGCTTTGTCATGGCTTTGCTGACATCCGTGGAATTCTTGAAAGTTCCTGCACCGACACCGTACATGATGCCGCACAGGGAGAAGAAAATGAACAGGATCGGAACCAGGCCGTTTAACAGCGGGGAGCCGACCAGTCCGCCTCCCTCGGCAGCCAGAGGTCCTGCCACAAATCCGGCAACGATGATAAGGATGTAGATAATGGCAGCGATACCGGCCATGTTCAGACCTTTTTTCTGAGCCGGAGTCACTTCTTCCAGTTTCTCGGAAGATTCTCCTTCATATTTTCCGAAACGCGGTTCCACGATCTTGGTGCAGACCGTACCGATTACAGCGGAGCAGAGGAAGGTGGAAGCGATCATGAAGAACCAGTTACAGGTAACATCCACCTGGAATGTGCTGTCCGGGAGGAATGCCTTGATGGCATCATTGGTAAGACCCTGAAGAAGGGAGTCTGTACCGGCAACCATGATATTGGCGGTAAATCCGGCCTGAGCACCGGCATAACCGCAGATCATTCCCACCACAGGATGCTTGCCGACACTCATGTAGATGATGGCAGCCATCGGCGGAACAACGATCATGGCTGTATCGGAAGCAATATTTCCCACCGTACCGACGAAAGCGATTATGTACGGAACCATAACGGCGGGAACATCCTTCAGACCGCCTTTCAGCATGGAAAGAATCAGGCCGGATTCCTCGCAGAGGCCGATGCCCAGAGTCATGGTGATAACCAGACCTAACGGAGCAAAGCCTGTGAAGTTCTTGACCAGATTGTCAAGGAACCACTGAAGTCCTGCCTGAGAAAATAAGTTGGCCGATGTAACTTCGGCTTCCGTTGCGGGATTGATCAGAGTGATTCCTGTCATGCTGAAGATCGCGCCGATGACGGCGGTGATCAGGAACAGCCAGCAGAACAGAATGGCTGGCGGCGGCAGTTTGTTGCAGACACGCTCGATGCCGTCCAGGAATTTGTCAACCCATGTTTTCTTGACAGCTGCATTTTCTTTCATGCAAATCCCCTCCTGTAAAATTATTTTTGAGACAGATCCTAGGCCCAAATCTGTCATACAATAATATAATACTATACATTTTGAAAAAAATCTATAATTTTTTAATAAAAAATTTATTTTATTTATTTTTGTATAATAAATTGTAAAGATCGAATGAAAAAAACTGAAAAAATCTCCAGTTTCGTTTATTGAAAAAGAACATAAAAAGAAAACAATCCTGCGGGGGCGCAGGACTGCTCTTCTTTTCAGGAGGGGATCATCCAAAAGCGGGTTGACAGGACTTCCGGACTTTTTTCCTGCCTGGGCGAGCAGGAAATCCCTCGTTGTATATATGCAATTGAAAGAAAATGTGCCGGAATAGATACGGAATATAAAACGGATTTCCATGAACCCGGCCGGCCGGAACAGGCTGCAGGTCTGCAGCGGAACCGGCCGACCCGAAGGAATCTGTAGACAGTATAACGTCTGACGGAAAGACTGTCCAGAGACAGAAAGGAAAATGAACATGATATTAACCGGCATTATGTCTTTTTTTGCGGGTTCTTGAATCTTACACAGGAAAACAAGAAAAAGCCATGGAACAGGTCCATGGCTTTCTGAATCGAGGGATGACAGGATTTAAAGAATACCTGCCGGAAGAGCTGTGCCGACACCCGGTCCGATGGGAATTCCGGCCATCATCCATAAGATCAGCATGATAATCCAGCAGATCTGAAGAACAACGGCGATCGGAAGCAGGTTGGCAACAAGAGTACCGATCTTGCAGTCTTTCATGTATTTTGTCTGGGCAACACTCAGAGCCATCCAGATATACGGAGACATCGGGGAGAAGCAGTTTCCCGGAGAGTCACCAAGTCTGTAAAGCAGCTGTGCAAAGCCCGGATGATATCCAAGGAGCATGAACATCGGAACGAAAATGGGAGCGAAAATAGCCCACTTTGCAGAACCGGATGTCATGAAGAGGTTTACAAATGCGCAGAGGAAAATAAATGCCACGCACATGGGAATTCCGGTGAATCCGGCAGCTTCCAGAGCGTCTGCGCCTGCGATGGCCAGCATGGTTCCAAGCTTGGTCCAGTTGAACAGACCCTGGAACTGACCGCAGAAGAAACAGAAGCAGACGTAGGAACCCATACCTGCCATCTGTTTGGTCATGGCCTTGCTGACATCAGAAGAATTCTTGAAGGTTCCGGCTACGGCACCGTATGTGATACCTGCAAGGCTGAAAAGAATGAACAGCAGCGGGATCAGACCGTTAAGAAGGGGAGATCCAACCAGAGCACCGTTCTCGCCTGCAAGCGGGCCTGCCAGGAAACCGATTACAACCACAGCAATGTAGAGAAGAGCTGCGATTCCGGATGCCCGGAGAGCTTTTTTCTGAAGCGGTGTTACTTCTTCCATCTGTTCATCGGAAGAACCTTCATATTTGCCGAAACGTTTGTCTACCAGCTGGTTGCAGACAAGACCGATCACGATAGAGCAAAGGAATGTGGAAGCGATCATGAAGAACCAGTTACAGGTAACATCCACCTGGAAAGTAGAATCCGGCATGAAACCTTTGATAGCATCGTTGGTAAGACCCTGAAGCAGGGAGTCTGTACCGGCGATCATCAGGTTGGCGGTGAAACCGGCCTGTGTACCGGCATAACCGCAGATAAGACCAACAACCGGATGCTTGCCGACGCCGAGATAAATGATGGCAGCCAGCGGCGGAATTACAACGGCGGAAGTATCGGATGCGATGTTTCCTACTGTACCTACAAATGCGATCAGGTAGGGAACGATAACCGGCGGAACGTTTTTCAGACTGTTTCTTAACAGAGACATAACGAGGCCGGATTCCTCACAGAGTCCTACGCCAAGGGTCATGGTAATAACGAGACCCAGCGGAGCAAAGCCTGTGAAGTTTTTCACCATGTTGTCAAGGAACCATTGAAGACCTTCCGTTGAGAACAGGTTCTGGGAAACCACGGCTTCCCCGGAAGCCGGGTTGATCAGTGTGATGCCGGCGGCGCTTACAATTGCACCGATTACGGCAACAATCACGAACAGGTAGCAGAACAGAATTGCTGGCGGCGGCAGCTTGTTGCAGACTGCCTCAATACCGCCAAGAAATTTGTCAATCCATGATTTCTTAGTGGTTGCGGTTTCTTTCATTGGTAACCTCCTGAAAAGTGTTTAACCGTTTCTTCGTCAAAAACATAGCTGCAGCTGCAGACCGCAGGCTATTCCCCCGATTCCGGCAAAGAAACAATGTCAAGAAGCATCGACCATGTACAAAGAGTACAAAAAGCGCTTCTAAACTACAGGCCACATTATACATTTTTCTTAAGAAATTGTCCAGCTTTTTTTTGAAATTATTAAATTTTTATAAAAAGCCACAATTCCTCAGCGGTTTCCGGGGGCGCGGCTGTGGATAATGATGCGGGATCAGATTCCGATGCTTGCACTCCATACGGTTTCATGCTACAATGAACAACAGAAACGGGCTGACGCAGGGCGTACCCGGAAAAATCAGAATGAGGAGGATGTTCAAATGAATTTTTTCGGGGGGAACTTTCAGGCCTGGAAGCTGCATACACTGGAGGATTATCTGTATCTGCTGGCGTTTATACTGGTGGGCGTTGCGTTTTTTGCCATGGTGATCCGTCATATGAACAAACAGAGGAATCATGAAAAGGCCCTCAGGAAGGTCATAAAAAGACTCAGAAGGCTGGCGGGCAGACCTTCCAGAATTTATGAGAAGGCTACATTCCGGTTCCCGGACGGACCGCAGGCATTTGACGCGGTACTGGCTGACAAAAGCGGCATCTATCTGGTGAAGACCTATGGATGGGGAATCAAGATTTACGGAACGCCGGACGGTGAAAACTGGCGCCGGGAAGATCCGAAGCGGAAGGAAGAATTTCCGAATCCTCTGCCGGAACTGAAGGCAGGAGCGGAAAAGATCCGGGAAGCTCTCAGCAAACAGGGAATCGGACAGGTCAAAATCATGCCCATGGTGGTTTTTGCGGACAATTATCAGACTCCCGAACTTTATCTGGGATACGGATCTTTTTCCACTACGTATCAGGAACTGAAGTCATGGTACAAAAAACAGGCTTCCGTGAAAGAGGCACAGTATGATTTTGAACGAGTTTCTTCTATATTAGAGGAGTTAAGCAGATAGGCAGAAAAACGCAGGAAGCAAGGCAAAAACGCCGACTGTTTCCGGAGAGCGGAATATGTAAAAAGATTTACATAGATGAAAAAAGGAAATTGGGAAGATGTATCAGGAGGGAAAACCAATGGTGAATGAAAAAAGACTGTTAGAGACATTTCTGGAGTATATTCAGATCGACAGCGAGACAAAGAATGAGAAAGCCATGGCAGAAAGAATGGTGGCCGATCTGAAGGCACTGGGACTTGAGGTACGGACCGACCATGCCGGTGAAGGATTTGGCTCCAACGGATATAACGTATATGCAAAGCTTCCGGGAACCATCCCCAGCGAACCCACCATTATGTGTGCACATATGGACACGGTTGTGCCCGGAAACGGCGTGAAGCCCACAGTGGAAGACGGAGTGATCCGCACAGACGGCACCACAGTGCTGGGCGGTGATGACAAGTCCGGAATTGCGGCCATTATTGAGGCTGTCAGAGTGATCAAGGAACAGAACCTGCCCTGCCGCAATACGGAAATTCTTTTCACCATCGGTGAAGAGGGCGGCATGCACGGAGCCAAGAACATGGATTATACCATGATGGAAGGAAAAGAGGCCATGGTATTTGATGCCAGCGGCGATATCGGAAAAGTCCTTACATGCGGACCCGGACAGATCAAGATTTTTGCCACCATCATCGGCCGCTCCTCCCATGCAGGTCTGGCACCGGAAGAGGGCATCAACGCCATCCAGGTGGCAGCCAAGGGAATCGCCAGAATGAATCTGCTCCGGATCGACGAGGAGACCACATGCAACATCGGAACCCTGAAAGCCGAGTATGCCACCAACATCGTTCCGGAAAAAGCGGAATTCATTGCAGAAGTAAGAAGCCGCAATCTGGACAAGCTCAACGCACAGGCAGCTCATATCAGACAGTGCCTGCAGGATGCATGCGATGAAATGGGAGCCAGACTTGAGATTGAGCTTGTGACCAATTACGTAAGCTTCAATGTACCGGATGAGGATTCCCTGGTGCAGAGAGTCTTTGAATCCTGCGGACGTCTGGGCTATAAGGCAGAGACTGCCAAGGGCGGCGGCGGAAGCGATGCCAATGTCATGGCGCTTCATGGAATCAAGCCCATTGTTCTGTCCACAGGCATGACCAAGGTCCATACCACCAGCGAAACTCTGAAAGTGGAAGACCTCAGCAAGTGCGCGGAACTGGTCCTTGACTTAATGACCCATTGATATTATATTAAGAGATGAAGTCTGAATAGGCTGATGCAGGCTGTTCCTTCCGGGACAGCCTGTTTTAATAACTGAGGAAGATGAGGTAATAAAAGTGAACCGGCATTTGATGAGGCTGTCCCCCATGAGGGTCCTTCTGGGCGGCTACTGTCTGATTATCCTTGTGGGAGCTCTGCTCCTGTTTCTGCCTGTGGCATCGAAAAGCGGAGAGATCACGCCGTTTACGGATGCGTTTTTTACGGCCACTTCGGCCACCTGTGTGACCGGACTGGTACGGTACGATACGTTCAGCCACTGGTCTCTGTTCGGGCAGATCGTGATTCTGGTGCTGATTCAGATCGGCGGCATGGGATTCATGACCATTACCATCTTCATGACCTGTTTTACCAAAAAGAAGATCAGCCTTTCCTCGCGATTTCTGATGCAGGAAGCCATTTCGGCTCCTCAGGTGGGAGGAATTGTAAGAATGACCAGGTTCATTCTTCTGGGAACTGTGGTCATAGAGACTGCGGGAGCTCTTCTGCTGGCATTCCGGTTCTGTCCGCAGATGGGGCTGGGAAACGGTCTGTATTATTCGGTTTTCCACTCCATTTCCGCATTCTGCAACGCCGGATTTGACCTGATGGGATTCCAGGGGGAATATTCTTCCCTGACTTCCATGCAGTCGGACTGGTATGTGAATCTGATTATCATGTCCCTGATCGTTGTGGGCGGTCTCGGATTTTTCGTATGGCAGGATATTCTGGACAGCAGAGGAAAGTTTTCCGTGCTGCGGCTGCATTCCAAGCTGGTGGTGATCACCACGCTCATTCTGATATTCGGAGGTGCCGCTGCGATTTTCGCACTGGAGGCGGCAGATGGCTTCACCGGAATGACGGTGCAGGAAAGGATTCTTGCTTCTCTGTTTCAGTCTGTGACATCCAGAACGGCCGGGTTCAATACGGTGGATCTGACAAAGCTGTCTGAAGGCAGCGTGTTTGTGATGATCTGCCTGATGCTGGTGGGAGGTTCCACCGGCTCCACCGCAGGCGGTATCAAGACCACAACCCTGGCGGTGCTGATTCTCAGTGTTTTTACCACATTCCACAGAAAACGGAACGTGGAGGTTCTGGGACGCCGGCTGGACGATAACATCAGCCGGACGGCCTCCTGTATTTTTATGATGTATCTGATTCTGTCCGTGGTGGCGACCCTGATTATTTCCAGTGTGGAAAAAATTCCTGTGCTGACCGCCATGTTTGAAACGGTTTCTGCAATCGCAACTGTGGGGCTGACTCTTGGAATCACTCCGGAAGTGTCCATGGTCTCCAAAATGATTCTCGCGTTTCTGATGATTTTCGGCAGGGCCGGTTCCCTGACCATGCTGCTGGCTTTTTCGGCAGACCGGGCTCCGGTGGCATCCAAGAAGCCTCTGGAAAAAATACAGATGGGATAATGACGGACTGCCGGACGGAGGCATCCGATTGGAAGGAGAAAGAATATGAAATCTGTTTTGATTATCGGACTCGGCCGTTTTGGCCGTCATATGGCACTGAAACTCATTGAAGAAGGAAATGAGGTTCTGGCTGTGGAAAGCAGCGAGGAGCGGGCGGACGAACTGGCGCCGGTTATCCGCAATATTCAGATCGGCGATGCCACCAACGAGGATTTCCTGAGATCTCTCGGAATCAGGAATTTTGACCTTTGTGTGGTGGGAGTCGCAGACAGTTTTCAGACGGCGCTGGAAATTACAGTGCTCCTGAAAGACCTGGGAGCAAGATATGTGGTGGCCAGAGCCACCAGAGACATCTATAAAAAGCTTCTGCTGCGCAACGGTGCGGATCACGTGGTCTATGCGGAGCGTGAAGTGGCAGAACGTCTGGCTGTCCGCTACGGGGTCAGCAGCAGTGTGTTTGATTACATCGAGCTTACACCGGAATACGGAATCTATGAGGTGGCCATTCCTGAAAGCTGGATCGGCCACAGCATTCTGGAGAAAGAAGTGCGTACCAGATACCATGTAAGCATTCTTGCCACCAAAAGAAACAAGACACTGTTTCCCATGCCTCATCCCGACTATGTGTTTACGGAGGGAGAGACTCTGATGGTCATGGGAAATCATAAAGATATCAAGGCCCTGACCAGATAACAGGGCAGTACCGGAGGGCAGATTATGGATAAGCCGGTGGTTCTCGTGGTGGAGGATGATACGGCGGTACGGAATCTTATCACCATGACGCTGGAAATGCAGGAATACCGATACCGTACGGCGGAAAACGGAAAACAGGCCATTATGGAAGCGGCATCCGGAAATCCGGACATCATTCTTCTGGATCTGGGGCTTCCTGACATGGACGGGGTTCAGGTCATTGAAAAAATCCGGGGATGGTCTTCCGTGCCCATTGTGATCATCAGTGCCCGGACCGAGGACAGGGATAAGATAGAGGCTCTGGATGCCGGAGCCGACGACTATCTGACAAAGCCGTTTTCCGTGGATGAACTGTCAGCCAGGCTTCGTGCCATCTGGCGGCGTCTGAGTATTTCCGGGGCAGGAGGAAGTGAGGCGCCGGTATTTATCAACGGAAACCTGAAAATCGATTTTTCTTCAGGCTGCGCATATATGGGAGATACGGAGCTCAGGCTGACTCCCAATGAATACAGGCTGCTCTGCATCCTTGCCAAAAATTCCGGGAAAGTACTGACGCATACCTATATTCTCAGGGAGGTATGGGGCAGCACTCTGGAAAGCGATGTGGCTTCGCTGCGGGTTTTTATGGCAAAGCTCAGGAAAAAGCTTGAGGCAGAAGACCGGGAGAATAAATATATCCAGACCCATGTGGGAATCGGTTACCGGATGGTCCGTGTGGATACCGGTGATTGACACCGGCAGGGCTGGATGTTACAATAGACAGAGAAATGAATACAGTGGCCCGGAGAATTGGAGTAGGGGAAACAGAAACGGATACAGGCCGTTTTGTTCCCGTACTCTTTTTTTGACGTCAGAAACTGTGTATGACAGGACATGACGCAAGAAGGACGGAGGGAATGGAAAAATGGAAGAAAAACGATGGGATGCGGTCATTATCGGAGGAGGCGTTGTGGGATGTGCCATAGCCAGAGAACTGTCCAGATATGAGATGAAGATATGCCTTGTGGAGAAAGAGGAAGATGTCTGCTCCGGCACGTCCAAGGCCAACAGTGCCATTGTTCATGCCGGATATGACGCGGAACCGGGAACCATGAAGGCCAGAATGAACCTGGAAGGAAACCGAAGGATGGAGCCTCTGGCAGAAGAACTGGATTTTGATTTCCGGCGGAACGGATCGCTGGTTCTCTGCTTTGCGAAAGAGGATCTGCCGGCGCTGAAAGCGCTGTATGAACGGGGGAGGATCAACGGCGTTCCCGGACTCAGGATTCTGTCTGGGGAAGAAGCCCGCGCCATGGAGCCCAATCTGTCGGAACAGGCGGTGGCGGCTCTGTATGCCCCCACCGGCGGCATTGTCTGTCCCTTCGGACTGACCATTGCTCTGGCTGAAAATGCCTGTGTCAACGGGGTGGAGTTCCGTTTCCTGACCCGGGTGGATTCCGTGGAAAGGACGGATTACGGATATCTGCTGAAAACCGGAACCGGAGAAATGGAAACAGCCTGCGTGATAAATGCCGCAGGGGTATACGGAGATGTGATTCACAACATGGTCAGCAGCCGAAAGCTTCATATTACTCCCAGAAAGGGAGATTACTGGCTTCTTGACAAGGCGGCGGGGGCTCATGTGTCCCATACGGTTTTTCAGCTGCCGGGGAAACTGGGAAAGGGAGTTCTGGTGACTCCTACGGTTCATGGAAATCTCCTTCTGGGACCCACCGCATCGGATCAGAAAGACCGGGAGTCGGCGGATACCACAGCGGAAGAACTGGAGGAAGTGGCCCAAAAAGCCTCTCTCAGCGTGAAACAGATACCTTTCCGGCAGGTGATCACAAGTTTTTCCGGTCTCCGTGCCCATGAAGACGGAGATGATTTTATCCTTGGGGAAATTCCGGATGCCCCCGGATTTTTTGATGCGGTGGGAATGGAATCTCCGGGGCTTTCCTCGGCTCCGGCCATCGGGGCATATATGGCCCGTATGGTGGCGGAAAAAACCGGGGCACAGCTCAAAAAGAATTTTACCGCAGGAAGAAAGGGAATTGTCAGGCCTTCTGCCATGAGCGAAGAAGAACGGGCGGACCTGATCAGAAAAAATCCTCTTTACGGAACAATTGTCTGCAGGTGTGAAGGAATCAGCGAGGGAGAGATCGTGGACGCGGTGCACAGGAAACCGGGCGCAGTTTCCATGGACGGAATCAAGCGGCGTGTGAGAGCGGGAATGGGACGCTGCCAGGCCGGTTTCTGTACTCCCAGGACCATGGAGATTCTGGCCAGGGAGACGGGAAAGACCATGGAAGAAATATGCAAGAACCGCCCCGGTTCTGAACTGATCCGGGGAGAGAACAGGAGGCAGCCGGAATGAAACATTATGAAATCGTTATCGTGGGAGGCGGTCCGGCAGGGCTGGCGGCTGCGGCTGCGGCCAGAAAAGCCGGAGCGGAGGAAATCCTGATTCTGGAAAGAGATTCCGTGCTGGGGGGAATTCTCAACCAGTGCATTCACAGCGGATTCGGTCTTCATACGTTCGGGGAAGAACTGACAGGTCCGGAATATGCGGACAGATTTGTGAAAGTCATCCAGGCGGAAAAGATACCATATCGTCTGAATGCCATGGTGACGGATATCAGCCGGGACAGAAAGATCACATATGTCAGCCGGGAAGAGGGACTCTGCACGGTACAGGCCGACGCGGTGGTGCTGGCCATGGGCTGCCGGGAACGGCCCCGGGGAGCGCTGAACATTCCAGGTTCCCGTCCTGCGGGGATATATTCAGCCGGAACCGCCCAGAGACTGATGAATATCGAGGGGTATCTGGTGGGGAAAGAGGCTGTCATTCTGGGGTCCGGGGATATCGGGCTTATCATGGCCAGAAGAATGACCCTGGAAGGAGCCAGAGTCCGGGTGGTGGTAGAACTGATGCCCTACTCAGGAGGACTGAAGAGGAACCTTGTTCAGTGCCTGGATGATTACGGGATTCCCCTGAAGCTGAGTCATACGGTGGTGAAAATCCACGGGAAGGAGAGAGTTACGGGAGTGACGCTGGCGGCAGTGGGACCGGACAGAAAGCCGGTGCCCGGCACGGAAGAGTTTTACAGCTGCGATACGCTTCTTCTTTCCGTGGGCCTGATCCCGGAAAATGAACTGACCGGAAACCTTCCGGTGCCTGTGAGCAGCGCCACATCGGGGCCGGAGGTGAATGAACGGCTGGAGACCGGAATGGAAGGCGTGTTTGCCTGCGGAAATGTGCTCCATGTTCATGATCTGGTGGATTTTGTATCTGAGGAGGCGGCAGCGGCCGGAAGAAATGCGGCGCTTTATGTGGAGAAAAAGAAGCAGGGAGCGGAGGAGCAGCCGGAGAAAGGGAGAATTCCTGTTGCCGCCGGTCCCGGAGTCCGCTACACCGTGCCCCAGAGGATGGATCCGCATTTTCCTGACGGAGCGGTCAGGGTCAGGTTCCGGACCGACAACGTATACAGGGACCGGAGAATCTGTGTGTATGCGGACGGCCGCAGAGTCATGGCTGTGAGAAAAAAAATTCTGGCTCCGGGCGAAATGGAACAGATCATGCTGACGGAGCAAATGTTTTCGGGGATGCTTCCGGAAACGGAGATCCGGATTTCGGTGGAGGAGGAATAGCATTTGGAAAAGAGAGAGCTTACATGTATCGGATGTCCCATGGGATGCCGGCTGCAGGTGACTGTGGACGGGGAGACAATTCTGGTGGAAGGAAACCAGTGTCCCAGGGGGAAAGCCTATGGGGAGAAGGAAGTGACAGCTCCGGTAAGGAGCGTGACATCCACGGTTCCTGTCATGGGAGGCGTGCTGCCTGTGGTATCCGTGAAGACCAGGGGAGAGATTCCGAAAGACAGAATTTTTGCCTGTATGGCAGAAATCCGGAAAGCCAGGGCCTTTGCACCGGTCCGGATCGGTGATATGATAATAGAAAACTGTGCCGGAACCGGAGTACCGGTGGTGGCCACAAAAAATGTGGGAAAGGCGGAAACATAGATGAGGTTTACGGATAAAAAGACAGAAACGGCGGGCAAAGCAGGAACAGCCGACAGCAGGGAAACAGAGTACAGGAAAAAACTTCTGGACGAGACAGAACTGTTTGTGCTGGACATGGACGGAACGTTTTATCTGGGGGACCGGATTCTTCCCGGTGCCCTGGATTTTATCCGGGAGGTGGAGCGGCAGGGAAAAAAGTATCTTTTTTTCACCAATAATTCCTCCAGATCTCCCAGGCTGTATATGGAAAAACTGGCCGGAATGAACTGCACGATCCGCAGGGATCAGATCATGACGTCGGGAGATGTGATGATTCAGTACCTGAAATCCACAAGGCCGGGCAGGACGGTGTATCTGGTGGGAACTCCGGCTCTGAAGGAAACATTTCTGGAGGCAGGCATTTCTCTGACAGAAGAACAGCCGGATATTGTGGTGGTGGGGTTTGATCTGACTCTGACCTACGAAAAACTGGAGAGAGCCTGTACGTTTATCCGGAACGGGGCAGAATTCCTGGCCACACACCTGGACATCAACTGTCCCACCGAGGACGGATTCATCCCGGACTGCGGGGCCATGTGTGCCGCCATTTCCCTTTCCACGGGGAAGCAGCCCAGGTATGTGGGAAAGCCGTTTGCGGAAACCGTGGACATGGTTCTGCAGGTGACCGGAGCGGCCCGGGAGAAGACCTCATTTGTGGGAGACCGCCTGTATACGGATGTGGCCACCGGCGTGAAAAACGGGGCCAGAGGACTGCTGGTGCTGACGGGAGAGACAAAGCCGGAGGATGTGGAGCATTCGGAAGTGAAGCCGGACGGGGTTTATCAGTCTCTGGGAGAGATGGGGGAACTGATGAAAAAAGCCCCGGAATTCCGGGGCTGAAGGATTATTCTCTGACTTCCAGATGCAGAACATCCGGGCGGGAATAGTGGCCGCAGGTGTCGAATTCCATACGGCTTGCAGGAACCAGGTTCATGTCCAGGTCGGCATAGAGAATGCCTTCCCGGTCCCATATGGTATCTGTGACGCAGTGACCGAAGGGGTCAATGATATTGCTGCCGCCCCTGCAGACCACTTCCGGAAGTGCGGAAATCTCCTCCGGGCAATGGAGATCGTCGGGATAGGAAGCTCTGGTAAAATACATGTCACAGTTTATCACATAGCAGTGGCCTTCAATGGCAATGTGGCGGATGGTGGACTGCCATTCCTCGTTGTCATTGGTGTTGGGGGCAATGTACAGGGTGACGCCTTTCTGATACAGGGCGGTTCTTGCCAGAGGCATATAGCTTTCCCAGCAGATCATGGCGCCCATGGGGCCCCAGGGTGTTTCGGCCATGGGGAAGAAGTCGCGGTCTGCGTCTCCCCATACCAGACGTTCGGAGCCGGTGGGCTTCAGCTTTCTGTGAACACAGATGAGCTCTCCCTCCGGAGAGAAAATCAGGTTGCTGTTGTAAAGGGTGGCAGTGACGGCATCCCGTTCGGAAACGCCGATGCTTACATAGGCATGGGCATCCCTGGCCGCCTTTCCGATGGCTTCCGTTTCCGGGCCGGGAACCAGAATGGAATTGTCATAATAACGCTTCCAGTCTTTTCTCCCGTTTTCCCCGCGGCTTCCCACGGTAAAACCGAAAGTCATTCCGTAAGGATATCCGGGGATGAAAAGTTCCGGGAAAACGATGAGTTCCGGATTGTTTCCGGCACATTGGGCAATGAGATCCTGTACTTTGCGGGTGCAGGCATCTTTGTCGAACATAACCGGTTCCGCCTGGACGACTGCAATCCGGCAGGTATCTTTGAGATCTTTCATATGTCTCAGCTCCTATCTGATAAGTGTTGACTGTATCATATCACAGACGGTAAAATAGGAACAGCGGAAAAAAGAAAAGAGTCTTATCGGAAATTTTGAACCAGGAGGCAGGACATGGAACTCAGGAATCTGAAAACCTTTATCCGCGCAGCAGAACTGGGGAGCTTTTCCAGGGCTGCGGAGCGGCTGAATTATGCCCAGTCCACGGTAACGGCCCAGATCGAAGCGCTGGAACAGGAACTGGGAGTGGTGCTTTTTACGCGCACCGGACGGAAAATCGTACTGTCTGCCGCCGGGAAAGAACTGCTTTCCTACGCATATGAGATGACGGGGCTGGCGGAAAAGGTAAGGACACATTTTTCGGGTTCCGGGGAACCGGAAGGAGAACTGCGTCTGGGAATCCTGGAATCCATCTGCGCGTCGGATTATATGACAGGGATTGCCCTGTTCCTTGAGAAATATCCGGGAGTGCGGCTCCATGTAACGGTGGGGACCACCATACAGCTGGAAGATATGCTGAAGCGGGGAGAAGTGGACGTGGTTCTGCTTCTGGACCGCCCGGTATCAGATGCGGCCGTGCGCATTCTGTTCCGGAAGCCGGAGCGGATTGTGTTTTTCGGCCCGGGAACAGACGCGTACCGGAACAGGGAGCCGGTGCCTCTGGAAGAACTGGCAGAGGAGAACTGGCTTCTTACCGAAAAGGGATGCAATTACAGGAAACTGCTGGAAGAAGAACTTTCCTCAAAGGGGCTGGGAATCCGGGACAGACTGGAAATCGGATCCACAGATGCCCTGATCCGGTTTGTGAAAATGGGGCTGGGGATTTCTCTTCTGCCGGAATTTGACCTGAAAACGGAACTGGAATCCGGACAGATCACGGAAATCCGGGTGAAAGACTGCAGCATGCAGATGGACATCCAGATCCTGGTTGCCGCCGAAAGGTGGATTTCTCCGGCGGTCCGCGGATTCTGCGAGGTGGTCCGGCGGGCGCTGGAAGATAACCATGAAACGTGAAAAGACATACAAAAACCCGGGAAATTTCCCGGGTTTTTGTATGGTTAAAAAGAGGATAATAGGATGTTTTATTTATATGATCAACTCCGGCCCTGCGGCACGGAGATTATTGTTAGTCGAGTCCGGCAATGTCTGCGCGCTTTTTTATGCCGGCCTCATTTGTTTTTGATGGTTACAGTATACCGGAGAATTGTGACGGAAGTATGGAAAATTTCTAAAAGGAAAATGAAAAGGACCGGAGAAATACTACGAAAAATAAAAACAATTTTAATAATTTCTTCCTTGATATTAAGAAATCAAGATGGTATATTGTTCCCTGTTATGGCAGATGCTATCTGACAGAGAAGCGGCGGACCGCCTGCAGAAACGCCCTGCGGAGACAGGCACGGGAACTGCGTGCGGACTGCGGCATGGAACGCCGGCGCCAGGAATGCCGGCGGAAAGAATCAATCTGAGGAGAGTGATTATTATGAAGAAAAAAATTCTGACTGTACTGGCTGTATGTGCCATTGCCGTTATGGTGACCGCATGCGGGTCAGGCAATGCGTCTTCAACAGAAACCACGGAAAGCGGAGCATCCGCAGAGGCATCCTCTGAAGCAGGAACAACAGCAGAAGGGGAAAAGGAGACAGATAAGGAAGACGTTTCCGCATCCCAGAACGGAACCGATGACAGCAAGGCGGCAGATGAGACCGAGGAGACTCTGGATGCAGAGATCGAAGCACAGGGACCTGGTGCTACGCTGGAAGATGAAATGAACGAGGAAGATAAGAATTTCAGTGACCTGGAAAATTCCGATTACAACGGGTTTGCGTCCCAGATTGTGGAGGCAGTAAAAGCCAAGGACATGAATGCGCTTGCAGATCTGATGGCATATCCCACCTATATCTCCTGCGTGCAGGAAAATGACGGAATCGTGGACAGCAAAGAGGCGTTTCTGGCACTGGATCCAGCAGTGATTTTTGATCAGAGCCTGATCGACGCGGTGTCCTCCGCCGATCTTGGAAGCCTGGAGCCGCTGGTGGCAGGAGTTGTCATCGGAGATGATACCCCCAATATCATTTTTAATTCCGTGGACGGCAAACTGGGAATCACAGGAATCAATTATTAATAACGGGATAAAGGAAACAAAAGATAAATCATAAAAGGATCTCTAAAAAAGCCCTTGCTCGGCCCTGCCGGATAAGGGTTTTTTTGGAATTTCCGGGGAATGCGGAACGGCACAGGTCCCGGATGCAGGAAAAAGATGTACAAAGGAGATAAAGGAGAAGTATTATGGCAGAGATTGTGGAAATAAAAGATCTTTCAGCGCCGGAACTGGATGTTTATGCCAGAATTTCCGAGAACCAGCTGGCCCGTTATTATGAACCGGCTCCCGGACTGTTTATTGCAGAAAGTCCCCGGGTCATTGAAAGGGCCATGGATGCGGGATTTGCTCCGGTTTCTTTTCTGGCGGCCAGGGAGCATCTGAGAGGAGAGTCGGTTCAGCTGACGGAACGGTATCCGGAGATTCCGGTCTATACGGCTTCTTCTGAGGTGCTCACCGGCCTGACGGGGTTCCAGCTGACCAGAGGCATGCTGTGTGTCATGAAACGGAAGCCGCTTCCTTCCGTGGAGGAAATCGCAGGTAAGGCTTCCAGAATCGCCGTTCTGGAAGGTGTGATGAATCCCACCAATATGGGTGCCATTTTCCGGTCTGCAGCGGCACTCGGAATGGATGCGGTGCTGCTGGCTCCTTCCTGCAGCGATCCTCTGTACAGGAGGGCGATCCGGGTGAGCATGGGAACCGTGTTTCAGATTCCATGGACATGGTTTGACCGGAAAAAGAAATGGCCGGAACAGGGAATGGAACTTCTGGGAAAACTGGGGTTCCGGACCGCTGCCATGGCCCTGAAAGAGGATTCGGTGTCCGTTGCGGACCCGCAGCTGGCGAAGGAAGAAAAGCTGGCGGTGATTCTGGGAACCGAAGGAGAAGGTCTGGGAGAAGAGACCATCCGGCGCAGTGATTATACGGTGAAAATTCCCATGTTTCACGGCGTGGACTCCCTCAATGTGGCGGCAGCCAGTGCAGTGGCTTTCTGGCAGCTGGGGGCCGGAAGAGGAAACGTGAAATTTCCGTGATACCCGAAAAAACTTCCGGCAAACATCGGGTTAGAAATGGACAAAGACGGAAATATTTAGTATAATGGAGCCGATATTCGTGAAAGAAGGGATGGAAACTCAATGAGTCAGAAAAAAAACGGCCTGAGCAATCTGGTACTGGTGACCCAGCTGGGCATCAATGTGCTGACGCCGGTCTTTCTCTGCCTCCTGGCCGGAATCTGGATCGACAGAAAATTCGGCGTGAAGACCACCCTTGTGTTTCTGATTCTCGGCATCCTTTCCGGAGCCGCAAGTGCCTACAGGACCGCCAAAGCCACCGTGGAAAAAGAGCGGAGGGAAAAAGAGCAGGAAATGGAGGCGCAGGTAAGGGAATGGAACGAGAAATTCGGCGAGAAAGGCGGTGACCGCTGATGAGCGACTCCATCCGGAAACAGGTGCTGGAAATGTATGTGGGCGTGGTGCTCCATAATCTGGTACTGGCAGCCATATGTCTGGTGCGGTTCCGGAGTGTTCCGGTTTTTCTGGGACTTCTGGCGGGAATGCTGGGGGCGTTCGGCCTTCTGGCCAGCATTGCCGTATCGGCGGAACTGTGTGCCGCATCCGGGGACGAGGCCTATGCGTCGAAAAAAATGGCGGCCCACGCGCTTCTCAGAGGGCTGGGCATCATTGCGGCTGTGGCTGTTTTATGGAAGTTCACGGATATCAATATTCTTGCGGCGGCACTGGGACTTCTGGGAATGAAGACCGGTGCATATCTGTATCCCGCAGTGCATAAATTTCTGAACCATCGGGCCGGGGATTCACAGGCTCCTTTGGGATAAACCTTTACTTTTCAAGAAAGGAGGATGAAGCAGTAATGGGGGAAACTGCTGGCAGCGGAGCGGATTTTATGATCCACGGGATCGTGAAATACCAGCTCTTCGGACAGGAACTGTGGCTGACGACAACGACAGTGGGCATGACGATCGTCACGGTCCTTCTTGTGGTTCTGGCCTTTGCCGCCAATCGTGCCATGAAACGGGCAACGGAAGTTCCGGGAACCTTCCAGAATATTCTGGAGATCGGGATCGAACTTCTGGAAAGCATGACAACCGGAATTCTGCACGGTGAGGCAAGACGGTTTGCAAATTATATCGGAACCATATTCCTGTTTATCCTGTTCTGCAATCTCAGCGGCCTGTTCGGCTTAAGAACCGTGACGGCGGATTTCGGCGTGACATTTCTTCTGGGCCTGGTGACGTTCGGGATCGTGCAGTATCAGGGCATCAAAAATCATGGCGTGGGACACTTTACCGGACTGTTCAAGCCCATTCCGGTTCTGTTCCCGATCAATCTGATCGGAGAATTTGCCAATCCCATCTCCATATCGCTCCGTCTGTTTGCCAACATGCTGTCGGGAGTCATCATCATGGGACTCTGGTACGGCATGATGCCGATTTTTGTAAAGATCGGTATACCGGCGGCGCTTCACGTATACTGTGATCTGTTCTCGGGCTGTATTCAGACCTATGTGTTCTGTATGCTGACCATGGTATATGTAAACGACAAACTTTAAGTGACAAATGCGAAACAGTTGTCAACATTTTAATTTCAGGAGGAATTCTATATGAATATTTCAGGACAGGATTTCATTTATGGTTGTTCCGCAATCGGAGCAGGGCTGGCAATGATCGCCGGTATCGGACCTGGTGTAGGACAGGGTATCGCAGCAGGACACGGTGCTGCCGCAGTGGGAAGAAATCCCGGAGCAAAATCCGATATCACATCCACCATGCTTCTGGGCCAGGCAGTTGCCGAGACTACAGGTCTTTATGGTCTGGTCGTTGCCATCATCCTCATGTTCGTCAAGCCGTTCGGTTGATCTGCATGGAAAACCGGAAGGCTAAAGGAGGCGAGACTGGACCTTGGAACGGTTAATTAATTTTGACCCTCAGTGGATCAATGATATCGTAATCACGGGAATCAATATTTTCATCCTGTTTTTTGCGCTGTCGTATTTTCTGTTCAATCCCGTCAGGGATTATCTGGAAAAAAGAAGACAGAAAATCGCGGATGACCTTCAGAATGCCAGGGATAACAAGAAAAGTGCCGAGGCGCTGAAAGCCGAGTATGAGGACAGACTGAAGGAGATTCATAAAGAAGCCGAGCAGATTCTGGACGAGGCGAGAAAAAAAGCAAAGAAACAGGAAACGGATATCCTGGCAGAAGCCAGGGAGGAAGCGGAGCGGATCCTTTCCCGGGCAAACCGCGAAGTGGAGCTGGAAAAGAAGAAGGCTCTGGAAGAGGTGAAGCAGGAGATGGTTTCCATCGCATCTATGATGGCAGCCAAAGCCGTGGCCGCATCCATCGACGTGAAAATACAGGATGCCCTGGTTGATGAGACTTTAAAGGAAATGGGTGAGCGTACATGGCAAAGCTAGTGTCAAAGGTATACGGAGACGCCCTGTTTGAAGATGCCATGGACAAGGGAAAAGCTTTGGAATGGCTTCCCGAGGCCGAGGCCCTGAAGGGTATTTTTCAGGAAAATCCGGACCTTGCAGCGTTTCTGAATCATCCGCAGATTGAAAAAGAAGAAAAGATCCAGGTTCTGAAAAATATATTCTCCGGCCGGACCACGGAGGATTTTCTGGGATTTTTCATTATTGTTGTGGAAAAGGGACGTCAGGATTTCATTGTCCCCATCCTGGACTATTTCATAGACAGAGTAAAAGAATACAAAAAAATCGGCGTGGTGTCCGTGACCAGCGCCGCAGAGCTTTCTGAAGAACAGAAAAAGAAGATAGAAAACCGGATTCTGGAAACCACGGCTTTTGTAAGTCTGGAAACAGAGTACAGGGTGGACCCGGATCTGATCGGCGGACTTGTCATCCGCATCGGTGACCGGGTTGTGGACAGCAGCATCCGGACCCAGCTTCTGGAACTGAAACGGGAGCTTCTGAAGATTCAGCTTGCTTAATGGAAAAGAAAGAAGGTGCAGACCTCAAATGAACTTGAGACCAGAAGAAATCAGCTCGGTCATAAAAGAACAGATCGAAAGATATTCTGCCAAACTGGAAGTCTCTGATGTGGGAACCGTCATTCAGGTGGCAGACGGCATTGCCCGTATCCATGGTCTGGAGAAAGCCATGCAGGGTGAACTGCTGGAGTTCCCCGGCGAGGTATACGGCATGGTCCTGAACCTGGAGGAGGACAATGTGGGTGCTGTTCTGCTCGGCGATACTTCAGGCATCAGCGAAGGCGATACGGTAAAGACCACAGGCCGCGTGGTGGAGGTTCCGGTGGGCGATGCCATGACCGGACGTGTGGTCAATGCCCTGGGACAGCCCATTGACGGCAAAGGTCCCATTCATACAGATAAATACCGCCGGATTGAGCGCGTGGCTCACGGCGTCATCGAAAGAAAATCCGTGGACACTCCGGTACAGACCGGAATCAAGGCCATTGACGCCATGATTCCCATCGGAAGAGGACAGCGGGAGCTGATCATCGGCGACCGCCAGACCGGAAAAACAGCCATTGCCATTGACACCATCATTAACCAGAAGGGTCAGGGCATGCACTGTATCTACGTGGCCATCGGCCAGAAGGCATCCACGGTTGCCAACATCGTAAAAACCCTGGAAGAATTCGGTGCCATGGATTATACGACCCTTGTGGTTTCCACTGCGTCAGACCTGGCTCCGTTACAGTATATTGCTCCCTATGCGGGCTGCGCCATCGGCGAGGAGTGGATGGAAAACGGAGAAGATGTACTGGTGGTATATGATGACCTGAGCAAACATGCCGCCGCTTACCGTACCCTGTCCCTGCTGCTCAAGAGACCTCCGGGACGTGAGGCATACCCCGGCGACGTATTCTATCTGCATTCCAGACTGCTGGAGAGAGCCTCCAGGCTGTCGGATGATCTGGGCGGAGGTTCCCTGACGGCCCTTCCCATCATTGAGACCCAGGCAGGTGACGTATCCGCATATATTCCGACCAATGTAATTTCCATTACCGACGGTCAGATCTATCTGGAAACGGAAATGTTCCATTCCGGATTCCGTCCGGCCATCAATGCGGGACTTTCCGTATCCCGTGTGGGCGGCGCGGCCCAGATCAAGGCCATCAAGAAAATTGCGGCGCCCATCCGTGTGGAGCTTGCCCAGTACCGGGAACTGGCTTCCTTTGCCCAGTTCGGTTCCGAGCTGGATGCCAGCACAAAGGAACAGCTGGCTCAGGGTGAAAGAATCCGTGAAGTTCTGAAGCAGCCCCAGTACCAGCCCATGGCCGTGGAGTATCAGGTAATCATCATTTACGCGGCCACGAAGAAATATCTTCTGGATATTCCGGTGGCGGAGGTTCTGGACTTTGAAAAGGAACTGTTCCATTATATTGATACTCACTATCCGGAGATTCCGGCCGGCATCCGGGAGACGAAAGAACTGAAGCCGGAGACGGAAGAGCTCCTGAAAAAAGCCATTGAAGAGTGCAAGGCGGCAAGATAAGGCAGGTGATGAATCATGGCAACCATGAGAGACATTAAACGCAGGAAAGCCAGTATCGAAAGCACAGAGCAGATTACCAAAGCCATGAAACTTGTCGCCACCGTCAAGCTCCAGAAATCCCGGCAGAAAGCGGAGAATTCCAGGCTGTATTTCAATGTGATGTACAGGACCATTCAGCAGATGCTGAAAAAGTCCGGCGGAATTTCCCACAGATATCTGAAAGCCGGGCAGTCCGGAAAAAAGGCGGTTGTGGTCATCACTTCCAACCGCGGCCTGGCAGGCGGATACAATGCCAATATGATCCGTCTTGTGACCGGAAGCGGAATTGCGGCGGAGGACGCGAAAATCTTTGCCGTAGGAAGGAAAGGACGGGACGGACTTGCAAGAAAGGGCTATGAGATTGCCGGGGATTATTCGGACATGATCGAGGAGCCGGTTTACGGGGATGCTCTCAGGCTGACCAAGGAGCTTCTTGCCCAGTTCGAAAACAATGAGATCGGAGAGATTTATCTGGCCTATACTTCATTCAGAAACACGGTGAGCCAGATCCCCAGATTCATGAAGCTGCTGCCGGTGGATCCGGAAGCAGCAGAGGAAGATGCAGATCCGGGAGATGACCTGCTTCTGATGAACTATGAGCCAAATGAGGAAGAGGTCCTCAACGATATCATTCCCAAATATATGAGCAGCCTGATTTACGGTGCGTTTCTGGAAGCTGCCGCCAGTGAAAACGGAGCCAGAATGACAGCCATGGATTCCGCCACCAACAATGCGGAGGAAATGATTGAAAAACTGTCCCTGCAGTATAACAGGGCAAGACAGGGCTCCATTACACAGGAACTTACAGAGATTATTGCCGGCGCCAATGCCATTGAAAACTAAGATGGTTTTCCCGAGGCCGGCGCCTGTGAGCGCAGCGAATTTAGAATATGACAAGGAGAAAGGAAATGGCAGAGAAAAACATTGGCAGGATCACTCAGGTCATCAGTGCCGTCCTGGATATCAAATTCAGCGAAGGCCATCTGCCTGAGATCAATGACGCCATTGAGATCACCACGGCAGATGGCGGGAAACTGGTGGTAGAAGTTGCCCAGCATCTTGGTGATGATACAGTCAGATGTATCGCTCTCGGCCCTACCGACGGTCTTGTGCGCGGCATGGAGGCCGTGGCCACCGGAGGCCCCATTATGGTGCCGGTGGGAGAAAAGACTCTGGGCCGCATTTTCAATGTTCTGGGCGATCCCATTGACAATAAAGAGAAACCGCAGACAGAAAAACGCCTTCCGATTCACCGGAAAGCCCCCAGCTTTGAGGAACAGTCCACGGAAACAGAGATTCTGGAAACAGGAATCAAGGTTGTGGACCTGCTCTGCCCCTACCAGAAGGGCGGAAAAATCGGTCTGTTCGGCGGTGCCGGTGTAGGCAAGACCGTTCTGATTCAGGAACTGATCCGGAACATTGCCACGGAGCACGGCGGTTATTCCGTATTCACCGGTGTTGGTGAACGTACCCGTGAAGGCAATGACCTGTATTATGAAATGCAGGAGTCCGGTGTTATCAATAAGACCACCATGGTGTTCGGACAGATGAACGAACCGCCGGGAGCCCGTATGCGTGTGGGTCTTACGGGACTGACCATGGCAGAGTACTTCCGTGATGAAGGCGGAAAGGACGTACTGCTTTTCATTGACAATATTTTCCGTTTCAGCCAGGCAGGTTCCGAGGTATCGGCTCTTCTGGGCCGCATGCCGTCGGCAGTTGGATATCAGCCCACCCTGCAGACCGAAATGGGTGCGCTTCAGGAGCGGATCACATCCACAAAAAACGGCTCCATCACTTCGGTTCAGGCAGTTTATGTGCCGGCGGATGACCTGACGGACCCGGCTCCGGCCAATACCTTCACACATCTGGACGCCACTACGGTTCTGAGCCGTTCCATCGTGGAACTGGGAATTTATCCGGCTGTGGATCCGCTGGAGTCCACATCCAGAATTCTGGATCCCAGGATCGTGGGAGAGGAGCATTACCGGGTGGCTCGCGGCGTGCAGGAAGTGCTCCAGAGATATAAAGAGCTTCAGGATATCATCGCAATGCTGGGTATGGATGAGCTTTCGGAAGAAGATAAGCTGACCGTATCCAGAGCAAGAAAGATCCAGAGATTCCTTTCACAGCCGTTCTTTGTGGCAGGACAGTTTACAGGACTGGAAGGCCGTTATGTGCCTGTTTCCGAAACGATTCAGGGCTTCAAGGAGATCCTGGAAGGCAAACATGACGACATACCGGAGAACCTGTTCCTGAATGCCGGAAATATCGATGATGTTCTTGCCCGCGTGAAATAGGGGGTGGGAAGATGGCAGAGACGATGAAGCTGCAGATCATAAAACCCGACGGAGAGTTCTACCAGGGAGAAGTCACCATGGTGGAGCTCAATACGGTCAACGGTCAGGTGGGTGTCTATCCGGGACATATCCCGGTGACGGCTGCCGTTGCGCCGGGTATCCTCACCATTCACACGGGACAGGAAGAACGGAAGGCGGCACTTCTTTCCGGTTTCCTGCAGATTCTGCCGGAAAAAGTGACAGTTCTTGCGGAAGCCGCAGAATGGCCGGAAGAGATTGACGGAAAGCGGGCCAATGAGGCGCGCCTCCGCGCAGAAAAAAGACTGGCCGAAAATGCTCCGGGACTGGATGTGGCAAGGGCGGAAGCCGCTCTCAGCCGGGCTCTGGTACGGCTGTCACTGACAGGAGACAAATAAATAACAAAAAAGAATAAAGCACCAGAAAAGGAAGCCGTACCCGGCAGGGACGGCTTCCTTTTTGTATGGGAAAATGCTTCCGGATACGCTTTTTTCATAAGTTCTTAATAAAAAATTAACTGACATCCTTATTTACATTTATAAGTTGTCAATGTATAATGGAAACACGTTTTTTGGAAATGAGGTGCATAAAATATGAAGAGAACCGTGGTACCTTCCCAGTATCTGCAGATCGCGCTGGATCTGGCGGACCGGATTGCCAGAGGGGAGCTGGAAGAAGGGCAGAAAATATACGGGCGTTCCGTCATGGCTTCGGAATACGGAGTGTCTCCGGAAACCATCCGCCGGGCCCTCTGGCTGCTTTCGGATATGAAAGTGGTGGAAGTGAAGCCCCAGAGCGGAGCCGTGGTACTGTCGGCAGACAATGCCAGAAGATATATTGACAATTTTCATGAGGATGCCAGTACGGATCTGCTGAGACATCAGCTGAATGATCTGATTTCCGAGTCTGCGGAGCTCAACCGCCGTCTGGCGGAGACGGTACATGCATTTCTGAAGTCCCAGGAAACCTTTGCGGCGGCCAGCAGACCGCTGCCCAACTATGAAGTGACGGTTCCCAAGGATTCGCCGCTCATCGGGAAAAACATCGGAGAACTGAAATTCTGGCAGTCCACCGGAGGTACCATTGTAGCCATAAGACGGGGGCAGACAGTGATCCTTTCTCCCGGACCCTATGCGGAACTGTACGGGGGAGATGTGATCATTTTGGTAGGCGCGCCTGCGGCGGCAGAGGCTGCCCGCCGCCTGATATCGGCAAAGGAGGGAAGAAAAGATGATTCAGTTTGAACATGTTTCTAAAAAATATGGAAATACCCAGATTCTTGATGATCTGACTTTCACCATTCCTGACGGAAAGTTCGTGATTCTCATCGGACCGTCGGGCTGCGGAAAAACCACCACCTTAAAGACCATCAACCGCCTGATCGAACCGGATTCCGGAAAGATATCCATAGACGGAAAGGATATCAGAGCCACGGATAAGGTGGAACTGAGGCGTCATATCGGCTACGTGATCCAGCAGATCGGTCTGTTCCCCAATATGACGGTGGCCCAGAACATCTGCGTGGTACCGAAACTTTTAAAATACAGCAGGGAAAAATGCGATGAAATCGTGGAAGAAATGCTGAAAATGGTGGGAATGGAAGAACATGCAGGCAAGTATCCTTCGGAGCTTTCCGGGGGCCAGCAGCAGCGCATCGGCGTGCTGAGGGCATTTGCCGCCTCTCCGCCCATTGTGCTGATGGATGAGCCTTTCAGTGCGCTGGATCCCATGACCAGGGAAACGCTGCAGGATGAGGTGAAGAAGATTCAGCAGAAGCTGAAAAAAACCATTGTGTTTGTAAGCCACGACATGGCGGAAGCTCTGAAACTGGCAGATATAATCATATTTATGGATAAGGGAAAGGTGGTCCAGATGGCCTCTCCGGAGGAGATGCTGAAAAACCCTGCCAGCGATCTGGTAAGCAGTTTCCTGGGCAAACATGCAGGAGCTGCGGCGTCTTCCAGAGTGGAAAACTTCATGCGCACCAACGTGTACAGTGTCCAAAAAGACAGAGGAATTCTGGAGTGTGCGGAACTTATGGCCAGAGGAAGCGTGGATACGCTTCTGGTGACGGATGAAAACGGGCGGTATGAAGGAACGGTTTCCATCGGAGACATTCGCCACTGGGGCAGAGAACTGAAAAATGTGGAGCCTCTGATCCGCCAGGCCACCAGAACGGCCCGGGTGGGAGATGAGGCCAAGGACAGCGTGGATTACCTGCTGGATACGGGAGCAAACTATGTGGTGGTGCTCAATGAGGATGACACCATTGCAGGAATTGTAACGAAAACCAGCGTTGCGAGGACAGTGGCAGACAACTTGTGGGGGTGATGAAAAATGAGCGGACTGTTTCAGACATACGGAAGCATGCTGGTGAGAGCCATCGGAATCCATACCGCATATGTGCTGGTCTCCGTGACCATCGGATTTGTGCTGGGGCTTTTCCTGGGAATCCTTTTTTCAAGGGTCCCCAGATGGTCAGGTGTGATCCTGCCGGTGCTGTCCGTATTTCAGACGATACCCGGCCTGGTTTTCATCGGCGTCCTGTTTATCTGGTGGGGAATGATCTATCCCACAGTCATAGTGGCGCTGACGGTGTATGCCATGTTTCCGGTGCTGAAAAACACCTATACAGGCATTGTGAATGTGGACGGAAAATATCTGGAAGCAGCCAGAGGATGCGGCATGTCGCCGGTCCAGATCCTTCTGAAAGTAGAGCTGCCTCTGGCCATTCCCACCATTATTGCAGGCCTGCGCATGGCAGCGGTCTATACGGTATCTTGGGCGGTTCTGGCCTCCATGATCGGTATGGGAGGGCTGGGAGACTTTGTTTACCAGGGCACCTCTTCCAACAATGATACTCTGATCCTTCTGGGAGCCATTCCGGCTGCGGCTCTGGCCATTGTGATGGGAGCGGCCATTGACTGGCTCCAGAAGAAAGTGACTCCGAGAGGACTGAAAAAGGAGGTGCGCCGATGAGCTGGTCTTTGATCTGGGAACATCTGTTTATCGTACTGGCATCGGGGATTCTTTCGGTGCTCATAGGACTTCCCCTGGGAATCCTGGCCTATGTGTTCCCCAGGGCCCGCAGGATCATCCTTCAGGCGGTGGACCTTCTGCAGACCATTCCGTCTCTGGCACTTCTGGGAATCATCATGGTGTTTTTCGGAGCCGGAAAACCGACGGTGGTCACAGGCATCACCCTGTATTCGCTGCTTCCCATTGTGAGAAACACCTGTCTGGGCCTTCAGGAAGTGGACCCAGGAGTCAAGGAAGCTGCCCGCGGCATGGGAATGAGCAAGGCCTACCGGGTGCTGCGGGTGGAATTTCCCCTGGCATTTCCCACGGTATTCACCGGAATCCGGATTGCAGTGGTCAATGCCATCGGATCTGCGGTATTCGCCGCTTTTGTGGGCGGAGGAGGCCTGGGCACTGTCATCAACCGGGGAATCCGGATTCAGGATATGGGGCTGATTCTGGGAGCCACGGCGGTTCTGATGGTGATTGCCGTGATCCTCGATTTCCTGATGGGATGGTTTGAAAACAGAATGAAAACCGGCAGGGGCGGATCTAAGACAGTCTGGATTCCGGCAGCGGTGGTGCTGGCGGCGTTTGTGCTGGTGTTTCCCTACGGGATCGGAAGCGGCAGCGGGGACCGGGAACATACCCTTTATGTGTATGATCTGAATTACACAGAACCGCAGCTGATCACCAGAATGGCCAAGATGCTGGTGGAGGACAGAACCGGACTGGAAGTGAGAATCCTGGACGAGATGAGCAGCGTCAATGCGTTCAATGAGCTGGTGGCCGCAGATCCCAAGGGAGATTTTATCATGGGATATGACGGAACCCTGCTTACCACATATCTGGGAATGGATACTTCCGATATTCCCGAGGGGGAAAGCCTGTACGATTTTGTCAATGAGGAAGGCATGAAACAGTACGGTGTCCGGCTTCTGGGAAAACTGGGACTTGACAATACCTATGCCATTGCAGTGCCGGAAGAACTGGCAGAAGAATATGATCTGGAATGTATCAGCGATCTGATTCCCATTGCCGACCAGCTGGTTTTCGGAGCGGAACATGAGTTTTTTACCGAAGAAGGGAGCATGAAATACGGTCCGTTTGTGGAGCATTACGGACTGAAGTTCAAAAGCCATGCGCCGGTGGATCTGGGGCTCAAATATAATGCAGTGGAAAACGGAAGTTTTGACGTGACTGTGGTTTATGCCACAGACGGACTGAACCGTAAGGCAGGACTGAAGATTCTGGAAGATGATCTGGAATTCTTCCCGGAATACAATGGTGCCATTCTGATCCGGGATGACGTGTTTGAGCGGCTTTCCGGCACGGCTCCCGATCTTGAGGAGGTTCTGAATCTTCTGGAAGGTCAGGTTACCACAGAAGACATGGTGAATCTCACATACGAAGTGGATGTGATGGGAAGAGGACTGGAGGAGACCGCCAGGGAATTTCTGGTGGAAAAAGGTCTGCTGGAATCCTGACATCCCGGATCCGGGAAGACGGGCAGAAAACCAAATGCAGAAACGGATGGAGAGAAGCGGAGCCGGAGAAAAATACTCTGTACGCATTAACCGGAAAATGATATACTGAATGGGAATAGGGCGCCGGGTGTCAGGGCAGAGCCTGGTGCCGCGTGTCCTGAAATAATAAGAGAAAACGCTTCTGACGCAGCGGGAATTTTTCCCCGGATCGATCACAGCCTTTTCTGTAAGGAGGAAATGGAATGACAAATCTGAAACAGTTTTCTGTAAAAAAATTCCGTAACTTTCTGGCAGCCGGCGGGCTGATCTGCCTGGTCTATTTTTTCCTGGACAGGGACAGCCGGCTGGCATACAGAATTGTTGACGGCTTATTTGTGGGTGGAATCATTCCGTTTCTGCTGGGAGGCATGCGCCTTGTGAAGGCCTCAGGTACGTTTGATCTTTTTGTCTATACGCATAAAAAAATATGGAAGTATGCAAAGGATCACGGAAAAGGGGATGAGGAAAATGAAAAGTCAGCTTCCGGTACCACGGAACTTCCGGACTCCTATTACGATTACCTCCAGAAAAAAGAACACTCTTCCGCATATCTGGAACCGCTTGCTGCCGGTCTGCTTTATCTGGCGGTTTCGCTGGCGGGAACCTGCCTGGTCATATAAAACTGCACCACAGAAGATCTATATTGGAAAAGCTGTACTTTCAGGAGTTCCGTGCTCTTAAAGTACAGCTTTTCCGCGGATTTGTGCAAAACGGATTTTCCATGATGCAGGAAAAATGAAATGGAAATCAGGTTATTTTACAGAAATATGCCGGACAATGTGTCCGGCATGACCGGAACCGGATCCCTTTCTTGTTTTCAGGGGAATTCTGTGATACCATCAGTCTGTGGGCGGCAGGCGGAAGAAAAGGCAGGCCGCGGAAAGGCGGAAAAACCATGAAAATACTATGTTTCGGATCCCTGAATATTGATTATACCTATAAGGTCCGTCATTTCGTAAGGAAGGGGGAGACCCTGGCGGCGGATTCCCTCCGGAGGTTCAGCGGCGGAAAGGGGCTGAACCAGTCTGTGGCCATGGCAAAGGCAGGGGCTTTCGTATGGCATGCCGGGGCTGTGGGTGAAGACGGAATCTTTCTGATCCGGCAGCTGGAGGCGGCAGGAGTTCATACGGAATTCATACGGATTCTGAAAGATGCGGGAACCGGCCATGCCATCATTCAGAATGATACGGAAGGTGACAACTGTATCCTTCTGTACGGCGGCGCCAACCGGATGATTTCAGAGGAACAGATGGATGAAGCGCTGGCCGGGTTCGGGCCCGGAGATTTTCTGGTACTCCAGAACGAGATCAACGGAATTCCGGAACTGATGGAAAAAGCCCATGCCAGAAAGATGAAAATCGTGTTTAATCCGTCTCCCATGGAAAAAGAGATCATGAAGGCCCCGCTGGAATATGTGGATATTTTCATGGTCAATCAGCTGGAGGCCGCTCAGATCCTGGGAGTTTCCGGACCCGGTGCAGAAAAACCGGAGGAGCTGATGAAGGGACTGAAAAGCCGTTTTCCCGGATCTTCCGTGGTGCTGACCCTGGGAGAACAGGGCGCCATGTATGGGGACAGCAGGAGCACGCTTTTCCAGCCGGCTGAAAAGGTGACTGCCGTGGATACAACAGGTGCAGGAGATACGTTTGCCGGATATTTTACGGCCGGCATGGCAGAAGGACTTTCGCCGGAGGAGGCCATGAAACTGGCGGCGAAAGCGTCTGCAGCTGCCGTCACCAGACCGGGGGCGTCGGCTTCCATTCCGGAACGGCGGGAACTGGACAGCATGGAAGTATTTAAAGATTCAGTCATGAAAAATTAAGAGAAAAGATAAGGGACCGCAAGGATTATCTGGTAGAATAAAGCTGAATTCAAACAGAGACCTGTATGAAGGAGGAGAGATTATGAAGAAATACCAGATTTTCGGAGCGCTCGGGCTGCTTGCTGCAGGCTCCGTCCTGCTGTCCGCCTGCGGAAGCGGAGCGGCTGCCAGCTTTCCGGATGTGATAAAGGTACAGACTGTGGAGAGTAGCGGGGAAAATACGCTGAACGTAAACAGCAGGGAAACCGTGAAGGTGACACCGGATATGGCGGAGATTGTCTGCGGAATTACCACGGAAAATGCAGATGCTGCCGCATGTCAGCAGGAAAATACGGAAAAACTCAACGCGGTTGTGGAATATCTTAAAGGGCTGGGATATGATGAATCCTCCATTCAGACTTCGGATTTTTCCCTGAATCCCAGATATGACTGGAGCGGAAATACCCAGGAACTGGTGGGGTATGAAATGACCAGCCGGGTAACCCTTACCAATGTGCCCATGGACCAGGTGGGAAGTCTTCTTTCTGAGACAGTGGCTGCCGGGGCAAATGAAATCTGTTCCGTATCTTATTTTTCCAGCAAGTATGATGAATGCTATCAGGAAGCCCTGACCAAAGCCGTGGAGACGGCCAGAGCCAAGGCAGAGACACTGGCTGCCGCCAGCGGACAGAAGGTGGGAGCGGTTGTCAGCATCCAGGAATACGGAGAGAATCAGAGTGCCAAATATGTATCTTCAAATGTGAACTTTGCCAGAGAGGAATCCGTGGCGTCTGCAGCGGCAGACATGGCTGTCATGCCGGGAGAAATGGAGATCAGTGCCCAGATCGGCGTGGAATTTGAACTGGTTCAGGAATAAGCCGCGGCGGAAAAAGAAGAAACAGGGCGGATGGAAGCCGGAGGAAAACGGTGGACATCCGCCTTTTCCTCTGGTAGAATAGTGGGAAGGAAAAGAACAGCAAAAGGAGATGGTTGCAATGCAGAATCCAGTAATTACCATTGAAATGGAAAACGGCGATGTGATGAAAGCAGAGCTGTATCCGGAAGTTGCGCCCAACACAGTCAATAATTTTCTCAGCCTTGTAAACAAAGGATTTTATGACGGACTGATTTTTCACCGCGTTATCCGCGGATTCATGCTTCAGGGCGGCTGCCCGCAGGGAACAGGCATGGGAGGTCCGGGATATACCATCAAAGGAGAATTCACCCATAACGGCTTCCGGAATGACCTGGCTCATACAGAGGGAGTTCTTTCCATGGCCCGCGCCATGAATCCCGATTCGGCCGGTTCCCAGTTCTTTATCATGCATAAGGCAGCTCCCCATCTGGACGGAGAGTATGCGGCATTCGGACAGATCATTGAAGGAATGGATGTGGTCAACAAGATTGCCGGAGTACGTACAGATTACAGTGACCGTCCTCTGAAGGATCAGAGGATCAGAAAGATCACGGCAGAGACATTCGGTGTTTCCTATCCGGAACCGGAGACCTGCTGATCCCGGAGAATATCATGAAAGAAATCAGAATCATAACGGTGGACCGGCAGGAAGTTCCTGTTCTGATTTCCGACGAGAAGGAGGCTCTTCTGGCTGCGAAAGCGGCCGGAAGAGCCATTGTTGGATTATGGGATCCTGAAAATCCGGACAGGGATCTGGGCCCGGCGGTTTATCTGACGGACGACCCGGACACAGACAGCGGAAGATTTCTGGAGCGGGTGGCCAGACGGCATCTGGGACTGCCCTGGATCATCTGTGAAACACAGCGGCTCAGAATCCGGGAACTTACGGAAACGGATTTTGAGGTGGTCCGGCCCTACGGAAAGGAAACCGGATTCCCTTCAAAACAGCGGTTTCTGGCATATATAAAGAATCAGTACGGATTTTACGGATTTGGCCTCTGGGCACTGGAGGAAAGGACAGAAGGCGTGCTGGTGGGCCTGGCAGGACTGACGGCTCAGGAAAAGGCAGAGGGGGACGAAAGGGTCTGGGAGGTTCATACAGGTCCGGAAAAAGGCGAAAGCGGGCGGAATACGGATACGGAGGCAGATTTTCTGCCGGAAGCACTGGAGATCGGATACTTTATTTTTCCGGACCGGCGCAGGCAGGGGTATGCGAAAGAAGCCTGCCGGGCAATCCTGGACCGGGCAGGCAGCGAACAGGGAATATGGCGCGTGACGGCCAGGATCTCACGGAGGAATACGGCATCGGAACATCTGGCTGAGGAGCTGGGGATGACTCCGGAAAACAGGCGGAAAAGACTTGTCAAACCAGGTGAATATCCGGTATACTAGATATTGTATACAAGCAGTGAGGTGAGTGAAATGACGGAACGTCTGGAGCTTAAGGCATACGGCAAAATCAATCTGGGACTGGATGTGGTCCGGAAGCGGGAAGACGGTTATCATGAGGTCCGCATGATCATGCAGACCGTCGGTGTTTATGATAAAGTCACAATGGAGCGAGGCGGAAAAGAACTGCGGGTGGAGACCAACCTGCCCTATGTGCCGTCCGGGGAAGGAAACCTGGCTTACCGGGCCGCCCGGCTTCTGATGGATGAATTCGGACTGAAGGAAGGCCTGCGGATTCAGATACGGAAATATATCCCTGTGGCCGCGGGCATGGCCGGCGGAAGCACGGACGCAGCCGCTGTTTTAGTGGGCGTAAACCGGATGTTCGGTCTGGGGCTTACCAAACGGGATCTGATGGAACGCGGAGTCAGACTGGGAGCAGATGTGCCATACTGTATTCTCAGGGGAACGGCTCTTTCCGAGGGAATCGGGGAGATCCTGACACCGCTGCCGCCGGTTCCGGAATGCTGCGTGGTGCTGGCGAAGCCTCAGATCAGCGTTTCCACCAAGGCGGTTTACGGACGTCTCCGGGTGAGCGAACTGACTCCCGGGGATCATCCCGATATTGACGGAATGGCGGAAGCCATCCGCAGAAAAGATCTGGACGGAGTGATCGGCCGGCTGGGAAATGTGCTGGAAACCGTAACGGAACCGGCCCATCCGGAGATCGGAAAAATCAAGAAAATCATGCTGGAAAACGGTGCAGACGGCGCTCTCATGAGCGGAAGCGGGCCCACGGTCTTCGGACTGTTCAGGGACAGGAAGGCTGCGGAAGCGGCAGGGGCCCTTCTGAAGCAGGCGGAAGACGGCCGGCTGACAAAACAGGTCTATGTCACAGGATTTTTTAACCGGCGAACTGAAAACAGAAGGGAAATGACCAATGACAAATCATTTTGAAGTGAACATGGATGAATATCTTCCGCTGCGGGATGTGGTGTTCAGAACTCTGCGCCAGGCGATTCTGAAAGGAGAGCTGGCGCCGGGGGAACGTCTCATGGAGATTCAGCTGGCAGAACGGCTGGGAGTCAGCAGAACCCCCATCCGCGAAGCAATCCGGAAGCTGGAGCTGGAAGGCCTGGTTCTGATGATTCCCAGAAAAGGGGCAGAAGTTGCCAGAATTTCCGAACAGAACCTCCGTGACGTTCTGGAAGTACGCCGCTCACTGGAAGAACTGGCCATCGGTCTGGCCTGCCAGAGAATGCAGCCGGAGGAACTGGAAGAACTGCAGGAAGTCCAGAAAGAGTTTGCGAAAGCCATTTCCGACGGAGATGCCATGAAAATTGCCCAGACGGATGAGCATTATCATGACATTATCTATAAAAGCACGAAAAACCAGAAACTGGTACAGATCCTTAACAATCTCCGGGAGCAGATGTACCGGTACCGCCTGGAATACATAAAAGATGAAGACAAGAGACAGGTTCTTCTGGTGGAACATGACCATATCATGAAGGCTCTGACCCTGCGTCATGTGCAGGAAGCCAGACAGGCCATCCGGGAACATATCGATAATCAGGAAATTACGATTCTCAGAAATCTGAAGGAGAAAGACCATGACGTTCAAAGAAAAGTATCTGGAAGGAAAAATTGAGTTCGAAGAGATCGATGATTATATAGAAACATGGAACAACAGCGATGACGAGCAGACTCTGGCACGGTTTCTGGGCCTTAATGCCGAGGAAGAGGACGTGTGGATCGAAAACAGCGATGAGGCGCTGAAGGAGATGCTTGACAAAGAAAGGGGTATGGGAAAATGACAATGGTAACACTTGGAAGGACCGGCATTACGGTCAGCAAAAACGGATTCGGCGCTCTGCCGATCCAGCGGATCACAAAAGAAGAGGCTGCAAAGCTTCTGAGAAAGGCATATGATGGCGGAATCACTCTGTTTGACACGGCCAGAGCCTATTCTGACAGTGAGGAAAAAATCGGATATGCGCTGAGTGAAATCAGAAATCATATTTACATCACCACCAAAACGGCTGCCACAGATGCGGAAAGCTTCTGGAAGGATCTGGAAACCAGTCTCCGGCTTCTGAAAACAGATCATGTGGATGTTTACCAGTTCCACAATCCGGCGTTCTGTCCGAAACCGGGGGATGAAAGCGGAATCTATGATGCAGCGCTGAAAGCAAAGGAACAGGGAAAAATCCGTTTCATAGGAATCACCAATCACAGACAGTCTGTAGCCCATGAAGCCATTGCTTCAGGGCTCTATGACACCCTGCAGTTCCCCTTCTGCTATCTGTGCAGCGATCAGGATGTGGAACTGGTGGAAGAATGCCGGAAAAATAACATGGGATTTATTGCCATGAAGGCCCTGTCGGGAGGGCTGATTACCAATTCTGCGGCTGCCTATGCGTTTGAGGCCCAGTTTGACAACGTTCTTCCCATCTGGGGAGTTCAGAGAGAGGCAGAGCTGGATGAATTCCTGGGGTATGAAAAGAACCCGCCGGTGATGAATGAAGAACTCCGGACGATTATTGAAAATGACAGAAAGCAGCTGTACGGAAGTTTCTGCAGAGGATGCGGATACTGTATGCCATGTCCTGTGGGAATCGAGATCAATAACTGTGCCAGAATGTCCCTGCTTCTGCGCCGTTCCCCGTCAGCATCCCATCTGTCACCGGAAGGACAGGCCAAGATGATGAAGATCAAGGACTGCCTCCACTGCAACCAGTGCATGAGCAAATGTCCGTACGGACTCAATACACCGGAACTGCTCCAGCGCAACCTGAAAGATTACGAAGAGGTGCTGGCAGGCAAGGAGATGACTCCCACTAATTTCTAGGATTCCGTTTTAAAAACTGAAAAAGCAGTACCCTGACAGGAAGGCATGAAGAAGTGCCGGATTGTCAGGGTGCTTTTTTTGTTGTACGGGAAATTTCGTTCCCTGTATACCGGAAAAACCATACGGACCCCACTGCGGCGGAAGAAAAGGCCTGGCAGGCTGCAGTGCCGGGAGTTCATGCGGTCTGTCTCCTGTGGATGGAACCATGCCGGAATCTGAAGATTTTCGGGCTGCTGTTTCGTTTATAAGGGTGGAGGAAAAAACAGAATCTGCTCCTGTGTATCAGTTAAAAAAGTATAAAAACCGTTAAGATTTGTGTCGGCACTTGACATGGTGACAGTGTGTCACTATAATAATGACGTATTGTCATTTTGTGAAAACAGACGGCGTAAGATAAGTACGGAAAGGAAGGGTTCAATTGCCGACAGAACGATTTTACCGGCTGCCCAGGGAAAAGGCAGAAGCGATCAGGACGGCGGCCCTGAAAGAATTCAAGCGTGTTCCGCTGGAAGAGGCTTCCATCAACAGGATCATTCGCGACGCAGATATTTCCAGAGGGAGTTTCTACACATATTTTGAGGACAAAAAAGAAGTGCTCAGCTGGCTGATGAACGATGCCGTTAAGGAGATGAAACGGTTTTACGTGAAAGTCATGTCCGAAAACGGCGGAGATATCTGGGATCTGTTTGAAAGGATGCTGGACGCCCAGCTGGATATGTGTGTCAGGGACGGGCTGGCTGAAGTGCTGGCCAATGTGATGAAAAGCAATGCCATGGCAGAGACGTTTCAGCTGCAGCATGCATGCGGCGAAGCGGCTGAAGAGGCCAACGAATATCTGGCCCGATGGCTGTATCAGCGGTGTGACAAAGGGAAATGTCCTCTTGACGGGAAAAAATTCCGGGATCTTCTGGAACTGCAGATGCTGGCTCTGATGCTGGCGATGAAACAGTATTTCAAGGACGGACTTCCGAGAGAACAGGTGAAGGAAACATATCTGAGCCGCCTGGATATGATCCATTATGGTGTGTGCCCAGAGGAAAAGAATAAGGTCAGAAAGGAAAGGCAGGAGCAGACAGAATATGAATAAGGCAGGTAAAGTGATTATCGGAGCAGCGGCAGTGGCGCTGGTGGCGCTGGTGGCCGTCAGAATGACAAAGAAAGAACCTCCCATGGAGGCCGTCCCCGATCCGACGGTACAGACCGCTTTTCCGGAAATCGGGACAATAGAGCTGAAAACCGGTCTGACCGGCACTGTGGAACCGGCCGACGTGGTCTATGTGATTCCCGGGGGAGCCGGCGAAGTGACAGAAGTCAGTGTGTCTGTGGGACAGCGGGTGGAAAAAGATCAGGAACTGTTCAGAATTGATAATAAACAGCTGGACCAGGCCAGAATTTCCCTGGACAGCGCACAGGTGTCTCTGGAGGATGCCAGAACCAATCTGGGAAGGATGCAGGTGCTTTATGAAACAGGAGACATTTCCGCGCAGAGTTACGAACAGGTGGTAAGTGCAGCCCGCCTGGCGCAGCTTCAGTATGACTCCGCAAAGCTGAATTATGACACCCAGCTGGAAAACAGTGTGGTGACAGCTCCGATTGCGGGCCTCCTGGAGAGCTTTGATGTGGAAGTTCATGATATGGTGTCAGGAGGAAACTATGTGGCAGTCATATCGGGCGACGGAAGCAGATCGGTTTCATTTTCCGTGACAGAGCGGGTCATGAAAGGTCTGGCGGCGGGAGATCCGCTGACAGTGGAGAAAAACGGGACTGAGTATCACGGTACCATTACGGAGATCAGCACAATGGTGGATCCCGGCAGCGGGCTGTTCAAAGTCAAGGCAGCGCTGGAAGGCGCAGACGGGCTGGCCACCGGTTCATCCGTGAAGCTTTATGTGACAGCGCAGAAAGCGGAAAATGTGATGACCGTACCTGCCGACTGTGTGAATTACAGCGGAGGAGAGGCATTCGTTTATACATATGATGAAGCCACAGGGACTGCCCACAAGGTACCCATAGAACAGGGGCTCATTGATTCAGAAAAGATTGAAGTCAGATCCGGCCTGGAATATGAAGACCAAGTCATCGTAACATGGACCAGGGAGCTGTACGAGGGAGCTGCGGTACAGGCGGCAGCAGCCGGAGAAGCAGAGTCCGGTGAAACATCCGGAGAAACAGAATCCGGTGAAACAGCAGAAAACCATGGCGGACAGCAGTAAGGAGGCACACAGATGGGACTTACAAAACAGGTCTTGAAAAGACCGGTCACGACGCTTCTGGTGGTGCTCTGTCTGATTGTTTTCGGACTGAATACGGTGTTTTCCTCAAAGCTGGAGCTGATTCCGGAAATGGAAATGCCCATGCTGATCATCAACGCCGTGTATCCGGGGGCAAGCCCGGATGATGTGGAAGAACTGGTGACAAAAGTGATTGAGGATGAGGTGGGCACCCTGAGCGGTGTGGACACGGTCACCAGCATGTCCAGTGAAAACGTATCGCTGGTGCTGCTTCAGTATGACTACGGCATGGATATGGATCAGGCCTATACGGACCTGAAGAAAAAGATGGACGGCCTGGCAGGCAGCCTTCCGGATGATGTGGATACTCCCACCATCATCGAAATGGACATCAATGATACGGCGTCCATGACACTGGCTGTCAACAATGATGCGGCGGATAATCTTTACAACTATGTCAATAATACGGTGGTTCCGGAAATTGAAAAGCTCACCTCCGTGGCAAGCGTGGAAGTCAGCGGCGGACGGGAAGAATACATCAAGGTGGAGCTGATGCCGGAAAAACTGTCTCAGTATCATCTGACCATGAACTCGGTGGTATCCGCCATTTCCACAGCGGACTTTACAATGCCGCTGGGAGATACCGTGGTGGGCGGCAAAAAACTTTCCGTGACTTCCGGCGTGGATTTTGACACACTGGAGCGTCTGAAAGCCATTCCCATTACCATGGGAGACGGCAGCATCATCTATATGGAAGATGTGGCCAACATTTACAGCACACTGGAGGAACAGAACGGAATCGGCCGCTATAATGGAAAGGATACCATTTCCGTATCCATAAAGAAAAATCAGGACAGCAGTGATATGGAAGTTTCCAAGGCGGTTCTCCGGGTACTGGACGGCCTGAAAGCCGATGATCCAAACCTGGAAGTGGTGGTGGTCAATGACTACAGCGAATCCATTTCCGATTCTCTGGAGAGCGTGTTTGAAACCATGATCATGGCAGTACTTGCTTCCATGGTGATTATCTGGCTGTTTTTCGGGGATATCAAGGCATCTCTGATTGTCGGAACCTCGATTCCTGTTTCCATTCTGGCAGCCCTGGTGCTGATGGGAGCCATGGGATTTTCCCTGAATGTCATTACCCTGGGAAGTCTGGTGCTGGGAGTGGGCATGATGGTGGATAATTCCATCGTGGTGCTGGAAAGCTGCTTCCGATCCACCAAGGGCGGCGGATTTGTGGAAGCCAGAAATGCCGCACTGAACGGAACCCGGGTGGTGATTCAGTCCATCTTCGGTTCCACGGCAACCACCTGTGTGGTATTTCTGCCGCTGGCTCTGATTCAGGGAATGAGCGGTCAGATGTTTAAGCCCCTGGGATTTACCATTGTCTTCTGTATGCTGGCATCCCTGCTTTCAGCCAT
Organism: uncultured Clostridiaceae bacterium; assembly: GCA_902477765.1. Classification (GTDB taxonomy): domain Bacteria; phylum Bacillota; class Clostridia; order Lachnospirales; family Lachnospiraceae; genus CABSIM01. Next base: position 34,375 of record CABSIM010000007.1, on the reverse strand, counting down.
GACACTGGTGCCGCTGTGCTATACTTTCTACCAGCCCCGTGAAAAGACCAATACCCCGGCATCCCGGATGCTGCGGGCACTTCAGAACGGTTACCGGAATCTTCTGAGAAAATTTCTGAATCATAAGGCAATGGTCATGATCACTTCCGTTGTTCTTCTGATCCTGTCATTTATCATGGCAGGGCAGCTGGGAATGGAACTGATGCCGGCAGACGATCAGGGAATCATTGTGCTGACCGTTGAAACCCAGCCGGGTCTGACCGTTGACAGAGTGGACAGCACCCTGCAGAAGGTGGAGGAGTATATCACTCAGGATGAGGACCTGGATTCCTATATGCTGTCATATGGAAGCAGCGGCCTTTCCATGGGCGGGTCCGGGGCAACTCTGACTGCCTACCTGAAAGATGACCGGACCCGGGAAACCGATGAAATCCTGAAAGAATGGAAGAAGGATCTGATCGGATGGTCAGACTGCTCCATCACTCTGGAGGCACAGACCTCCATGGGAACCATGGCAGCCCAGGCAGCCGACGAAGCGGAGTATATTCTGGTGAGCACCCAGTATGACCAGCTGAAGCAGGCAGCCGATGAGATCGTTGCGGAAATGCAGAGCCGGCCGGACGTGACACATGTACATTCCTCCCTGGAAAATGACGCGCCGCTGGTGGAGGTGTCAGTGGATCCCGTAAAAGCGGCGGCCGAGGGACTTTCTCCTGTTCAGGTGGCATCTTCCGTCAATATGATGCTGAGCGGTTCCAAGGCAACAACGCTGGAAGTGGACGGAGACGAGATCGACGTCATGGTGGAATATCCGGATGATGAATACAGAACCATTGACCAGCTTCAGGGAATTGTCATTTCCACGCCTTCAGGCGGATCTGTGGCGCTGATGGATATTGCTGATGTGGGATTTAAGGACAGTCCGCAGAGCATTCTGAAAACAGATAAGCAGTATCAGGTTACCATTACCGGTCAGCTGACGGATGCTGCAGGACCGGACACCAAAAACATCATTCAGAAAGAAGTCATAGACAAACATCTGTCCAATACGATCAGTATGGAACAGAATGCGGTGACACAGATGCAGAATGAGGAATTCGGCTCGCTGGGAAATGCCATTCTGGTGGCAGTTTTCCTGATCTTCGTGGTAATGGCCGCCCAGTTTGAGTCACCCAAGTTCTCCATCATGGTCATGACCACCATTCCCTTTGCGCTGATCGGTTCCTTCGGACTTCTGTGGCTGGCGGACTGTGCCATCAGCATGCCGACTCTTCTGGGATTTCTGATGCTGGTAGGTACGGTGGTAAATAACGGAATTCTCTACGTGGATACCGTAAACCAGTACCGGCAGGAAATGGATATGGATTCGGCCCTGATCGAGGCAGGAGCGACCCGTCTCCGTCCCATTATGATGACGACGCTGACCACAATCGTAGGCATGATTCCTCTGGCCATGGCCTATGGAAATGCCGGAGCCATGATGCAGGGGCTGGCACTTGTCAATGTGGGAGGTCTTCTGGCTTCCACCACATTATCCCTGCTGATGCTTCCTGTCTACTATAAATTGCTGAACCGGCAACCTAAGGAACTGCCGGATTATGACTGATATCCGGCGGCTTCCGGAAAAGAATGCCGCACGACGGAGGTAAGGAAATGAGAATGCAGAAAAAGCAATGGAAAGCCCTGCTGATGCTGGGACTGGCCGCGTCGGTCTCTCTGTCTCCGGCCTGCCCTTTGGAGGTGACGGCCTGGGCCGGGGTCTCCGGCGGCCTGACGGAATACGGGGAAGAAGAGCTGGAACGGTACCGCGATGACACGCTGGAATATGAGGAAATACCGGGACTGATTGAACTGTACAACAGTGCATTTCTTAACCAGCTGGATTCCCTTAACAAGAACCCGGGAAGTTCAACCGGGCTTTCCAGAGATCAGCTTTTAAGCATGGCATCCGATCTGAGGGAAGAAGCCCAACGGCTTTCCCGGGAAGCGGATGAACAGAAAGATGACCTTACAAAAGAAGAATACCAGGAATACCAGGACAATATCCGGGAGCTGAAACTGTATGCTGTCAATCTGGAGAAGGATGCAGAGGGGACTCCCTCCGGCTGGAGAACTCTGAAAGAACTGCAGAAAACCCAGACCAGGTCTGCCTGCGGGATGATGCGGGAATATCAGAAACTGAGTTCTCAGAGTGAGATCCGCGGAAAAGAGCTGGAGGCGGCCCGGATGGAATATGAGACAGCACTCAGGAAACAGGAACTGAATCTGTATTCCGGAGAAGATGTGCTGGCAGCCCGGGAAGCCCTGAATGCGGCGGAGGCTGCGGACTCTGAGGCGAAAAAAGAAGAGGCGGCCCGGAAACAGGAGCTGCTGACGACCCTGGGCTGGAACTATGACGCGGATCCCGAGATCCGGAAGGTACCGGAGGCAGATCCGGCAAGGGCTTCCGGATATCAGCCGGAAACCGACAGTGAAACGGCAATTCTGAACAATTATACACTGATGGAAAAGCGGAGGACAGGAGCCTCGGGATTCGGCGGCCAGAATGAAAAAAACCGCCAGCTGAAGGAACTGGAGGACTCTGTAAGAGCGTCCATGGACCAGCTGTATCAGCAGGTTCTTCAGAAGGAATCGGCCCTGAAGGCGGCATCCACGGAATTTGAGGCGGCATCTGCCGCCATGGCTGCTGCAGACCAGAAGAACCGGATGGGAATGCTCAGCCGTCAGGAATACCTCAACCAGGAGATAGCATATCTGACTGCCAGGGCGTCAAAGGAAGCTGCGGATCTGGATCTGACGGCGGCCATGGAAGACTATGAATGGGCAATACAGGGACTGCTGAGTATAGGAGGAGAATCATGAGAAAAAAAGCCGGTTTATTAATTCCAGCTGCCGCCGTTTTTATGGCTGCGGCGTTTCCGATGCCTTCTCCGGCGGAGGAATTTGTCCCGGGACCGGGGCAGGTCTATGATGACGCAACCTGGGCCCGGATTCAGGATAATGTTCTGGAATATGACGAGATCAGCATGCTGATCGATACTTATAATTCCACGATGAAAAACATGAGGGAAACCTATCAGGACAGCAAAGATTCCTATAAATCCGTAGACCGGATCAAGGAATCCATGATGGAGAGTTCCGGAACCCTGCTGGATAATTCCCAGATGCTGCAGGATCAGGCGGAGCAGGTAAAAAACATGCTGGGAGTCAGCGGAAGCATGGCATCTTCCTACGCCGGCATGGTATATTCATCCGAACTTCTGAATGCCCAGGCGGAACAGATGCTTCTTTCGGTGGACAGTCTGACGGAAACCACGCCCGACATGATGAAGCTGAGAATTGTGGAAACCACCAGGGCCGGTCTGATCTCCGGAGCGCAGAGTGCTGTGATCGGATACGAGCAGCTTCTTCTGCAGAAGGAAAATCTGGAAGAGTCCATCGCCCTGCTGGAAGAAGTGTACGCCTCTGTCCAGACTCAGCAGAATGTGGGAATGGCCACAGCCGAAGACGTGCTGACAGCCAGACAGAATCTGGAGTCCGCCCAGGCCGGGCTGCTGACCATAGATGCCAGTACAGACAAGATCCGCCAGTCCCTCTGCACGATGCTGGGATGGCCGTATGACGGGAATCCGGAGATCCGGAATGTGCCGTCTGCCGATCTGACCAGGATTGAAGGGATGGATCCCCGGAACGATCTGACGGCTGCCACGGATAATAATTTTACCCTGCGCTATAATCTTCTTGACTATGAAAACAAAACGGACGGCTCCGTGGAGAAGCAGAATCTCGAACGGACCATTGAAAATCAGAAAGCCCAGATCGCCTCTTCTCTGACCAATCTTTACAATGACGTGATCCAGAAGAAAAACGAGTATGAGACTGCCGTAACGGCATATGATCTGGAAAAGAAAAAGATGGACACGGCAGAAACGAAGTACGGGCTGGGAATGATCGGCCGGCTGGAATATCTTCAGCAGAAGAATGCACTGCTGTCCAAGGAAATCAGCATGAAGAATGCGGATCTGGCCCTTTTTCAGGCCATGGAAACATACGACTGGGCCGTACAGGGAAATCTCAGTCTCTCATAAAAAATGCAGGAATCCGGACCCGGAAACCTGCCAGTGCCGCCGGCGTCTGCCGGCGGTATTTTTGCGTGGAGACAGTCCGACGGAAAATACAAAGAGCCATCCTGTTCCACATTGGATTTGGATATGGTATCATAACTGCAGGGCAGTTATGATACCTGCGCATACCGGGTTCTGCGCGTGCCGCAGAAGACCGGGCGCAAAATAAGGATGGCGTGTCCGGAGGACATGTCATCATAACTGCAGGGCAGTTATGATACCTGCGCATACCGGGTTCTGCGCATGCCGCAGAAGACCGGGCGCAAAATAAAGATGGCGTGTCCGGAGGTGTATCCGGAGGACACGTCATCCTGAGGAAAAGGAGTGACGTGATATGGACAGAGAAAAAATTTATGAAACATTTCTCTCCCTGGCGCGCATCGGGGAGGAAGAAGACGGGGCTGTCAGCCGTCTCCTGTTTGGAGAGGCGTATATGGAAGCTGTAAGACAGACAGAAAAGTATATGAAAACAGCAGGACTGGAAACCTGGGTGGATCCCTGCGGAAATCTTCATGGTTTTTTTTCCTGCGGAAAGCCGGGAAGCCGGACCATCTATATGGGATCACACCTTGATACAGTAAAAGAAGGCGGACGGTATGACGGAATGCTGGGCGTGGTGGGAGCAGTGGAAGCGTTCAGGGAACTGAGACGGAGACTGGATGCCGGCGGAGAGTGGAACGTCAATATCCATATTTTGGCCACCAACGGAGAGGAAGGCAATGATCTGGGAGGGACGTTCGGAAGCAGGGCCATGACAGGACTCGTGGATCCGGATATGCCGGGGTTTATGGAACGGGCAGCGGCCTACGGCCTTTCCCGGGAAGATCTGGAACAGGTGAGGCTGCCCATGGATGATGGACTCTGTTATCTGGAACTGCACATTGAGCAGGGAGACACCCTGGACAGATCCGGAGAACAGATCGGAATTGTGACAGGAATTGTAGGGCTGGAGCGCTATGCGGTCACTGTATACGGGGAAAGCAACCACGCCGGAACCACCATGATGGAGTACAGGAAAGACGCACTGGTGGGCGCTGCCGGACTGATCCGGGAGTTTGACCGGCTGGCCCGGGAACTGGGACACCAGATGGTAGCCACAGTGGGAACTCTTTCTGTATTTCCGGGCGCGGTTTCCGTCATTCCGGAACGGACGGAAATGGTTCTGGAAATCCGGAACCTCAGCAGAGAACGGATGGGGAAATTCATGGAACTGGCCCGGGAAGCCGCGGACCGGCTCCCTGATGTTACAGCAGAATTCCGCAGTCTTGTGAAAAAAGCTCCGGTTCCCTGCAGTGAAGAACTGCAGGACCGCCTGGAAACCATATGTATGCGGCATCAATGCAGATACCGCCGCATGTCCAGCGGTGCCACCCATGACGGCAATGCCATGGCATCGAAAATGCCCATCGGGATGATTTTTGTCCCCAGCCGGGACGGTATCAGTCATAACCGGAGAGAATTCACCCAATGGGAGGATGCGGTAAGAGGAATGGAGATCCTGTCGGATCTGGCAGAAGACATCAACCGCAGTCCTGTGCCGGGCCGGCTCCCGGGAAACAGAAGCACAGAGGAATAAAGCGGCCCGGACTGTTATGAGAAGAGGTCTGCAATCCGCAGACGGATCTGAATGCGGGGAAGAGAGCCGCGGATTTCCGGATCTGCCGATTTACCTGCTTGCAGAAGAGCCAGAAAGTCATCCTCGGGAAGCAGAGATTTCAGGACTTCTCTGGAATCTTCGGGCACCACCGCATGGGTGTCATCCAGATAGCAGAGGGAGGGATAGAGGACGCACCAGAAGTTCTGTCCCATGCCCTCTCCGAGGAGCACACGTACCGCGTCATATGTGCCGGCGGGGAAGGTCATGTCTCCGTAGGTTTTTCTGGGAAACCGGCAGGTTTCCAGACGGACCTGTGCCGGGTAATCGAATCCGCGGCTTTTCATATAATTCCGTGCGGTGTTTTCCAGATCTTTGCTGTGTTCGGTGATATACCGGCAGATGGCTTCTTTGGAAGCGTCTTCCGGGACACCGGCCCGGATTTCATTCAGAAGCAGCGTCTTTACCTCCAGCTTCAGGGCCTGGTCTTCCGGGGAATCGCTGTTGGCAAGAACGTGGAATCTGAGAATCTGCGGAGCGATCCGTGCCGCAAGGGCTGTTTCCCGGTCTCTGAACCCGGCGGCAGCTGTGAGAAAGGCCGTAAGGATCAGGATCAGGGACAGGCACATATGATAGTTCTTTTTCATGTTACCAACTCCATTTCATCATATTTGCTATTTGTAATTGTTGCCATGTATGCTATAATCTAGTCGGTATCTTTATTAAAATTCAGGAGTGGTATCATGAACAGAAAAAATCTGGTGGCACTGTTCGGCGGACAGTCTTCGGAGCATGTGGTTTCCTGCATGTCTGTGCAGAACATCGTTGCCAATATCAATACGGAACTTTACAACATTATTCTTGTGGGAATTACGGAAGACGGCCGCTGGCTGCTGGTGGACTCTCCGGAAGAAATCAGAAATGATACATGGAGAAACAGCTCCGTATCTGCCGTACTTTCCCCGGATGCCGGAGATCACTGCCTTCTGGTGCTTCGCGGAGACAGGGCTGAAAAAATCCATGTGGATGTGGTGTTCCCGGTGCTTCACGGACTTTACGGCGAAGACGGCACCGTACAGGGAATTCTGGAACTGGCCAAAATCCCGTACGTGGGCTGCGGTGTTCTGGCATCTTCGGTGGCAATGGATAAACTTACCACAAAGGTTGTGGTGGATGGTCTTGGAATCCGCCAGGCTGCCTATGTGGGCATCATGAAAGAAGAACTGAAGGATATGGACCATACGGTCCGCAGAGTGGAAGAAGCATTTCCCTATCCGGTTTTCGTAAAACCGTCCAATGCCGGTTCTTCCAGGGGCGTTTCCAGAGCCGACAGCAGGGAAGAACTGATCCGGGGACTGCAGGAAGCAGCCTGCCACGACAGAAGAATTCTGGTGGAGGAAATGATCTGCGGCCATGAAGTGGAATGCGCCGTTTTCGGCGGCGGTGCGGAGGAAGTCCGCGCCTCCGGCGTCGGGGAGATCCTGGCAGCGGCTGAATTCTACGATTTTGATGCGAAATATTATAATTCGGATTCCAGAACCGTAGTGGATCCGAAACTGCCGGAAGGAGCGGCGGAGACCATCCGCCGGGAGGCAGCCGAGATTTTCCGTGCCATTGACGGTTACGGCCTTTCCAGGGTGGATTTCTTTGTGAAGGACGACGGAACCGTGATTTTCAATGAAATCAATACCATGCCGGGCTTTACGGCCATCAGCATGTATCCCATGCTGTGGGAAGCCAGAGGCTTTGACAAAAAGCAGCTGATTGACGCGCTGATCCGGAATGCCCTTATCCGGTACGAAAGGTAGCAAAGCCATGGATAAGAATGCACCTATCGGAGTTTTTGATTCCGGAGTCGGGGGACTGACCGTGGCAAGGGAAATCATGCGCCAGATGCCGGAGGAAAGGATTATCTACTTTGGAGATACGGCCAGACTGCCGTATGGAAACAAATCACAGGAGACCATCATCCACTATTCGCAGCAGATTATCCGTTTCCTCAGGTCCAGAGGCGTAAAAGCCATCGTCATTGCCTGCAATACCGCTTCGTCCTATGCGCTGGAAGAAGTCAGAAAAAATGAGGATTTTCCCATTATAGGAGTCATCAATGCAGGGGCCAGGGCCGCAGTGGCAGCCACAAAGAACGGAAAGATCGGAGTGATCGGAACCGAGGGAACCGTCCGGAGCGGCACCTACGGAAAGGTTCTCAGGGAGATGAAACCGGGGGTGGAAGTATTCGGAAAAGCCTGTCCGCTGTTTGTGCCTCTGGTGGAGGAAGGGCTGCTTCATGATTCCGTCACAGATGAAATCGCGTCCCGGTATCTTTCTTCCCTCAAGGAGAAATACATTGATACCCTGGTGCTGGGATGCACCCACTATCCCCTTCTGCGGTCCACTCTGAGCCGTCTGATGGGCGGGGACGTGACTCTGGTGAATCCGGCGTATGAGACGGCTGTACAGTTAAAAACCCTGCTCCGTTCCATGGAGATGAACTGCGACGAGGGACAGAATCTTCCGCTGGAAGAGAAGTATCAGTTTTATGTCAGCGACATGGCGGAGAAATTCAGAGATTTTGCGACGGCAATCCTGCCTGATGAGGTAAAGAAGACAGTACAGATCAATATCGAAGAATACTAGCGGAAACTTTGCCCGCACTGCGGGAACGGGAGGGGTTTATGGAAACGGAACGGTATGCAGTGGGCCTAGATTACGGAACGTTATCGGGAAGGGCTGTGGTGGTCCGGCTGTCGGACGGGAAGACAATGGCCCAGAGTATCCGTTCCTATCGCCATGGCGTCATGGAGGATATGCTCCCGGGCGGAAAAAAGGCACCGGAAGGATGGGCGCTTCAGGATCCGGCGGATTATCTGGAAGTTCTGTATGAGACCGTTCCGGAAGCTGTCAGAAAAAGTGGAGTTTCTCCGGATGCCGTGGTGGGCATCGGAGTGGACTTTACTTCCTGCACCATGCTTCCGGCTGACCGGACGGGAGTCCCCCTGTGTTTCCGGGAAGAGTTCCGGGAACATCCTCACGCATATGTGAAACTGTGGAAACATCATGCCGCACAGGCCTGTGCGGACAGGCTCAATGAGCTGGCCCGCATGCGGAAAGAACCGTTTCTTGCGCAGTACGGGGGAAAAGTCAGTTCCGAGTGGATGTTTCCCAAACTGATGGAAATCTGCGAAGAGGCGCCGGAGATATTTCAGGCAGCAGAACGGTTTGTGGAAGCGGCAGACTGGATCCCGTGGGTCCTGACAGGAACGGAAACAAGAGCTGCGTCTGCCGCAGGCTACAAAGCTCTCTGGAATAAAAAAAGAGGGTATCCATCGGAAGCGTTTCTGAAAGAACTTCATCCTATGCTGGAACATGCCGGAGAAAAGCTGGGGCCGAGAGTCCTGCCTCAGGGCAGCTGTGCCGGACATCTGACAGAAGAAATGGCTGCCCGTCTGGGTCTTTCCGAAGCCACGGCGGTGGGCGTGGGATGCATCGATGCCCATGCGGCTCTTCCGTCGGTGGGAATCACAGGACCCGGGGAACTTCTGATGATCATGGGAACATCGGTCTGTGATATTCTGTGCGGAGAAGAAGAACGGGAGGTGCCAGGGACCTGCGGGGTCGTGGAGGACGGTGTCCTTCCGGGACTTTTCGGATATGAAGCCGGACAGCCCTGTGTGGGCGATATGCTGGACTGGTTTTCCAGACGGTGTGTGCCCGCAGAATATCTTGAGGAAGCGGAAAGAAAAGGGCTGGGGATCCAGCAGCTGCTTACGGAGAAAGCACAGAGACTGAGTCCCGGAGAGAGCGGACTCCTGGCACTGGACTGGTGGAACGGCAACAGGTCTGTTCTGGTGGATTCCGGACTTTCCGGCCTGATTCTGGGGCTGACGCTTTCTTCCAGGCCGGAAGAGATTTACAGAGCGCTGATCGAAAGCGCCGCGTTCGGGCAGCGGATGATTGTGGAAGCGTTTGAAAAGGCAGGCGTGCCTGTGAACAGGCTCTATGCATGCGGAGGAATCACCAGAAAGAATCCCATGATGATGCAGATCTACGCAGACGTATGCGGACGGGAGATTTTTATAGGAAAGTCGGATCAGTCATCGGCGCTGGGCGCGGCCATGTTCGGTGCAGTGGCGGCGGGAAAGTGCCGCGGCGGATATGACACCATCTATGAGGCTGCTTCAGCCATGGGGCATACGGAGCCATGCCCATACCGTCCGGATCCGGAACGGGAAGCTGTCTATGAGCGGCTGTACCGGGAATATGAGAGGTTGCATGACTGGTTTGGCCGTGGAGGAAACCAGGTCATGAAGCGGATGCGTTCCCTGAAGCGGGAAGTGCAGTCCGGAAAAAAGAACAGATGAGAGGGCTGTCAAAATGACAAAAGATGTGCTGATCAGCGTGACAGGCATGCAGCTTCTGGGTGAGGACCTTGATACCATAGAAGTCATTACGCCGGGATCATACTGGCTGAAAAACGGAAAACATTATTTTGTGTTCGACGAGGCTATGGAAGGGACTGATATTACAGCCCGGAATACGGTCAAAGCTTCCGGAGACAAGGTTGAAGTGATCAAACGGGGACTGGTGGAAACGCATATGGTATTTGAATGCGGAAGAAAGACAACAGCCAGTTATCTGACGCCCCTGGGGCTGATTATGCTGGGCCTTACCACTTCATCCATAGAACTGAAAGAGGAAGAAAATGCGGTGAACATCCGCATTGAATATGCACTGGAGATGAATGGGGAACATGTGTCCGGATGCCGGATCGGCATCTGCGCTCAGTCCAGAGAGGGGGCTTCCCTTCACCTGTCCGGGGAAAGGATCTGAGTATGGAAAGTTTTCTTGTGGCAGTCAATGCCGTTACGCCGTTTCTGATCTATATTGTGTTCGGATACATGGCGAAGAAAAAGGGAATTCTCAGCGAAGATTTTCTGCAGAAGATGAATCACATGATCTTTCGCCTGTTTTTCCCGTTTATGACCTTTTATAATGTGTATAAAGCAGACGCGGAGTCGCTTCCGCGGCCCCAGCTGATGATTTTCGGAGCAGTGAGTCTTCTGGTGCTGGAAGTCATTCTGGTGTGTACGGTGCCTAAGATCATACGGGAAAATTCCCGCCGGGGCGTGATCATTCAGGCCACTTACCGCAGCAATTTTATTCTGTTCGGTATTCCGCTGACCATATCCATTTTCGGGGATTCTGCCGCGTCCCTGGCTGCCATGATGGTGACGGTGGTGGTATCTCTCTACAATATCACTTCCGTGATCATTCTGGAGCTGTTCCATGGGGAAGGAAAAACCAACATGAAGGAACTGCTGGTCAATGTGGCCACCAATCCGCTGCTGGACGGAGCCGTTGTGGGCATTATTTTCTTTGCACTGCGGATCCGCCTTCCTGAATGTATTGTGACACCGGTGGCAGCTTTTTCGGATATGACCTCTCCGCTGGCGCTGTTTGTTCTGGGAGGAACCCTGCATTTCAGTGAAGTGAGGGGAAACCTGAAGTACCTGGTGCCGACGCTGGGACTGAAGCTGCTGGTGCTGCCGGCGGTCCTTCTGGCCATCGGCTATGCCATCGGACTCAGATCAGTGGAACTGTTCATTATTTTTGCCATGTACGCAACGCCGGTGGCTACTTCCTCCTATCCCATGGCACAGAATATGGGAGGAGACGGGGAGCTCGCCGGCCAGTTTGTGGTAATCAGCACGGTTGTGTCCGTGTTTACCATTTTCCTCTGGATCTTTGGTCTGAAGAGCCTGGGACTCATCTGAGCCTGCGGCGGTGCAGAATCAATCAATCAGACAGAAAAAGAAAAACGTCCTGTGTCCGGAACAATCCGGAAACAGGACGTTTTTTGAACTGTCATAGTATACTGTCTTATACTGCCATCGGTTATTTCTTTTTATTTTTTTCTTCGGAGTCCTTTTTCCAGAATTTCAGGCGCTCCACAAAAGATTTCTTTTTGGGCAGAGGCGGGATTCCGCCGCGCACACTCTTGATTTCCGTTATGTAAAGTCCGCTGACAACCACCTTTGCCTCCGTTTTCAGGGGAAGCTGGAGAAATACCCGTTCGTCCGCGATCATTGTGGTGATCTTGGGTCCGATCTTGACTTTCACGATGGGAAGCTTTGCCCGCTTCGCATACCAGGGGGTCTTTTCATAAACGATGCTGGGAAGTCCGGCGTCTTTCAGTTTCATTTTCTTCTTATCAATAGCCATAATGGTGACCACCTGAGCGGCAGCCTCAATGGCGGATTGCTGTTCCACCTGGCGCTTTTCCAGACGTCTTCCCAGAAAATAAAGGACAGCCAGTACAACTGCAAGAACTACGAGGATGACAAGCATGACATTAAAAACGATGCTCCAGTTCATGGGGATACCTCCAATCCTATTCGACAGGCCCTGAATTCCCGTATCAGGGCGCCACGAAAAAGATTATATCATCCATTATCTAAAAGCGCAAGCAGTTGTTTTGTGCTCTGCCGGTTTTTAAGGGAAAGCAGGGAATCATACTTCCAGCATGCGGCGGATCCGCATGAGGGTCATGCGGTTTCTGACGCTGGGGGAGTAACAGAGCAGGTCCGGAAGACATCCCGAGGGAACCTCAATATCCTCCAGAGTCTTTTTTGCCCCGATTTTTCCATAGAGAGTCAGAAGTTCCTGCTCGGTGGGAATCTCAGCAATGATTCTTCGGATTTCAGGCCATGCGGAAATCAGCATTTCCGGTGTAACACCGTCCATGCAGCTGTTTCTGTTCTCTTCCAGTACGGCGTCCGCCAGACGGCTGCCGTAGAAATCCCTCAGCTCCTCCTCAGGATAAAACTGATACGGCTTCACATGTCCGGAAATGTCCGTGATTCCGGCCAGCCTGTGATAAACGGAAGAAACCAGAACCGTGCCCACGCCGACTTTCTCTCCGTGGAGAGCGGAAGAATGCACCCCGAGTTTTTCCGGCTCCATTTCGATCAGATGGGATATGTGGTGTTCTGCGCCGGAGGCCGGACGGGAATTTCCCATGAGCTGCATGGCAAGCCCGGAAAGCAGAAGGGCGTAGGTCAGCTGTTCCATGGCATGTTCGTCACGTTCCCGGACTTTTTCGCAGCAGCCATAAACTTCTTTTACCGCATCCCTGGTCATGCCTTCAATGGTATGGCAGATGAATTCACCGGTAAGGGCATGAGAAATTTTCCAGTCGGCCAGAGCTGTGTATTTTCCCAGAATGTCGCCGACACCGGAAAGGGCCAGATGTATGGGCGCTTCTTTTATTACAGAGATATCGGCCAGGACAATTTCCGGAGCCACGCCGGGAAGGGTTTTCTTATATCCGCCCCAGGTCATGGCGGATACGGTGGAGCAGAATCCGTCCACACTGGCGGCTGTGGGGCAGGCGATAAACGGGATTCCCAGTTTATGGGCGCAGTAACGGGTGGTGTCATGGATGGTGCCGCTTCCCACGGCAATCAGCAGTTTCACATCGGGATCCAGGCGGGAAAGAACGGACCCGGTGGCCTTTTCATCGGCATGAAGCCGGTGCGGATCCAGAATAATTTCCTGATCTGCACGGGGGCGCACCAGGTTTCTGGCATGATAGGTATTTTCATCATAAATGGCGGCCCGTTTTCCTTCCAGTCCGTATTCTTTCAGATACCGGTCAAAATCCTTCAGACAGCCGGATTCGATGACGGCGGCTCTGGTATTCATGACGTGGTCCCTGCCGCATGCGCAGGGGCCGTTTAATTTTCTGCTGTCAATAATCATGTAAGATTCGCTCCTCCTTCTGAGACTGATTCCTGTTTGATCATAAAGCCGGCATTCTGCGGACGGCCTTGTTCTGATTCTACAATTATACAACGGAAAAGCAGGGATGTCCATAAAAATGAAACAAAATAAAAGTGAAACGAAAATAAAATGAAACTCTTTAAAGGGAAACATGTCCATTTGAAAATAAATTTGTTACAAATGCTCAAATTCATCAGACAAAATAGAGGGGATTTATTGACACTTAACCAAACATAGAGTAAAATATTAGTTGAAAATGTGTAAAAAAAAGGTAAAATGAAGGGACAGAATGAAGCAGGAAGACCGCAGAAATTACATTTTAAAACAATTGAATGAAAAATCATCAGTTACGGTTTCGGAACTAAGTGAGAAATTCGGACTTTCGGAGGTTTCCGTACGAAAACTTCTGATGTCCATGGAACAGGAGGGGGTTCTGAAACGTACATGGGGCGGAGCCGTAAGTGCGTATGGCTCTCTGCGGGAATTTTCCCATCAGGAAAAGGAATTCCGGCAGAAAGAGGAAAAAATGGCGATTGCAAGAGCGGCCTATGAGTGCATCAGCGACGGCGAAGCCATTTTTCTTGACAGCGGAACCACGACGATCCAGCTGGCCCGCCTGATTGTGACCGGTTCCAAACGGGACATCATGGTCTGTACCAACAGTATCCACATTGCCATGGAACTTTCCCGGGTCAGAGATCTGCAGGTGATCGTGACCGGAGGCGAACTGAGATCCAATATCTATTCCTGTGTGGGAGCCATTACGGAAGCAGTTCTCGGTCGGCTGTATTTTGACAAGGGATTTGTCACGGGAAATCATTTTACTCTGGAGCATGGTTTTTCCACTCCGATTCTTGCGGAGGCGGAGGTAAAACGCCGGGTGCTGGAATCTTCAAAGGAAAAATTCATTCTGATGGATTATACAAAGTTCGGAGACGATTCCCTGGTGTCCATTGCACCGCCGGAAGGAGTGGACGTACTGATCACAGACTGGCATATTCCCAGAGATGTCATGGACAGTTTCGGAGAGAAGGGCCTGAAAGTCATTGCAGCACGATAAAAATACGGATGAGTGAAATATGGAGGGACAGAAAATGAGTGTGAATATCACTGTGAATCACGCATTGAAAAAGTATGGGGAGAACGTGATCATACCGGATCTTAACGTAAAAATAAGGCAGGGTGAATTTTTTACGCTGCTGGGCCCGTCCGGATGCGGCAAGACAACGCTTCTGAGAATGATTGCGGGTTTTAACTCCATTGAAGGCGGGGACTTCTTCTTTAATGACAAAAGAATCAATGATCTGGACCCGGCCAAGAGAAATATCGGAATGGTGTTCCAGAATTATGCCATATTCCCCCATCTGACCGTGCGCAAAAACGTGGAGTTCGGTCTGAAAAACAAACATTTTCCCAAGGAAGAAATTCAGGAGAGAGCCGATAAATTCCTGAAACTGATGCAGATCGATGCCATGGCGGACCGGCTTCCGGACCGGCTTTCCGGCGGACAGCAGCAGCGTGTGGCCCTGGCCCGGGCGCTGTGCATCGAGCCGGATGTTCTGCTGATGGATGAACCGCTGTCCAATCTGGATGCCAAGCTCCGTGTGGAGATGCGTACCGTCATCAAGAACATTCAGCATGATGTGGGAATCACCACCATCTATGTTACCCATGATCAGGAGGAAGCCATGGCGGTTTCCGACAGGATTGCCGTCATGAAGGGCGGTGTGATCCAGCATATCGGAACACCAAAGGCCATTTATCAGAGACCGGCCAACCTGTTTGTGTCCACCTTTATCGGCCGTTCCAACGTGCTGAACGGGCAGCTTGTGATGAAAGACGGAGTGTCTCATCTGCGCTTCCTGAATTATGATGCGCCGATGCCTCACGTGAAAAAAGAATACCAGTCTGACGGGGACATCATGCTTTCCGTCCGTCCGGAGGAATTCCTGATGTCCAGGGAAAAAGGAAAGGGCATCAGGGCCATTGTGGACGACTGCGTATTCCTGGGACTGAACACCCATTATTTCATGCATCTGGAGAACGGCCAGGAAGTGGAGTCCATTCAGGAATCCACCATTGACAGCATCATCGAGCCGGGCACGGAGATTTCCCTGACCATCAATACGGAAAAGGCCAACCTGTTTACGGCAGACGGTTCTCAGAATATCCTGACGGGCGTACAGAACGACTGCGAGGCATAGAAAGGGGGAACCTCAGATGAAAACAAGGAAATTTGAACTATGGTCCGGCATTACGATCCTGTTTCTGGTGCTGTTCCTGGTGTTTCTGGTATATCCCATGTACGGAATCCTGAGACAGGCGGTGATCTCCAAAGAGGGACAGTTTACCCTGCAGGAATTTACCAAATTCTTTTCCCAGAGTTATTACAGCAAGACCATCATCAACAGCTTCAAGGTCAGCATTACAGTGACCCTGGTGACGCTGCTGATCGGAATTCCCTTCTCCTATTTCTTCTCTTTTTACAGGCTGAAGGGCTCCAAATTCCTGTTTGTGGTCAGCGTCCTCTGCTGTATGTCGGCGCCGTTTATCGGAGCATATTCCTGGATTCTTCTTCTGGGAAGATCCGGTGTCATTACCCAGTTTCTGAAACAGAATCTGGGAATTGAGCTGGGAAGCATTTACGGATTCAGGGGAATTCTTCTGGTACAGTCCCTGAAACTGTTTCCGCTGGTATTCGTTTATATGAACGGCGCATTCAAGAACATCGACAATACCCTGATGGAGGCTGCGGCCAACATGGGCTGCACCGGCGTCAAGCGGTTTTTCCAGATTGTCATGCATCTTTCCATGCCCACGATCCTTGCGGCGGCTCTTCTGGTGTTCATGCAGGCCTTCGCGGATTTCGGCACGCCGCTTCTGATCGGCGAAGGATTCCGGACATTCCCGGTGGAGATCTACAATCAGTATCTGGGTGAGAACGGAACCGACCACAATTTTGCAGCAGCCATCAGCGTCATTGCCATTGTGGTGACGGCAGCCGTATTTTTCCTGCAGAAATGGGCCACCAGCAAATATAAATTCTCCATCAATGCGCTTCACCCCATTGAGAAAAAGAAACCCCGCGGGATCAAGGGGATTCTGATGTATGCATACTGCTACCTGCTGACGGCCATCGCATTCCTGCCGCAGCTCTACGTGGTTTACCTGTCCTTCCGCAACTGCGATCAGGCAGTGTTCAAACCCGGATATTCCTTTACGAACTATGAACAGGCAGTGAAAAAACTTCTGGGACGTTCCATCAAGAATACGGTAGTGCTGGGCGCAGGCGCTCTGCTGATCATCATTCTGCTGTCCATCCTGATTGCGTATCTGGTGGTCCGCCGTTCCAGTTTCCTGAATCACCTGATTGACACGCTGTCCATGCTGCCCTACATCATGCCGGGCTCCGTAATCGGTATCGCGCTGGTCATTGCCTTCGGAAAGAAGCCTCTGGCGCTGACCGGCACCATGACCATCATGCTGATATCCTTCGTCATACGGCGAATGCCATATACGATCCGGTCGGCCACGGCCACACTGATGCAGATTCCCATGAGCATCGAGGAGGCGGCCATCAGCCTGGGTGCATCCAAGCTCAAGACCTTTGTGAAGATCACCGTACCCATGATGTCCAGCGGTATTCTTTCGGGAGCTATTCTGAGCTGGGTTGCCATTGTGACGGAGCTTTCCAGTTCCATCATTCTTTACAACAACAGGAACATCACCCTGACCATGTCGGCATATGTGGCCATTTCCAGAGGAAATTACGGACAGGCGGCGGCATTTTCCGCAATCCTGACCGTGGTGACGGCAATTTCCCTTATTATATATCTTCTGGTGAGCAAGTCGGAGGATATCAGGCTGTAATGGGTATATGACAGCCGGCAGAGCCGGTTATCAATAAAAAGAAAGAGAAAAGGAGAGATCATTATGAGAAAGAGTCTGGCAGTTTTACTGGCAGCAGCCATGGCGCTGTCCCTGACAGCGTGCAGCAGCGGCGAGACCGAGACAACGGCGGCATCTGCGGAAAAGGCAGAGGAGACAACCGCGGCAGCAGGGGAGGCAGCTGCGGAGACCACAGCGGCGGAAGCAGAGGCAGAGCCGGAAGATATCGGAGATACTCTGGTCCTGTATTCCAGTATGACGGAGAACGACCTGAACAATCTGATTGAGCTGTTCAATGAAAAATATCCGGACTGCTATGTGGAGGTTGTAAACGGATCTGCAGGTGAGCTGACCGCAAGAATCGCCGCAGAGAAGGAAAATCCCCAGGGCGACCTGATGTGGGGCGGCCTGAGCAACAGCGACGGTGACATGTACAGTGATATTTTTGAACACTGGCTGTCTGACTACGAAGATGAAGTAATCGAGGATTACAAGTCCAACAACGGCTTCTACAGCCTGGATCATCTTTCCACCTGCGTATTCTGCGTCAACACCGAACTGGAAGCCGAGCTGGGACTTGAGATCAACAGCTATGAAGACCTTCTGGATCCGAAGCTTAACGGAAAGATCGTTTTCTCTGACCCCAACTCCTCTTCCGCAGCATGGAACAATGTCTGCAACATCATGTCCGTATACGGAAATGACAGCGATGAGGCATGGGAATACATGACAAACCTGATGAACAACGGTCTTGTGATTTCCACATCTTCTTCCGTATGCTTCAAGAGTGTGGAAACAGGCGAGTATGTGGTGGGTATTACATATGAAGACGGTGCCTCCACTCTTCTGAAGTCCGGCGCCGACAATATCCGTATGGTATATCCGGAAGAAGGAACATCCGCATCCGCATTCGGATGTGCTGTAATCAAGGGTGCTCCTCACGAGGCAGCTGCAAAGGCCATGGTCAACTTCCTGATGAGCGAAGAAGGACAGAACGCCCTTGGTTCCGCTCTGGGAACACTTCGTATGACCAACTCCAAGGCAAACTTTGAAAGCCCCTATCTGCCCAAGACAGAGGATGTCAAATGGGTAACGCGTGATGTGGACTGGCTCATTGAAAACAAAGAGCAGGTTCTGGAACACTGGAATCAGATCTATGCAGAAGTAAACAAATAAGCAGATCCGCCAACGGCATCTGAAGGTGGTTTTATGGCAGCCGCAGGAATTTTCCTGCGGCTGTCTGATTGTTCTTCCGGTGACAGGCAGTTTTGTGTATAATGGAGTCATGAAAAACAGCGCTTGCGGACGGAGGGGTTAATTTGGAAAGAAAACTGAAATTTGTATTTGCATCCGATTCATTTAAAGGCACACTTTCATCGGCGGAGACGGCAGAACTTCTGGGAAAAGCAGCTGAAGAGATTTTCCCGGGCTGCTGTTTTTGCGGGGTGCCGGTGGCAGACGGAGGAGAGGGAACCGTGGAAGCGGTGACGGCTGCGGCGGGAGGACCCATCCGCCGTCTGACGGTCTGCGGGCCTCTGATGGAAAAGACGGAAAGTTTTTACGGGGAACTGCCCGGAGGCCGGGCCATCATTGAAATGGCGGCGGCATCCGGACTTCCCATGGTACCGGAAGAAAAAAGAAATCCCCTGAATACCACCACCTACGGGACAGGGGAGCTGATTGCAGATGCCATGGAACGGGGGTACCGGGACATTACCGTGGCCATCGGCGGCAGTGCCACCAATGACGGAGGAATGGGCGCGCTGAGGGCTCTGGGTGCCGTATTTCTGGACAGAAACGGAAAAAAACTCACCGGCTGCGGCAGGGAGCTGGAACAAGTGGAGACCATCTGTCTGGACCGGCTGAACCCTCTGGTACAGGACACACGGTTTACGGTCATGTGTGATGTCACCAACCCGCTGACAGGACCGGACGGGGCCACCTATACCTTTGGAAAGCAGAAAGGAGGTACCCCGGAGATTCTGGACCGGCTGGAAGCCGGGATGATACATTATGCCGGCTGTCTGGAGGCAGCCTCCGGAAAAAAAGTCCGGGAGATTCCGGGAGCCGGGGCTGCCGGAGGCCTGGGGGCTGCGCTTATGGCGGTTCTTCATGGAGTGCTTCAGCCGGGAATTGAAACGGTTCTGGATCTCATTGACTTCGACCGTCTGATTTCCGGAGCAGATCTGGTGGTCACCGGAGAAGGAAGAATGGACTGGCAGTCTGCATTCGGAAAGGTACCCGGGGGAGTGGCTGCCCGGGCGGAGAGAAAGGGAATCCCCGTCATTGCGCTGGTGGGCGGCATGGGACCGGGATGCGAAAAACTGTATTCCATGGGCATTCAAAGCATCATGGTGACCCCGGACGGCCCCATGGAGCTGAAAGAGGCCCTGGAACGGGCCGGAGAACTGTATTACGGGGCGGCGCTGCGCATGTTCCGCATGGTACGGGCCGGCTGGCAGATGGCGGCATCCGGTCAGGAGAAACAGGAGCGCTGCGCGGAACGGGAAAAATAAGTTTGGAAAATGATAAGAAATTATGGAACAGGTTGCTTCTTTTTGGATAATATAGTATAATCTTCCTGTGACAAGTCTGAAAACATTGGTGAAAATGCCATGTGTTTTGACTGCTTCATTAGGAAAGGAGACTCAATTATGGGAAAGAAAACAGCCTGGGAGGAAATTGACCGGAAGACACCGGAAATTCTGGAAGCCAGCGATGAGATCTGGGGATATGCGGAAACCGCATTCACGGAAGACAAGTCTGTGAAAGTGCTCTGCGATATTCTGAAAAAAGAGGGGTTTGAGGTTGAAGAAAATCTGGCGGGTGTAAAAACCGCTTTTAAGGGTACATTTGGTTCCGGAAAACCGGTAATCGGATTCCTGGGAGAATTTGACGCGCTGTCCGGTCTGGATCAGGAAGCAGGAGCACTGGAAAAGAAACCCGTGCATCCCGGATGCTCCGGACACGGATGCGGACATAATATGCTGGGAGCCGCCTCTCTGGCTGCCGCCATCGGCATCAAGAGATATCTGGAAGAAAGCGGAAAACCCGGCACGGTAGTTTATTTTGGATGCCCGGGTGAAGAGGGCGGATCCGGAAAGGCATTCATGGCAAAAGGCGGAGCCTTCGAAGGACTGGATGCTGCCATTACATGGCATCCCGGCGATGTGACAAGGGCAGATACAGGAAGCTCCCTTGCCAACTATCAGGTGGCATATAAGTTCTACGGAACAAGTGCCCATGCAGGCGGTGCGCCCCATCTGGGAAGAAGTGCCCTGGATGCCTGCGAGATCATGAACGTAGGCGTACAGTTCCTGCGTGAACATGTGGTTTCCGAGGCAAGAATTCACTATGCAATCACCAATACCGGCGGATATTCCCCCAACGTGGTTCAGCCCTATGCAGAAGTTCTGTATCTGATCCGTGCGCCCAAGAACAAACAGGTGGAGGAGATCTATCAGCGTGTCAACCGCATTGCGGAGGGTGCAGCTCATATGACGGAAACGAGAGTGGAGATCGACTTTGTCAAAGGCTGCTCCAACTTGGTCAGCAACAAGGTAATCGCCAAGAGACTCTGGGACAATCTGACCGAACTTGGAGCTCCGGAGTATACGGAAGAAGAAATGGCCATGGCCAAAGCTCTCCATGAGAGCGTGGATGAAGGACGCTTCGAGTCTCTGGAGAAGGTGGCAAAGGGTCTTCCCAAGGCAGAAAGACAGGAGGTTCTTTCCCATAAGGGTGAAGCCATGTACCGGTTTGTGGCACCGTTCGACCCGGTGGGCATCATGTCCTTCGGCTCCACAGACGTGGGTGATGTAAGCTGGAACTGCCCGACGGCACAGGCTTATGTGGCCACATGGGCTGCAGGAACTCCTGGACATTCCTGGCAGGTGGTTACCCAGGGCAAGAGCGGACTGGCTCACAAGGGCCTGCTCTATGCCGCCAAGGCTATGGCCGGAGCAGCCGTGGATCTTTATGAAGAGCCCAGATATCTGGAGGAAGCAAAGGCAGAGATGGAAGAAACCCTCAAATTTGGATGTCACTACTGCCCGATTCCGGACGGATGCAGACCGAGAGCTCTTTCTGCCGGTAAATAAGCAGAGTTCCGGGAACCGGGTACGGTTCCGGTTATAAAACATACAGCAGGCATATGGTTTCTGTCAGGAACCGTATGCCTGCTTTTTCTGTCTGAAACCATTTCCGGGGATTTCTGCGGTGCGGATGCAGTGCGGAAAATTCTGCAGCCGGAGGAGTTCCGGGACAGGAGAAATGCCGGAGGAAACAGGGGCTGCGGCAAGAATGACACAGTTTCAGGGTTGCCCTGGGAAAGGGAACATGGTAAAATATCTACCGTCAGTCAAACCCGGAATGCCGCATGACGGCGGCTGGCAGGCTCTGTATGACAGGTCAGCCAGACACCGGCAGGAGGACGGAATCCGGAATACAGAAGTCAGAAAACAGCAGCCGGAAAACAACAGGAGGGAACGGAAATGGAACTGATACAGGGAATTCTTTCCAGACGCAGCATCCGCAGATTCAGGGCGGAAAAAGTTTCGAGAGAAACCGTGAAAAAGATTGTGGCGGCAGCATCTTATGCGCCGTCATGGAAAAATACGCAGACAGTCAGATATTATGTGTTTGAGGATCAGGAACGGAAGACAGAGATTGCCAGAAAGCATACGCTTGGTTTCACCTATAATACAGGGACCATTGAACACGCGCCGCAGGTGGTGGCGGTTACGGCGGTAAAAGGAAAAAGCGGAGCCGTGCAGAAAGGGGCCTTTACCACCGCGCAGAAGGAAAACTGGATGCTGTTCGATGCGGGAGCCGCATGCCAGACTTTCTGCCTGGCGGCCCGGGAATACGGTGTGGGAACTGTCATCATGGGGATTTTTGATGCGGAGATGGTGGCGAAGCTTCTGCATATTCCCGAAGATGAGCAGGTGATCTGCCTGATCTGCATGGGTTACCCGGAGGAAGATCCCAAGGCGCCTGTGCGCATGCCGGTGGAGGATCTTCTGCATTTCTGCGATGAAAGTCAGGAGGGAGAGGCATGAACAGAAAAAGAAACTGGAAACTGTTTCTGACCGCCGCAGTCTGTCTCATAATGCTGGCAGGATTTTCCGGAGCAGCCGGAATCGTTTCCCAGGCGGCAGAAAAGCCGGCGTATCTGAAGTCCGTTACATATTTCGGGGATCAGTGGCCCATTAATTTCTGGAGCAGCGAAGATGATGACATGGATGCAAACATGGCGCAGATTGCCGCGGATGGATTCAACAGCATCATTCTGGTGGTGCCGTGGAGAGAATTTCAGCCCGGTACGGACCCTGTTTCCTACAATCAGTATCCGTTTGATAAACTGGACCGTATCATGGAATGCGCGGAAGCTCAT
The DNA here is from genome assembly GCA_902477765.1 of uncultured Clostridiaceae bacterium. GTDB lineage: Bacteria > Bacillota > Clostridia > Lachnospirales > Lachnospiraceae > CABSIM01. The sequence continues at coordinate 11,592 of CABSIM010000007.1, read as the reverse complement.
GGCCTCTGGGTGGTCCTGCGTGTGGGATACTGCTGGGACTATGCAGGAGAAGCAGGAGTTCCCTCCAGATATGCAGGTGTTCTTCAGGAAGACAGTACTGACAGGGCCGCGTGGCTGGATTACTGCAAAACTCTGTATACGGCGGCATCCGCCCATGACAATTACTATGGCGGTTTTATTACCTGGGAAGATTTCTGGGACTATACCTACCGGATGGAACGGGACATTTCCATTCAGGACCGCATCACCATGGCAGAGGAATCCGGATATACGGATTATCTGAAAGAAAGGCATACCATCGAGCAGGTGAGCAGTCTTTACGGAACCTCTTTTTCTGATTTCAGTCAGGTTTATCTGCCGTACAAGACACATTCCAGCGCGACCCTCTTTTATGATTTTTATAATACATTCCTGATGGATTTTCTGAGCCAGAGCCAGACCGTCTATCCGGAACTTTCCATGGAAGTGCGCGTGGACGGAGACGTGGTTTATGACAGTGACGGCAATAAGACGTACTATTCCCATGGACGTACGTTTGCCTGCAACGGGGCACCCTATACAGCCCTGATGTACAGCGTCTCCATGGGCCAGGCCAATAATTATGAGAAAATTTCCTCGGAAACGGCGCTGAGTGCCATGAAGACTCACCTTGGAAATATCCGGGATATTGCAGGCGGCAAGACCCTTTATATTGAACAGCTGCTTTACATGGATACCACAGAGGAGTTTTCCTATAATGCCCAGATCGTGGAAGACCAGGTGGACGATTATGTGACCGGACTGGCTCCTGTTCTTAAGGAGTATACCAGCGGATACGGGCTCTGGGTCTACAGAAATTATGTGAACAACTGTGTATATAATTCCCAGTTTGCCCTGGGAACACAGGGCTGGACGGTATCCGGTGATGCCAGAACAGAAGAGCGGGAAGGAAGCCAGATGGCGGTGCTTTCTTCCGGAGATGCCGTTTCACAGAAACTTCTGCGCAGCTTTGACGGAGATGACACGGTTTATGTGGAACTGTATGCGGACAGCGAAAGCGGAGCCGATATGACAGTCAAGGTGGGAGATTATGAGCGGGTGGTCCGGGTAGGAGGTCCTACGAAACTGGTGTACTCCATTCCTTCCACAAAAAGCAGTGAAGTCCGGATCGAAGCCAGCAGGGGCACGGTATGGGTGGATGATATCAGAATCTATACCTACGAACAGGAAGGACGGATCTATGACAGGGACAGAAATCCTCTGGATCTGGCAGACGATTTCCGCACATTGAACGGACAGCTGAATTAATATGACAGGATCTCTCTGGAACAGGCCGGTCAGGACCGGACCTGCAGAGGGATCCTTTTTTGCGGTTCCGGAAGAAGAACTTGACTTTCTGCTCTGCCGGAAATATAATAACATAGAAAATAAGAAAGCTTATAATAAGCCTGCTTATCGTATGGCGGTTTCCGGAACGGAGCTTTTCAGGAATCTGTTTATGGCAGCGGAAACCGGATGGACACAGAGGAAGAAAGCAGTCCGGCGCAGCAACCGTTCCGGCCGGGAATGCAGCAGGAGAGAGGAGGAACCGAATATGGACAGCTTTCATTACCTTCTGATGAAAGCCAATGCAGCGGTCACAAGAAAAATCATGTATGAGGCAGGGCGTATGGGACTGACTCCGGGGCAGCCGAAAATTCTGGAATATCTGTATTACTTCGGAGAATCTGACCAGAAAACCATAGCGTCTTTCTGCGAGATTGAACAGGCAACCGTGGGAAGTATTCTGCTGCGCATGGAGCAGGCGGGGCTGGTGATCCGCCGGCAGCATGAGGGAAACAGAAGGTCTCTTTTTGTTTCGCTGACCGCCCGGGGAAAAGAGGCTGCGGACAGGATCATGAAAGTCTTTGAAGAAACAGATGAACTGGCGGAATCCGTTCTTTCGGAAGAGGAGCGGTATATGGTGAAAGAAATTCTGAAAAAAACTGCAGGTGTTTTACGGAAAGAGGAGGAAAAGAATATCCATGAAGGAACAGAGAAGTAATCCGGTGAAAAAGAATGACGCAGACAGACAGACGGCCGCCCATCTGCCGGCTAGATACCTTCTTTTCGGCATCAGTCTCTGTATCATGGCCATGGGTGTGGCGCTTTCCATCAAGGCTGATCTGGGAACCTCTCCCATCTCCAGTTTTCCGTATGTTACCAGCTGCCTTTCGGGCATGTCCGTGGGGACGACCACCATTATCCTGAACTGCGTTTTCGTCCTGATTCAGATCCTGCTTCTCCGGAAACGGTACCAGTGGATTCAGCTGCTGCAGATTCCTGCGGTGATCTTTTTCGGGCTGATGATTGACATATGCGGAGGCCTGCTGAAGGGAGTCACATACGGCAGCTATCCGGAACAGTGGCTTCTGTGTATTGCGGGAATTCTGCTGGTGGGATTCGGCGTGGGCATCGAAGTGATGGCAGGCGTGGTTACCACGGCCGGAGAGGGGCTGGTTCTGGCTATCTGCCAGGTTCTGCCTGTGAAATTCGGAAATGCCAAGATCGCATTTGATGTGACGCTGGTATGTCTTTCGGTTCTGACGGCACTTCTGGCAGCGGGAGAAGTGGAAGGAGTCCGGGAAGGAACTGCGGCCGCGGCGGTTTTTGTGGGACTGACTGCAAAGAAAACGGGAAAGATTCTGCAGCCGTTTGCACAGAGATACCTGGCATGACATGTCCGGCGGATCAGATAAGACTTGCATTTTGAAGATCCTGTGATATACTGAAGTGGACAGAAGGATATGATCCCGATGACAATCGGATACAGAAAAGAGGGAGCTTGCCGCGGCAGGCTGAGAGGGAATGAAGGAACGATTCCGACCTGTGGAACCTGATACGGATAATGCCGGCGTAGGAAGATAAAGAAGAAAGATTTTTCAGGCTGCATGTTTTCTGTGGGGATCCACGGAAGACCCGCAGCCTGTTTTTGTCCGGAAAAGATCCGGACGGGCGGAAACAGGAAAGGAGAAACTATGAGCTATACAACACAGATGGATGCTGCCAGACAGGGAATCATCACACGGGAAATGGAACTTGTGGCGGCAAAGGAAGGAATGACGGGAGAGGAGATCCGCGGCCTGGTGGCTGAGGGACGCGTGGCAATCCCCTGCAACAGGGCCCATGAGTGCATAGATCCCAACGGAATCGGCTCCATGCTGAAGACCAAGATCAATGTGAATCTGGGAACGTCCAGAGACTGCAAGGATATGGACGTGGAAATGGAGAAGGTCAGCAGCGCCGTGAAAATGGGAGCTGAATCCATCATGGATCTGAGTTCTTTCGGAGATACCAGGACGTTCCGGAGACGCCTTACCGGAGAATGTCCCGCCATCATCGGCACGGTACCCATTTATGATGCGGTGGTTTATTATCATAAGGCCCTGAAGGAGATCACCACGGAGGAATGGCTGGACATTGTGCGGATGCATGCGGAGGACAGAGTGGATTTCATGACGATTCACTGCGGAATCAACCGGGCCACTGCCGGCAGGTTCAAAGCCAACCGGAGACTTACCAATATTGTTTCCAGAGGCGGCTCCATCATATTTGCATGGATGGAAATGACGGGAAAGGAAAATCCCTTTTATGAACATTTTGACGAAGTACTGGAGATCTGCAGACAGCATGATGTGACCCTGAGTCTGGGCGATGCCTGCAGGCCGGGATGTATCCGGGATGCCAGCGACATTTCCCAGATTGAAGAACTGGTGACTCTGGGAGAACTGACCAGACGGGCCTGGGAAAAGGATGTTCAGGTGATCATTGAGGGGCCGGGACATATGCCGCTGGACCAGATTGCCGCCAATATGAAGATACAGAATGAAATCTGCAAGGGCGCTCCGTTCTATGTACTGGGTCCGCTGGTTACGGACGTGGCTCCCGGATATGACCATATTACGGCTGCCATCGGCGGAGCCATTGCAGCTGCGGCAGGTGCCTCTTTCCTGTGCTATGTGACACCGGCAGAGCATCTGCGGCTTCCCAGCCTTTCCGATGTGAAAGAGGGAATCATCGCCTGCCGGATTGCGGCGCATGCCGCCGACATTGCCAAAGGCGTACGCAATGCGGCAGACTGGGATAATGAAATGAGCCTGGCCAGAAAAAATCTGGACTGGGAGAGAATGTTCGAGCTTTCCATTGATCCGGAAAAAGCCAGGGCCTACCGGGCAGAGGCAAAACCGGAAAAAGAGGATACCTGTTCCATGTGCGGAAATTTCTGCGCGGTCAGAAACATGAACAGAATCCTGGACGGTGAGATTGTAAGCATCTTTGACGAATAAGCAGAACATGGAAAGTCGTCGGGCAGAGCCGGAAAACGGCGGACGGCCCGTACGGAAAGGAGCAGAAATCATGAAATTCACAGTGAAAAAAACGGCTGTGGCCGCCATGCTGACAGCCCTGACCGTATCCATGTCGTCTTTTGCGGTTCCTGTGGGGGCATCCAGATGTTATCCGGTTCAGCACCTGGTGAACGTGGTCTGTGCCGTGTTTCTGGGACCTGTATACGGAACTGCGGCGGCCTTCTGCACATCGGTCATAAGAAATCTTCTCGGAACAGGGAGTCTGCTGGCATTTCCGGGAAGCATGGCAGGGGCCCTGCTCTGCGGACTGGTCTATCAGAAAACAGGCAGACTTTTTCTTACATATATCGGTGAAGTGGTGGGTACAGGCGTGATCGGAGGCATGCTCTGCTTTCCTGTGGCGTCCCTTCTTATGGGACAGGAAGCGGCACTGTTTACATATGTAATGCCGTTTTTCATGAGTACGGCGTGCGGCACCGCCATGGCTGCCGTTCTTATGGGAGCGCTGGAAAAGTCCCATGTCATGGAGTATCTGAGAGAGGCCCTGGAAAACGGAGGAAGCAGAACAGTCCGGGAAAGGAAGGAACGGTCATGAAGAAAAGAGGAATCCTGTATCTGATTGCGGACAGAAAACTGGGAGACGAAAAAATTCTGGAGGCACTGAAGGCCGGTGTGGATATGATCCAGCTGCGGGAAAAGAATGTGACTTCGGCTCAGTATCTGGAAGATGCCAGATGGCTGCGGAGTATGACACGGGAGACCGGTGCCCTGTTTCTGGTCAACGACCGGCTGGACATTGCCATTGCCAGCGGGGCAGACGGAGTCCATCTCGGCCAGGAAGACATTCCGGTGGCGGATGCCAGACGGATTGCCGAACGATGCGGACTGCACGGTTTCCTGGTGGGGGCCACTGCAAAAACCAGAGAGCAGGCGGAGCGGGCTGAGGCACAGGGAGCCGATTATCTGGGAAGCGGAGCCTGGTATGCCACATCCACAAAGCCGGACGCGGCTCCCATTACCGATGAGACATACAGAGAGATCCTTGCGGTCTCCGGCATTCCCAATGTGGCCATAGGCGGCCTGACGCCGGAAAACTGCAGGCGGCCGTTACACCTGGGCGCTTCCGGCCTGGCGGTGGCGGGAGGAATTTTTCAGGCGCCGTCCATCACGGAAGCAGTCCGGCAGTTCCGCAGGGAACTTGACAGAGAGCCCGGACCGCTGGTATTCTGAAACCGACGGAAGGGGGAGTATCTGTGGAGGAATACAGGGAGGAAAAAGCAGGAATCCGGACGGACCGAACAGCAGGCCGGCCGGAAGGGCAGATACAGAAGAAGCAGGAGCTGCCGGAAGAAACTCTGAGACGGCTGGAGGAAACGGAACGGGAAAGAAGCCGGTATGTCCGGATGCAGTTTTACCTGTCGGCTGTCACCGCTGCCTGCAGTGTCATGGTTCTGGCGATACTGATGGCAGCGTATGTGACGGTGGTTCCGGATGTGCAGAAGACATCGGAGGAAATCCGGACGGCAGCAGAGAGCCTGAACCGTATTTCCTCCCAGCTTTCAGAAGCGGAGCTGGATCAAATGGTGAGAAATGTGGACCGGATGGCGCTGACCAGTGAGGAAAGTGTCCGGGAGGCCCTGGAAAAAATTCAGGCCATTGATATTGATGAACTGAACAGGGCCATACAGGGCCTTTCGGATGTGGTGCAGCCCTTTGCCGATTTTATGAATCTGTTTGGCAGATGACGGAAAGGAGTCCGCTTTCTTCAAGAAAATGAAACATGAGGCTGACGGCCAGAAGATCGGCACAGCCTCCGGGGCTTAAGTGGTCCCGGATATAGGATACGTCCAGATGCGTCAGGGTCTCCGTAAAGGTGTCCGGCGTGATTTCAGAAAGAAGCCTTCGGGCTTCTTTTTTTCTTTCCCTGAGCCGGCTGATGCCGCCGCGGCGGATCATATTGGTATCGTCCACGGATGCAATCAGGGAAAGAAGGGTCATTACGGACGCATCATTCAGGGAATATCCTGCGGCCAGGAAATGTTTCAGAGCCGGAAGTCCGATGGTCTCCGCAGAAGGAAATCCGGCTGCCGCTTCGCCTCTGGCTCCGGTAAGACCGTAAGCCGCATGGCATTGTTCTCCGGCAGTGGAGGATGGACGCAGGTCGAAGTCCTTCAGGGAACAGGCCCCAAGTGCTCTGCAGACAGACAGTACGGAGGCCCGGTCTGCCGGCGTTCCGTAAAGCCTGCGGACTTTTCCGAGAGCCGCACAGAGGATGGAAAAGGAAAAAATAAGGCCTTTATGAGTATTGACCCCTCCGGTGGCACGGAACATATCCTGCTCGGCCTGCTGTCCGGCAAAACGGAGACGGAGAAACAGAGTCTCTTCCGGCTCTTCCGAGTGATCCCACCCGAGGCAGAAGAAGTCCCGGAACCATGGAATCAGTGCGGCGCTGCTGTCCAGAAAAGTGAAAAAATTCATGTCCTGATGGGAACCGGAGTTATTGCGGTCCACCAGTCCCGGCTTCGGGGTGGAGGATACTTCATACAGAAGGGCACGGACTGCACAGGCAGCAGCCTGATCTGCAGCACGGCTGCGGAAATAATCATTGAGAATCTGCGCCGTTCTCCAGAGAACGAGATCCATGGAATGAGCCCTGCTGCGGGCACAGAGTTTGGCGGGTTCTCCGCAGACCAGACAGGTTCTGGCCGGGAGCCCGAAATCGGAACGGGAAAGGGAGTGTCCCTGACTGTCCAGCACATCCAGGTCATACAGCCGTCCCAGAGGATGGCTTTCTTCCACACGTACCATAGCCTGCTTTACCTCCCGGGGCGGAAGGGAAAGAAGAAAAAATGCTTCGCTCCCGGTGTGCAGGTGGCGGATTTCTTCGGAGAGAATGACTTCCGGACTGCAGGCCTTTCTGATTTCACCGATTCCTGCAAGAAACGCGGCACGGGCAAGGGGGAACTGTTTGATGGCTCCGGGAATGTTCAGAGAAAAGCTGATAAGGCAGCTTCCGCCGGACTGCAGAAGCTCTTTCTGATGTTCCGCCCGGCGGCTTTTGGCATCCAGGATTTCTTCCAGAGTGGCAGGGGTTCCGCTGAAGATGGTTTCTGTTTTCATTTTGCTCCCCCATATGTCTGTTTCAGATATTCTGCGGTACAGGGAGGAACCAGATCCAGAACCTGACCGGTCAGTCCCTCTTTTTCCAGCAGCTGCCTTACCAGGGAGGCGCTGATGACGGTTTCCTTTCCTCCGGAACAGGAGGTGACACGGGGAATCCGGATAAAGCGGATTCCATATCCGGGAAGGATGTCTTCCATGGCCTGGTTATACCGGGCTGTAACCGGATCCAGAGGTTCTTCTCCGGCAAAACGTGCGGTAATGGAAAAAATCGGAGCAATCCGGGAGGCAAACAGAGTGATGTCCAGTTCGCTCTGAATGCCGGCGGCATCTTCGCCCTTTTTCAGGAAATAGGTGGGAAATGTGGCGGAAGAGATCATATAGGGGCCTGATGGATGCACGTGTACGTTGGGCATGTCGGCAGTTCCCTCCCGGACGAGCCTGAGACGGACGTCAAAGGGAAATGCGGACCGGTCTTCTTCCACAACGAAAATGTGGAGCGTTCTGCATCGGGAAGCGGCATGGGTGATCAGGGCAAGATGGCCTTTGGTAAAGGGATTGCAGTTCATCACAATGCATCCGGTGTCCAGATCTGCCTGACCGGAGTCTGCCGGATTTTTATCCGCAGTGTCTGTGTCTGCGGCAAAACGGGAATAGTATCTGAGAAGGCCGTCTTTCCGGTTTTCCAGCATGATGACGGTGCCGGTTTCCGCCAGCACGTAAAAGCCGCAGGCGGTGAACAGATCCCGGTTTTCCGGGCGGGTGATGACAAAAAGATCATAGAAGCCGGACTGGAAGCGGTTTTCCACCAGTCTGGAAATCAGGCTTCCCAGGGCATTCTGGCCCCGCAGTGCCTGATCCACGGCAAAGCATTTCAAAAGTTTTCCTGCACAGCAGCCGCAGCCTACCAGCACCTCAGAAGGGTCAAAGATGCCGTAAGCGGCTTCGATATCAGCTTCAAAAGAAAGATGATGGTGTTCCAGAAACTCTGCCAGCATCTGCCTGTCATGGGAAAAAGAAAGGGACAGTTCGTGTATTGTGAATTCTTCTGTCATGGATACCTCCGGTGATGAATGAGGCAGGAACCGGGCCCGTCCTGCCGTGACTGTTTTCAGATTCTTCTATTTTAATATAGTCTGCCGGAGTTTTCCAGAGATAATATGTAAAAACGATGATGGGGATATGAAAAAACTATGGAGACAAAAAACAGAATGTTTGTTAATATATAGACAAACCGAAACTGAAGACACCATAACGAAATTGCATTGGGGGAAAGAATAAAATTATGACACTGCGAGATATGGCGTACATGACGGTAATTGCTGAAGAAAAAAGTATCACCAAGGCTGCAGCCAGGCTTTATGTAGCCCAGCCGGCTCTGAGCCAGTGTCTGCACAAGGTGGAACGGGAACTGGGAGCACCGGTGTTTCTGCGGGGCAGCAGCGGGGTTACGCTGACTGCGGAAGGTCAGTGTTTCATGGATTTTGCCAGAAAGACTCTTCAGGACCAGAAAGACTTTGAAAAGCGCATGAAGGACCTGAAAAATGCGGAACGGGGCGAGATTCATATGGGGTTTACCGGAACGCAGGCCACCTTTGTGCTGCCTTATTTTCTTCCGCTTTTCAAGGAAAGGTACCCTTTTATTGACATCGTCCTGGTGGAAGCCACCAGCGATGAAATAGAAAACAAGCTGGTGAAAGGTGAAATTGACGCAGGAATTCTGCATCCGCCCATTATCCACCAGAATCTGGATTACTTTGAAATCAGCCATGATGAAATGGTGATTATTCCCAGAAGGAACAGCCGCTTTCAGCCGTTCATCTATTTCAGGGACGGGGAGGATACGCCCTATCTGGATATGGAGTTCCTGAGAAACGAGCCGCTGGTTCTCACCAGGTCCTGGCAGAGAAGCCGGATGGTCTGCGAACAGATTTTTCAGAAAGCAGGGCTTTCACCGGTGATCAAGCAGGTGTCCAGAAATATCAGCACACTGGATGCGCTGGCTCAGGTGGACTATGCCACCACAATCCTTCCTTCCAAACAGGTATCTCCGGCCCTGAAAGGGCGGGGGTGCTACCGGATTGATCCGCAGTACAGTGTGCCTTATGCGTTCTGCGTGGCTACACTGAAGGATACCTATGTTTCCATGGCCACCAGAAAACTGCTGGAAGTGCTGGAAGAAATCCGGGGGACATTCTGACAGGAGACGGAGAAATCATGAGACGGGGCCGGAGCGGCCGGCATTAAAAAAAACCGGGCGGAGTCTGTGCGGGATCCTGCGCAGATTCCACCGGTTTTCCTTATGACAGAGAAAACGATTTCCTATTTAACAGGGGAAGCATATTCTGTTATGATTTTTTCCAACAGGAAGTAATTTTTTCTGTCTGCGCGCAGGGTCATGAAACAGTGCAGCCTTCTCCGGAGGAAAGCAGTTCCGGAACCGGGAAGCAGGCTGCAGGCAAAAGAGCTTAAGACTGGGGGAAAAAACATGAACTTTATCGGCATTGGAGTGATCTCGCTTCTGATCTATATTGCAGCAATCCTGATCATCAATATGGGACTGAAGCGGAAAATGGCAGAAGCAATGATGTGGTCCTTCCTGCTGATTCTGGCCATCGGCGGAATCTTCGGAGGGAAAAATGTGGTGTCTCTTGCCAAAACCGGCATTACATCGGCGGCAAAGCAGGAAGTTGTATATGCTTCCATGGCTTTCGTATTCATGGCATTTATGATGGATAAGACCGGAGTCATCGGACGTCTCGTGGAAATCCTCAACAGTGTGCTGGGAAGACTTCCGGGCGGATCCGGATATGTTTCCACCATTGCCAGTGCGCTGTTCGGCATGGTATCCGGTTCCGGTTCCGGCAATGCATCTGCGGTAGGTTCCATCACGATTCCGTGGATGAAACAGAGCGGATGGAGTACGGAACGGGCGACCACCATCGTGGCAGGAAACGCAGGACTGGGAATGATCTTCCCGCCGTCTTCCTCCATGCTTCTGCTCCTTGGAATGGAAGCCATCGCAGCGGAAGTCACCAGCAATGCGCTGTATGTGGGCCTTATGGGAGCCGGCATGATCGTACTGGCTTACCGTCTGGCAGTGGTCTTTTTCTATGCAAAAAAGGATGGCCTGAAGGCGTCTGCAGACCAGGGCGAGTCCTTTGGAGAAGCATTTAAAAAGAATGCCTCCTCACTGATTATTTTCCTGGGAATCATCATTCCGCTTCTGTTCCAGATGGGGCCCACCGGAAATGCCATCAAGGCGCGGCTCAATGCCAGCCTGGATGACTCCTTCGGATCCATTTCTCTCGTTATGTGGATCCCCATTCTGATGACATTTTTCACCATTGTGGAAGGCTGGAAATATCTGCCCCACGATTTCAAAGGCTGGAAAGACATGATCAAAGCTTCCGCACCAAAATACAGCGAAGTGGGATGCCTCCTGTTCTTTGCGTTTGCGGCAGCCAGTGTTCTGACAAAACTGGGACTTCAGGATGAATTCACCGCCATCTTCTCTTCTCTGGGAAGCTATTCTTCTGTACTGGTGGTTCTCCTTATTGCCCTGATCACCACTCTGATGGTGGGACCGTTTACAGGAACCGCATCCACCACGGCCCTGGGAGCCCTGTCCTATGCGGCGCTCAGATCCATTGGCCTGGAACCGGTGGCCTGCTGCGTGGCATTCCTGTTCCTGGTGTCCAACGAAGGATGTATTCCGCCCAACTCGGCACCCATTTACATTGCCAGCGGTATTTCAGGACTGAATGAGCCGTCCAGGATATTCAAGAACCTGCTGTTCCATTATGCGCTGCCGGTTGTTCTCCTGGCAATTCTCATTATGCTTGGAATCATTCCCATTATCGGAGCGTAGAAAGGAGAACATGGCATGAAAAAAACAATTTACAGCATTTGCATGGTGATTTTTGAGATTACATTGCCCCTGTTTCTGATCATGGGAGCGGTTCTGGTATTTACCCAGCTGATCGGAGCCCTGCTGGGAAACGGAGCCCTTGTTATGGGGATTGACGACGCCATAAAGACATATTCCATCTGGGTAGCCAGTATCTGTGCGTTTTCCGGCTTTATCATGAGCTATACAAGAGAAAAGAAAAAGAAATAAGACAGACAGAATCGGGCCCCGGAAACG